>SUYP01000004.1 GCA_015060395.1 Bacteroidales bacterium
AGGTGGCAACATTTTTCGATGTACGCAGTTTGTTTACTACCTTGATTTGGTCGTTCTCATCGAAAGTGGTATTTCTTTCGTCATAGCTTACTCGGGTTTGCAACTTTCCGATGGTTGCGGTAATCTTTACCGCATCGGCATCACCCTGCGGAATGAAATCTTCATCCTGCGTACAGGCCGCAAATGAGAATGTCAGTGCTGCCAGGGCTATATATTTAAATGCTTTCATTGTATTCATTTTTATGATATTCGCTTTGTCATTGCCGGCTTGACCGGCAATCTTAGATCCCCGATCAAGTCGGGGATGACGGTTCCCAAGTCGGGGATGACGGTTCCCAAGTCGGGGATGACAATTTCGATTACTCCGTCTCAAGTACGCCACCTGCAGCATAACCCCAAGGGCTTGCAGTGATGCTACCCAACGTCACCTTATCCTGACCAATCTGGAGGGCGATGTTGTATTGCGTGCCTGCCTCGAGCTTATTATCCACCGTAGCCAAGTTGATAGTTGTCTTGAACACACGAGCATCCTCCATCGTGATGGTGATGGGCAGCGATGTGCAAGATTCCATCGGGATAACCAACAGCTCATTATTCGCCATTGCGAGAATGGTATTGGCTTCCGGCAAATCGCTCCAAGTATTGTCGAAAACGTTCAGAGTGCCTGAAGCATACATACCTTCCACTTTTACCGAAGTGATTATCTGGCTTGTGAGTTCAGTACCAAATGTAGGTTTAAGAACTAACTTGGTAAGGGCGTGGGTCATCGTGAGTTCTACGACCCTGGATGTAAGATCATCGGCAGTAGCCACGAGCCAGTCGGTCTGCTCTGATGCTGTAACGGTGACACTGCCTGTTGTCGCATCAACATAAGGATAGTAAGCGTAAATCTTCTGCTGAGAACTTGCGCCTTCGAAAAGTACGGTTCTTGTGCAGTCCCAATGATCACCGTTGTGGTGCCAATGCATATTGGTGGCATTATACTTATCTGCAGAGCCTCCGGTAACGAATACGCCCATATTAACGAATTCTCCATCCGTAATACCTTCGAGTTTATTGTCATCCGTGATGACACGTGTTGTCAGCTCTGCCACACCTGCCGAAGCGATGGTGATGGGGGTGTCCTTCGTATCATCGATGTTGAAATCATCGTTGTTCTTGTCGCAAGCCACCAATGCGAGGGCAACCGCTGCTATCGTAAAATATTTGTTGATTCTCATATTCGTATATATATTTAAGTTTCAAATCATTCTTGTCGTTCTAAATCTCTTCTTCTGCTTCGCCACCGTCAATGTCCGGAGCAGTTTCCCAGTCGGTAACGAACACATCCCTAAGTTCTACCTTTTCCTTGCTCACAATCAGGTAAAGCGTAGTCCGCTGCCCCGACCTGAAGGTGAGCTGACCGGTATGCTCGTAGTTGATGGTCTTTTCCTCACCGTTTCCAGTAAACTTGATGGTGAGCAGTTCACCATTGAACTCGTGTGGCACAGTGATACAGGTGCCGCTCCAATGGTAATTGTCGTCGGGATGTTGTCTCGCTTGCATTCTGACATAATCGCCAGTTGCACTTTTCGCATCTACCTCACCCGTCATCAAATTACACTTGACCGTATTTTTCAGTTTGGTCTCTATGGAGATGTCGCTGTATGTCGTGTACTCGTTGCGGAAAAACAGATGCACATCGAAACGCGAGAGCAGGTGATTGAACCGCAAGGGTAAAGTATTGTCAGCGGGACGCTCGCCTGTCCAACGCGCAAGGAGGATGTCATCCTTTTTATAATCCCCCGTGAGGGTGATCTCTATCTCCGTAAGGTCTTGGTCACTCTTCACAAAGCCCTCCGGCCACCAAGCAAGGAAATTGTGCTGAAGTCCATCGCCATTCTGCCAACGCATATAGGGTTCTGTCTTCCACTTGTAGCCATTGTAGGTACTTACCGCATCGTTCCACCAAGTGTCGGTGGGATCACTCCACGGTTTGTTATACTCGTCCCAATTGCCCGTCCAACCTACGATGTGTATCTGGTCATCCGCATCGAATACATATTTATTGTCTTCAGGCTGCGAAACACGGGTATCCTGTGCATCGCCGATGGTGGCGGTAACTTCCACCGCATCGCTGTCGGGTACTGCCGGTGGCAGTTCCTCCTGCTCACAGGAGGTCGCCACAGACAGCAAAGCCAGCAACATCGGCATTATGATATATTTCCTGTTCTTCATCATCTTAACGCTTTATAAGATTATTCACCTGCATTGCCTTGATAACTGTCACCATCGCCAAAGCCACCTATGCTGTTAGTATTCCCGACATAGTTATGGGCAATCATCGGGATGGCATCAGATGCAATCTCCGTTCTGCCGTTTGTGATGACAATGTAGATTACAGCCTCCTTATTTCCTTTCCAGAAATCTTCGATGAGCAGTGATGGGTCATTATCCTTGACTGTTATGTTGATCATACCGTCCTCAGATGCTGTTACAGCCGTAACTGTGAGTTCTGTCGGTGTGCCTCCCGCACGAGTGGTCGGGTCGTTGGTATAGCGTACATATGCCTTAATGACACTGTTTTCGGTACCTTTATTGTTTTCCCAAGCCTTAACCAAAGCAGTGTTGAGTCTCTGCGGATTGATAATAAAATCGAGAGAGACGGTGTGCGCGGTGTAATCCAACTTCACCTTTCCATCGCTATATTGAGGGATAAATGTCACGCTCTGGATCTGGTCGAAGAGCTCTTCAAGTGCTTCAATTCTGCTTTCCAATTCATCGACAGCGGTCTGCAATAAATCCACCTCTCCCTCTACGGTATCCATTCTACCTTGAAGATCTTCAATAGCATCTTTCATCGCAGCCATATCGCTCTGCACTGTTGCCAAATCCTGTTTAACCTCATTCACATCTTCCTTAGTTGCACACTCCTCTATTTCATTGAAAAGTTGAACGATTTTGCCCTCAATGATAGTAAGCCGAGATGTAAGCGTTGTGATGGTCTCCTTGATGGTGGCGAGCTGTCCCTCCAAAGCCGTCTTCACGGTTTTCAACTCATCGAGCACCTTCTGCTCCGATGCTGTAATCTGGCCTTCGAGGTCGCTCTCCAAGGCTGCAAATGCCGCGTTGGTGGCATCAATCTTCGACTGCAAGTCGTTTGCGGTGTTCTGCAAAGACTCTATGTAGCCTTTGAGTTCGGCATCTACACCCTTCAAATCCTCAATCTGCTGTTTGATGGAGTTGATGTCTGCCTCGATAACATCCAGACGAGCCTTGATCTTCTCAATCTCGCTGTTGATGGCATCTATCTGCGCCTGAAGATTGTCCTGCGCGGTCTTTACAGCAGCTGCTATCTCGGCACTGATTTTTCCGTTGTTGTCAGTGATGGCATCCTCAATGGCCTTCTTGTAGGCTGCTGTGAGGTCGCTCTCTGCCTGTGCAAGAGCTGCAGCGAGGTCATCAATCTCCTTCTGGAGTGCGGCATCGCCCTCCGTAACCTGCGTTTGAAGTGCGGTAATCTTACCGTCAAGCTCTGCCTTGGTGTAGTAACCATCGGCAAGGACACCATTCACCCACTCCTTCATAGATGTCTCGCTGGCAGTGATAGCTGTCTTGATGGCATCGGTGTAGGCAGCGGTAATATCATCCTTTGCGGTCTTGATGGCTGCTGTGTAGGCATCGGTAATCTCCGTTACCTTGGCTGCGATGTCGGCATTCACACCGGCCACGGCTGCTGCGATGTCATCGGTAATCTTCTTGCTGAGTTTCTCCTCCAAGGCGGTGATGCTCTCCTGCGTGCTCTTTATCAAGGCATTGATTTCCGAAATGGCGGTCTGTGTAGCCTCATACTGCTCCAATGTAGAGAATGTGGCAGTTGCCCAATCCTCGGTAGCTGTAATCTCGCTATCCACATAGGTTTGAAGGTCGGCAATCTTCTGGTCAAGTTCCGCATCCTTTGCCTGCAATGCAGCGATGGTGTTGTTGATGGTGGCGAGCTGTCCCTCCAAAGCCGTCTTCACGGTGTTCAACTCATCGAGCACCTTCTGCTCCGATGCTGTAATCTGGCCTTCGAGGTCGCTCTCCAAGGCTGCAAGTGCCGCGTTGGTGGCATCAATCTTCGACTGCAAGTCGTTTGCGGTGTTCTGCAAAGACTCTATGTAGCCTTTGAGTTCGGCATCCACTTTCTTCAAATCATCAATCGAGCCGTTAATGGCATCAATCTGCTGGTTGATGGAGTTGATGTCTGCCTCGATAACATCCAGACGCGCCTTGATCTTCTCAATCTCGCTGTTGATGGCATCTATCTGCGCCTGAAGATTGTCCTGCGCGGTCTTTACAGCAGCTGCTATCTCGGCACTGATTTTTCCGTTGTTGTCAGTGATGGCATCCTCAATGGCCTTCTTGTAGGCTGCTGTGAGGTCGCTCTCTGCCTGTGCAAGAGCTGCAGCGAGGTCATCAATCTCCTTCTGGAGTGCGGCATCGCCCTCCGTAACCTGCGTTTGAAGTGCGGTAATCTTACCGTCAAGCTCTGCCTTGGTGTAGTAACCATCGGCAAGGACACCATTCACCCACTCCTTCATAGATGTCTCGCTGGCAGTGATAGCTGTCTTGATGGCATCGGTGTAGGCAGCGGTAATATCATCCTTTGCGGTCTTGATGGCTGCTGTGTAGGCATCGGTAATCTCCGTTACCTTGGCTGCGATGTCGGCATTCACACCGGCCACGGCTGCTGCGATGTCATCGGTAATCTTCTTGCTGAGTTTCTCCTCCAAGGCGGTGATGCTCTCCTGCGTGCTCTTTATCAAGGCATTGATTTCCGAAATGGCGGTCTGTGTAGCCTCATACTGCTCCAATGTAGAGAATGTGGCAGTTGCCCAATCCTCGGTAGCTGTAATCTCGCTATCCACATAGGTTTGAAGGTCGGCAATCTTCTGGTCAAGTTCCGCATCCTTTGCCTGCAATGCAGCGATGGTGTTGTTGATGGTGGCGAGCTGACCCTCCAAAGCAGTCTTCACGGTGTTCAACTCACCGAGCACCTTCTGCTCCGATGCTGTAATCTGACCCTCGAGGTCGCTCTCCAAGGCTGCAAGAGCAGTGTTGGTGGCATCAATCTGTGACTGGAGGTCGGCTGCGGTAGTCTGCAAAGCGTCAATGTAGCCTTTGAGTTCTGCATCAACACCCTTCAAATCATCAATCGAGCCGTTGACAGCGGTAATCTGCTGGTCAATAGTAGTGAGCGAGGTGCCCTCAATCTTGTCAATGAGATCATAGATATTCTCAAACTGCTGATCTATCTTCTTACATCCAATTGCCTGAAGAAGAAAGATTGTAACTGTCAGATAGGTAATGATTCTTTTCATAATTATACTATATTATACTATTACTCCTTGATCTTTGTCTTCATTATATAATCCAGCTCGATCTCTCTGAGCCTGTCGTATTTCTTGAACCAGCGGCGAGGGCTGGTCTGCGTGCAGAAATAATGCTCCGTGATGTTGCCCTCGTCGTCATATTGGACTACAGTGGTCTTGATGCGAGGCACGGAAGGGCCGTTGCCGTGACGGAAAGAATAATCCAGCCAGGCCTTGAACTCCTCGCTCATATCCTCCTCAGCCTCTAAAAGAAGGAGGGTCTTGAATTTGGAATGATTGATCTTCCGGAATGTCTTCTGCCCCTCAAACGTCATCGTGAAATCCCCGGATTCCATATGGAAGGTCGCTTTTACGGTCATAGTTCTGTTGTTTAGATGCCCGATCAGGTCGGGTATGACGGTTAATTTTCTTGTCATCCCCGGCTCCGACCGGGGATCTTCATCACTGTTTTTTCCAAATTTATGTGATTTGATTTGAAATATTTCTATTTTTGCCCAAGAAAATGAACTACCGTTTAGCAAATTGAGATACCGTTCAGTAATTTTCCTCCCCTCGAAACGATTGTGCCACAGCGCTTTAGGAAAATAAAAATATTTTCAGAACAACTCGACAAAAATGAAGAATTTCAGTCTCATAAGCCATTCAGACAGCGTGGAACTGGTCTATAACGAAAACCACCACGTCACAGGAGTCTGCTACATTCCGATTGACCGTGGAGAATCCATATTGAAGTCCCACCTCTCATACCATTTTTTGGTGTTTGTGCTTAAAGGGAAGGTCGTGATATCCTGCAAAGACTTCAATGAGAAAACCATAAGCCAAGGATATATGGCCTTTCTGTCAAAAGGCGGATTCCTTGAAGTGACGGCTCACGAAAAGAACTCATCGCTGCTCTTCTTCGGCCTCGACGAAATCACCATCCGAACAGACAAATCCCTGCAGGATTTTTTCACCACCCATACTAACAAAGATATGTACACCCACAACATCCTGCCGGTGAAAGAAGACTTGAAGCAGATAGTGGACAGAATGGTGATCCAAGTGAGAAAGGGAAAGATAAGAAACGGAGCAATCTGCCAGGCCTGGCACACCGAACTCTTCATCACATTTGTGACATACTACACCAAGACACAAGTGACAGAATTCTTCCGTCCCATCATCAGCACTGATATAAATTTCAGAGATTTCGTAGAGAACAATTACCTGGAAGTCGAGTGCAGCGCACTGAAACTGATCCGGCTTTCCGGTCTGCCCAAGCACGTATTCAACAAAAGATTCAAGGAAGAATACGGCACCACCCCGAAAGTGTGGATGGAAGAACGACTCCGGAAAGATCTGCAATACTATGCAACCCTCCCGAACATAACCACCAAATACCTCGCGGGAAAACTCCAGATGACAGTCATCAAACTATGCAAGATCACCAACCGCCTCTATGGCCTCACCCCAGGTGAACTGATCAGCCGGATGAAATCCGCTCCGCAACAATAAATCGTCCTCGCTTATGGAGCCTTTCACCAAAATTTTTCAGTTCGACTTTTGCAATATTACACAAAATTGGCAACTGTGTAAGAATTTTTAGGTATGAAAACAACATCTGTAGCACCCTGCATACGGCGGATTCAGATTAAAACGGTGTCGCTCGATTGTCTCTGTTACACGAAGCCAACCAGCGACCTGTCCATTGACTCCGGACCGCCGCAAGACTCCAAAAGAAGGTGTGTTGGCATTGGCCAATGAGGGGCATCACCTTTTTCCAGAGCGGCCGTCACAAAATAAGTCATTTTTCTGCCGGACGTTTTTCAGAATGCAGAATTTAACGGATCTGCTTGCTGCATCAAAAATAGATCAGGGAATCAATGGCGGAATTGTAGAATAAGGTCTTTCAAAGGCGCTATAGTGGCGGTGACGCGGCGGACTGTGGTCTGCACGGTGCCGTATGGGTCGTCTTCGCTACCCATAGCAACCTGAGGGTTGCGGAAGATCATACCGCTTTCTACGGGCTCTCTGGCAGAGAAATGGAACTCTCTCGCGCCGGAGAGCCTTGCTATTTCAGCGATGTTATTCTCATTGATTCCGCAGCCGGGCATTATGATTATCCTGCCGTCAGCGGCTTTCACGAGCTCTGCCAGGAGCCCGGTCCCTTCCATTGCTGTCGGCCTGCATCCTGATGTGAGTATCCTTGTGCATCCCAGCCCGATGATGTCTTCAAGAGCTTCAAAGGGATCGGCAGAGTGGTCAAAGGCTCTGTGGAAGGTTACGGGAAGATCTCCTGCCGCTTCCATAAGCATAGACATCGCCCTCTTGTCCACCTTGCCTTCCTTGGTCAGGCAGCCGAACACGAGGCCGTCGGCTCCCAGTTCCTTTGCCGCATTGATGTCATATATCATTTCTTCAAGCTCGTCCGGGCTATAGAGAAAATCTCCTCCGCGAGGCCTGATTATCACATTCAGGGCTATGTCGATGGATGCTCTGGCTTTGCGTATCATACCAAAAGAAGGAGTGGTGCCTCCCTCCGGTATCCCGGAACAAAGCTCCACTCTATCTGCTCCGCCTTCCTGGGCTGCTATACAGCTGGCCACAGAATTTGCGCATATTTCAAATCTGTACATTATCTTATGCTGATTTCGTATGGGATTCGTGCATACACCTTTCCGCTCTCAGAAGCGTTCCAGTCTTTGAAGGCCTCCTCTACATTCTCGAGCGGAGTGTCTGCAAATACGCTCTCGCTTCCGCCGAATGCTTCAAGTAATGACTCCAGTGCTGTCATCGGCTTCGGATAAGCCTGCACCTGTACGTCTTCAAGGCTGCTGACACCCTCGATAGACATTGCAGCATAGATGATGGCGTCCTCGATAGTTCCGATTTCATCGACGAGGCCGATCTCAAGTGCCTCGGCTCCGGTCCATACGCGTCCCTGAGCGATTGCATCCACATTCTCGACCGTCATACCTCGTCCCTCTGCAACAAGGCCTGTGAACTTCTCGTAGATATTCTCTACGGATGCCTGCATATAGTCGAGTTCAGCCTTGTCGAGAGGCCTCATCATACCATACATATCTGCGTGGCTGTTGGAATTGACAGGGGTGATGTTGATATGTACCTTGTCCTTGAGCGTACCGCTGATGTCAGGTATCATACTGAACACGCCAATCGATCCTGTGAGGGTGGTCGCGTTGGAATAGATCTTATCGCAACCTGCTGATATCCAGTATCCTCCGGATGCCGCATAGTCTCCGTAAGATGCGATCACAGGTACCCCTCTCTTCTTGAGAAGCTCGATCTCGGCCTTGATCTTCTCGGATGCGAGGACGCTTCCGCCAGGGGAGTTCACTCTGAGCACTACAGCCTTTACTGTAGAATCCTTGCGTACGTCTGCAATGATCCCTGCGAAACGGTCGCCGGCAACCTGCTGCTTCTCATTGCCGTCCACGATGTTGCCCTCGGCATAAATCACTGCAACCTTCTTCTCTGCCTTGATGTTCGGAGTTGATTTGAGCTTTGCATAGTCAGGAAGCTGGATAGCCTTGATGTCTTCAAATTTCTCGGCCGAATATAGGTCGCAAAGCTTCTGCTGAAGCTCTTCGCGTGTAAGAAGCTCGTCAACAAGGCCTTTCTCCAGGAAATCGGAAGGGAAGTTCAGCTCCAGATTGTTCAGCATTCCGTTGAGCGCCTCGACTGATATGTTGCGGGACTCTGCTATTGCCGAACTCCAGCTGCTCCATACAGATTCTATCATCTCTGTGTTCTGCTCGAGGTTCTCAGGGCTTGCTGAGTTCCTGATGTACATCTCACCTGCTGATTTGTATTTTCCGTGTCTGATGAGCTGGACGTTTACTCCGAGCCTGTCAAGGATGTCTTTCAAGAAGATCATCTGTGATGACAGACCTCCGAACATATTCATACCTCCCTCGTATGAGGTCATATATATCTTGTCGGAAACAGAGGCCAGATAGTAGCTGGCGTTGCTCGGGTTCTCTATGTATGAGACAATCGCCTTGCCACTGTTCCTGAAATTGACCAGAGCGCTTCTGAACTCCTCCATCTGGGAGATTCCGCCCATAGCCCCGTCTGGTTTCATATAGATGAACTTTACGGCAGGGTCGGATGCAGCTGCATTTACGGCCTGTATCGCGCTGTAGATGCCGACAGGGGTCACAGTCTGGCTGCCTGAAATCGATGCGAACGGATCAGCATCCTGGGTCTGCTCGGAAAGAGTCATCGTTGACATATTGATCTGAAGCACACCCTCGCGAGGCATAACGGGCTGGCTTTCACCGATGGCTGCAAGGGCACCGACCATAGCGATCATCATAAACATCGCCACGAAACCGAAAAGGAAAAGACCCGCAATCACAGCAAGGGTCATCTTTACAAATTCTTTCATAATTATGATTTTAGTTCGTTGTTGTTTTCCATTAGACGAATAATTTTCAAATATACTACAAAAACTTGACAAATATCATCCTGATGCCCTTGATTGTACATAAAACTGATATCGGGATGGTTTGGGAGAGGCGATGCAACTGATTCCGTCAGTATTGTGAAGCATATTTTTATTGAACTGCAGGAGATTGCACGATTGAATTTTGGATTTGGAATCTCGGCACAATTTTATAACTTTGCAGATTGAGATGAAAGGATTGTTTACAAAGATTACCGCACTGCTGCTGATCGTATGGTACTCTATGAGTATCATAGGTTTTGACGTGCATACCTGCAGCGGAAGCGGAAGGAGTTTTGTGGTTTCCTTCATCGAAGGTCTCAGCTGTGAAGATATCCATCCGGAACACAGATGCGCCAAGGATGCCTGCTGTGCGGACGAACATAGCTGCTGTCATTCGCATCAGCATTCCGACGATCAGATTCAGATAAGTTCAAAGTCCTGCTGCTCAAATGATTATCAGGTTCTTTCCCTGACCGGCGCCAC
Source organism: Bacteroidales bacterium (assembly GCA_015060395.1). Lineage (GTDB taxonomy): Bacteria > Bacteroidota > Bacteroidia > Bacteroidales > UBA932 > Cryptobacteroides. The sequence continues at coordinate 10,285 of SUYP01000004.1, forward strand.
GTTGGATAACAAGGATGATGAACACAGCATCTGCAGCTGCAGCCATTGCCTGTATCTTTCTCTTCATACGATTGACCTGTCCGCCGATGCAATGTATGCCGACAGGACACTTTCATACCGGATGCCAGACCATAGGCCAGGTCTGATCCCTGACGGGCAGTCTCTTTTCAGTGTCTGGAGAATCTGATAAGGTGAATCTGACTTCGCTCTGCACACGGAGCGATGCAAATCATCATTACCTTAATCAGAAAACCGACAAAAATGAAAAAGACAATATTATTATTACTCGCAGTCATTTCTACTGCAATTTCTTCATATTCACAGGTAGCGGGCCAGAACGGACAGGTGACTGATACAACAGGCATATATGGCGAACGTGCCGACAGCCTTGATGCCGCTGTCTTCGTCTCACGCCAGGCCGGCAATTATCTTTCCAAGGGAAAGGAAATCCGTACGGAAGTGATTTCTGCTGCAGGTCTCTGCAAAATGGCCTGCTGCAACCTCGCAGAGAGCTTCGAGAACTCAGCAAGCGTGACCGTGGGCTATTCAGATGCGGTTACAGGTGCCCGTCAGATCCGCCTACTCGGCCTCTCCGGAGTCTATACTCAGATGCTTGACGAGACCCGCCCCGTAATGCGCGGACTTTCAGCACCTTTCGGTCTCTCATACGTGCCCGGACAGTGGCTTGAGAGCATCCAGATCGCGAAAGGATCTTCTTCCGTGATCAACGGAGTCGAGTGTATGACCGGCCAGATCAATATGGAGCACCGCAAGCCTACAGACGAGAAGCCTCTTTTCATCAACGGAGCCGTTATGAGCGACACCAAGATGGATCTTAATATTGCTTCATCCCTTCAGATGGGATATAAGTGGAGCACTGTCATACTCGGCCACGTTTCCGGAAATATCGAGGCCCACGATATGAACAATGACGGTTTCCTTGATGAACCGAAGATGCTTCAGTTCAACCTCTCCAACCGCTGGCTCTATCAGGCCGACAACGGCGTACAGGTACGTTTCGGTGTACGTGCCATTCAGGATAAGCGTGACGGAGGTCAGATACAGGCAATACAGAACCGCTGGACATCAGATATCCTCAACAGGTCCCTGAACGGATATCTTAAGGTGGGAGTTCCGCTGAATGAGGACAATTCTCAGAATATAGCCCTTGTTGCAGACTATAATTATCAGGATATGGATTCCGGATTCGGAACCAAGACATACGATGCCGGACAGCATTCTGCATTCGCTAATCTTCTATATCAGAATGTCATAAACGACTCGCACAGATTCACCCTCGGTCTGAACGGAACATTCGACCGTTATGATGAGATTATAAGAAGACTTGTACCGCAGGGAGCGGATTTCATTCTCAAAGAGGACAGCGGCATCACTGATCTTGCCAATGCCGGAGTATTCGGAGAATATACATATCACGCCGGTGAAAAGTTTTCTGCCATTGCCGGTCTTCGTGGAGACTGGTTCTACAAGCAGGGATTCAAGGTATCTCCAAGGGTTACTTTCAAGTATATGCCTGTGGATGAGATCGTTATCCGTGCGAACGGTGGACGCGGACTCAGATATTCGACTCCGCTGGTTGATAATATAGGTGTGTTCTCTACCGGAAAGAATTATATCGGAGCGTATAACGACCATATCCTTGAAGATGCCTGGACTTTCGGTGGCAACATCACCTATTATATGCCGTTCGGAGCATCTTCCAACACCTACCTCAGCTTTGATTATTTCCGTACTCAGTTTGCCCAGCAGATGGTGGTTGACTATGAATATGGTATGAACGAGATCCATTTCTATGCATTGGACGGTAACCGTTCCTTCACAGATAATTATCAGGTGGATTTCTCAGTCGATCCTGTCGAGCGTTTCAATATCACGGCGACATTCCGATATACGAATGCCAAGATTGAACTGGCCGGTAAAGGATTGGTCGAAAAGCCTATGACAAGCCGTTTCAAAGGTGTGCTCAACCTTCAGTATGCAACAAACCTGAACAAATGGATATTTGACTTTACCGCTTCGATCAACGGCTCGTGCAGGGTATATAATTTTATGGAGGGGCTCAAGGATGCTGACGGAAATCTGCTTTACAAGGATGGCCGTACTCCGGTCTATCCTCTTCTCTATGCCCAGGTGACCCGTCGTTTCAAAGGATGGGATGTGTATATCGGTGCCGAGAATCTGACCAATTTCCGTCAGAAGAATGTGATCCTCGGCTCGGTAAAGGAACAGAACGGCTATGTGAATGCATTCCAGCCATCATTTGATGCGAGCTGTGTGTGGGGGCCATTGATGGGCATCAAGGCTCATATCGGTTTCCGCTTCACTCTTTGGAAAAAAGCCTAGTCTCCCGAGGGATTTCCTGCATACGGCTGTCATCCCGAGCTTGTCGAGGGATTTCCTGCATACGGTTGTCATCCCGAGCTTGTCGAGGGATCTAAATAAAGAATAATTATTATATTTGTACAATATTATGAAAAAGACACTTATCCTGACAATTGCAGCATTTATGACATTCTCTTTGTCATCGCTTGATGCCTATGCTGCTGAAACAACTGAAACTTCAACCCTCACACAGAAGCAGAAGCCTTCAAGGAAGAAAGGTGAGGTCAAGGAGGTTACCTTCCTTGTGCATCTTCACTGCGAGAACTGCGTCAAGAAGGTACAGGAGAATATTGCTTTCGAAAAGGGAGTGAAGGATCTCAAGGTGTCTCTCGAAGACCAGACTGTAGCGATCAAGTATGATGCAGCAAAGACTTCGGAGGATACCCTTAAGGCAGCCATAGAGAAACTTGGCTACCCTGTCAACGGTAAACTTGAGCCAGGCCAGAAGGTGGAACATCACCATCACGACCACGGCCATCAGCACTAATATATTATGTACGAAATCATAACCAAAGAAATGCTCACGCCGACAATCTGCCGGATGAGGGTGAGGGCTTCGCGTCTTGCAGCCTCAGCTCTTCCGGGACAGTTCCTGATCGTGCGTGCCACTGAGAACGGAGAACGTATTCCTCTGACTATCAGTGATTATGACAAAGCTGCCGGCACTGTCACTATCGTGACTCAGCAGATCGGAGCGTCATCCTCGGAAATCATATCATTCGAGGCTGGCGAATCTTTCGCAGACGTGGTCGGCCCTCTCGGAATTCCTTCAGACTTCACTGAGATGTCCGAAGAGGAACTTAAAGGAAAGAAATATATCTTCATCGCCGGAGGTGTCGGAACAGCACCGGTATATCCTCAGGTGAAATGGCTTCACGACAGAGGTGTGGCTGTGGACGTCATTGTAGGTGCCAAGACAAAGGACCTTGTGATCTACAAGGAGGAAATGGAAGCGGTCTGCGACAATCTCTACCTCTGTACGGATGACGGCTCTGCCGGCTTCAAGGGTCTTGTAACCGCAATGCTCGAGAAGCTTGTTACCGAGGATGGAAAGAAGTATGACCAGGCTGTCGCTATCGGACCTATGATAATGATGAAGTTCGCGACCCTCACCTGCAAGAAGCTTGAGCTTCCTGTGATCGTCAGCCTCAATACGTTGATGGTGGACGGTACCGGTATGTGCGGTGCCTGTCGTGTGACCGTGGCCGGAAAGACACGTTTCGCCTGTGTCGAGGGCCCTGAGTTCAACGGTTATGACGTTGACTTTGATGAGGCTATGCGTCGTCAGGGTATGTATAAGACAGAAGAGGTCGAGGCGAACGAACATCACAAATGCAGAATAGGGAGGGGAAAGTAATGGCAAACAAGATTCCAAGAGTTCCTGTAAGAGAGCAGGATCCGAAGGTACGCGCTACCAACTTCGAGGAGGTATGTTACGGATATAATGTGGAAGAGGCCCAGCTGGAGGCTACCAGATGCCTTCATTGCAAGAATCCTCGTTGTGTTGCTGCCTGCCCTGTAAGCGTTAAGATTCCTAATTTCATCGCACAGGTCGCTGCCGGCAATTTCGCAGCGGCGGCTGCCGTGATCGCAGAAGATTCATCGCTTCCGGCAATCTGCGGCCGTGTGTGCCCACAGGAGACCCAGTGCGAGGGCAGCTGTATCCTCGGAGTGAAGGGCGAACCGGTCGCTATCGGCAAGCTCGAGCGTTTCGTGGCTGACTGGAGCAGGGAGAACGGAGGTGTGAAGCCGGAGATCGCTCCTGCAAACGGTCATAAGATCGCGGTCATCGGAAGCGGCCCTGCTGGTCTGGCTTGTGCATCTGACCTTGCAAAGCTAGGTTATGATGTTACGATATTCGAGGCTCTTCATCGTCCTGGTGGAGTGCTCGAATACGGTATTCCTGAATTCCGTCTTCCTAAGGACAAGGTCGTTGCTGCCGAAATCGAGTCTGTAAAGGCTCTGGGCGTGAAAATCGAGACCAATGTCATAGCAGGAAGGACAGTGACTATAGATTCTCTTCTTGATGAGGAAGGCTTTGCAGCCGTATTTGTTGGCTCTGGAGCCGGACTGCCTAAGTTTATGGGCATACCTGGCGAGAATTTCAACGGCGTCTTTTCTGCAAATGAGTTCCTTACCAGAAACAATCTGATGAAGGCATACAGGGACGATTATATGACCCCTATCCACGCTGGAAAGAAAGTTGTGGTTGTAGGTGGCGGAAACGTGGCGATGGATGCTGCTCGTACGGCTCTCAGACTTGGTGCCGAGACTACGATAGTATATCGTCGTACCGAGAATGAGCTACCTGCACGTCGTGAGGAGGTTCATCACGCGAAGGAAGAGGGAATTCAGTTCGCGATGCTTACTAATCCTGTGGAGATAATCGGTGACGAGAAGGGATGGGTGAAGGCTGTGAAGTGTATCCGAATGGAACTCGGCGAGCCTGACGAGAGCGGACGCAGAAGCCCTGTGGCTGTTCCTGGCTCTGAATTCGAAATCGAGACAGAGACAGTGATTATGTCCCTCGGAACATCTCCGAATCCTCTTATCGCAAGGACAACCGCCGGCCTCGAGACCAATCGCCGCGGATGTCTTGTGGCTGATGAGAACGGTGCGACAACTCGTCCGGGCGTGTTCGCTGGTGGCGATGCAGTGACAGGTGCAGCTACCGTGATCCTTGCGATGGGCGCAGGCCGTAAGGCTGCCGCTGCCATACACGAGTACGTGCAGAACAAATAGGATTCTAAAGCTTTGACTTCCTGTAGAATGATGCTACAGGAAGCAGGGCTATAAGATAGCCGATGATAGCGACTCCTGCTGTGGTCAGGAGAATATCCGGAAAGGATAGGATTACAGGATATGCCTGGACAAGGAATTGTCCGGGCATCTTTATTATACCGAACTGCTGCTGGAGCAGTACTATGCCGATACCGATGACCAGACCGGCCGCCAGACCTGTAAGTGAAATCATCCATCCTTCGAGGACGAAGATCCTTTTGATGAGGCTGTCTTCGGCTCCGAGACTGCGCAGTGTCTCGATATCGGATCTTTTTTCGATGATGAGCATAGAAAGGCTGCCGAAGATGTTGAATGCTATGATGATGATGACGAATATCAGTATCATATATATGGCCGCCTTTTCATATTTCATCATTTTGTAAAGGGTCTCGTTCTGCTGGAAACGGTCCTTTACCTTGAATTCCGGTCCCAGTCTGCCGCCGATCTCCTCCTGCAGTCTCTTCAGTTCCTCCTTGCCATATCCTTCGTCAAGTCTGATCTCTATAGCCGACACTTCCTTCTCGTATTCAAGGAGTTCCCTCATCTTTTCGATAGGCACTATCATCAGGTCGGCATCAATGTCGCTGCTGACGGCGAAAGTGCTTGACGGCCATACTTTGATGCTTTCAATGGATGCCAGAGGGTTTGCCATCGAAAGCCTCCGCGTTCTGGATGGGAAATAGATCTCGATAGGGGCGACAAACCTCGGATTTATGCCCATCTCGTATGCAAGACCGGCTCCTACTGAAGCTAATGGGACATCCCCCCTGTGGAGCTTGAATTCTCCGCTGCTTATATGTTCGTGCAAGGGTGATTCTTCTTCATATATCCAGTCCACTCCCTTGCATACTGCTATTCCCTGCTGTCCGTCATAGCTGATGAATACCTGCTCCTGAAGCACGCAGCACATATTCTTCACGGACGGCTGGTCATATATCCAGTCATATACATCTCCTTCAGGAACGAACACTTTTCCTGTTGCCGGAGTAATCAGAAGATCGGGCTCGACATTGCTCATCATTGACCTGACGAGCGAGTCGAACCCGTTATAGACTGACATAATGATGATTAGAGCAGCAGTTCCAATAGCCATACCGATAGCGCTTATCGCCGATATGATGTTGATCACATTATGTGATTTCTTGGCGAAAAGATACCTTTTTGCTATGAACGGTGCTAATCTCATCTGGTATTGCTTTTCCGTAAAATAGCATAGTGATTACTATTTCTTCAATAGTTCTTCAATATGTTCTACATAGTCAAGAGAACTGTCGAGGTAGAAAGCGATTTCAGGCACGATGCGCAACTGCTTTCCGACCTTGGTTCCGAGTTCTCCGCGAAGAGCCCTGCAATTCTCCTCAAGCACGGCCATCACAGCCTCAGCCTTGTCTGACGGGAATATGCTCACATAAATCTTTGCAACAGAGAGATCAGGGCTTATCTTCACTCCGCTCACGGATACCAGGGCGCCGCCGAATGCAGCCATACCCTTGCTCCTGATAACCTCAGCCATCACCTTCTGTATCTCCTTGGCAACCTTCAGCTGCCTTGTACTCTCAATGTTCTTTTCCATTTGCGTTCCTATTAACTTTATCATATGGCGCTATTGTAGAATCTGGTGGTGATATATGGAGGCGACATGCCACCCCCGGCTAGGGGGTGCCTCCCGCAGGGAGGCGGGGGTCGCCGGAATATATCAATACCAGATTCGACCCTTTATGCGATCTTTATGATAAAGTAGTTCTTTTTGCCCTTCTGCGCAAGAATATACTTGCCATTGATGAACGACTCCTCACCGATCTGAGCATTGATGTCTCCGACTTTCTCCTTGTTGATGCTTACGCCGTTCGCCTGGATCATCTTGCGGCACTCTCCCTTTGAAGGGAATACACTTGATTCACCGGCAAGAAGGTCGATGACGCCGAGAGGGAACTTCTCTGCAGCCACCTCGAATGTAGGCACTCCGTCGAACACTGCGAGGAATGTCTTCTCGTCAAGGCTCATCAGTGCATCCTTTGTAGCGTTGCCGAAGAGCATCTGCGATGCTGCGACAGCGTTCTCATACTCTGCTGCTCCGTGAACCATTGTAGTCACCTCCTTTGCAAGAAGTTTCTGGAGTTCGCGACGCTCAGGAGCCTCCGCGTGCTGTGCGATTGCAGCATCTATATCCTCTTTCGAAAGCATTGTGAAGATCTTGATGTACTTTTCAGCGTCAGAGTCAGATACATTGAGCCAGAACTGGTAGAACTGGTATGGGGAAGTGCGCTCAGGATCGAGCCAGATATTTCCCTTTTCAGTCTTACCGAACTTTCCTCCGTCAGCCTTGGTGATGAGAGGGCAGGTGAGTGCGAAAGCCTCCTTGCCGAGGATACGGCGTATGAGCTCCGAGCCGGTGGTGATGTTGCCCCACTGGTCTGCTCCACCCATCTGGAGTGTACATCCCTTGTGCTCGTAGAGATAGAGGAAGTCATATCCCTGAAGGAGCTGGTAAGTGAACTCGGTGAATGACATACCGTCGCGAGCCTCTCCCGAGAGTCTCTTCTTCACAGAATCCTTAGCCATCATATAGTTCACTGTGATGTGCTTACCGATGTCGCGTGTGAAATCAAGGAACGAGAAGTTCTTCATCCAGTCGTAGTTGTTCACGAGCTCCGCCTTGTTCTCCACATCTGACTCGAAGTCAAGGAACTTGCTGAGCTGTGCCTTGATGCAGGCTACGTTGTGGTTGAGTGTCTCCTCATCGAGAAGGTTACGCTCCTGTGACTTCATAGATGGGTCACCGATCATACCTGTAGCACCTCCCACCAGAGCGATCGGCTTATGACCGCAGTTCTGGAAATGCTTGAGTATCATAATGCTGACCATATGGCCGATGTGGAGAGAGTCTGCAGTAGGGTCGATACCCACGTATGCCGCAGTCGAGCCTTCCATAAGCTTCTCCTCTGTACCAGGCATAATATCCTGGATCATACCTCTCCATCTGAGTTCTTCTACAAAATTCTTCATATCTGTATATCTTTTATATTTTATTCTTTCTGTCATCTTATTGCAAACTACAAAGATACACAAAAAAATCCTCCCTACCTATCGGCGGGAGGATAAATGTAAGAAGCTTTTGATCAGAATTACCAGTTGTATTCGAAAACGATGTCACGAGGAATGCCTGCACCGTTGACTTTCTCGATGTCTGATGCAAGCGCATCCTTGATGTCTGCGTGCTCTGACGAATATTTCTGAGCAAATTCGAAGTTTCCGGTCGCCTGGGTCTCAAGGATGAGGGCCGCCCATCCGTTGATGACCTCCGGTGCCTTCCCGAAGTCGATCACATATCTTCCTTCAGCATCGCGGCTGAACGCTCCGTGCTCTTCCATATAGTTGTAGCACATCATATTCGCCTTGCCGTGCGATGATGCGTGGCCGAAGCGTACTGAACGGACGATTCCTGCGATGAATGTGGCGATAGATTCCTCCTTTGTGATGTCGGTGATCTCTCCCATATCAATGAGACTGCTGACCATAAAGAGTCCGAGGATATCTGCCTTTGCCTCTTCCCAGGTTGTCTTTTCGGAACCCATCGCCTCGTCAACGGTTCCCTTGCCGTTGACTGTCTGCTTCACGCCGAGTCCGTGAGCCACTTCGTGGAATGTGACGTTCCAGAAGAATGCGTCTGCACTGAGGTATTTCTGCTGCTCCGGAGTGACAAGGATCTCTCCGATAGGAGCCATAATCTTGTCGAACTTTGCCATCATACTGTTGTAGAGCTGGAGACGGCGTGCGCCTTTCGCTGCGTGCACCCTTTCGTCGTTCGGGAGGTTGATGGCTATGGTCTTGCTGCCGGCGTTGCAGTCACCTGCATAATATATGGCATCATAGACGTTGAGGTCGGAAGATGTACCCGGAACAAATGTCTTGTATTCGTCAGGGCAAGGAAGCATAGTCTGGAGGGTAGGGAGGAGAGCAACATACTTCGCGAGGTTTGCGCTCCTTACCTCGTCCTTGAGAAGGATGAAGCACTCGTATGCTGCCTTGGCCTCGAAAAGATGGTCGTCATAATTCTCGATAGGGCCTATCACGAGATCCATATTGCAGTCCTTCATATCCATCCAGGCCATATCGCTGGCGAGGTAATCGTCTGTGCGGAAGGCCTTTACGCGCTCTGTGAGATATGTGCGCATACCTTCGTTTTCCGTGAGGACCGCAGCTCCTTCAAGAAGAGCGCATACCTTCTCGAGCTCTTCCTTGTATTCGTCGCGATACCATACGGTCTTGAGCGCTCCATTCTCGTCGCGACGGATCACAGTATAGAGGCTGAGCTTGTCAGGATCCTGGAACGCATCCCATTCCTCCATAGTCATATCCTGAGGATAATACTGGCATCCGAGAGGCTTCTCGCCATATCCTTCGATGAATGGAGCGTTGTTGTCGAGATGATCCCAAGGACCATAATTGATCATTGCGTATGCCTTGGCATATTCGTCGGTCAGAGCCTCCATCTCGCTCTTGTCACCGAAAGTCTGCTTCCAGAACAGACCGTCCATAATCTCGGCAGCCTGACGGAAAAGGCCTACGATCTTCTTGTCATTCTCGGAAAGGGCATCATAAAGAGGTGAAGTCACCTCTACGACAGCATAACTCTCCACCTTTTCCTTCAGCAGGTCATTGTTCTCCTGCTTACACGCCGCTAAAGCGAGAATCGCAGTAGCAAAAACTATAATCTTTTTCATACTTATGTTGAATGTTCAAGGTCTGTTCATTTTTGAAAACCATGGCCGCCCGTGGCCCTGTGAACGGGAGGGGCCCGCTCCGCAGGAGTGGGAGGGATTTAGTTTTCAAAAATGAACAGACCTTAAAATAAAACGATATCAATTAGAATGATACAGCGATTCCGATGAAGTCCTCAGCCTTGAGAGCAGCACCACCGATAAGACCACCGTCGATGTCAGGGCAAGCGAAAAGCTCCTTGGCGTTAGAAGGCTTGCAAGAGCCACCGTAAAGGATAGAGATTTCCTCAGCAAGTTCGCCGAACTTCTCAGCAAGTACCTTGCGGATCTCTGCGTGGATCTCCTGTGCCTGCTCAGCTGTAGCTGTAAGGCCTGTTCCGATAGCCCATACTGGCTCGTAAGCAATGATGATGTTAGCCATCTGCTCTGGAGTAAGCTCGAAAAGAACGTTCTTTACCTGCTCTGTAACCACTTCGAAGTGACGGCCGGCCTCACGCTCCTCCTTCTTCTCGCCGATGCAGAAGATTGGTGAAAGACCCTGTGCAAGAGCAAGCTTTACCTTTTCTACAAGCTTTGCGTCAGTCTCGCCATAGTACTCTCTTCTTTCAGAGTGGCCGAGGATGACATACTCGCAACCAACGCCTGCAAGCATATTCACTGCAACCTCACCTGTGTATGCGCCCTTCTCCTTGTCTGCGCAGTTCTGTGATGAAAGACCGACAGCTGTGCCCTTAACCACCTCAGCTACAGGATAAAGATGTGTGAATGGCGGAGCGATGATAAGCTTTACATCTGCAGGAACTTCTGCTGACTTTGCTACTACTGCCTTTGCGAGCTCTACGCCCTCTGCAACTGTTGTGTTCATTTTCCAGTTGCCTGCTACGATTTTCTTTCTCATTTTTTTCTATTGTTTTAGTAATTTGTTGACTTTTCTGGTATATCCGCGCAAATTTACAAGTTTTTTATGACTATTCCTATCCTTTTGGACTTGTTCCACATCCATACCCTGCCGTCTGCAGCGGTTTTCTCAACGGTGAATTTCAATCCTCGCTCCGTTCTGGTACTGCTGGTCGCAGTCCAGGTTACATCTGCTGTGAGCGATTGTCCCTCTGTGTCAGGTCTTGTCGAACATTCTATTACAAGCCAGTGCGACAGCTTGTCGTCAAATATCCTATATATGTTGGCCGCCTTGTTGTGCGAAATCTGACAGCTTGCAGCATCGTAGATGAATTCCGGCTGGCCTTTCAATGTCATCGAAATATCCTCTCTCTGAAGCAGAACCTCATCCAGATCATAACGGCAGCATCCTGTTGTCGCCACTATGATCGTCATCATAGATATTATCAGTCGTCTCATCTTCAATTCCCCTTGCTTATGATGATTTCCTTCAGTATGGTCTCCTCCGATCCGTCCTTCCAGATTATATGGGCCTTGAGGGTACCGCTCTCCTTAGTCCTGAAATACAGATCTCCGCCCGGAACAGCAGGCCTGTCATTGAATGTCCAGGATATCTCGGCGGCATCAGCGGCATTGCTCAGCCTCAAAGGAAGCCCACAGCCTTCTTTTATGCTTCCGTCGGCATTCCGTTCCATACCATTCATATATATATAAGCCCATTGCACTGCGGCAGCTTTCTTAGTCATAAATGATACTGTCTTCTTCTCTCCCTGTTTTCCTCCAGCTTCAAATCCGATGGTGACTGTATATGTCTTGTTGTCGGTGGCCAGGTCTTCAAGGAGGACCGCGAATTTCCCCGGTTTGTACGGCTTTATCCTGCGCACTTCCTTCTCATAGCCGGGACGCCCCCATTCAACGATGGCCTCGCCTTCATAGATCCTGCTGCTTTCGAACCCTATGATTGCGGCGTCAGGGAAGGCATCGGTCTTGATGTTCACTACTTCCGGAGGCGAATCTGTGCCTGATAAGTTGCTGATCCTGAATCTGATGTCTCCGTCTGCCCATCTGATGTCCGTTATCGACACCGGGGAGTATATCCCGCTCCAGAACCTCAGGCCTGAGTCTCCTTCCGGGATGATGGAGTCGATGCTTCCGGATGGATAGAATACGTTTCTTATGTCTTTATATGAGCTTATGAACGCCGGTTCGTCCGGGTCACTGAAGCTGTCAGTTCTGCCGTCAGCCTCGATGAGGTCGGCACATTGGTGGTCAGGGCGGCAGTTCACTTCGTTGGCCATTGTCCATCGCTCTCCGGCCTCAAGTTCCATTCCGTACAGATCGGAATATCCGGAGCCTTTCCTTGAACGGTCGATATGATAGACCAGCAGTCCTTTTCCTCCTATATATGTGTCCCAGCTTTTGCCGCTGCGGCATTCGATAAGGAAATATTCGTCTTCGTTGTCTGTCTCTATCCTGTATGCGAGATTCGTCTCGTCTATCGGTCCGATGGAATACTCGCCGTCGTTCCTTATGGTCACCGGTTCGCAGATTCCCAGGATTTCCCGTTCGATGGCATTGTAATATGGTGGAATGTTGCCGAAGTCGTTCTGGTTGCCTCCGTCCATCAGTGATGTCCATATCCATAGCCCTGCGCTGTTTCCCCCGCTGCCTTCATAGTCCGTGTCGTAGAAATCCGGCAATCCGAAAGTATGGCTGTATTCGTGGCAGAATGTTCCTATTCCGGTGAATGTCTCATCGTAGCTTCTGCCGTGGTATCTTCTGGAAAGCTCCGAACAGCAGGCATATCTGTTCACCATTTTCCCATCAAGCGTCACGGTCTGTCCGGTGCCTTCAAATATATACCAGGCGTGCGACCATATACAGTCTTCTCCGGCTCCCTCCGCTTCGTCTGCACCTGCAAAGAATATGAAGACATTGTCTATCTCGCCATCCTTGTCATCGTCATATATTGTGAAATCAATGTCATCGTCCACTGCCTGACAGGCTTCTATGACCATCTGAGCGGGATTCTTGTCCTCGCCGTTCGCCATATTACCGCCATAATCAGCCATCTTCCCGGGAAGTGTCACTATCTCGCTGACATCGAATCTGAAGTCGATCAATCCCGCGAACTGCTCGTCGAAATATTCCTTGGCGCTGCCGGCGGCACCGTATGATGAGTATCCCTCCTTCGTCAGAAGGTCAATGAAATCCTGCCTGTCATATTTGAACCTGACGTCGTTGAACTGGGCAAGAATTACGATCCCGTGCTTGGTGGCCGGAGTCCCGCCCTTTGTGAGCATACCCATCCTTTCTGCGAATCTCTGCTCATATACCGGGGCAGAAGAACGTTTTGAACCGGCATTGGCATAAATGAGCCTATATGGAATCTCTCGGCTCTCGGAAATGATTCCGGCCGGGACCTTGTCTCCGACCCTGCAACCGCTGCTTTTTCTGCTTCCGTCGGAATCGAATCCAGCGTAGCACCACCATCCGTCTTTCTCCTGGATTATGGCGCATCCGTCGAGAGTCGTGGTTATCTTCATAAATTCGTCACCTCGTATCCTGGCCTCGAAAACACTGCCGTCCGGCTGCATCAGGGGAGTGATACCTTTCCTCGCCGGTCTGGAATGCGCCGAAAAGGAAAGAAGGAGGGCCAGAAATATAAGTATCGTTTTATGTTTCATATAATCTTTCGGTATGGTTTTTTCTAAAAACCAGTATATTTGCAATAGAATTGCATATTTAGACATTTTTTATGAGACGGACAAGATTATTTGCGCTTTCTTTATGCGCAATTCTTTCTGTTGCTCCCGGTTTAAGAGCTCAGGAAAGCGTGGTCAGAAAGATTAACGACTTCGGCAGATTCGACGACTGGTGCCTCAGAGAGGTCAAGGAATCAGGTATCATCGGCGGCAATACAAAATATCTTTACGAGTTCTACGGAGACCAGGACACTCTGGTGACGGGCAAGACCCCCTTCAAGGCTCCCAAGGATTATCTCTGGCGTACAAATAACGTACTTGCCATAGTTGCCGGTGTGGTCAAGACCAACAATACGGTCTTTCCGGAGAAGAGGGGAGACGGATATTGTGCAAGGATCGAGACGCATATCGAGGAAGTCAAGGCTTTGGGCATCGTCAATATGGAGGTGACCTGTCAGGGCGCATTGCTTGTGGGCGTTCTTCCGGAGCCGATCACGACGACAAAGGACCCTATGTCCAAGGTTCTGTACGGCGTGCCTTTTACTGGCTCTCCGAAGGCCTTGAGGCTTGATTATAAGGCTGATGTGGGCAATGAGGTAATAAGAGGAACAGGCTTTTCGAAGCTGAAGCCGATGGGTTATCCTGATTATGCAGAGATAACGGTCATCCTTCAGAAGAGATGGGAGGATGAAGACGGCAATGTCCACGCCCTCAGAGTCGGTACAGGAATAGAAAGGATAATGGAGGATGTCCCTCAGTGGAAGAACGGATATGAGGTGAAGGTGCATTACGGAGATATCACCTCGCAGCCTTTCTATAAAGAATATATGGGACTCAAGACTGATTCGGAGACTGCATACCACGCTCTGAACAGCAAAGGAAAGAATGTGATCATAAGTGAAGACGGCTGGGCAACGCCGGGAACGGAGCCGACGCATCTGATGATCCACATCATTTCAAGCTGCGGAAATGCGTTTTATGGAGGCGTCGGCAACACTGTCTGGGTGGATAATGTGCAGATTGTGATGTAAAAAACGAAAAAAATGCATTTTTTTTCATTTTTGATGCAACGTTTTGAAATGAATCTGCATCTATAAGACAGGTTTAGGTTTTAGTACACGTTTAAGGGCCGGTAAGTTGCGAAACTTCCGGCCCTTGTTTTGTCTGTCTTGAAGGAAATTATTTAGCAGCCTCTACTGACTCCTTTCTGAAATCCTTCATCATCTTCATAAGATTCAAAGCAGCCTTGCGAGCGCGTGCTCCAGCAGCCTTGTTGCCTTTCTCTACCTGAGCCTCAGCGTTCTGTGCGAATGCCTCATACTCTGCCTTGATCTGATCTACAAGTTCTCTCATCGTGTGGAAATTTTAAATAGTTCGTGAAACATAGATAAACTTCTGCCAAGGTATGAATAATCCATCGAAAAAACAAATTTTTGCTTCTAAAATTGTTGTTTTCAGACTATTGGACTATTTTTCGGCTTCAGTCTCCTTAGGTTTCGGCTTGGTGTTTACCACATTCATAGCCCTGTCAGGACCTACGGTGGCCCAAGCCTTGATCCCGTCTATCACTCTTTTGGAAATCTCTGTCATTTCCTCTTTTTCCTCCTTGCTCAGTTCCCCGAGAACATATCCCACCTGCTGTCCGCGTCCGAAATCATTACCTATTCCGACTCTGATCCTGGCATATTCCTGAGTCCCGAGGAGCTCATTGATGTTGGTGAGACCGTTATGTCCTCCGGCGCTTCCGTTCTTGCGGAGTCTGAGGGTGCCGAAAGGTATGTTCAGGTCATCCGAAATCACAAGAAGATTCTCTGGCTGGATCTTGAGTTCGTTCATCCAGTAGCGTACAGCCTTTCCACTCAGATTCATATATGTGGAAGGCTTGAGCAGTGTGAATTTTCTGCCTTTGAATGAAACAGTCGCCGTATATCCGTATCTTCCAGACTCAAAAACAATATTGGATGCCTGAGCCCAGGCATCCAATACCATAAATCCCATATTGTGTCTGGTGTTGGCATATTCGACGCCGATGTTTCCTAAACCGACGATCAAATAATTCATACCAGATCGGATTACTTGCCCTGCTCCATCTTAGCCTGCTGAGTTGCACGTGTAGGACGTACTGAGCAGATGATAGTTGCCTTAGGGGAAACGATAGTAACTCCGTCGAAGTTGAGGTCACCGGCAACGATCTGCTTGCCGATCATAAGGTGAGTAGAGTCAACCTCAAGGAGGTCAGGAAGCTTGTCCATCATAGCGCTTACGCGGAGCTTGCGGCTCGAAACGAGGAGCTTACCACCCATCTTGACACCCTCTGAGTGTCCTACAACCTTTACAGGAACCTCAATAGTTACAGGCTTGTCCTCAGATACGAAGAGGAAGTCAGCGTGAAGAGCCTCGTCAGTTACAGGATGATACTGTACCTCGTGGAGCACTGCATAACCGTTTCTTCCGTCGCTGAGCTTAAGGTCAATGATGAAAGAGTTAGGTGTGTGAGTGATACTCTTGAGATCCTGAGCCTCGATAGTGAAAAGGATGTTCTCCATTCCGAGTCCATAGATGTTGCAAGGAACCTGTCCTGCACGACGGATTGCCTTAACGGCAGCCTTGTTGCCAGCTTCGCGAACCTGGCCGTTGAGTTCAATGTGTTTCATTGTTTTTTTGATTTAAAATGTGTTACTCAGTTTTTACGCTCAAAATTCCTCATTTTCTTCGTCGGACTGCATCTTCAAAATCCTCACAACCAGAAGGTTGCTCCGGTTTCTCAGATTTGTCCGCCTCGAAAATATCGGCTTTTGCGGTAAAAACCCCATTGCACCAAAAAGCGTCTGCTTTTTATGGGGCTGCAAAGATAGATAAATTATTTGAATATCAAACGATAATGTCGAAAAGATTCTTTTCAGGCTGCTATTCGACCAGCATCGTGGCCTGATTCCATCGGAGGGTCTTGTAGAACTTGGCAAGCTCTTCTGTACCGCAGCCAGGCAGATACATACTGAAGCCGGAGAATGTGTCTATTCTGAATTCGGACATAAACTCAGGTGTATGACCTTTATATAATACGCACTCTTCAAGTGCCGAGTGCAGTTCTGCAAGTTCGTTCTCATCGGCACCTGCCTGGATGATTATGCTTTCAAGATCATAGAACCAGTGTTTGCCGGAACGGAAGAATACCTGTGTCTTTTCCGGGTCTATGCCATCGATCCCTTCCCTGTGCGTCGTGAAGAAGTCGCGGCATACTTCAGCAAGAGGTTCGAGCCTGCTGCAGTCCACAAGCGATATGGTAGCGGATCTATATACTCCGCTCTGTACATCGTACTGCATAAAATAATCTTCGCACACACCCTGCGGATATGGTTCCTCGCGTTCCAGAAGGTGCTTGGTAAGAGTCTTGTAATCAAAGCCTTCTGCCAGAACTTCTGCCTGCGAGAATCCCAGGAGCCTGCATTTGTCCCGAAGCTCGAATGCTACCTCTATTCCTCCCATAAGGCAGGCGTCGAACAGGATGTAATCCAGCTCCATCGGTATGGCTTCTGCAAAATCGGCAATATCCATCTCGTATGAGACTCTCTGCCCGATCGCTCCCACCTGATCCTGACCTATGCTTTTGACCATAGGAAGCGAAGGGTCGAAGTCCGGCTCTATATACGGTACCGGCATAGGTATGGCAGCCGCCCTTGAACGCATCATTCCGGATGGGGTGAATTTATATCCGTATGGGTCTGAATAATATCCGGCAGGAAGGTATCCTGTAGCGTGTGAGGAGAAGATCATACCGTAGCTTCTGGCCTCGAAGTTGTCCCTGACGTATGTCAGTACTTCGTTCAGCTGAGCTCCGGATGCGGAAATGCTGCCGGCCGGGTATGACTTCAAGGTGTCTGTGATGACTTTCCCCTCATCATCCTTATATATCCTCATAAGATGCGGCGATGTCGGGATGTCGTATGCTCCGTTGACCTTCGGTGTGTGGGAATATACCAGAAGTATGTCCTCCTTGCAGCCGCTTCCGGGGAGCCATCCCTGTTTCAGCTCACCGATGTCCTCGAGCAGATAGTTCCTGAGGGAATTGTAGCCTGCCGAGTAAAGCAGGAGAACCTTCCGTGACTTTCCTGCGTCAACGCAGTCGTTTTCAGGCTTGTCTATGGGACAGCATCCGAAAGATGCCGCCATCACCATAAATCCGGTTATGATATTTATTATAGGTATATATATTCCTTTCATCAGTATTCCGTTTGAACGTGCAAATATAATTATTTTGCGTATATTTGCCAATTGCGTGAAAATGAAAACAATATGGTAAAAGATATGAAACTCTTTGGAAAAATGATTACAATCGCAGGCGTGGCCGCAGCCTTGACTTCCTGTTCGGATAAAGCGGCCCAGAACGGTGATTTCAAATATCTTATGGATGAATTTGCCGATCTCAAGATAATGAGATACCAGGTGCCGGGCTGGGATGCCCTGACTCTTCAGCAGAAGGAATATGTCTATCATCTGTCTGAAGCGGCAAAATACGGCCGTGACATAATCTGGATGCAGAACTGCAAATACAATCTGAGAATCCGCAAGACTCTCGAGAATATTCTTGAGAACTATGACGGAGACCGTACCTGTGAGGACTGGAAGAAATTCGAGACATACGCGAAGAGAGTGTTCTTCAGCAACGGTATCCACCATCACTATGCGGAAGACAAGTTCTTTCCGGAGTGCTCCCGGGATTACTTTCACGACCTTATGGCTGCCGTAGGGGAGGATGATGCTGAGCTGGAATACTTCATCTATGATCCGGCTGTCTTTCCTGCGAGAAAGGTTATGGGCGGAAAGGATATCGTGGCTGAATCAGCTGTGAACTTCTACGAGGGCGTGACACGTGCGGAAGTGGAGGCATTCTATGCGGCGATGATGGATCCAGCAGACAAGACACCGGTGTCATACGGTCTCAACAGCCGAGTGGTGAAGGGCGAGGATGGCATTGTGCGCGAAGAGGTATATAAGGTAGGCGGACTTTACGGTCCGGCTCTCGAGAAGATCTGCGCCGAGCTTGAAAAGGCTGCCGCTGTAGCCGAGAACGAGACGCAGAAGGCATATATCGCTGACCTTGTGGCATATTACAGGTCCGGCGACCTCAAGCTTTGGGACGAGTACAACATCAAGTGGGTGAATGATACTCTCGGAACCGTCGATTTCGTGAACGGATTCGTTGAGGATTACAATGACCCTCTCGGACGCAAGGCTACCTGGGAAGGCCTTGTGAACTTCAAGGATGCCGAGGCGTCCCTCCGCACCGAGCTCATCAGCGAGAATGCACAGTGGTTCGAGGATAATTCTCCGGTTGACGCCAGATTCAAGAAAAAGGAAGTGAAGGGCGTATCGGCGAAGGTCATCAATGTAGCTGTGCTTGCAGGCGACTGCTATCCTGCTGCTCCTATAGGCATCAACCTTCCTAACGCAGACTGGATCCGCCGTGAGCACGGCTCCAAGTCCGTTACTATCGCGAACCTGACATCGGCATACAATATGGCTGCCCAGGAGTCTCCGAAGAACCTTCTTTCAGAGTTCGCCTGGTCAGAGGAGGAGATTGCGGCAGAGAAGAAATACGGTGCATTGACCAACGACCTTCATACCGATCTTCACGAATGTCTCGGACACGGTTCCGGCCAGCTTCTTCCCGAAACATCGCCAAATGCGCTCGGAGAGTACAGCTCAGCTCTTGAAGAGACCCGTGCCGACCTTTTCGGACTTTATTATCTTGCTGATCCTAAGCTTGTAGAGCTCGGTATCCTTCCTGATATGGAGGCATACAAGGCTCAGTATTCAAGCTATATCCGCAACGGTATCTTCACTCAGTTCAACCGTGTGGAGTTCGGCAAGAAGAATATGGAGGCTCATATGCAGAACCGCAAGCTCATTGCAGACTGGTGCTATGAGAAGGGACTGGCTGACAATGTGATAGAGAAGAAGGTCCGTGACGGAAAGACATATTTCGTGGTGAATGACTTCGAGGCTCTCCGCGGACTTTTCGGCGATCTCCTTGCTGAGGTGCAGAGAATCAAGTCTGAGGGTGACTATGAGGCTGGAAAGGCTCTTGTCGAGACTTATGCCGTAAATATAGATCCTCAGCTCCACAGGGAAGTGCTCGACCGTTATGCTTCCCTCGGTCTGAAGCCATACGGCGGATTCCTCAATCCTGATATCGTTCCGGTGGAGAAGAATGGAGAAGTAGTTGACTATGAGATCGTTTACAATGACGACTATATCGCTCAGATGCTCCATTACGGAAAGAAGTACGCTACTTTGTAATCTGTCATCCTGAACGCAGTGAAGGATATCCTCAAAGATTATGAGAACTATCTCAAGATAGAACGTGCGATGTCGCGGAATACCGTGGCATCGTATTGTTCTGATGTCCGGAAGTTCCTGGCCGCTGTGCCCTCGCAGCCTGAATATGTGGCTCCGGAGGATATTGAACAGTATCTGTCCGGTCTTTCCCTGGTGTCAAAGCGCTCTCAGGCCAGATTCCTCAGTTCATTGCGCTCTTTCTTCAACTGGCTCGTCCTTGAAGGAAGCATAACCGACAATCCCTGCGATAAGATCGAGTCTCCGAAGCTGGGACATTATCTCCCTGAGGTTCTGTCGGTCGAAGAGGTGGAAGCGATGATGGCGGCGGTGGATCTTAGTACCTGGCAGGGACTTCGCGACAGGGCGATACTGGAGATCCTGTACGGATGCGGACTGCGTGTCTCGGAAGCTGTGGGGCTGAAGCTTTCCTGCCTGTATTTCGACGAAGGGTATATAAGGGTGATTGGAAAGGGTGACAAGGAAAGGCTTGTGCCTGTCGGGGAAATGGCGGCCGATGCTGTAAATGCCTATCTGGAACGCCGCCCGCAGCCATTTGATGCGGAATCGGATGATATTGTGTTCCTGAACCGTTTCGGACGGCCGTTGAGCCGTCAGTCGATGTTCAAGATGGTGAAGACGATGGCTCTGCTTGCAGATGTGCGCAAAGAAATATCTCCTCACACCCTGAGGCATTCATTCGCGACCCATCTGGTCGAAAACGGGGCTGACCTTCGTCTTGTCCAGGAAATGCTCGGGCACGAGAACCTTACGACAACAGAGATATACACCCATATCGACACTACCACCTGGCATAAGGAGGTGCTCGATCATCATCCGCGCCGTAATGCAGATCCTGATGAGGAGCCTCTTAAATAAAAATTGCTACATTTGCAGGCGTTTGCAAAATTATGGATATAATCAGCCCGCAAGGGCATAAATATTTAAATATGGATAAGAACAGTTATGCATTGGGTATGAGCATTGCCCACAATATGATGTCGTCAGGCATCAGGTCTATTGAATTCGATGATTTCGCAGCTGGAGTGAAGGCTGTCCTCACAGGTGCGGAGCCGGCAGTTTCATTCCAGGAGGCAGGCCAGCTCCTTGACAAGTATTTTGCGGAGCTTGAAGCAGAGCAGAAGGCGCAGGCAGAGGCGATGAGCGCAGCTATGCGTGAGGAAGGTGAGGCGTTCCTCAAGATGAATGCCGAGAAGGAGGGAGTCGTGACTCTTCCTAGCGGTCTCCAATATAAGGTCATCACAGAGGGAAGCGGTAAGAAGCCTTCGGCAACATCTCAGGTGAAGTGCCATTACGAGGGTACTTTCCTTAACGGTGCGAAGTTCGACAGCTCGTATGACCGCAATGAGCCTGCTGTATTCGGCCTCAATCAGGTGATCGCAGGTTGGACTGAGGGCGTGCAGCTTATGTCTGAGGGCTCGAAGTACGAATTCTATATCCCTTACAACCTTGCATACGGTGAGCACGGAGCTCCAGGTGCAATCCCTCCGTATGCTGCCCTTAAGTTCGTAGTAGAGCTCATTGAAGTTCTCTAACAGTCATTTCCAGCCGTAGAAATCTATTGATGGGAAACTTTATGGAAATATTCACCCTCGTCACGGGGGTGATTTATATTATTCTCGAGATACGTCAGAAGAATCTGATGTGGGTGGTGGGAATACTCACAAGTCTTGCTGCTATGTGGGTGTTCTTCCGTCAGGGACTATATGCTTCTTTCGGCCTCAATACATACTATCTTGTCACCTCTGTGATAGGATTATGGCAGTGGCGCCGGGATATCGACAAGGTCGCTTCCACCCAGGAAATCCAGGATACGGGAACGGTGCGTCTGAAGCGTCTGAATATCAGAACCATAGCCATAAGTACCGTGGTTGTAGCTGCCGGAACTTTCGGCCTTGCTTACCTGATGGAACTTCTGGAGAATCCGATGTCCTACCTCGATTCTGCCGTCGCTGTGCTGAGTGCTGTGGCAACCTGGTGGCTGGTACGCTGCTATATCCAGCAGTGGTGGCTCTGGATAGCTGCAGATACGGTGAGCACGATATTGTGCGCCAGTCAGGGACTATGGTGGATGACGGCACTTTATGCGGCTTACACGATTTCTGCGGTAATAGGATATATGCATTGGAAAAGACACGGACGCTACATAGATTAGCGCCCGTGTCTTTTTTGCATTACCTTATATAGTCAAGTATGATTTCTTCCATTATCTTGTAGCAATGGAGGTTCGGATGGACTCCATCAGCCGCGTGAACTTCGGGCAGGCCGTTGTGCTCGTCTTTCAGCGGTGTGTGATAATCGACGAACGGAATCTTTGCCGAACGGGCATATTCCTTTATCATCGAGTTAAGTCTGATCAGATCGTCTGCCGGCCTGACCTCCGGTCTCCACCAGAACCCTGTTGCAGGAAGTACGGCGCAAAGTATCGGCTTGATCCTGTTCGCTTTAGCGAGCTCGCACATCGAAATGATGTTTCCGAGGACATTATCAAGGCTGATGTCTCCGTTGTTCTTTGCTACATCATTCGTCCCTGCCAGGATCACTACATATCTGGGGCTGAAATCTATGACGTCTTTTCTGAAGCGGACCAGCATTTGTGAAGTAGTCTGGCCTGATATACCCCTGCCCAGGAAATTGTTGTCTGTGAAGAAAGCCGGGTCTTCCTTTGCCCATCCTTCAGTGATGGAGTCGCCCATAAAAACGACCTTCGGAGTTGTTGTGACCTGGGCGTTCTGCTCTGCATAGCGGTTGAATCCCGCCCAGTCCTGAGCCTGGCAGAGGGCTGGCAGCGATATTGCGACAGCAGTGATGAGGGTGCGGATCATTTTCATATTCATATTTCTTGAAGTTATGCAAAGATATGGAATTTTCTTATTTTTGCACTTCCTTAATCAGTCATAATGAAGATCATTGTTGAAAGCGGTGCGACCAAGACGGCCTGGAGGGCTGTTTACGAGGACGGAACGGTTCGTGAGGCTCTTACGGAAGGCCTCAGTCCGACCTGTCTTGAAGGGGAGCATATACGTGATATAGTCCGCGCCGCAGTGCCGGTCCTGAATCCGTCCGGATCACGGGTGGAGGAAATATTCTTTTATGGTGCCGGCCTTGTGTCGGAGGCTTCCTCAGCCCCGGTGAGAGCCTTGCTTGAAGACTGGTGCCCGTTTGCAAGAATCGAATTCCATTCGGATATCCTTGCTGCTGCAAGAGCGCTTTTCGGTGACGGCAGCGGTGTGGTGGCGATAATGGGAACGGGGTCGAACAGCTGTCTGTATGAAGACGGAGAGATCGTCAGGAACATCCGTCCAGGAGGGTATGTGCTGGGTGATGAAGGCAGCGGGGTAGCCTTGGGCAGGGCTTTTCTGGCTGATCTGGTGAAAGGGATGATTCCGGAAAACATTGAGAAAGAGTTTGTTGCCCAGACGGGACTGGATTATTCTGCGATCGTCCACAAGGTGTATAAGGAAAAGGCAGCATCGGCATTTATGGCTTCTATGGCTCCTTTTGTGCTGGCACATACATCCGATCCGTATATCCAGGCGATGGTGCAGGACTGTATCGGTTCTTTCCTGAAAAGGGCATTGGCGAGGTATGTCGGAACTGCCCGTGACAAGGATGCCGCCAGGAAGGTCGGCGTGGTAGGCTCATTCGGCTGTGCCTGCGAGAATATCCTTCGTGAAGCCGGAAAACTATATGGACTGGAATTCGTAAGATTTCTTAAGTCCCCTATAGATGAACTTGTAAGATATCATTGCAGCTATGTCATATAAAGAGAATTATCCTTCCGGACTGCTTGAAGATGCGGTGGACGCAATCAGCTCTCTGCCCGGAGTCGGTCGCCGCAGCGCTTTGCGCCTTGCCCTTCATCTTCTGAAGCAGCCTGCGGAAAATGTGCATCATTTTACGTCAGCGATAGACAGGCTAAGGGATGAAGCCCGATATTGCCGTCAGTGTATGATGATCTCAGACGAGGATATATGCTCGATATGCTCGGACCGCTCCCGTGACCACAGGACAATCTGCGTAGTGGAGAATGTGCGCGATGTTATGAGCATAGAGAATACGGGGCAGTATAATGGGGTATATCACGTGCTGGGGGGCATAATCTCTCCGATAAACGGGGTCGGTCCATCTGATATCACGGTGAAGGAACTAGTCGATCGTGTGGCCGGACTTGTCTCTCCGGAAGCTCTTTTCGAGGCTGATGCACCGGGAGGTGACGGCAGTCCGGGAGAAGTCATACTCGCTCTAAGCGGTGATGTGGAAGGGGAGACGACAGCATTCTATATCTACCGGCAGATATCCCGCTACGGAGTGAAGGTGTCTTCTCTGGCCAGAGGACTGGGGTTCGGAGACAATCTGGAATATGCTGATGAACTGACTCTCGGCCGTTCGATAGTTAACAGGCAGATTTTCAAGCCATAGATTTGGACTTCTCGAAGAAAAAAGATAAATTTGCAGGCTTGCATTTGTGTATGCAGGCCTGTTTCGTATTTAAGTCTAATAAAAGGGAGGTGGAGTATGATTGAGATCTTCTACAAGAAAGACGGACAGATTATGGTTTCCCAGTCGGAAACGGATCTCGTTTCTATCGCATATAACGATGTGGTATGGATTGACCTCTTTGTCCCGTCCGGCGAGGAGAAAAGGGCAGTGGAACACTATCTGGGTACAACGATCCAGAACCGTGCGCAGGCAGAGGAGATCGAGATATCATCACGTTTCTACGAGACCGAGAAGGCAATCTTCGCCAATACCAGCTTCCTTATTCCCGGACCTGACGAGTACAACGAAGAGACTGTATCATTCATCCTGACCGGCGATATACTTACCACGCTCCGCGAGTGCCCTCTGAAGAGCTTTACCGACCTGCAGCGTCGTATGCTCGCCTTCCCTAAGATGTATGATTCGGGCCACGTGGCCTTCCTGAGCATTCTGGAACAGCGTATCGACCTTGATGCCGATATGGTAGAGCTCGTATCAAAGGAGATCACCCAGTACAACAAGAAGGTAAGTCTGGGAGAAGACATCAGCGAGGAATTCCTCGTGGACCTCAACCAGCTGCAGGACAATACGATGCTCATCCGTGAGAACATCGTTGACAAGCAGAGGGTCATCTCGAGCATCATCAAGAGCAAGAAATATCCTGTCGAATATCATTCGAAGCTTAATGTGCTTCTGAAGGATATATCTTCTCTTATCAATCATACGAACTTCAGCTTTGAGAGACTTGAATATCTTCAGAACACAGTTCTCGGTATCATCAACCTCGACCAGAACAAGATTATGAAGGTCTTCACCCTTGTTTCCCTAATGCTGATGCCTCCGACCCTGATCGCCAGCTTCTTCGGAATGAACGTGAAGTTCGGATGGTTCTTCGGCCACTCCGGGGCGGCCTGGTTCGTGATCCTCGCCCTGATGGTCATATCCCTGCTGGTCATCTTCGGCATCTTCAAGAAGAGGAAAATGTTTTAACCGTACAACCTGACTAACTTATACGATTATGTTCAAACAGTATTTCATTAATGTCATCCGCAACAAATATGCGGATTTCAACGGAAGGGCCAGAAGGTCTGAGTATTGGTATTTTACATTGTTCAATATGCTCATCGGTATTGTTGTGAGTCTGATTGCGATGCTTATCGGCGACTGGTTCTCTTATGTGTATTCGCTCGCGTTGTTAGTTCCTGGCATTGCTGTCGGTGTAAGACGTCTTCACGATATCGGAAAGAGCGGATGGTGGTGCTTCATCTGCCTGATTCCTCTTATCGGAGCTATCTGGCTCATAATCCTTTTCTGCAAGGAAGGCGACCGTGGAGCTAACGCATACGGCGAAGATCCTAAGGCATAAAAGTTTTATTTGTAAAACTCTTTGAAAATCCGAAAATTATGCATATTTTTGCGCGCTTTTTGACCGAAGCGCGCTTTCTTTTGCGTAAGTCGCTGAGGCAAGGCACAATAAATAATGTTTAACCCACTAGTTTGTTTTTTAATTTTACAATGGAAGAAAACAAGACAGTTGCTGCTGAGGTTACTCCAGCAGCAGAAGAAACCAAGAAGACAGTTCTTAACGCTTCTGTCGCTCCTGAGAATTTCGACTGGGATGCGTTTGAGAACGATGACGTTTACGGCGCTTCTGTAGAGGAAATCGCTGAGCAGTACAACCAGACTCTCTCAAAGGTAGTTGAGGGTGAGGTTGTTGAAGGCGAGGTTACCTCTGTAGGTAAGAGAGAGGTTGTCGTTAACATCGGCTACAAGAGCGAGGGTGTCATTATGGCTCCTGAGTTCCGTTACAACCCAGACCTCAAGGTTGGTGACAAGGTTGAGGTTTACGTTGAGAACGCTGAGGACAAGAAGGGTCAGCTCATTCTTTCTCACAAGAAGGCACGCCAGCTCCGTTCTTGGGATATGGTAAACGCTGCATACGCTGCAGATGAGATCGTAAAGGGTTACGTGAAGACACGTACAAAGGGTGGTATGATCGTGGACGTATTCGGAATCGAGGCATTCCTTCCAGGTTCACAGATCGACATCAAGCCTATCCGCGACTACGATCAGTATGTTGACACAAATATGGACTTCAAGATCGTCAAGATCAACCAGGAGTTCCGTAATGTTGTCGTTTCTCACAAGGCACTTATCGAGGCTGAGCTCGAGCAGCAGAAGAGCGAGATCATCGGCAAACTCGAGAAGGGTCAGGTACTCGAGGGAACAGTCAAGAACATCACAGGTTACGGTGTATTCGTTGACCTCGGCGGTGTTGACGGTCTCATCCACATCACAGACCTCTCTTGGGGACGTATCAACCATCCTGAGGAAGTTGTTGCTCTCGACCAGAAGATCAACGTCGTTATCCTCGACTTCGATGAGTCCAAGAAGAGAATCGCTCTCGGTCTCAAGCAGCTCTGCCAGCACCCTTGGGATGCACTTGATGCAAACCTCAAGGTTGGTGACAAGGTTAAGGGTAAGGTAGTTCTCATCGCTGACTATGGCGCATTCGTAGAGATCGAGCCAGGTGTTGAGGGTCTTATCCACGTATCAGAGATGTCTTGGTCACCAAGACTCCGCATCGCTTCTGACTTCCTTAAGGCAGGTGACGAGGTTGAGGCACAGATCCTTACTCTCGACCGTGAGGAGAAGAAGATGTCCCTCGGTCTCAAGCAGCTCGTTGCTAACCCTTGGGAGAACATCCGTGAGAAGTATGCAGTAGGTTCAAAGCACACAGCAACTGTTCGCAATATCACTAACTTCGGCGTATTCGCTGAGCTTGAGGAGGGAATCGAGGGTCTTGTACACATCAGCGACCTCTCTTGGAACAAGATCAAGCATCCGTCAGAAATCATCGCTGCAGGTGACACTATCGAGGTTGTAATCCTTGACTTCGATGAGGAGAACCACAAGCTTTCACTCGGCCACAAGCAGCTCCTTCCAAATCCTTGGGATGAGATCGAGGCTAAGTATGCTGTAGGTACTGTAGTAGAAGCTAAGATCGCTTCAGTAAACGAGAAGGGTGCTGTTGTTGAGCTTGAGGGTGACGTTGACGCATTCTGCTTCAACCGTGAGCTCGTTAAGGAAGACGGCAAGATGCCTGTAACTGGTGAGACTCTCTCATTCAAGGTTACTGAGCTCAAGCGTAGCGCTAAGAAGGTTACCCTTTCACACGCTAAGACTTACGCTGCTGCAGTAGAGGCACGTGCTGAGCGCGCAGCAACTGAGGCTGACAACACTAAGAAGGCTGTGAAGAAGATCAACTCGAACATCGAGAAGACTACTCTCGGTGACCTCGACGCTCTCGCAGCTCTCAAGAGCCAGCTCGAAGGCAAGTAAAATATGAATTTCACTCTTAATGTTCTGGGCACGGCTTCGGCCCTGCCCACAACAGAAAGATATCCCAGCGCCCAGGTACTTGATGTACGTGGGCGCTTGTTTATGATTGACTGTGGAGAAGGAGCCCAGATGCAGATGCGCAGGGCCGGTATATCCTTCCTCAAGATAGAGCATATATGCCTTTCCCACATCCACGGCGATCATATCTTCGGCCTTTTCGGTCTTCTCTCCACAATGGCTATGCTCGGCCGTACGGCACCTCTGAATATCTATGCTCCTGGCTCGTTCAGACCAATACTTCAGTTCCTGCTGGAAAACTTCGGCGAGGGATTCCTGTATGAGGTCAACTTCGTAGAACTGACGATGAAGGAGCCTCAGCTCATATATGAGAACAGACGTACGGAACTTCTTGCTTTCCCGCTTAATCACAGGGTGGATACATACGGCTTCATAATCCGTGAAAAGATGCCCCAGCACAATGTGCATAAGGAGGCGATTGCGAAATATGGGCTTTCCATAGCGGAGATAGGTGCCCTCAAGAGGGGAGAGGATGTGATACGCGAGGAGGGTGATGAAACTGTCGTCATTCCAAATTCCGAGGCGGCATATATACCATATACTCCGAGAAGCTATGCCTATTGCAGCGATACGGCTCCTTTCCCTGAACTGGCTGAATGGGTGAGAGGAGTGACGCTGCTTTATCACGAGGCTACCTTCCCGGCTGAGATGTCCGAAATGGCTGCGAAGACCTGTCACTCCACGACATTGCAGGCTGCGGAAACGGCTTTGAAGGCTGGTGCCGGCAGACTGCTGGTCGGACACTATTCTTCCAGATTCCCTTCAGTCGATTTCTTTCTGGATGAATTGCGCTCCATATTTCCGGATACGGAACTTGCCCGTGATATGGATGTCATAGAAATTTAGTATATTCGCATTTTTGTGAGACTATATGAAAAGAACTTCTTTAATATTGTTCCTGTCTGCCAGCATACTTGCAGCGGCTTCGGTTGTGTATGCCGGAAGTGACAAGTCGCCCCAGACCAGATATATCGAGAAATATTCGGCTCTGGCGGTCGAGGAAATGTACCGTAGCGGTGTGCCTGCCAGCATCACTCTTGCCCAGGGACTGCTCGAATCGCGTTACGGCCTGTCTGAGCTTGCGGTTGACGGCAATAACCATTTCGGAATAAAATGTCATAACTGGAGCGGAGGAAAAATGTATTACGACGATGACCGGAAGGGGGAATGCTTCCGTAAATACTCTTCAGCCGAGGAGTCTTTCCGTGACCATTCGGATTTCCTGCGCTATCGTGACAGATACAAGTTCCTTTTTGACCTTGAGCCTACAGACTACAGGGGATGGGCCAACGGTCTTAAGAAAGCCGGATATGCTACCGACCCATCTTATCCTCAGAAGCTGATCAAGCTTATCGAAGATTATGAACTCCACAGATTCGACACCAAGCCTTCTTCCTGGACGGGAGATGAGGTCTCAGATGATAGTCAGGCCGAAGACAGAAAGCCTACCAAGGCTGAACGTAAGGCGCGTAAGAAAAGGAAATCCAAGGAAAAACCTCACGAACGTCCGCAGGCTCCTTCAGTAATAGAGAAGGCGAAGCCTTTGACAGAAAAGCAGAGGGAAACCTTTCATTTCGCTCTTTCCCGTCAGATGTATTCAATGAACGGCGTGCCTTTCGTCTATGCGACCGACGGAGAAACATACGCATCCATAGCTGCCAGGTACAATCTTTTCCTGCGTGAGATTCTGAAGTTCAACGACCTTGCGGAGGCAGAGACCCTGTATCCGGGAACCGTAGTCTATCTTGAGAAAAAGAAGAAGGAGGCCGCATACGGAATTGACAAATATGTCGTGGAGGGACCTAATGAGAATCTCCGAAATATTTCCCAGAGGTTTGCAGTAAGACTGGACAAGCTGTGCCGGATGAACGGATGTTCTCCGGACCGAAGGCTCAAGGATGGTGATGTTATAATTTTAAGGAAATAGATCTATGACAGTGAGATTGAAGATTATATTGGCAGGACTGGCTGTCGCTGTTCTGCTTGCAGGTGCGGCAGGATTCGTGTTGGGAAGATATTACAGTGACAACAAAAAGCCGAACTTCACGGGTAAATATGTGCTTTATGTGCGCCCGGATATGAATGCCGCGGAGGTTATGGATTCCCTTCAGACCGGGGCGGGTACACTTCGCCCGAAGAGTCTGGAACGAGCTTTTGCCAAGATGGAAGTGGCTCAGAAGATGAAGCCGGGACGCTATGTCGTAGAGCCTTCTTCTACAAGCATTTATGTGGCCAGGATGCTGGTGTTCGGATGGCAGACGCCTCAGAATATGACACTTTCGGGAACACTCAGGAAAAAGGACCGCATCGCCCAGAGGATAAGCTCGCAGATGATGGTGGATTCCGCTTCGGTTGCGGATGCTCTGAATGACGAGGTTTTCCTTGCCGGTTATGGCTTCACTCCGGAGAATGTCTTTGCGATGATCCTTCCGGATACATACGAAATGTATTGGACAGCCACAGTCGAAGAGATATTCGACCGTCTCAAGAAGGAGTATGACGCTTTCTGGACTGAGGAGCGTCTTGCTAAGGCAAAGGCGCAGGGACTGAGCCAGATGGAGGTGTCCATAATGGCTTCCATCGTCAGCGGAGAGACCCTCAAGTCTTTCGAATATCCTGTCATTGCAGGAGTATATCTCAACCGTTATAAGAAAGGGATGAAGCTCCAGGCCGATCCGACCATAGCCTTCTGCTACGACTACACCCTCGACCGTATCCTCAAGAAGCATCTCACGGTTGACTCGCCATACAATACCTACCAGCACGTCGGTCTCCCGCCGGCTCCGATCAATGTCCCTCCTAAGGGATGTCTCGAAGCTGTCCTCAACCCTGACAAGCACGGCTACATCTATTTCTGCGCGAGCCCTGCATTCGACGGCACCCACAAGTTCGCCGTCACCTACACAGAACATCTCAAGAACGCACGCGCCTTCCAGCGTGAGCTCACCGCCCGCCGCAAGGCCAAGGCTGCTGCGAAATAACAGGAATTCCTGAAATAAGCGTCGGTATATGAATATGTGATTCAATGTACCGACGCTTTGGTTTCCAATATATTTGCAACTTGATTTGGCACCGTAGGGGCGTTAAATGCCTGTTTCGTGCCCCCACGAGTACCCCGTGCTTATCAGATCTTCACAATATGATAATGCGGGCCGAATCTCTCAAAAGCTGCGCGGTCGAGCTCTTCGCGGTGGTCCGGATGGGCGATGCTGATCAGGAGTTTTGCTCTTTCCTGCATCGAGCGGCCGTAGAGATCCACGGCTCCGTATTCGGTCACGACATAGTGGACGTGCGGTCTGGTGGTAACCACTCCGCCACCCTCGATTATGACCGGAGCGATCTTGCTGCCGCCTTTCTTGGTGGTGGAAGGCATTGCGATGATGGCTTTGCCCTGAGGTGCGAGGGATGCCCCATAAATGAAGTCAACCTGTCCGCCTACTCCTGAGTGGAACCTTGTACCTATGGAGTCGGCGCAGACCTGACCGGTGAGATCGACCTGAACAGCTGAATTGATGGCTGTCATCTTAGGGTTCCTGGCAATCACGAACGGGTCGTTGGTATATCCCACATCCATCATCGCTACCATAGGGTTGTCGTCGATGAAGTCATAGACCTTCTGTGAGCCCATAAGGAAGGTGGAGACGAGTTTGCCGCGATCGGTGACCTTGTTAGAGCCGTTGATGATGCCCTTTTCCACAAGTTCGAGTACTCCGTCCGCGAACATTTCAGTGTGCACTCCGAGATTCTTATGCCCGCCGAGCTGTGCGAGGACTGCGTTCGGGATGGCTCCGATGCCCATCTGGAGGCAGGCACCGTCATCGATAAGTGCAGCACAGTGCTTTCCTATCGCGATCTCGACTTCATCAGGATCGCTGAAATGCGCAGGCTCGAGAGGGTCGTTTCCTTCCACGAATATATCTATCATATCCATCGGGATCATCGCATCTCCCCAGGCGCGCGGCACATTAGGGTTCACGACGGCGATCACGGTCTTCGCGCATTCGATGGCCGCAAGGGTCGCGTCAACTGATGTTCCGAGCGATACATATCCGTGCTTGTTCGGAGGACATACCTGGATCATTGCGACGTCGCAGCGGAGGGCTCCGCATCTGTAGAGCTTCTGGGTCTCGCTGAGGAATACCGGAATATAGTCGGAATATCCTGCCTGCACGCTCTTGCGCACATTTCCTCCTACGAAGAAAGCCTGATGGAAGAAGATGCCGCTGAATTTCGGATCAGTATATGGCGCCGGGCCTTCGGTGTGAAGGTGGTGGATGCGTACATCTTGAAGTTCTCCTGCTTCACCTCTTCGACAGAGGGCCTCGATGAGGATGCGTGGTGCGCTTGCGACGCTGCTGAGGTGGATGTGGTCGCCGGATTTTACGACCTTGACGGCTTCGTCAGCCGAAACGAAAGTGATCTCTTTACGCATAATTATGTGATTAGCTTGCCAAAGATAGTTATTTTTTGCAGAATTGCTAACTTTGCAGGCAGTGATATATGCCACAAATAAATGCGTATGTCAGGTGAATGAAATATAATCAGAAAGATATGCATACAAGAGAAGAAAAACTCGAGGCATTCGGAAGGATCCTGGATGTGCTTGATGAATTGAGAGTGAAATGCCCTTGGGACAGGAAGCAGACCAACGAGTCCCTCCGTCCGCAGACCATAGAGGAAGTATATGAATTGAGCGATGCCATCCTTAAGGGTGAGGAACGCGAGCTTTCAAAGGAACTCGGAGATGTGCTTCTTCACGTCATTTTCTATGCTAAGATAGGGGAAGAGAAGCAGCATTTTGATATTGTGGATGTGATCAATTTCTTGTGTGACAAGCTGATATATCGCCATCCGCACGTGTTTTCAAGCGCCCAGGTGGGTGATGCCGAGGATGTGATCAAGCAGTGGGAGATGCTCAAGACGACTGAAAAGGATGGCAACAAACGCGTGCTGTCCGGAGTCCCTGACGGGCTTCCACCTCTCTTGAAGGCATATCGTATGCAGGACAAGGCCCGTGGCGTCGGTTTCGACTGGGAAAAGAAGGAGGACGTCTGGGAGAAGGTAAAGGAAGAGATGGGCGAATATCAGGCAGAACTCGATGCTATGGCTGCGGCTTCCGACGATCAGGAGCGTGCCGCTGCCTATGACCGCGCTGAGGACGAGCTCGGAGATTTCCTCTTTGCAACAGTCAATGCGGCAAGGCTTTACGGTCTCAATCCTGATACCGCTCTGGAACGTACTTGTGCGAAATTCAGAAGAAGATTCACATATCTCGAAGAACATACCATCCGTCAGGGCCGTAATCTCACTGATATGACCCTTGCCGAAATGGATGCCATCTGGGACGAAGGAAAGGCTAAGGGATTATGATGTACGGCTGGCAGGAAAGGACGGCTATGCTGGTGGGAGAGGAGATGCTGGAGCATTTCCGGAATTCCACGGTCGCGGTGATAGGGGTAGGCGGTGTCGGAGGATATGCTGCCGAGATGATTGTGCGTGCAGGAATAGGGCATCTGATTATCCTGGACAGTGACGATGTGTCGGTCACGAACAAGAACCGTCAGCTTCTGGCCCTGGATTCGACTGTAGGGCAGCCCAAATGTGATGTGCTGGCGAAGCGTCTGATGGATATAAACCCTGAGCTGGACCTGACGGTCATAACGGAATATCTTGAGGCCGAGAAGGCCGGGGAAGTGCTCGGGAAATATAAGATTGATTTTCTGGTGGATGCGATAGATACGCTTTCCCCTAAGCTTCATCTGATAAAATACTGTATGGACAAAGGCATTCCCCTTGTTTCTTCTATGGGGGCAGGAGCCAAGTTCGATGCTACCAAGGTCAGGCTTGCGGATGTTTCGAAGTCATTCAACTGCCCGCTTGCCTATATCGTGCGTAAGCGTCTTAGATATATGGGCATAAAGAAAGGCTTCAAGGTGGTTTTCTCCGAAGAGCTTCCGGACAAGGATTCGATAGTACCTTGCGAAGACCGTAACAAGAAGTCGCAGGTAGGTACTATATCATATATCCCGGCTGTGTTCGGCTGTGTATGTGCACAGGCTGCGGTTCAGCATCTTATGTCGGCCCACGTGGGGCAACCTGCTGAATAATTGAATGTTTTTACTATATTTGCAGATTGTTGCGCATATTGACAGAATCATAGCGGATGGCAGAATATACGATACGTGAAGTGCTGACTCGCAGGGATCTGAAACGTTTCATCAGATTTCCTGTGACTTTGTACAAGGGATGCTCCCAATATGTTCCTCCGCTGTATAAGGGCCAGGAGCACGAACTGATGCATTCCGCTCCTCTGCAGTATTGCAAGAGGAAGATGTGGCTGGTGGAGGATGCGGGAGGTAAGGTCGCAGGACGCATCTGTGCCGTGATCAATCCGCGTTACAATGAGAAATACGGTACCAGAAGAGTACGCTTCGGATGGTTTGACCTGATCAATGATCCTGAAGTGGCCCGACTGCTCTTCGATACTGCCGAAAAATGGGCAATGGAGCAGGGGATGGACGAGATACACGGGCCATTGTATTATAATACTCTTGGCCGTCAGGGAATGCTTGTGGAGGGTTTTGACAAGCTGGCGCCATTCTCCTGTCTGTACAATTATCCCTATTATGTGGATATTATGCAGGAACTGGGCTTTGTCAAGGAATGCGACTGGATACAGTATATGATGCCTGCCGATCAGGGCGTCGATGAAAGGATCAGGTCGATTGCAGCAAGGCTTATGGACAAATATAAGCTGCGTGTTGCTGATTTCGATCTTTTGAAGAAGGACCGTGATACCGTACGTAAGTTCTTCAGGACTTATAACGAATGCTATGACGGTACTGTTTATAATTTCATCCCGTTCACGGAAGCGGAGATAGAAGAGGAGATAGACCAGATAATCGGCCAGCTTGACAGACGTCTCTGCTGCGTCCTTATGGACGAGGATGATGAGGTCGCGGCTTTCGGAATATCGGTTCCGTGCCTCTCCAGGGCGATGCAGAAGGCTCGCGGAAGGCTTTTCCCTTTCGGCTGGTATCACGTCCTGAAGGCTCTCCGCAATTTTGAGCATCTTGACCTGATGCTTGAAGGAGCGGCACCGAAATGGCAGAATACAGGTATTTCGGCAGTGTTCCACGGGATAATGGCCTCGCAGTACAAGGAGTGCGGAGCGCGATGGGCGCTGGCCAATCCGCAGATAGAGACCAATATGGCTGTGAACGTCTGGACCAGATATGAACATAAGTTCTGGCTGCGTCGCAGATGCTGGATCAGGACAATTAAGGAAAGATAAAAATATAAGATATATGGCAGACAATACACTTTTGGAGAAGGTTTTGGGCCTTCAGGAGAAATACGAGGCGCTTCAGGCACAGCTGGCTGATCCTGAAGTGATTTCTGATATGAAGAAATTCGTGCAGCTCAACAAGGAGTATAAGGAACTCACACCTATCATTGAGGCAGGAAACGAGTTCAAGAAGATTCTTGAGAATTATGAGATGGCAAAGGAAATCCTTGCTGTCGAGAAGGATGAGGATCTCCGAGAAATGGCAAAGGAGGAGATCGCTGAGATCGAGCCTACTCTTCCTGAGTGGGAGGAGAAGATCAAGCTTCTGCTCATTCCTGCAGACCCTCAGGACAGCAAGAACGCGATTCTTGAGATCCGTGGCGGTTCAGGTGGAGACGAGGCTGCTATCTTTGCCGGTGACCTTTTCCGTATGTACTCTAAGTTCATAGAGACACGTGGCTGGAGAATGGAGATAACCAGCCAGGCAGAAGGTGCTGCCGGAGGATTCAAGGAAATTATATGCAAGGTTTCCGGCGATGGAGTTTACGGCGTGCTCAAATATGAGTCCGGCGTACACCGTGTGCAGCGTGTGCCTCAGACAGAGACCCAGGGACGTGTCCACACATCAGCGGCTTCTGTTGCAGTGCTTCCTGAGGCTGACGAATTCGATATCGAATTGAATATGAATGATATCCGTAAGGATACATTCTGTTCTTCTGGTCCTGGCGGACAGTCGGTGAACAC
The DNA here is from genome assembly GCA_015060395.1 of Bacteroidales bacterium. GTDB lineage: Bacteria > Bacteroidota > Bacteroidia > Bacteroidales > UBA932 > Cryptobacteroides. The sequence goes on from SUYP01000004.1 coordinate 46,083, forward strand.
TACATATTCGGCAATCCGTCTTACCCATATCCCGTCAGGTCTGGTGGTACAGTGCCAGGACGAGAAGTCGCAGCTCAAGAACTTCGACAAGGCTCTCGCCGAGCTTCGTACCCGTTTGTACAATCTCGAATATGAGAAGTATCTCGCGGAGATTTCTTCAAAGAGAAAGACTATGGTGGCCGGTGGTGACCGCTCTGCAAAGATCCGTACATACAACTATCCTCAGTCACGTGTGACCGACCATCGTATCAACTACACGATGTACAACCTTCCTGTATTTATGGACGGTGCCATCCAGGACGTTATCGACCAGCTCCAGATCGCCGAGAACGCCGAGCGTCTCAAGGCTGCTGAATAGTTTCAAGGTCTTTCAAGGCAGGGACGGATGCAGCTCTGCTATGATGACGGATATGCTCCAAGGTATCAGATGATGGAAGAGTTTAAGGAAACATCGCTTGAAAGATGGTTCGGATGGCATTTCAACAGTGTCAGAGACCGCCTTGGCGAACAGAAGGTAAAGGAATATGCACGCGTCGTAGAACCTTATCTGCACTCGGTGGCTCATATATCAGGTCTCTCGGCCCTGCTCCTTCTTTTTCTGATTATGGGTCTTGATTCCTTGGATGGGAAAGCTATGATGTTCGGTGTGGCCATTGTAGCTCTGCTCATCTTCTATGTCTTTGCACATCTGTCAGACGTTCTTAAGAATAATGATGTCATTAAGGATGAATCACTTGCCAGGACCTGGAAGCTGATATCATTAGGCTTGTCAGGAATCGCAGTGTTGTGCAGTGTCTTCTATCTGTATAATCTCTATCCCTACCTTGGCTCTGTCTCGGAGGACAAGCCTGAAGTTCCCTGCCAGGTCAGCTATGAAGAGTTGGGAATAACCATAAACATTCCTCCCGGCTGGTCAGAACCGAAATGGGAATATAAGTCGGACGAATCAGCCAGAAGGCCGCAGTATAGGTTCAGAGTCACTAATGCTGAGCATACTATGTGGTTTTATGTTTATGGCTGGTCCACTCCTCCGCGATACCAGATCGAGGATTTTATGATCAATGCCATACGGTCCTCCAAGGATTATTTCGACAACAGCCAGATCGAAGTACCTCATCTGGTGGATATAGGAGGCAGGAAGGTTTACAGGTCTGTCGGAACGCGAAAAGAGGCTCCGGACCACATCTATGTCTTTTACCAGGATCTGCATTGCTGTTCGATGGTATGCTATACATACCGTTTCAAAAAGCACCTTCCATATAAAGAAGAAATGGCATCTGCCGAGAAGATCTACAGTATGATCGGCTTTGAGGAGGTGGATGTGCCGATATATAAGACTGTGGAAGACGCACGCCCCGATGATTACTCTACAGGCGATGATTTCGTCGATATTGCTTCTGCATCAATGAAGATAATGACTCCGGGCCAGCTGGAATGGGAGGAGAAGACCCGAACTGTTTATAAGTTCAGTTGTCCCCTGGACGGTTACGACATTACGTTTGATGTAAAGGTCGTATATACTGCTGAAACTGCGACATTGGAAGAATTTGAGGTGTATCTGGAAGAAGAAATGACATCATTTATGAATGGCGGCTTCATCATCTCTCCTTCAATTGCTGAACTGGATAATATAAAGGTGTTCAGGGCTGCCGGTAAATGCAAGGCTGACCGTGCCAATATAAATGTCCGGTATCAGATGCTTCATAAAGGGGCACTCCTGACCGTATCGGCCGCAGTTCCTACCTCGTTGCCGCTGGATGAAAACATAGACTCTATCGAGGATGTGATAGAGCAGATTCAGTTTTATTGATTATGAAAAAGATCAGAAACCCATATCTGGGACTGGAGGAGCAGGGATACAACTGCTTCGCGTGTTGTCCTGACAACCCATACGGACTTAAGATGGAGTTCTATGAGGATGGAGATGATGTCGTATGTGTATGGAATCCAGGAGACAATTATCAGGGTTGGCTCAAGACCCTTCACGGAGGTATCCAGGCTACATTGATGGATGAATTAGGAGGCTGGGTCGTGAACAGAAAGCTTCAGACCGCAGGTATGACCACTCAACTGACAATGAAATACCGTCACCCGGTTCCGACAGGGGATGATGTCAGGATTGAGATAAGAGCACATATCCGGGAGATGAAACGTAATTTTGCATTCATTGATGCGGAACTCACCTGCGATGGTCAGGTCTGCTCGATGTGTGAAATGACATACTACTGTTTCTCGAAGGAAAAGGCCGCATCCGATTTCTTCTTCACCGGATGCGAACTGGAAGACTGATAAAACAGTTGCTGTTTATTCCTCAATAGGATCCATCAGAGGCTGGACTTCCGTGAAATAACTCAACACGTTGTCAGTATATGTCTTTGTGACGGGGAGAGGTGGTATGCTCTCGTTTGAAAGATCAAGGAAATAGCCTTCGCTCTCCTTTCTTAATGTCGCAACCTTGTTGATGTTTACGATATACTTTCTGTTGCAGCGCACCAGACCGCTGCCCTTGAAACTCTCTTCAACGGTTTTCAGGCGGCAGCGGAGCATATATTGCTTCATATCTCCTTTGCTGTCTGTGTACCAGACCTTTATGTAATTGTCATCAGACTCGATGTAATACAGGTTCTCAGGGCTGAGCGAGAGCTTGAGAGCTCCGCTGTTGTCGAAAAGAGTGATCTTGTTCATCTGTGACTCAGGCTTTGCGGGCTCGTCTGTCACGACGTTCTCGTAACTCATCAGCCTGATGGTATTGTTCTTGTCGATGATGGCGAAATACATTCCGGAGATCAGATACGGAATGCCGAGGGCAATCGTACCGTACAGCAGGGCTCTGCTGAATATCTCCCAGATCGTCTCGTCCTGAGGCAATGTCATTCCCATTGTGAGTCCGGTGTAGAAGCCGCAGATGGTGATTATCTCAAGCAGACACCAAATTATGTATTCCAGATAATTGATGTCAAAAAGATTCTTTATTCTGTACATCAGGAGCCTGCTGGCTATCAGGGTGAGGATGGATACCGCGATGAATGTGATCGTCATCAGGAACATTACCGAATCACCAAGGCCGAACCAGGCCGTATCCGAGAATGGAATAGATATGTTGAGGAATACTACGGCAAACAGTACGGAGAATGTCACTGTGCCGATAAGCTGGTATTTTCCAAGCAGATATCCAGGAATCTTATCTTTCAAAAACATTTATTTTCAGGTTTTAGTCGTGGCAAATGTATGAAATTTTGCCCCAAATACCAAAAACTCACCACGGGCCGGCCCCATTTCAAAGCCAGTCACCAACAGAAATCCCCATTCGCCACATATATTTTCAGAGGCTTCGGAGGCAGAGTAATTTTGCCTTGTGAATAAGCCGTACCGGATTGTGTGCGGCACTTAAAAGCTATTGAAATGAAAATTGCTGGAACGGGAAGCGTGCTTCCTAAGAAGATTGTAACGAATGATATGCTTGCGCAGTTTCTGGACACTAGCGACGAGTGGATAAGGACAAGGACCGGCGTGGAGAGCCGTCACGTCATTTCCGATGAGAAGCTGGAAGATATGGCGATAGAGGCTGCGAAGAGGGCCCTCGAAAATGCCGGTATGACGGCAGAAGAGCTCGATTTCATCATCTGCTCGAATGTGGTGAATGAATATGTGACTCCGCAGATGAGCTGTATGATACAAGGGGGCATAGGCGCCAGCTGTCCTTGCATCGATATCAACTGTGCGTGCGCCGGATTCATCTATGCGGTCGAGATCGCCGAGTCCTTCTATCAGGCCGGCAAGGTAAGGAATGTGCTGGTGGTAAGTGCGGAAGAGCCGACGAGGATGACGGATTGGACTGACAGAAGGACCTGCGTGCTTTTTGGCGACGGCGCGGGTGCTGCTGTGCTGACTCCTGGAGACAATATCAGATGCGTGAAGCTGTCCGCATCAAGTGCCACAGACAAGCTATGGCAGTACAGATTGCTCCATCCGACTCCATACATTACCAAGGATGAGACCGATGTACCTTTGCAGATGAAGGGACAGGATGTGTTCAAGTTTGCAGTGAAGGCTGCAGGCAAGGATATATCCAGGGTTCTTGAAGAGACCGGATGCAGTGCGGATGAGGTGGATCATTATCTCCTTCATCAGGCCAATATCCGTATAGTCAATGCGATTCAGGAGTATCTTGAGCAGCCTAAGGAGAAATTTCCGACCAATATTGAAGACCACGGCAACTCCTCCAGCTCCTGCTGTCCGATCCTTCTGGATGAATGCAACCGCCAAGGTGTTCTCAAGAGAGGGGATCTCATCGCTATGAGCGCTTTTGGAGCGGGGTTTGTTTCCGGGGCCTTGTTGTTTGAGTGGTAATGGGTGACGTAAGGCATATATGTCAAAAAAATCGTATATTTGTAGGTTGCTTAAAATAATAGAAATATGATAAAAAGCAGAATATGTGAAATGCTCGGTATCCAGTATCCGGTATTTCAGGGTGGTATGGCCTGGGTTGCGGACGCATCCCTTGCTGCAGCAGTGTCAAACGCCGGCGGACTCGGATTGATTTCGTCGATAAATGCCGGAACAGAGGCTGTAAGGAATGAAATCAGGAAGTGCAGGGAGCTTACAGACAAGCCTTTCGGAGTGAACATTATGCTTCAGGCGCCGAATGCTGGTGAGATCGCCCGTATGGTTGTAGAGGAAGGAGTGAAGATCCTTACTACAGGTGCCGGTTCGCCGGCGCAGTATATGCAGATGTGGAAGGAGGCAGGCATCAAGGTCATTCCGGTGGTGGCATCCGTGGCCCTCGCCCTTAAGATGCAGCAGGCTGGAGCAGATGCTGTCGTGGCTGAGGGTGCAGAGTCGGGCGGGCACGTCGGTGAGCTTCATACTATGCCGCTGGTGCCTCAGATCGTGGATGCTCTTGATATCCCCGTTGTGGCTGCCGGGGGAATATGCGACGGAAGGGGAGCGGCTGCTGCGTTTATGCTCGGAGCCGATGCCATCCAGGTGGGAACACGTTTCCTTTCGGCCGAGGAGTGTAATGTACACCCTGATTATAAGGAAAAGATCCTCAAGGCTACTGATATCTCGACCATCGTGACAGGAAAGACTCTCGGTCATCCCGTACGTTCGCTCAAGACACCTTTCTCCAAGACATTTGCACGTATGGAGTCGGATCCGTCCGTAAAGCCGGAGGATATCCTTGCATTCGGTACAGGAGCTCTTCGCAAGGCAGTTCAGGAAGGTGACAGGAACGGAACCTATATGGCCGGTGAATGTGCGGGAATGGTCAAGAGGATCGAACCTGCAAAGGCCATTGTCGAGGATCTGATCCTCGGAGCCGCGAAAGTCATTGCCGAGACAGCAGCACGCTTTTCATAAAAGAACTTTAACTTAGGAATTACACATTTGATATGAACAGAAGAGTAGTAGTGACAGGAATGGGTGTCATAACCCCTGTAGGAAATGATGTGCAGACATATTGGAAAAACCTTCTGGACGGTGTCTGCGGCATAGATTTCATCACTTCTATCCCTACAGATGACCTCCCGGTAAAGATTGCCGGTGAAGTAAAGGACTTCAATCCTGCTGATTACGGGATTGAGCCGCCTTTTGCCAGAAAGCAGGATAAATTCACCGTTTATGCGGTGGCGGCGTCCTGGCAGGCTGTCCGGCAGTCTGGCCTGAACTCAGGCGAAGACGGAAATATCGATCCATACCGTTTAGGCGTATATGTCGGTTCCGGAATCGGAGGTTTCGCGACTCAGGTCCGTGAGACCGAGAAACTGATAAAGGAAGGCGCCAAGTGGGTATCTCCTTTATTCATCCCTACGATGATTTCCAATATTGCAGCCGGAAACATAGCCATAAGGAACAATGCCTGCGGCCCTTGCCTTCCTGTGGTGACGGCTTGTGCTACATCTACGCACGCCATCGGAGAGGCTTACAGAGCGATAAAGCACGGATATGCTGATGCGGTCATAACTGGTGGAGCGGAAGCGGCTATCATCCCTCTCGGTATCGCGGGTTTTGCCAATGCAAAGGCTCTTTCAAGGTCGGAGGACCCTAAATATGCGTCACTTCCGTTCAACAGGAACCGTGGAGGTTTCGTTATGGCAGAGGGGGCGGCGATGCTGGTTCTTGAAGAGTATGAGCACGCTGTGGCAAGAGGTGCGGAGATCCTGGCGGAGGTGTGCGGATATGGCAATACCTGTGATGCTCATCACGTTACGGCACCTCGCCCTGACGGCCTTACTCAGGCTGCGGCAATAAGGCAGGCTTTGGATGAGGCAGGATATGATTCTGATGATATCCTGTATATAAATGCACACGGCACAGGCACTGCTCTTAACGATGTTTCAGAGACTGCTGCCTTCAAGATTGCGCTCGGAGAAGACGCATATAAGGCTCATATAAGCTCTACCAAGGGCTCGACCGGACATCTGCTTGGTGCAGCCGGAGCAGCCGAGGCTGTTGCAGCCATACTTGCTCTCAGAGATGGAATCGTACCGCCTACCGCTAATCTTGATGAAACCGATCCTGAGTGTGACCTGGATTATACCCCGAATCGTGCTGTAAAGGCCGATCTGACGATCGCGATCTCGGACTCTCTCGGATTCGGAGGACATAACGGCTGTGTCGCATTCCGAAAATATAATAACTGAACCGCTGCAGAACCTGAACCGATGAACAGAGAAGAATTGAAAGAATATCTTCCGCATCGAGAACCTATGCTCCTTGTGGATGAGATAGATATAGATGGCGCCGGCGTATGTCACGCAAAATATCAGGTGAAAGAAGACGAATTCTTCTGCCAGGGACATTTCCCTGGAAATCCTGTGGTGCCAGGGGTCATACAATGTGAGATTATGGCCCAGAGCTGCGCTCTCCTTGTGAAGGATGAGATAAAAGGCAAGACGACCCTATATACAGGCATAGACAATGTCCGCTTCAAGCAGATCGTCAAGCCTGGAGACCTGTGTGAGGTTACTGCCGTCCTTAAAAAAAGAAGAGGACCGCTGTTCTTTTGCGAAGCAGTCCTTTCTGTGGCAGGCAATATATGCTGCAAGGGCGAGCTTTCATTCGCCTTGGTATAGCCTTACTTCCTACGTTTTCTGACCGTCCTTGCGCTCTTGACCGCCTGGACGGTCATTTCGTCTATCATAGACTTCTTGCCTCCAGCGAAATCAAGTAATGCTGCCAGCAACGGAAACATCGCAGTGAGGGAAAACGACATATCATTACGGTTGATCAGGATATCGATACCCAGCCATATCTGGAATCCGATGGCTAGAAGCCCGGCGATTGCGGCCACGCGCGCCTGAAGAAAGAATGCCTTGAAACTGGCTGTAGCAGCAATCTGCGCTATGATAAGCATAATCAGTAGTGACAGATATGAAAGTTTCTCTGAATATCTTATCGTAACATCAATGCCGTCAGGACCTGCTATCGTCGCGAAAGTACAGAAGAACATTGAAAATATAAGGCAGGTCGCTATGCCGAAATACAGTGTCTGGATTCTTTGCCACATAATGCTTTTATTATCTCTGTCGAACAAAAATAGGAATTTTCGAGAGAAAAAACTATATTTGACAAAATAAAGGCGTAAGAATATGAGAATTGCAGAATCTGAACTTATAATCAATGGTGACGGGTCGGTATTCCACCTTCACCTGCGTCCTGAAGAGCTGGCTGACAATGTCATACTTGTCGGAGATCCGGGCCGCGTAGATATGATTGCGGAGTATTTTGAAGAAAAGGAATTCAGACACTCATCGCGTGAATTCGTTTCTGTGACAGGAAAATACAAGGGCGTCAGGATGACTGCTCTTTCCACGGGAATCGGTACCGACAACATAGATATCGTGATGAACGAGCTGGATGCTCTCGCAAACATCGACTTCCAGACAAGGGAGGTGAGGCCGGAGCATCGTTGCCTGAACATCATCAGGATCGGAACCTCAGGAGCCATACAGCCGGAGATTCCTCTCGGCTCGTTCGTCTTCTCTCATATCTCTGTCGGATGTGACGGACTGCTGAACTGGTATGCAGATCGTGATAAGATAGCCCTTCTTGATATAGAGGAGGCTTTCAAGAAGCATACGGGATGGAATGTTCATCTGCCGGATCCGTATTTCGTAAAGGCAGGAGAGAGGATGTCCGAACTTTTCCGTGATTGTACCGTTCCGGGGATGACAATCGCTGCGTCTGGTTTCTACGGACCTCAGGGACGTGTGCTCAGGATGCCTCTTGCAATGCCTGATATGCTGGATACTTTCGAGTCCTTCCGTTTTGACGACCTGAAGGTTACCAACTTCGAGATGGAGGGCTCTGCAATTGCCGGTATCGCCGCTCATCTGGGTCACAATGCCGGTACAGTGTGCTGTATCATAGCCCATAGGCATCATAAGGCTTCCAATCCGGACTACAAGCCTCAGGTCAGGAAGCTCGTGGAACTTGTGCTTGATAAATTGGCTGAATAAGAAATTTAGGAATTGCTGAAATGAAACGGTTGTTTTGCCTTTTCTGCGCTTGCTTGGTAAGCGCTCTGTGTCTGTGTGCGCAAGACAGGAAGTCACTGGAAGACTCGGTGATCGTCGGAGGAATCCCTCGTTCTGTAGTGGATATGGTCTTTGAGAATGCGCAGATGAGTAAAGATGAGAAACTGGTGCTTCACTGGACATACGCGGAGCTTATGAAAAGTGTGTCGAGAGAACATATCGCCGTTTTTTCCGATCAGGAGCTTCAGACCATTCTTGATTATTACAGGACTGATGCATTCCGGTACCTCTCGTCAGAAACCTTCTATACGACATATATCGAGAATATCGGCAAGGCTTTACGTTCGGAAGCGGGAGCAGGAGCGAAATTCTCATATACTTTGAGAGACAAGAGCTATGGTGCAGGCCTCAAGACTATGTTCCAGAGCACTCTCAGCACCATCCGTCCGGTGGTGGATGATATGTTGAGTGAGGATGGAAGCCTCATTTCCAGTGCCAGACGTTCTGCCATACCGGAAAGCCACATTCAGCTGATGATTTCGTCGGCACGTAAGGTGATCGATAATCTGTACAATATCTATCTGGTGTCGTGCGTTGATTATCTCAGCAAGGATGCCCTCAAGCCTGTGGAGGATTTTGCGGTCTCGGCATTGGGACAGAAATATGCGGATTATACTCAAAAGGTCTGGAATGCGGCGGAAGCAGCAACTGATGATTTCATCGCATCTCTTGAAGGCCGTAAGGCCAATAGCTATCAGCTGAAGCTGGCTCTGGCCGATTATGTGTCCCTTGCCCATTCTTTTCCGGAATATATTCCTGAACTATATCGTCCGTATGCGGAATTCAATATAGGTGACAGCAGATATCAGGGTCAGACCCGTGACAAGATGGCTCACGGCAAAGGACGTCTGACCGATAAGAAGGGCGTTGTTTATGAAGGCGATTTCAAGTACGGCAAGAGGCACGGAATGCTTCAGGTGACAAAGCCTGGTAAAGAGACTCAGACGCAGTTCTGGATATCTGACAAATATGTGAAGAATGTGCCTGTGGGCAAGGATAAGGATGGTGTTGTGCCCCCGGTTCACGTTGAGGATGGCAGGCGCTGCGGCTATGGAAGCTACTATGACTCAGGGACCGGAGCTCGTTATCAGGGCGTATTCGTTGATGGCCAGCTCAATGGTGTAGCCAAAGTGTTCGAGCGCGGCAGGACTGTCGAGGGAGAGTTCGTAAACGGCAAATTTGTAAGCGGTACCATCTCCTGGTCTGATGACCGGTTCGAGATAAATGATTTCAGAGGCAAGGTATCTGCAGATTACAGTGACGGCATCCGTAGGTGGGTTGCTAAGGACGGCTCCAGGAAAGAACAGCATATAGGAAAGTTCAAGGCCGGTCTGCTTGAAGGCCGCGGACACAGAAGTGTTATGGATATTGGCGACCGCGTAGAGACATCCGGAACCTTTGCATACGGAAGACTGTATGGCAAGGGATTATATCGTCACACCAGAAAAGATGTGGAGACAGGAGCATCATCCATATCTGTTTATGATGGAAATTTCTTTGCAGATCTCTTTCACGGCAAAGGTAATCTCCGTGTTTCTCAGAGCAATCTTCCTCAAGGATCTGCTTCATTCACTATCTGCGGTGTCAGGCTGCCTGTCTCTTCAGTAGATTCCCTGGAAGTGATTATGAACGGACGATTTGATGAAGGCTCCTTCAAGGAGGGTCGTATCTCATTCTCAGACGGATCCTGGATGGAAGGAACATTCACCGAGACCGGACTGGCAGAGGGCAAGATGCTTCGAAAATATTCCGATGGCTCTTCATATCTGGGTGATTGCTATGATTCCAAGTTTCACGGTTATGGTGTTCTGCATTATCCGGACGGTTCTGTGTATGAAGGCAGATTCGAGTATGGAAGTCCTGTCGATCTAGAGCCTAAGGAGGAAAAGGAAGTGAACGTACCGGAAATACGTTATGACAAGCAGACATACAGATTCAGGGACTTGTCGGTGGGAGATGGCAGAGTCAGCCTGATCAAGCCTGCCGGTGTCAAGATTATGGTCAGGACAGTTTCTACATTGAATGTTACCTGTGCCGGAAGGTTCAAAGGTGACATTATGCTGGAGGGAAAGGTCACGATGTCTGACGGCAACTGGCTGGAAGGTGTGTTCGAGGATGGTATCCTCATTGAGGGAAAAGGAAAGACCGTCGATAAATACAAGACTGTATATGAGGGTGATATCAGGAACGGGTATCCTCACGGCAACGGTAAATGTACATACGCTGACGGCACTTGGTTCATAGGAAAATTTGCCAACGGCAACAGGATGGGAGGTACCCATTATGCGGCCGATGGCAAAGTGATAAAAGTATATAAGTAGAAAACTTAGTTTCCGTAAAGTTCCTTTCTTGACTGCGGACCGGATCCTTTGAATACGTCAGGATCAGATATCCACGCTTCCACGATCCTCATCTTCTTCTGCATCACATTGGTCTCCAGGAATTTAAGCTGGAGATCAAGGGTGGTGTCCATAGAACCTGCGATCTCGTGGCCATAGTCTGTGAAGTGATACATATTGTAGTTCAGGCCGTATTTCTTGAATCTTTCCACCAGTTTTCCGCCGCCGAAGAAGCCGAGGCTGAACACCTTGATCTGGTCGTATGGAACCAGCTCGTCTGATGTTCCGTGGAGCATAAGGGTAGGACACGGACTTTTCTTGAAATCCACCTTTCCTTCTCTTGAAAGTATGGCGCCCGAGAAAGACATAACGCCCGCGTAATTGAAGCCTGCAGGGAGTACGGATGCCCACTGGGTCTCATTGGCGATTTCATATTCGGCCTGCATCACGGAGATAGCCCCGGCAGATGAGCCGCTTATCACGATGTTGGAAGGATTCACTCCGAACTGGTCGGCATTGTCCAGAATGAAGTTTGTAGCGCTGAACAGATCCTCAACAGCCATATGTATGGCCTTGTCGAGTACATTGACCTGTGCGACTCCCACCTTGTCGGAGCCTTTAAGCCCGAGGCGGTAATCGATCGAAATGACCCTATAGCCGTTTTCCGTCATCATCCTGAACCACTTGTGGTAGTCGGCATCATCCCTTGTACCGTGGATGAATCCGCCTCCGAACATAAATATCACGGTAGGCTTTTCGATTCCGTATGCTTCCCTGATGCTTCCTTCGGCAGGATCATATACATCCATAAAGAGGTCACAGGTATCTCTCTTCGCATACATAAATGTGCCGTCAGGAGTAATGCTGTGCTCCTGGGCAAGAATTGCTTCTGTTCCGATTCCGGCTATTGCCATAAGTGTGATGATCAATAATTTCTTTATCATATTTCTGATTTTTAGTCTTGGTCTCCTGTTATGAGCCGCTCAGACGGTATGAGCCTGTGTATAGCCTTGATATGCCTGAAGAAACGGAATGCTATCACTCTCACGACCGTATAGCAAGGAATGGCGACGATCATCGCGAGCGGACCTCCGATATGTCCGACTATGAGGAGCACGATGAATATCTCCAGCGGCTTTGACTTTATGCTTGTAGAATAGATTACAGGCTGATAGAGGAAGTTGTCTATGAGCTGTGTGAAGCAGAATATCGCTATCAGTATGACGGCGAACACCCAGAAGTTCACATCCAGGCCTATCGGAGTGGCGCTGCTGTACTTCAGAATCAGAGCCAGCACTGTTCCCATCGCTCCTCCGATAAGAGGACCTACGTATGGAATGATGTTGGTGATGCCTGTCAGGAAAGCTATTCCTATTGACGCGTTGAATCCCAGGCGTGCGATCAGAAGAAGCCCGAGGAAGTTCACCAACGCCACTCCCGTCACCTCGATGAGAACGCCTATGAAATAGCGTGACAGCAGATAGCCGATGTCTGATATTGCTTTTTCTGTGGTCTTTTCGTGTTTGTCAGGTACCAGCGAGCATACGATCTTTGTGAAAAGCCCGTCGTCCTTGATGAAGAAGAAGCCGATGAACACTACTGAAAAGAGTCCGATACCTAAGCTTGTCAGGAATGAGGTCGCAGATCCGATGACCGAAGATATTACGGACACGTCGAATATCTTCTGAAGTTCCTGTATCAGCACCATTTCTATCCTGAAACTGTCGCCCAGCTGCGGGAATGTGCTTCTGAGGAATTCATTCAGATTCGACAGGGGCACTGCTATCTGTCCTGCCGCGTTTTCAATGCTGCTGATGGATATCCCTTTGATTATGCCGCTGACGATAGGAATGACGAGCGTGATGACCAGCAGGAGCAGTATGATCACAGTTGTCAGAGTGAAGGCTGCCAGGAACCAGTCCGGTGCCTTCCTCCCTTTGATCCTTATCTTCTGCAGAAGCCCCATAATGGGCTTTGCGATAAGTGACACCACTACTGCGGCCAGGATATATACCAGTACGCTTCTGAAATACCAGCAGATTGCTGCTACGATACCGACGCCTGCTGCAACAAGAATGTATTTCGCGAGCTTGTCAACATATCTTTCAGTATCTTCCATATTCTTTGTTCTTTTATTGGCCTGAGCCCTTTTCCGCAAAGTTATGTTTTTATTCCGAATCCCGTACGACGGCCTTTGTAATTTCTTCAGGCGACTCGGCCAAAATCCAAGTATTGTATGCCGAAAGTTCCTCTCTTGTCCGGAATCCCCAGGTTACGCCGATGGTGCGGACGCCGGCATTGTTCCCCGTCTGCATATCTACATCCGAGTCTCCGCAATATATTACTTCAGCCTGCGATATTCCCGGCAGGGATTCCATAGCTTCCAGCACGATTCCGGGATCCGGTTTTATAGGCATCCCGTCCCTCTGTCCGAGAATCTTGATGAAACCGTATTTCCCGAAGAATTTTGCCGCCAGAGCTTCGGTCCCTTCCTGATATTTGTTCGATGCTATCGCAAATGCGATGCCTTTCTCAGATAAGGCGTCAAGCATTTCCGTGATGCCAGGATATGGCCTGGTGCAGTCGTCTATATGCCGGTTATAATATGGAACAAAGTGGCTTTTCATTTCCAGCACGGCCTCTTCGTTCCGCTTTTCAGGAGGCAATGCTCCGCGGAAAAGATTATAGATTCCGCGTCCCACCAGCATATTGTACTCGTCAAGTCTCCTTTCGGGGCATCCGCACATCCTCAATGCGTAATTGCAGGCATTGGCGATATCTTCACGGGTGTCCAGAAGGGTCCCGTCGAGGTCGAAAATTATAAGTTTTGTCATAATTCTATCGTTTTTCTATGGTTGTGCCTCTGAATGGCACAATGGGGCTTTACCTTTGCATCATAATCAAATGATGAACATTTAAAGTACAAAGATATGAATACTGACAACACTCTCGCTTTCATCAGCTCTATGCTGTCATCGGAAACTTCTTACAGGACCCTCGTCGATATGATCGATGAAATGGGGCTGGAACTTATGGATGTCAATATGGCCTAACGCCATTCAACGACGGTACTTTCCTTGTCGTCGGACAGGCTTACGCGTATCTTCTTGTGGCTCAGGCTGTTCTTGCCTTCGAATATCCTTCCTGCAATGATATGCTCCGATACGGGATCTTCAATATGTCGCTGTATGGCTCTCTTGAGCGGTCTGGCTCCATAGCTCGGGTCATATCCGGAATCAGCGGTCAACCGCTTTGCGGCAGCAGTGACGCTCAGCTCAAAGCCGGCATCCTTGACCCTCTTCTTGAGTCCCTTCAGTTCGATGTCGATGATCTTTTCGATGTCCTCCCTTGTGAGTGAGTTGAAGAAGATCTGTTCGTCCACCCTGTTGATGAATTCCGGTGGGAATGCCTTTCTTACAGCCTTCTCCAGGACGGTTTTCCTGTTGCTCTGCACATTTCTTCCTGATGTGCTGAATCCGACTCCGCTGCCGTATTCATCCAGTTCGCGGCTGCCGACATTCGATGTCATTATCACTATCGTGTTGCGGAAGCTGACGGTTCTTCCATTGCTGTCGGTAAGACGGCCTTCATCCATAACCTGCAGCAAGACATTGAATACGTCAGGGTGGGCTTTCTCGATCTCATCCAGCAGGACTACGCAATATGGCTTGCGCCTCACACGCTCGCTCAGCTGTCCGCCTTCTTCGAAGCCGACATATCCCGGAGGGGCTCCTATGAGTCTGGAGACATTGAACTTCTCCATATATTCACTCATATCAAGTCTTATCATATTATCTTCAGAATCAAACAGATACTCTGCAAGGGCCTTCGCAAGCTGGGTCTTGCCGACTCCTGTCGGACCGAAGAACAGGAATGTGCCGATCGGCTTGCCCGGGTCTTTTATTCCGGCTCTGTTCCTCTGTATGGCCCGTACGACCTTGTCAATGGCTTCGTCCTGGCCTATGATCCTGCTCTGAAGCTTCGATTTCATCTTCATCAGCTTGTTGCCTTCTCCCTCTGCGATTCTTCCGGAAGGAATGCCTGTCATCTTTGATATTACTGACGCGACATCCTCGGCAGTGACCTGGCCTGTCCTTTTCGGATTCTTCAGCCTTACCATAGAGCCTGCCTCATCCATTGCATCGATCGCCTTGTCCGGAAGACAGCGGTCTGTGATGTAACGGTCGGACATCCTGACACAGGCTTCGATGGCTTCGTCAGTGTATATCACGTTGTGATGCTTTTCGTAATTGGTCTTCAGCCTGTCCAGAATAGATATCGAATGAGGAATGTCGGTGTGCTCCACGACGATCTTCTGGAACCTTCTGTCAAGCGCTCCGTCCTTCTCCACGATCTTCCTGAACTCATCCATTGTGGTGGCTCCTATGCACTGGATGTCTCCTCTGGCCAGAGCCGGCTTCAGCATATTCGCAGCGTCCAGACTGCCGGAAGCTCCGCCTGCTCCGACGATGGTGTGGAACTCGTCGATGAACAGTATGACGTCAGGACTCTGTGCCACTTCGTTTATGATGGATTTCAGCCTTTTCTCAAAGTCACCGCGATATTTAGTCCCTGCCACGATGGATCCTAAGTCCAGGGATATCAGCCTCTTGTCCGCAAGTACCGGCGGAATGTCTCCTGTCGTTATCTTGATCGCTATTCCTTCCACGATGGCAGACTTTCCCACGCCCGGATCTCCGACGAGCATCGGATTGTTCTTTCTGCGTCGTCCCAGGATCTGGATGACCCTCTGGATCTCATCTTCGCGTCCTACGAGCGGATCCAGCTTGCCCTCTCTTGCAGCCTTCGTTATGTCGTAGCCGAATTCCTCGAGCGGCGAGATCTGAGGCTCTTCGCTCTTCTCTTCAGCCGCCACTGCCCTTATGCGTATATGGGGTACCTCATTCCCGCTTTCTTCCTCTTTATGTTCCTGCTGAACTGCTGTGTCCTTGTCCAGCATCTCGTTCCTTTCCAGATATCTGTAAATATGCCCGTAGTCGATGCCGAGGTCCTGGAGATAAGTGCTTCCGTATGAGCCTCCTGCTTTGCAGAGCGCAAGGAGAAGATGTTGTGACGATGCCTGTGCGCTACGGAGCTTCGTGGCTTCCAATATGGTGAAGCTCAGGACGTTCTGGGTCCCTCGCGAGAACGAAACCTTGTCTATGTCGGAGTATGGTATATGCTCGTTCGTGAATATCTTTTCGTCGATGAACTGTTTCATCTC
Organism: Bacteroidales bacterium; assembly: GCA_015060395.1. Lineage (GTDB taxonomy): Bacteria > Bacteroidota > Bacteroidia > Bacteroidales > UBA932 > Cryptobacteroides. Next base: position 62,186 of record SUYP01000004.1, read on the forward strand.
ATCGATATCGGTCATCGTACCGCGGAGAGCATCCACGGCCGTGTTTTCCCTGTGCCTTATGATGCCGAGAAACAGGTGGTCAGGAGCTATCCCGTAGCTTCCTGTCCTCATAGCCTCCTCCCTTGAGAAGTTTATTATCGAGCTGAGTTCGTCAGATATGCTGATTTCCATAAACGCAAAGTTTAAAATCTATATTTATTGTACAAAAATACTATTTTTTTTGTAACTTTGCCAAGATGTATAATTGTGCATAAAAAGTAAAATGACATATATGGAAAATGAGGTAAAGACAGTTAGGATTGAACAGGTCAATATCGACCAGCAGATGAGGAGCGCGTATATCGACTACTCTATGTCTGTGATCGTATCCAGGGCACTCCCTGATGTACGTGACGGTATGAAGCCTGTACACAGAAGGGTGCTGTTCGGAATGGAAGGCCTCGGACTGACATATTCCAGCCAGACAAAGAAATCTGCCAGAATCGTAGGTGAGGTTCTCGGTAAATATCACCCGCACGGCGATTCAAGCGTGTATGACGCGATGGCGCGTATGGCCCAGGACTGGAGCCTTAGATACCCGCTTGTGTTCGGCCAGGGTAACTTCGGATCGATGGACGGTGACCCGGTCGCTGCGATGCGTTATACGGAGGCAAAGCTTTCAAAGCTTTCTGATGAAGTCCTTGCGGATCTGGACAAGGATACCGTGGATTTCCAGAACAACTTCGATGACTCTCTTCAGGAACCTACAGTGCTTCCGACAAAGCTTCCGCTCCTTCTCCTTAACGGAGCGTCCGGAATCGCGGTCGGAATGGCTACCAATATGGCGCCGCACAACCTTAGCGAGTGCTGTGACGCGATCTGCGCATATATCGACAATCCTGACATTACTGTAGAAGAACTGATGCAGTATGTCAAGGGCCCGGATTTCCCTACAGGAGGTATCATTCAGGGCCGTCAGGGCATCAAGGATGCGTTCGAGACAGGACGCGGACGTATCGTGATACGTTCGAAGACAGATATCGAGGTGAGTGATACAGGACGCGAGACCATCGTTGTGACTGAGATCCCTTATATGGTCAACAAGCGCGAGATGATCGAGAAGATCGCCGAGCTCGTGGAGACCAAGAAGGTGGACGGCATCGCATATATCAATGATGAGACCACAATGAAAGGTGTGCGCATCGTCATCAGACTGAAGAAGGATGCGAATTCTAATGTGGTGCTTAATATGCTCTACAAGTATTCTCCGCTCCAGTCAAGTTTCTCTGTGAACAATGTGGCTCTGGTGAACGGCCGTCCGCGTACATTGAATCTCAAGGACCTTATCAAGTATTTCGTAAGGCACAGGCACGATGTGATCGTGAGAAGGACAAAGTTCGATCTGGAGAAGGCACGCAAGAGAGCTCATATTCTCGAGGGACTCCTCAAGGCTCTCGATGTCATCGATCAGATAATCAATATCATACGTTCGTCCAAGAGTGTCGATGAAGCCAAGAATGAACTGATGGCGACATTCGGATTCACTGACTTGCAGGCTACCGCTATCGTCGAGATGCGTCTGCGTCAGCTCACCGGACTCGAAAGAGAGAAACTCCAGAACGAATATGATGAACTTATGAAATTCATACGTTATTGCGAGGACGTCCTTGCAGACGAGAAGCTTCAGATGGGCATCATCAAGGACGAGACGATGGAGATGAAGGAGAAATACGGCGATGCAAGAAGGACAGAGATTGCCCTTTCAGCTGAGGAGTTCAATCCTGAGGACTTCTATGCGGATGAGGATGTGGTGATCACCATTTCACACCTTGGCTATATCAAGAGGACTTCGCTTACCGAGTACCGCCTTCAGAACAGAGGCGGAGTGGGAATGAAGGGAAGCGCTACACGTGACGAGGACTTCATAGAGCACATCTACGTCGCGAATATGCACAGCACGATGCTTCTCTTCACACAGAACGGACGTTGCTACTGGCTCAAGGTATATGAGATACCAGAGGGTTCGCGTGCATCGAAGGGACGTGCGATCCAGAATGTGATCAATATCGAGCCGGACGACAAGATCAAGACATATCTTAACGTGAAGAACCTCAAGGATGAGGACTATGTGAACAACAACTACATCGTTCTCGGTACCAAGAGGGGAATCATCAAGAAGACTTCACTCGAGGCATATTCAAGGCCTAGAACCAACGGAGTCATCGCGATTACAGTCCGTGACGGGGATGAACTTCTTGATGCGGTTATGACCAACGGAAACAGCGAAATCCTGCTTGCAGGCCGCCACGGACGTTGCTGCCGCTTCGATGAGAACGATGCGAGAGCCCTTGGTCGAACTGCTTCAGGAGTCCGTGGCATAAATATTGATGAGGACGATGAAGTAATAGGTATGATAGCTTACGATCCGACCGCAGAAGACGCACAGGCGCACAGCCTGCTTGTAGTCAGCGAACACGGCTATGGAAAACGTTCAGACTTCGATGAATACCGCAAGACCAACAGAGGTGGAAAGGGTGTCAAGACACTGAATATCACAGAAAAGACCGGAGAACTTGTTGCGATGAAGAATGTTACGGACGAGAATGACCTTATGATCATCAATCGTTCCGGCATCACCATAAGAATGGCCGTAGCTGATATAAAGGTTGCGGGACGTGCTACTCAGGGAGTGAAACTGATCAACATCAAGGATGGTGATTCTATCGCAGCAATCTCTGCGGTGAACAAGAGCGAAGAGGAAACTTCGGATCAGCAGGCGGAACCTGCTCAGGAACAGACTAATGAATAATCAACTTAATACCACTAACATTATGAAAAGAATTTTGATCGCATTGGCAGTTCTCCTTTCAGTACAGGTTGCTGATGCACAGACAAAGTCTCCAGAGGCAGCCAAGAAGGCTGTCGAGAGTGCAGAAGCTGCATCAAAGGATGCAAAGAAGGCTGCAAAGGTTGCTACTTGGACAAAGCTCGCATCTGCTTATATGGATGCATATAACGCACCAGCAGGAAATGTATGGCTTGGTGCCTCAAAGCAGGAGCTCCAGCTTCTTATGGGCAATGACAAGCCTATCTCAACTGAGGAGGTAGTCCTTGGCGGTGACCAGCTCGTAAAGGAAGTTTATTCAAACAAGGAGTTCTATTTCAGCCCTGCAGGACAGCTCGTCCTCATCAATGTCACAAAGCCTGTAGTTGAGAATGCTCTCGCTGGTGCACTTGATGCTTACAAGAAGGCATACGAGGTTGACGTAAAGCAGTCTAAGACCAAGGATATCGTTGCCGGTCTCTCTTCAATCGCTCAGAAGTATCTGGACGAGGGTATGAACAGCTATACATTCGGCAATCTTGAGGAGGCAAGTGCTCTCTTCGAGAAGGCAGCGGAGGCTTCGGCAACAGCTCCTCTTTCAAAGGTTGACACTACTGCCCTTTACAATGCAGGTTACACAGCTTGGGCTGTAAAGAACTATGAGCGTGCGAAGAACTTCTTCGAGAAGTGCCTCGATGCCGGCTACTATTATGAGGGTGGCGAGGTTTATGCAAAGCTCGGTGATGTATATACAAACCTTGGTGATGCTAAGAAGGGTGCTGAGATTCTCGAGCAGGGTTTCGTGAAGTTCCCACAGAGCCAGAGCATCCTCATCGGTCTCATCAACTACTATATCTCAAGCGGAGACAATGCTGACCGTCTTTTCGTGCTCATCGACGAGGCTAAGAAGAATGAGCCTAACAATGCATCTCTCTATTATGTGGAGGGTAATATCTATAAAGAGCTCAAGAATATCGATAAGGCTATCGAGTCATATTACAAGTGTGCAGAGATCAACCCTGAGTATGAGTTCGGTTTCATCGGTGCAGGTATCCTTTATTACGAGCAGGCTATCGAGCTTCAGGAGAAGGCTTCAAATGAGCTTGATGACAATAAGTACAATGCTCTTGTAGTTGAGTTCGAGCAGGCTCTCAAGAACGCTCTCGAGCCATTTGAGAAGGCATACGCAGTATCAAAGGACAACTCTCTCAAGGTTAACATCGCTGAGTATCTCAAGAATATCTACTACCGTTTCAGCAGCAACGGTCCTGAGTATGAGGCAGGTTACAAGAAGTATGACGAGGTTGTAAAGACCGGTCAGGCTAACTAATCGACTGATACGTCGGATATTATGACAAAAGGGGAGACGGTTACACCGTTTCCCCTTTTTCGAATGCTTTGACGATCTTGGCCACAAGAGGGTGCCGGACTATATCTTCGTTCTTGAAGATGATTGTCTTTATGCCCTTTATATCCTTGGTCAGTTCGATGCCTTTGAGAAGGCCGGAATCCCTTTTATTAGGGAGGTCTATCTGACTGGCGTCTCCGGTCACGATGAATTTGGCATCACATCCCATTCTGGTAAGGAACATCTTCAGCTGCCCCAGATTGGTGTTCTGGGCTTCATCCAGAATGACGCAGGCTCTGTCGAGGGTGCGTCCTCTCATATATGCGAGCGGAGCTATCTGGATTGTACCTTCCGCCATAAATTCCTGAAGTCTCTTGGCCGGAATCATATCTCCCAGTGCGTCGTATAGCGGCTGGAGATACGGGTCGAGCTTGTCCTTGAGGTCGCCAGGAAGGAATCCCAGCCTCTCGCCGGCTTCCACAGCCGGTCTTGTGAGGATGATCCTTTTTATTTCCCTGTTTTTCAATGCCCTGACTGCCAGAGCGATGGCTATGTATGTCTTGCCTGTTCCTGCAGGGCCCACAGCGAAGATCAGGTCGTTTTCAAAATAGGACTTGACCATTTCTTCCTGTGTCCGGTTGCGGGCCTTGATCGGTTTCCCGTCATTTCCGTGGACGATTACGGAATTACCGCATAACTTGAATCTGTCCGGTGAAATGTCTCCGTCAAAAAGGTCTTCCACGTCGTATGGAGTGATGTTCATCTTATGATGCCTTCTTTCTATCAGCATCTTCACCTTTGCCTCGAATTCCTCGATGTCGGTCTCTTTGCCTTCCAGCATAATCTCATTGCCGCGGGCTACGACCTTGAGCTCCGGGAAGTAGCTGCACAAGGCTTCCAGATTCTTGTTTGCCGCCCCATATATTTCCAATGGGTCGATTGCTTCAAGCTTGATGTTCTTTCTTGTCATTTATTCTATTCCTGTTTCTTTTCTTACTCTTTCGTATGTACTGATCATCTTGTCGTAGTCGGCCTTGTTGAGCCATTCTTCGCTTCGCCCTATGAATCCGGTGACTGGTATGACGGTATAACTGTTGTTATAACCTCCTGGTCTTGAACACCATAGGTATTCCAGTTCTATGGGCAGAGAAACGATATCGCCGTTCTGTTTCCTGATGATTCTGATGGTTGCCATAAGCTCAAGTTGGGTGTTGGCCGCACTCATATTTGATATGGCATTGCCTAAGGAATAGACCACAGGAACATTATCGATCATATCGAAGTCCTGAACCACGTGGGGATGGGCCCCTATGATGAAATCTACTCCGTTTTCCACCAGCCATCGGGCATATTCTTCCTGCTCGGAAGAGTGACTGAGCTGATATTCGGTTCCCCAGTGAGGGAGAGCGATGATGAAGTCAGCATCGTTTTCTTCCGCTTTTGACAATGCATCCTGTATGCTCTTCCTGTCACCCATACGGTTGGTCTTCGGCCAGATACCCCCAAGTCCCATATTGGTACCGTATGTGAAATTCAGTAATGCGATGCTTATGCCCTTCCTTCTGAGAATCAGAGGATTGTTGGATTGCAACTCCTGTGTGTCATCGGCTACTCCTGTGAATCTGATCCCTCTTTCGCGCCATAGCTTCCTGTATGTTCTGATGGTTCTGAGGACTCCTTTTGTCCCTTTGTCAAAAATGTGGTTGTTGGCAGCGAGAAAAATGTCGAATCCGCAGTCAGCGAGATGATAGGCAAGAGTGTCTGGGGCTGAGAAGCAGGGATATCCCGTATATGGCTCTCCTGCCAGGGTGAACTCCATATTGGCGACAGCTATGTCTGCATCTCTGATGTCATCCTCAATCAGTCTGAAATATGAGCTGAAATCATATTCATCTCCGCTTCTGTGAGCGTCCGCGATCTGGGCGGAGTGCATCATAACGTCTCCCAGGAACCGGATGGTCAGAGTGTCCTGTCTGAAAATAGGATGGACTTCTGTAAGCGCGGTCTTCCATCTCTCAGGCATAATGATATCCTGAGCTTTGCTCATAGACATTCCTGCGGACAGGAAAAGAAAGGCTGCGGCTGCAAGCTTCAGAATATGTGGCCGGGTCTTACTCAATGTGAAACTGCACTTTAGGATTACAAATATATCAAGAATTATTTTGTCTCAGTGCATTAAATCGTTAAATTTGCACGAATGTGCAATTTAGGAATGCTATGAGAAAGTCTGTAATATTGCTGATGCTTGCCGTTATGACTGTCGTGACGGGGTGTGACTTTTTTCGTGTTCTGGCGGGAAGACCGACGGGCAAGGATATAGATGCGAGGCGTGTGGAGATAATGAAGTCGGAAGAGGCGGCTCTTCAGGCCCGTCTGGATTCCATAAGGCGGGCAGAGGAGAAAGTGGTGGCGGATTCTCTTGCTGCCTTGGATTCTCTTGCAGCACAGGGAGTTATAATGACGGGAGCCTCACGTCTGGGAGGCCTGGGAGCAGATTTGCCCGCTCATCGCTATCATATAATCACAGGCGCTTTCAGAGACAGAACGAACGCAAGCAAGCTTGCAGACAAGGCTGTGGCGGAAGGTTATGAGGCTGAACTGATAGAATGCCGTACTGGCATAATTGCTGTAGGTCTGTGTCCTTCTGACAGAATTGCCGTGACATACGATGCCTTGCAGAAGCTGCGTCACGAGTCATTCTTTCCAAAGGATTCCTGGATTTTACTGAATGAATAGATTATGATGATCAAAAGATTGATAATGACGGTGCTTGCATTGTCTTTTGCGTATGTCCTGCCTGCCCAGTTCAGGGACGGTGCTTCTTATGAAGATCTATATGACGGAGAGACGGTGGCAATGCTCAAATCGCACGTAAGGGAACTTTCTGCTGCGCATCTTGAGGGCAGAAAGGCCGGATCTGAGGGCGAGAAACTTGCCGCGGCCTATGTTTCAGAAACTTTGGAAAGCTATGGCGTAGATGTCCTTTCTCCTGAAGAAGGGGAGATCTTCGGCATCAGGACCCAGTCCGGCGACACCTTGACATCCCGTAATGTGGTCGGATATGTCCAGGGCTATGACAAGAAGCTTCGTGACAGATATATCCTTGTCGGAGCCAGGATGGATGGAGAGGGGATTATGACTATGACTGTCGATGGCGAACCTGTGGAGAAGATATTCTATGGAGCCAACGGAAACGCTTCAGGTCTTGCTGTTATGCTCGAACTGGCACGTATGGTCCAGACCAATTCCATAATGTTCAGGCGCTCGGTACTTTTTGTCGCTTTCGGAGCTTCTTCCGAGACATTTGCCGGTTCGTGGTACTTTCTCAACCGTTCCTTCCCGGATACCGGCAATATCGACGCGATGATAAATCTGGATATGCTGGGACTGGGAAACAACGGCTTCTATGCCTATACAGCTTCCAATACCGACCTGAATGCAGTGATCCGTACTCAGGCCGGAGAACTTCAGCCGATCCTTCCGGAGATTTCAGCTATGGAGATATATCCGTCGGATCACCGTGCATTCTATGACAAGGAAATCCCTGCAGTGCATTTCACTACTGGAAGGTACTCCGAGCACAATACCGAGAGGGATACCCAGTCTATCCTTGACTATGAAAATATGGAAAGGGAACTGGAGTACATATACAATTTCACCCTCGCTCTGGCAGATGCAGACGGTGGCTTTGCCTTCAGGTCTGCTGATGTGTCTCAGAAGAACAGGGACAGCGAGGATGTAACGGCTTATAATGATTGTGACCAGAGGCCTATGTTCCTGAACAGCCAGGACCCTCGCCGTTTCCTCGAGAAATGGGTTTACCAGTACCTGAAATATCCGGAAAAAGCATTGATGGAAGGCACTCAGGGCCGTGTGATGGTGGATTTCATCATTGAAAAGGATGGCAAGGTTACAGGAGTCAGGGTTGCCAAAGGAGTGTCTCCGGAACTCGATGCTGAAGCGGTCAAGGTGGTGAGCGCATCGCCTAAATGGAAGCCTGGAAGAGTGGCCGGCGAAAAGGTCCGCGTGTCAATGACCATACCTGTGGAGTTCCGTCTCGAAAAGAAAGGAAGCCGGGCAAGTTTCGGAATAAAGAAATAATATTACTTTTGCAAGATATATAATACATACCTATGGACTATAATTTTAAGGAAATCGAAAGCAAATGGCAGGCATTCTGGGCTGCCAATCACACATTCAAGGCAGAGATCGACAGTTCAAAGCCTAAATATTATGTCCTTGATATGTTCCCATACCCATCAGGCGCGGGACTTCACGTAGGACATCCGCTCGGATACATCGCGAGCGATATCTACAGCCGTTACAAGAGGCTTTGCGGATTCAATGTGCTTCATCCTATGGGATATGATGCATTCGGACTTCCTGCAGAGCAGTATGCCATCCAGACAGGACAGCATCCGGCTGTGACGACAGAAAAGAACATAGCCCGCTACCGCGAGCAGATGGACAGGATCGGTTTTTCATACGACTGGGACCGTGAGATCCGCACCTGTGATCCGGGTTATTACAAATGGACCCAGTGGGCATTCCTTCAGATGTTCGGAAGCTGGTATGACAATGCACAGCAGAAGGCACGCCCTGTTGCAGAGCTTGAGGCAGCGTTTGCCGAGGGAGGAAGTGCAGCTGTAGATGCAGCCTGTGGCGAGGTCGCAGCATTCACGGCTGAAGAATGGAATGCATTTGATGAGAAGCAGAAGGCAGATGTCCTGATGCAGTATCGTATCGCATATCAGGGTGAGACTGCAGTGAACTGGTGTCCGGCTCTCGGAACCGTACTTGCCAATGATGAGGTGAAGGAGGGATATTCGGTGCGTGGCGGTCATCCGGTGGAGCAGAAGAAGATGACTCAGTGGCAGCTTCGCGTGTCTGCATACGCAGGCCGTCTTCTCGAGGATCTTGAGGACCTGGACTGGACTGATTCACTGAAGGATATGCAGCGCAACTGGATAGGAAAGAGCCAGGGTGCGGAGATGAACTTCAAGGTATCCAACGGTACCGAGGAATACGATATGACCATTTTCACCACACGCGCAGATACTGTCTTCGGAGTTACGTTTATGGTTCTTGCTCCTGAGAGTGAGTGGGTGGAGAAGCTGACTACGGCTGAGCAGAAGGAGGCTGTGGAAGAGTATCTTGCAATGGCCAAGAAGAAGACCGAGCGCGAGAGGATGATGGAAGCGAGAAAGGTGACAGGAGTCTTCTCCGGCTCATACGCAGTCAATCCTCTGACAGGAGACAAGGTTCCGGTGTGGATCGGTGAGTATGTTCTTGCCGGTTATGGTACAGGTGCCATTATGGCGGTCCCAGCTCACGACAGTCGTGACTATGCATTTGCAAAGACTTTCAATCTTCCGATAATTCCGCTTATCGAGGGTTGTGATGTCAGTGAGTCGAGCTTTGATGCCAAGGAGGGAGTTATGTGCAACTCAGGTTTCCTCAACGGAATGACTGTAAAGGAGGCGATTCCGGCTGCTATCGATTATGTGGAAAAGCACGGAATCGGTCACAGGAAGGTCAATTATCGTCTTCGTGACGCCATCTTCTCTCGTCAGAGATATTGGGGTGAGCCGTTCCCGATGTATTTCAAGGATGGCATCGCTACTCCTATGACTCTTGAGGATCTCCCTCTCCAGCTTCCTGAAGTTGATAAATATCTTCCTACCGAATCAGGCGAGCCGCCTCTCGGAAGAGCAGCTGACTGGACATACGGAGGATATCCTATAGAGCTCAGCACAATGCCGGGATTCGCAGGCAGCAGCGCGTATTATCTCCGCTATATGGATCCGCACAATGACGAGGCGCTCGTAAGCCGCGAGGCAGATGAGTACTGGAGGAATGTCGATCTGTATATCGGTGGTACAGAGCACGCTACAGGCCATCTGATCTATTCTCGTTTCTGGAACAAGTTCCTCTTCGACCTCGGATATGTATGCGAGAAGGAACCGTTCAAGAAACTCATCAACCAGGGTATGATCCAGGGCCGTTCGAACTTCGTATATCGTATCATCAACACCAATACATTCGTATCGCTCGGTCTCAAGGACCAGTATGAGACCACAGAGATCCACGTGGACGTCAATATCGTTCATAATGACCGTCTCGATATCGAAGCATTCAAGGCCTGGATGCCGGACTTTGCTACAGCCGAATTCATCCTTGAAGATGGAGAATACATCTGCGGCTGGGCTGTGGAGAAGATGTCAAAGTCTATGTTCAATGTCGTGAATCCGGATATGATATGCGATACATACGGAGCTGATACACTTAGGCTTTATGAAATGTTCCTTGGCCCTCTTGAGCAGTCGAAGCCTTGGGATACAAAGGGTATAGACGGAGTCAACCGCTTCATAAGGAAGGTATGGAGATTGTTCTATGACCGTGACGGCTTCATCGTGACAGACGAAAAGGCTTCTGCAGATGAACTCAAGGCACTTCACAAACTTATCGGAAAGGTGCGTTCGGACATCGAGGAGTTCTCTTTCAATACGGCAGTGAGTGCGTTTATGATCGCAGTCAATGAACTTACAGACCTCAAGTGCAATAAGCGTGAGATCCTCGAACCGCTCATCATTCTCCTTTCACCGTTCACTCCGCACATCGCCGAGGAGCTCTGGGAGGCATTGGGCCACAAGGAAAGCATCACATACGCGGCATATCCTGAGTACATAGAGGCTTACACGATCGAGAACAACTGTACATACGCCGTGTCGTTCAACGGAAAGACACGCTTCACTGTAGAGCTTCCGATCGATATGCCTCGTGAAGAGGTTGATGCGTATGTGCGCGGACTGGATCAGACAGCTAAATATGTTGCCGGTGGCAATATCGTGAAGGTCATTGTCGTTCCTGGCAAGATCGTGAATATAGTTGTAAAATAAAGATTCGCTAACCTATGAAATCCAACAAGATATTGGCCACTCTATGGGATTATTTCCTGATGACGGTCGGTTCTGTCATATTCTGTATGGCCTGGACCTCCTTCGTCATTCCAAACGGACTGGCAAGTGGAGGACTTACAGGTCTGTGTACCATCATCCAATACGGAACCGGTATTCCGGTGGGCCTTACCTACCCTGTATTGAATGTGGCTCTTCTGATACTCGGCTTCCTGTCACTCGGCAAGGGATTCGGTATCAAGACAATATATGTGATCGGACTTACATCGCTTCTGTTTGAAGTCCTGCCGATGTTTCCTCAGCTTCACGTTATGATGGAGGAAAAACTGCTGGTGGCATTGGTCGGAGCTGCAATGGAATCGGTCGGTCTGGGATTGGTGCTGCTCCGTGGAGGAAGTTCAGGAGGAACGGACATCATCGCTATGATGATAAACAAATACTGGCCTGTTTCTCCGGGACGCGTCTATCTCATCACCGACCTTGTGATAATATCTTGTCTTCTTTTTGTGCCGGGCAAGGGCCTCGTAGATATGATTTATGCCTATGTGATGATGCTGGGATTCTCTTTCGGAGTGGACTTCGTGCTTCTTGGAAACAAATCCTCTGTCCAGATTCTTGTCTTCTCGGCTCATTATGAGGAAATCGCCAACCATATCATCCATCAGGTCCACAGGGGAGTTACAGCTCTTCAGTCAGTCGGCTGGTATTCTCAGAAGGAAAGCAAAGTCCTTCTGATCGTGGCCAGAAAATATCAGATGAATGAGGTGGTCAACGAGATAAAGTCGATAGACAAGAAAGCCTTCATTTCCGTATCTACGGCTATGAGTGTCTTCGGAGAAGGTTTCGAGGAAGTGAAGACCGGAATCAAGATCAAGAAAACCAATAAGATAGAGGAGGGCAAATAATGGGAAATACAATTTTGAAGTCTTCTTTGGGCACTCTCGTCAAAGAATATGCTCTGGTCACCCTCGGAGTGGTATCATACGCATTGGGATGGTCGATATTCCTCCTTCCGAATAACCTTATCGGTGGAGGTGTATCCGGATTCGCGTCGATTCTGTTCTATGCCACTGGACTTCCTATGGGAGTGACCTATTTCATTCTCAATGTCCTTCTGCTTGTCATAGGCACAAAGATCCTCGGAACTGGTTTCGGAGGCAAGACCATATATGCGATCGTAATGACCTCCGTTATGCTCAGCATTATGCCGAAGATCATTCCGGCTGATTTCATCCACGAATTCGCTCTTTCCAACGGAAAGCTGATATGTACGTTCCTGGGAGGAATTATTGCAGGTTTCGGTATCGGACTTTCGATATCACAGGGTGGAAGTACAGGAGGAACAGACATTGTGGCGCTGGTATGGTGCAGATTCTATCCTGCATCCCCTGGCCGCGTCATCCTGATCATTGATGTTGCAATCATATTGTCCTCTCTTCTCTTCCCTTCTTATACCGAGGCTGGAGATCTTCTTCCTTTCACCGATAAGCTAGCAGTTGTCGTATATGGTCTTATCCAGGTGACGGTGAGCGGATATGCGATCGACCTTTACCTTTCCGGTTCGAAACAGTCTGTCCAGGCATTCATATTTACCAAGAAGGTGAATGAAATGGCTGATGCCATTGCCTTTGATATGAAGAGAGGTGTCACCGTTCTTCCGGCCAAGGGATGGTATTCAAAAGAGGACAAGCAGGTGCTGATGGTAGTGACTAGAAAGACTGACCTTAATCTTCTTTTGAGGTATGTGAAGTCGATTGATCCTGATGCCTTTCTCTCTGTTTCGTCGGTAATGGGCGTTTATGGTCAGGGATTCGATACGATAAAGGTCAGAACGAAGAAATAAAAGACATAAAAAAAGTTAAAAACACATAAAAAAAAGAAAAAGGTGACGAATGCCGCCGTTCTGGAGTGCTCCGGAATGGCGGCATTGCTTATTTTTGCCTTTTGCAACTGCTTCTCGAAAAAGATATGATTATGAGGATTTATATAGTGTCGGTGATGGTTGTCGCCTTGCTTGCAGCAATGTTCTATCACCTCTTCAAGATCGCGGCAAAGCCGGATGAGGACAAGGACAGATCGGCTCCTCTGCTTCTTGCTTCAGCTGCGATCGCATTATGCGCTGATGCCCTCACAGGCAGCAAGCCGGTTCTGCTGCTGATGGTGGATCTGATTCCTTCCTTGACCGGAATGCTGCTTCTGACTTCTTCTCTTTGGGAAGTGAGGAAGCCTGTCGTAACGGTCTGTGCGTCTTTGCCACTTATCCTGTCTTCTTTGTATATTGTGCTTGCGGCAAGAGGTGATGTGTCAACATACGGCTCATACATAACGGCAGTGCTGCCTGCGGCCGTTATGCCTTCTGCCCTGATGCTGGTAATAGGAATATGCAGGCGTCTGCGCAGTGTGAAGGCAATCGTCAGGGCAGGAACGGTATGGACGTATCTCTGTCTTGCTGTGGATGCGCTGTATGTAATTTTCCTGCTGCTTCTGACTATGGGATTCCAGCTGGTCTCTCATTTGTCTTCTGATCCTTACTGCCGGACTTTGTACATTTTCCCGTTGCTGACGGGTCTGATGCTCACGGCCTTGGGGCTTAGGAAGGCAGATGATGTCGTTTTCGTCTTGTGGCGGCGGCAGGAAAGAAGGATTGTCGAATCGATGAAGGTCACAAAGGTGGAGACGGCAGTCGATCCTGTGGGGATTGATGATGTCTATCAGGAGATATATGAGAGGGTCGTGGCATATTTCGAACAGGAAAAGCCCTTTCTGGATAATGCATTGACCATCAATGATCTTGTGAGGGCGCTTTACTCCAACAAACTTTACATATCAAGAGCCATCAGCCAGTTTACGGGCAGAAATTTCTGTCAGTTCGTGAATTATCACCGTGTGGTCTATTCGATGGAACTTTTCCGGAACAACCCTGAGATGAAGATACACGAGCTGGCTTCCGGATGCGGGTTCAATTCCGATGTGTCATATAATATGGCTTTCCGGCTCTTTATGGGCGAGACTCCTGGAGAATGGTGCCGGAAAGAGAGAAACAGGAAGTTCAGGGTCAAAAAATAAGTTGTGGAATCGCCCGCGGAAGATTATATTTGCAAAAAATTAAACTAGAGTCATTTATGGCAGACGAGAAGATTATATTTTCGATGAACGGGGTGGGTAAGATCCTGCCTCATAACAACAGGGTGATCCTCAAGGATATCTATCTTTCATTCTTCTATGGCGCGAAGATCGGCATAGTTGGTCTCAACGGATCGGGAAAGTCAACATTGATGAAGATCATAGCCGGTATCGAGAAGGGATATCAGGGCGAGGTCGTATGGGCTCCGGGATATTCTGTCGGATATCTTGAACAGGAACCTCAGATGGATCCGGATAAGACAGTGATAGAGGTAGTGCAGGAAGGCGTGCAGGAAGTTATGGACATCCTCAAGGAGTATGAGGAGGTAAATATGAAGTTCTGCGAGCCTATGTCAGATGATGAAATGGCAGCTCTTATCGAGCGTCAGGGAGAACTGACCGAGAAGATCGAGAACTGTGGCGGATGGGAGATCGATTCAAAGCTTGAGAGAGCTATGGATGCTCTTCAGTGTCCTCCTTCCGATGCATTGGTGTCAACATTGAGCGGTGGAGAGCGTCGTCGTGTGGCACTTTGCCGTCTTCTTCTCCGTCAGCCGGATGTCCTTCTGCTTGACGAGCCTACCAACCACCTCGATACGGAGAGTATCCAGTGGCTCGAGGCTCATCTCCAGCAGTATAAGGGAACCGTCATCGCTGTAACCCACGACCGTTACTTCCTTGACAATGTAGCAGGATGGATCCTTGAACTCGACAGGGGAGAGGGAATTCCTTGGAAGGGTAATTATTCTTCGTGGCTTGATCAGAAGAGTACACGTCTCGCTCAGGAAGAGAAGCAGGAAAGCAAGCGCCGCAAGGCTCTCGAACGTGAGCTTGAGTGGGTGAGGATGGCTCCGAAGGCGCGTCACGCAAAGTCCAAGGCCCGTCTGGGAGCATACGAAAAGCTTGCTGCAGATGACGGAAGGGAGAAGGAAGCAAATCTCGAGATATTCATTCCTAACGGACCAAGGCTTGGAAACAAGGTCATCGAGTTCAAGAATGTTTCCAAGGGATATGGAGACAAACTCCTTTATGAGAACCTCAATTTCGTGCTTCCGCCGGCAGGTATCGTCGGTGTGATCGGTCCGAACGGTGCAGGTAAGACAACTTTGTTCCGCCTTATTATGGGACTTGACACTCCGGACACAGGTGAGATCACGATCGGTGAGACAGTAAAGATCGCATACGTTGATCAGCAGCATAAGAGTATCGATCCTGAAAAGACTGTATATGAGACAATTGCAGAGAATTCGGAGTTCGTGAAGCTTGGCAAGAGAGAGGTGAATGCGAGAGCATACGTGTCTCGTTTCAACTTCTCGGGAGCAGATCAGGAGAAACTTTGCGGCATTCTTTCCGGTGGTGAGAGAAACCGTCTCCATCTTGCTCTGACTCTCAAGGACGAGGGTAACGTGCTTCTCCTCGACGAGCCTACCAACGACGTGGATGTAAATACGATCCGTGCTCTGGAGGAAGGTCTCGAGAATTTCGCAGGCTGTGCAGTGGTCATCTCCCACGACCGTTGGTTCCTCGACCGTATCGCAACTCATATCCTTGCATTCGAGGGTGACTCTCAGGTATATTTCTTCGAGGGAACATACTCTGAATACGAGGAGAACAAGAAGCGTCGTCTCGGCAATGAGGAGCCAAAGAGGTTCAAGTACAAGAAGCTGATGGCAGAATAAAATGAAGCTGATTATTCATAGTAAAGACCGGTTTTATGCCGGTCTTTTTGTTGATAAAAACAAATCTGCTATTTTTGTCATATATAATCTTTGGTAATTATGATTCCCCGTCTCTTTGTCTTGTTCTTTATGTTAATAAGTGCATCATTCAGGATATATGCACAGGAAATTTATACCCCTGAGGTGGGGGAGTGTGTCAGGCCGAGGATGAAGACGCTGGCGAAGGAAGGCCGGGAAAGATATGAATGCCGTTATGTGGAATTTTCTGTTGAGGAGGAAGAACGTATAAAGGCTTATCTGCTGGTGCCGGATAAGGCTTCCCGGGCGGAGAAATGTCCGGCTGTGCTGATGCTGCACGACCACGGCGCCCGTTTCGATATCGGCAAGGAGAAGCTTGTGAGACCTATGTCCTCCGTGCTTCCTGACGGACAGGATGACCATATCGTGAAATCGTCCCGACAATGGATAGACAAGAATTTCGATGGTGTTTTCCTGGCGGATTCTTTGGCCTCTTTGGGATATGTCGTACTCGTAGCCGACGCTCTGTATTGGGGAGAAAGATCGCCTGAGGATGCTCAGAAGTGGTCTGAGCTCAACTATGGCAATCCTGCCTCCGGAATATATGATGGACTGTCTTCGAAAGAATGTAAGGACTTGATCAAGGAACTGAAGACCAAAGTCTATGACGGTCAGAAGCTCTTGTATGATTCATTGTATGATTGTGGGACTATATGGGCTGAGAAGATGTTGCGGGACGATGTGGCATCTGTGCAGCTTCTGCGCCGTCTTCCTTTTGTTGACAAAAGAAATATCGGAGCCTTCGGCTTTTCTATGGGAGCGCACAGATGCTGGATGCTTGCGGCTTTCTGTGATGAGGTCAAATGCGGTGTGGCGCTTTCTTGGATGACTTCTCTCGACAGGGAGGAACGTATGAAACCCTCCGATTACTCTATGGCTGTGATGCCGATGCGTGAACAGCTTGATTTCGGAGATATAGGTCTTTTCCTTGCTCCCAAGCCGATGCTTTTCCTGAACGGCTCGGAGGACCATCTTTTCCCAATGCAGAAGGTGGAAACAGCGTTCCGTAAGCTTCAAGGACATTATTCCGATTATAACAAGGCACATAGTGTCCGTACCGAGCCTGCCTTTGAACCGCTTCAGACTGTCTTTTTCAATGGCGGCCATCATTGCGGCAAGGAAGTTCAGTCCTCTATAATCCTTTTCCTGGATGAAAATCTGAAATGACACCAGTGTCTGTCGGCTATATAATGAACTGAGCCGCGATGTTGCGGCTCAGTTTTAGATTTCTTAGAAATTGAAATATCTGTCAGCATTGTTATAAGATATATCCTTGACCATCTGGTGGAGGAAGTCCATCTCGCTCTTAGGAAGCTTGCCGTTCTGGATGTCTTCACCGATGAGGTTGCAGAGGATTCTGCGGAAATACTCGTGGCGAGGATATGAGAGGAAGCTGCGTGAATCTGTGAGCATTCCTACGAAACGGCTGAGAAGTCCGAGGGATGAGAGGGCGTTCATCTGTTTCTTCATACCGTCTTCCTGGTCGAGGAACCACCATCCTGAGCCGAGCTGTATCTTGCCTGGAGCGGTACCGTCGTTGAATGTATAGGCCATTGTTGCGAGAACCTCGTTGTCCTTAGGGTTGAGGTTGTACAGGATGGTCTTGGTGAGCTTGTCTTCCATTGCGAGCTTGTTGAGGAACTTGTGACCTGCTGCGGCGCACTGGACGTCGTGGATGGCATCATATCCGGTATCCGGTCCGAGGATGTCGAACATACGGGTGTTATTGTCACGGATAGCTCCGATGTGGAACTGCTGTGCCCAGCCTTTCTCGTGATCCATACGTGCAAAGTCGAGCAGGATGGCGCTACGGAACTTGAGCACTTCTTCCTTGCTCGGCATCTTGCCCTTGAGTGTGTTGCGGAAGATCTTGTCGATCTCCTCAATCTCGAAGTCCTCGGCGTAGAATGTCTCAAGACCGTGGTCTGAGAGGCGGCTTCCCATCTCGTGGAAGAAGTCGTGACGCTTGCGCAGGGCATCAAGGAGGTCCTGGTAGCTGCGGATCTCCATTCCGGCCATCCATCCAAGCTTCTTGATATACTCCTGATACTGCTGAGGCTTTTCGATGACCATAGCCTTGTCAGGCCTCCAGGCTGGAAGAACCTTCACTCCGAAAGGATTTTCGTTGATCTGCTTGTGATATTCGAGGGAATCAGCCGGGTCGTCAGTCGTACATACGACCTTGACATTGAACCTCTTCATAAGCTCCTGGCCTCTGTATTCCTCGGTCTGGAGCTTAGCGGTACATTCGTCATAAATGGCGCGCGCTGTCCTCGGGCTGAGAAGGTCATATATGCCGAACACTCTGGCCAGCTCGAGGTGAGTCCAGTGATAAAGCGGATTTCTCATTGTATATGGCACGGTCTCGGCCCATTTTTCGAACTTTTCATAGCTTCCGCGGCTTCCTGTTATGAAATCTTCAGGAATTCCGTTTCCACGCATAGCCCTCCATTTGTAATGGTCACCTCCTAGCCACACCTCGGTAAGATCCTTGAACTGGTAGTTGTCTGCGATCATCTTAGGCACGAGGTGGCAGTGATAGTCTATGATAGGCATCTTTTCTGCGCTTTCGTGGTACAGCTCACGCGCATATTCGTTGGTGAGCATAAAGTCATCGTGGATAAATGGCTTTTCGGTCATCAGCCCGTCGATGTTTTCCTTTACTTTTGATAAGAAATCCATTGCTTGATTATTTTAGTGTTCATATATGCAAATATCGTCTGAATGATACTTCTCCATTATGAAATTTTCACAAAAAACAGTGAAAAATCATCATTCGGGGATAAATATAATAATTTTTCCGTGAACGGACACGGAAATTTTATATATTTGTGACAAACCGCAAAAACAATATAACAATAATACTATGGAAGCATTAAACAGAAAGACGGCCAAGGCCAATCAGTACCCTACAAGGATCATCCAGTTCGGAGAAGGTAATTTCCTCAGAGCTTTCGTTGACTGGATCGTGTGGAACACAAACCAGAAGACAGACTTCAATGCAGGAGTCGTTGTGGTCCAGCCGATCGACAGAGGAATGGTCGAGATGCTCAATTCTCAGGACGGCCTGTATCACGTCAATCTCCAGGGTATCGACAAGGGTGAGGCTGTTGATTCGATCCAGATGATCGATGTAATAAACGGTGGCCTGAATCCATACACCCAGTTTGCTGAATATCTGGCCCTTGCAGAGAATCCTGATATCCGTTTTGTCATTTCGAACACGACTGAAGCCGGCATCGCGTTCGATCCTGCCTGCAAGCTTGACGACAAGCCTGCATCATCATATCCAGGCAAGCTTACTCAGCTTCTCTATCACAGATATGAGCATTTCAAGGGCGATATGACCAAGGGATTCATCATTCTTCCTTGCGAGCTTATCTTCCTCAATGGCAAGGAGCTCAAGAAATGCATCTATCAGTACATCGACCTCTGGCAGCTTGGCGACGGCTTCAAGAAATGGTTTGAGGAGGCTTGCGGAGTCTATTGCACCCTCGTTGACCGTATCGTTCCTGGCTATCCTAAGGATACGATAGACCAGATCCACGAGCGCATAGGATACAAGGACAATCTTGTAGTGAAAGGTGAGATATTCCATCTGTGGGTTATCGAGGCACCAGAAACCGTAGCAAAGGAATTCCCTGCTGACAAGGCTGGTCTGAATGTGCTCTTCGTTCCAAGCGAAGCCCCATATCACGAAAGAAAGGTTACCCTTCTGAACGGTCCTCATACAGTGCTTTCTCCTGTAGGATATCTTTCAGGACTTGACACAGTGAAGCAG
This sequence comes from Bacteroidales bacterium, assembly GCA_015060395.1. Classification (GTDB taxonomy): domain Bacteria; phylum Bacteroidota; class Bacteroidia; order Bacteroidales; family UBA932; genus Cryptobacteroides. Next base: position 81,915 of record SUYP01000004.1, read on the forward strand.
TGTGTCGAGGATCCGGAAGTAGGACAGTTCGTGAAGAAGGTTATGTATGGAGAACTTCTCGAGACCCTCAATCTTCCGAAACCGGAACTTGAGGCTTTCGCAAATTCTGTTGTCGAGCGTTTTGTAAATCCATACGTGAAGCATTTCGTGACAAGCATTATGCTCAATTCATTCCCTAAGTACAAGACCCGCGACCTCCCTGCCCTCAAGACTTACCTCGAGCGTAAGGGAGAACTTCCAAAGGGACTTGTTCTCGGTCTCGCTGCCATAATCACATATTATAAGGGCGGAAAGAGGGGAGATGTAGAGATCATTCCTAACGACGATGCAGCGATCATTGCTCTTCTCAAGGATCTCTGGGCAACAGGTGACATCCGCAAGGTTGCGGAAGGTGTGCTTGCGGCAGAGTTCATCTGGGGCGAGAATCTCAATGAGATACCTGGTCTGACAGACCTCGTTGCAGCTGACCTCGAACTCATTCAGAACGAGGGAATGAGAGCAGCAGTAAAGACAGTCATCTAATCTTGTTCCGAACTAGTCAATTGTCATTTCGAGCTTTTCAATTGTCATTTCGCGCTTTTCAATTGTCATTTCGAGCTTGTCGAGAAATCTAATGTTATGGCAGAATTCATAAAGATAAACCCGGCCGACAATGTGGCCGTGGCGATAAAGGATGTCGAGGCCGGCGGCATATTCGATATCGAAGGTGTAAGGATCAGTACTCTGGTTAAGATACCGGCAGGGCATAAGATGGCACTCCGTGACATTTCGGAGGGTGAAGATGTTATAAAATATGGTTTCCCTATAGGCCATCTCCTGACAGATGTGCCTCAGGGCGGGCTTGTCGATCACACGAACATCAAGACCAATCTGGAAGGTCTCCTTGAATATTCATACCAGCCGGATCTTACGCATATAGAACCTGCAGCGGAGCAGCTTTATTTCCAGGGATATCGCCGTGCTGACGGACGTGCCGGCATACGCAACGAACTCTGGATAATTCCGACAGTGGGATGTGTGAACGGAGTCGTGCAGAATATCCGGAAGCAGTTTGAAGCGGAACTCCAGCAATATCCGGGCATAGAGAAGGTCATAGCCTTCCCTCATAATTACGGATGCTCGCAGCTGGGAGACGATCACGAGAACACCCGCAAGATCCTTGCTGATATGGTTCATCATCCGAATGCTGCCGGAGTCCTTGTTGTCGCCCTCGGTTGCGAGAACAACCAGCTGGGTGCCTTCAGGGAACTGGTAGGTGAAGTGGACCAGACCCGTGTGAAGTTTATGGAGTCGCAGAAGATCAAGGGAGACGAGGTCGAATACGGACTGGGACTTCTCCGTGAGATCGCTATGGCTGCCAAGGATGACAAGAGGGAACCGGTGCCGGTGAGTGAACTTAAGGTTGGTCTGAAGTGCGGAGGATCGGACGGATTCTCAGGTATTACAGCCAATCCGCTCCTGGGACGTTTTTCTGACTGGATCGTTGCTCAGGGCGGCACCACAGTGCTGACAGAAGTTCCGGAGATGTTCGGTGCCGAGACAATTCTGATGTCCCGCTGTCAGGATGCAGCTACCTTCGATCGCACAGTTCATCTTATCAACGATTTCAAGGCCTATTTTATGAAGAATGACCAGCCTGTCTATGAGAATCCATCTCCAGGCAACAAGGCTGGCGGAATATCCACTCTCGAGGAAAAATCTTTGGGATGTACCCAGAAGTCCGGAAATTCGACAGTAAGGGACGTACTTCTCTACGGCGACCGACTCAAGACCAAGGGACTGAACCTTCTGAGCGCTCCGGGCAATGATCTTGTCGCTTCTACCGCCCTTGCCGCGGCTGGCTGTCAGATCGTCCTTTTTACAACAGGAAGAGGTACTCCGTTCGGGACATTCGTACCGACAGCAAAGATTTCCACCAACAGCACTTTGGCTGCGTCCAAGCCGCTGTGGATTGACTTCAATGCCGGTGAGATCGTTGATGGAAGGCCGGTTGCCGAGGTTGATGAGGCATTCATAGATTTCGTCCTGTCTGTGGCTTCAGGGGCTCCGACAAATAATGAAAAGTCCGGATACAGCGAGATCGCTATCTTCAAGTCGGGCGTGACATTATAGTATTGCCAAATAATGATGATAACCGCATCCTCGAGGGTGCGGTTGTCTTTTTTTGATTATATTTGCAGGATATACAATTGATTAACGTACTAAAACCTATAGAAATGAATAGATTCAGACCATTGATCCTTGCGGCAGCCATTATTCTGTCGGGACTTCTTGCATACGGGCTTTGGACCCGTCCTGCTGCGGAACCTGTTGATTCTGAGGAATTTTCTGCAGCAAGGGCTGTCAAGGATATTGAAGTCATATCCAAGGAACATCATTCTGTGGCTCATCCGGAGGAAAGAGCCGCTGTCCGTGAATATCTCGTACAGAGACTCGAGCAGCTGGGTGCCGATACGGTGATGCAGTATAGATATGACTCCCTGACCGGCCCTAAGAACAAGCACGTAGTATATACTTTCGATGCAGTCAATGTGCTGGCCGAGTTTGCTCCTGCAGATATTCAGGACCCGACTTATCTCCTTATGGTGGCGCATTATGATTCAAGATATTCGCAGCCGATGCCAAAGGATACAGTTTGGTCGTATGGTGCAGCCGACGATGGCTATGGAGTCAGCGTCATCCTCGAGACCGTAAGTCAGGCCCTGAAATACCGTCAGGACTGGAAGCAAGGTATAAAGGTGCTCTTCACCGATGCAGAGGAAGTCGGAATGATGGGTATGACGGCTATATGGGATAATGATAAGGAAGTATTTGACAATGTGGGCTTTATGATCAATATCGAGGCCCGTGGCCCGTGGGGTCCTGCACTTCTTTTCGAGACCTGTCCGGGTAATGAAAAGGTTATGGATCTCTATGCCAAGGCTGCGGAATATCCGTTCACATACTCCCTTACTACTGTAGTGTATGGCTTTATGCCGAACTTTACGGATTTCACGATCGTGAAGGATGAGATACCGGGAATGAACTTCTCCACTATAGCTGACATCAATCACTATCATACGGATCTTGACAATTTCAGCAATATCAGCGCGAAGTCGATCCAGCATTACGGCGCTCAGATCGAACCGGTAACCAGGGAATATCTGACTGATGAGGTGTATGCCGACAGGGATTTCTTCAAAGCTGAGGATGATACAGTCAATTTCACCATTCCTGTTCTTGGCCTCTTCAATTTCAGCAAGGGGCAGTATATGGTGATGAATATCATAGTGTTCATACTCTTCCTTCTTGTGTTTGCCCTGGAGGGAGTGCGCGGAAGACTCAAGGCTCTCAAGGTGTTCAAGGCTTCTTTGGCCATTCTCGGCATCGGCATCGGTGTTCTGGTGCTCGGTGAACTTATAGCATATCTCTGTGCCCTCATCTCAGGAGCGAAATTCAAGCTTTTCGGTGTTATGCACGGAGTAAGCTTTGATAATGTCGCTATGATCGTTTCGGTTGCGCTTATGGCTCTGGTCTGTGTAGCCGTATATATTTCCGGAAGAAACAAGGCGATACGCAAGGTTTCAGGCTCGATGAGGGCGAGTGCGGCTTCCAATGCGGCAGCGAAATATGCCTTCAACTCACTTTATGGCACTCTGGCTCTGATGTTCTTCCTCAGCGCAGTTCTGCTGTTCGCTTTGGGAGAGAACCTTATGTTCTTCATCCCTCTTACATTTGCGGCAGCCGCATTGATCCTTTATCGTCTCACATCGCTGAAGCTCTGGATGCTCTGCGCCATTGCACTGATTCTTCTCCACGCATTCTCATTCCTTTACGCCCTTGCGATGGCACTTACCATCGGTGCCTTCGGAGCAGTTGCAATGCTTGCATTCTTTGACATTATGGTGCTTGTGCCTATGGCTGACATCTATTTATCATCAAACAAGAAATAAAACTATGAAAAGATTTATCTCGATCATTGTATTTGTCGTCATTTCTGTCTTCGTTGCGTCGGCTCAGAATGATACGATCAAGGTGCTGGCTATCGGTAACAGCTTCTCTGAGGATGCAGTTGAAGAGCATCTTTCCGGTCTGCTCCGCGCTGAAGGACTTACGGTAATAATCGGAAATATGTACATCGGCGGATGCTCGATAGAGCGTCACGTGAAGAATCTCCGTGGCGATATAGCAGATTACAGATATCGTAAGATCGATCCTGAGGGAAATATGCAGGAAATCAATGGATATACCCTTGAGAAGGCTCTTGCAGATGAAGATTGGGATTATGTAAGCGTCCAGCAGTCCAGTCCGCTTTCAGGCCAGCCGGAGTCATACGTACTCCTGCCGGAACTGGTCGGATTCGTAAGAGCACGCATACCTGAAGATGCTGTGATGATGTTCCATCAGACCTGGGCATATTCCGAGGACTCCTCGCACAAGGCATACGTCAACTATGACCGCGATCAGATGAAGATGTACAATGCTATCGTGGAGACTGTTGCGGCTGAGGTCCCGAAGGTCGGGATCGGACTTGTGATCCCATCCGGAACGGCTATACAGAATGCACGCACGTCTCATCTGGGCACAGACCTGACAAGGGACGGATACCATCTGAGCCGTCCGCACGGACGTTATATAGCATCCTGCACCTGGCTCGAGGCTGTGTTCGGAATCAACCCTGTCGGCAATGCATATTGCCCGGAAGGAATGACTCTCAAGGAGTGCAGGACTGCCCAGAAGGCTGCTCACAAGGCTGTCAGAAAGCCGACAAAGATAAGCCGGATCAGATAATCTCCTGCTATCAGTCTCTTCGTGCCAGTCCTATGTAATAGAGAAGGGTGGCAAGTGAACCAAGGGCTGCTATCACGTAAGTGTAGGCGGCCCATTTTAATGCATCGATGGCCATCGGACGGGTCTGCCCGTCTGTGATGCCGGTCTGGGTAAGCCACGAAATGGCTCTGCTGCTGGCATTTACCTCCACTGGGAGAGTGATGAAGCTGAACAGGGTAGTGGTGGCGAAAAGTATGATTCCGAACCATAGGAGACCAGGGAACCTGTGCATCATAAGCACTCCGGCCAGAAGCACCCACTGAACGATGTTGGATGCGAAGTTCACTACAGGAACCAGAGCCGAACGCATCTTAAGAGGTGCATATCCGTATGCGTGCTGAACGGCGTGTCCGCATTCGTGTGCTGCAACCGCTGCGGCTGCCACGCTTCGGCTTGCATATACGCTTTCGCTTAGTGCTACGGTCTTGGTCTGTGGGTTGAAATGGTCTGTAAGCATACCTCTGGTAGGAACGACCTTCACATCATAGATGCCGTGGTCTCGAAGCATCTTCTGCGCTACCTCGGCTCCGGACATACCGCTTGGGAGTCCTACCCTTGAATATTTGTTGAAACGGCTCTGCAGCATCTGCTGGACGATGAAGCTCAGACCCATAATGATGATCATAATGATCCAGATGTTCATTCTCTTATGATTTAATTGTTAATAATCAGTCTGTCTGACATTTTGTCCTGCATTGGCAGGAAATCACAATGTCTTTGGCGGTGTTATGTATATGCAAAAAGCACACCTCTGCCAAAAATAGGGAAAATTGTCAGAATATTTAGTAATTTTGCACCTGGTTTTCAGAAACTGTTTTTACAATGTACATCAGCAATGAATTTTCAAGACTGGAGATCAATCTGAACGGATGTCTTGAAAACTACAGATATTTCAGATCCCGCCTGGAGGCTTCCACAAAGCTTCTGGTGCTCGTTAAGGCCAATGCGTATGGTCACGGAGCGGTGCAGTTCGCCTCCCTTATGGAGGAGGCCGGTGCCGACTACCTTGCCGTAGCCTATCCTATCGAAGGAATCGAACTGCGTCAGGCAGGAATCAAGTCTCCTGTTATGGTCCTGACTGCGGGTACGGATTCATTTGAGCAGATCGTGAATTATGGTCTGGAGCCCGGTATCCCTAATATGTATTCCCTCAGGGTTCTCTGCGATGTGCTTCAGAAGAGAGGAATCAACGACTTTCCGATCCATATCAAGATAGACACCGGAATGCACAGGCTTGGTTTTATGAGTGATGAACTTCCGGAACTTATGGACTTTGTGAAGGAGTGCAGGAATGTGAAGATAAAGTCGGTATATTCACATCTCGCCGCGGCGGATGACCCGGATTGCGACGATTTCACTCTCGGTCAGATCAGGCTTTTCCGGGAGAATGCAGACAAACTTACTGCAGCTCTGGGCTATAAGCCTCTGTATCATATCCTCAACTCAGCAGGCATCGAGAGATTCCCTGAATATCAGTTCGATATGGTACGTCTCGGCATAGGCATCTATGGCGTCAGCGCATTGCCAGGCAACCAGCTTTCTACGGTTGCATCATTCAAATGCAAGGTCCTGCAGATCAAGACATTGAAGCCGGGAGACGGTACAATAGGATATGGCCGTCACGGAAAGATCGCAGATGGAGGAACGGTAATAGCTACCATCCCGGTGGGTTATGCCGATGGTCTTGATCGTCATCTGAGCTGTGGCAAGGGACGTTTCCTTGTCAATGGCCACAGAGTACCCACAATCGGAAACATCTGTATGGATATGACGATGCTTGATGTCACCGGTCTTGATGTGAAGGTAGGCGATACGGTGACCATCTTCGGAGAGGCCCCTACCATCACCGAACTTGCCGAAATCCTCGGCACCATCCCGTACGAAATCCTGACCTCGGTTCCTCGCAGGATAGAGAGAATAATCGTAAAATAATCGTAATTGCCAATTCATTGTGCATCAGCCACTTGCTGTTTCTGCGTGCTCCCCATAGTGCAGCACTTAAAGTGTGTAAATGATTGCTACTCATTGTGTTAACCTACTACACGTAAACCATAAAAATATGAACACTCCTAACAATTTGAATATCAACAACAAATACAAAGTCCTTTTCGTGTGCCTGGGAAATATCTGCCGGTCTCCTGCGGCGCAGGGAGTGTTCGAACATATTGTCAGGGAGAATGGAATGAGTGACAGGATAGAGGCGGATTCTGCCGGAACATACAGTGGGCACAGGGGTGAACTGCCGGACAGGAGGATGAGGAATGCGGCGCTTTACAGGGGATATGCCTTGACCCACAGGGCTCGTCCGGTGTCTTCTCTGGATTTTCTGGATTTCGACCTTGTCATAGCGATGGATGACCAGAACTATGAGGATCTGATGCATCTTGCTCCTTCGGTTGAGGCGACTCATAAGATAAGGAAGATGGCATCTTTCCTTAAGACACATAAGATATCGTATATTCCGGATCCGTATTATATGGGTGCGGAAGGATTCAGCCTTGTGCTTGATCTGCTCGAGGAAGGCTGTCAGAATCTCTATGACGCCATAATCAAGGCAGAATTTTAATCAGATTCGAAAAATAACGTCTATATTTGCATCGGGATTATGGAGCAAGGGAATCCGGTGCAAATCCGGAACTGTGCCCGCAGCGGTAAATCTCTGAACGCACCTGCACGATGCCATTGCAGCAAACGGCTGTGAGAAGGCGCAGGATGCGGAGATGAGTCCGAAGACCTGCCATAGTCAAGTCGGACAAATGGAGCCCGGGGGCAGGCTTCTGTAAAGGCGTTGATAGTGTCAAATACCATTCTTATTGCGGCAGGCCTGCTTTCGCTGGGCTTGTCGGAAGGCTTTGAACAGCCGGTCGCAGATACCCTTCATTCTGTGACAGTTACAGCGGATAAAGGTCTGGTCGTATCCAGAAAGGATACGCTATCCGTTTCAAATTCATTTTCCATTTCAGATGTTCTTCAACAGAGTCCCGGACTTCATATAGGGGACAATGGCGGTTATGCCGGCCTCAAGACGGTGAGTCTCAGGGGACTGGGGAGTGCGCATACTTCGGTCTATATCGATGGCGTAAGGGTCGGCAATGTACAGTCCGGACAGAACGATCTGGGAATGATAGATGCCGGCAATGTGGGAAAGGTGATTCTTGATTATGCACAGAACAGCATTTCGTTCAATACTGCAAGACCGGTATTCGGAGAATCTCCGGTAGCAGGCAATGTCCGGTTTTCTGCAGGGTCCTTCGGGACATATATCCCTTCGGCAAGGATGGATTTCAGGCTATCCGACTATATTTCGCTTTCGGCAAATGCTTCCGGAGTATTCAGCAGAGGAGATTTCAGCTATGCAGACGGACAGATACGTATGAATAACGATATTCGGCAGGTCAAGTCCGGGCTGGATCTTTTCGGCCTTACAGATGGTGGAGATTGGCATCTTAAGGCATATTTCAACTGGGCGGAAAGAGGAACCCCAGGTTCTGTATCCTGGCCTTCGGATGACAGGCAGAGGGATAGGAATGCCTTTATCCAGGGGCGTATGACAAACAGATTCTCGCACATATATACCTTGAATCTGAGTCTCAAGGGCGCGTACGATGATATATTCTATACAAGTTCATACGGTGACAGCCATTATGGCCAGACCGAAATACAGATTAATTCTTCCCATAGCTTCCAGCTGAAAAGATGGTGGAAATTCTCGGTTGCGGCAGACGTACATTGGGACGGACTGGTTTCCGATAATTATGATGCAAGGCGACTGAGCACTTTCGCAGCTCTTGCATCATCATTTGTCGCGGAAAGATTTGTCGCCAATGTCGCCCTGGAGTATTGTGGCGCCTTTGATGCCGGGGCCTCATCAAGGAATGCCGTTTCCCCGTCGATAGACTTGAAATATGCTTTATTCAGGGGGCTTGATATCACGGCTTTTGCGCGCAGAGCTTACAGGGTACCCGTTTTCAATGAGCTTTATTACGTCGGATATGGCAATCCAGAACTGAAACCTGAAGATGCCCTGATGACCGATCTGGGCGTGGATTTCAATAAAAAGATAAGCGGAAGATGGACCTTGAAAGCCAGGATCGACGGATTCTGCAACTGGCTTACGGACAAGATCACTTCGGCCCCGACCGAGGAAGATCCCAATATATGGCGCCCTTATAATATCGGAAATGTCCTGTCGTGTGGTGCGGATGTAATTGCTGGAGTGACATATAAGCAAGGGGATTGGAACTGGCGTGGAGATTTCCAATATACCTTCCAATCCGCTACAGACCGCACTCCGGACAGTAATAACTTCGGCCTGCAGATTCCATATCACGCCAGAAATATTGCCGTAGTCAGTCTCGGAGTTTGCTGGAAAGGCTGGGACCTTGCGCCTCGATGGCATTGGCGTGGCGGACGCACTGACGGAGCAGGAAGCCTGCCGGACTGGAATACGTTGGATATAGGTCTGTCCAAGGCTTTTTCTCTTCGTGGCCAGAGTGAACTGGTGCTCAATGTGGCGGCAAGGAATGTTGCTGACTGCAGATATGAGACAGTGAGCGGCTATCCTATGCCGGGACGGAATTTCATAGGTGGTGTAGTATATAAATTCTGATGATTATGCTGAGTCTTTTATATGTACTTATTTCAGGGATAGCCTTGCCGATAGGAGGCATCCAGATGCAATATCTATGGCGTAACCAGCTGGGGGACGTCTATAGCCTCGGGCTGGGCAGTGCGGCCTGCCTGGGAGCGGCAGTCGCTACGATGACAGGATGGTGCTCCCTCACGGTGGGAAGCTTCATCTGTACGCTTCTATGCACGATAGTGTGCTTTTTCGTGACCTTGAAGGTGAGCACGCAGAATCTGATTACATTCGGCATCCTTTTCGGTACCTTCATCGGTTCGCTCGGAACGATAGTAGTGACAAATGCCCCGAATGGAGACCTTCTGAAGCAGTATTACCTATGGGGAGCGGCTAATTTCAACCTCGAGGGCGTCACAGTGGGAGATATATTGTTCTCCCTGGTGTTGTTCGCGATAGGCATTGCAGCGGCAATATGGTCCTCAAAGGCTCTTACAGAGCATTTCAATGGTGAAATCGAGCTTTCAAACCGCAGCAAGGCACTTCTTCTGCTGGCAATAATGTTCCTTGTGACCAGTTCCGTATCCATCTGCGGGCCTATAGGATTCATTTCCCTGGGGGTACCTAACCTGAGCCGCATAGTGTGCAAGGATACGGACATAAGGAAGCATTATCTGATATCGTCTGCAATGGGTGTGGGGCTTCTGCTGGTTACTTATCTTGTCGTCAGATATGTGAACTTCGGGATATATCTGCCGATAAGTGCGACTATGGCGATAATCGCACTGCCTCTGATGGCCATCTTGTTTATGAAGAAATAGAAAATGCTCCGTTGGAAACATTTCCTTCGGAGCATTTGAGCGGGTAACGGGGGTCGAACCCGCGGCCCTCGGCTTGGGAAGCCGATGCTCTACCACTGAGCTATACCCGCAATGTTCTGCAAATATATGCAGAATATTCCATAAACGATATGGTTCTATTTGAAAATCGTATTCAGAACGTATGCCAGACGGTAGCCTGCATTCAGCAGCTGTTCCTCCAGAAGAGGGGAGAAATCATATACGAACTGATATGACAGCTCAGGAATGATCTCGGACGAACTTTCGACATAGTCATATATCTTGGCTGCCTCTTCCACTGTCTCAGTGAACCAGTCCTGGTATGTTCCGTTCATAATCTCCTTGCGGTATTTCCTGTCGGCGATGTCCAGCTGCTCGCACCATTCGGTATAGCTCCATTTGCGTGCGGAATCGATCATCCTGCTGTCCCAGATCGAATGCAGGTTGGTTTCGCTGCGGAACCACATAACTTTGGTCCCGTTTCCGCCTCGGTCAGAAAGCCTTCCTGCGTGCATCGGACAGTGGAGATCGCCAACCAGATGCACGATCATCTTCAGATAATCCACCCTCATACTGTCAGTAAGGGCGGCGTAATTCTCCGTCATCTGTCCGGTCAGGAACTCCAGACTTGTCACGACATCACCATTTTCGTTTTTCTGCATTGTGTCGTATGTGTGTCCCTTGTCAACATTGGCATAATGCCAGGTCTTTGTCTTGTAATATCCGTCTTCCCAGTATGGAGAGTTCTGGATATTGTCCATCCAGGATGAATAATAGACGATGGAGCGTCCGTCAAGGAGCTTCTTTATCTTTCTCTTGGCTTTTGGAGTAAGATGTTCTTCTGCGATGGCAGCTACGATGTCGTGCCCTTTTGCACCCCAGGCGAATGCCTGAGTCGGATCGAAGAGCATCAGTATGCATACAAGTGAAATGACGATTCTTTTCATAATAATGCCTGTCTTTCTGTTGTGATTATATACGCAAAGTTAATAAAGAGGATCGAATTCTGAACTTTTTTCTGCAGTTTGCCAATGTTTCAGGTGCGTAACTTAATGATTCTAAGCGGAAAAACCGTGCCGTATTTGAAGTTTATGGAAATAGCCTGTGTTATTATGAAAAACAGTTAGTTATTTGGCTTTGAAAGTTGCATATTATAAGTGGTGTGAATGTTAACTTTCTGTTACAAAGTTTGTTATATTGATTTTTTGTGTATATTTGCACCCGCAAAAGTTAGAAAGTGTATCGGCAGTGATGCCGGAATCATTACAAATTCAAACCGATTAATTATTATGGAAATCAACAACATTGGAAACAACGCAGGCATTCTTTGGAATGTACTCAACACAAATGGTAAGATGACAGAGTCTAAGCTCAAGAAGGAGTCAGCACTTGGAAGTGCAGAGTTCTACACAGCTCTCGGATGGCTTGCTCGTGAGGGTAAGATCAATACTGAGGTTGAGGTAAAGGGCTCAAAGACTTGCGAGTACTATTCACTTAACGCTTAATCAGGATATATCTTGATAGAAACGAACAAGGCGACCTCCGGGCCGCCTTGTTTCGTTATTCGAGATTCTTGATCTCATCCAGAACTTTTTCCGCCTTCTCATATCCGTCTGCAGGAGCATTCCAGAGAGTCGCGATGACCAGACATCCGATGACCCCGAAAATTACGGCTACAAGGAAAACAGAGTTCCATCCGAATTTGTCGGCAAGGTATCCGAAGCCGATACCCGCAATCGTAGTCGCCGCGTATCCGAAGATGCCGAGGATGCCGTTGGCGGTCGCACATACTCGCTTTGTCGCCTGCTGTGATGCTGCGACTCCGAGAAGAGCCTGAGGGGCATAAATGAAGAATGCTGAAAGGCAAATAAGTGTTGCGCTGATGAACCAATGTGCATCAGATGGCGTCCGCCAGAACAGGAAGAAGCATAATGTCGCTCCAACCGTGCCTATGAGGCAGGTCCTCTGAGCCTTGTTCTTCATAAATTTGTCTGTGAACCATCCGGCAATAAGGGTACCGAGCACGCCTCCTGCAAGTTCCGACATAGCCACGATGCTGGCTGACAATGAAATGTCGAATCCTTTGTATTGCGTAAGGAAAGATGTTCCCCATTCCAGGATGGTGAACCTTATCACATAGACGCAGAAGTTCGTCAGAGCCAGAATCCATATTATAGGGTTCTTGAATACGAGACTGCCTAGGAAATGTTTGTATGCCTTGCCTGTGAGCTGCTTCTCTGGCTCGGTGGTATGTCCTTCTGTCTTGTGGTCCATTTCCTCGACCTCAGGGAGTCCGACGGAAGAAGGAGTATCTTTGAGGGTGAAGAATACTATGACGGCACCGATGAAGGCTATGGCTGCCGGAATGGCGAAGCAGAGATTCCAGCCCGACATACCGAATCTGGACAGAAGCCATCCGCAGAGTGCGATGACAAGTCCGGCTCCGATCGAGTGAGAAGCATTCCATATCGACTGCTTTGTGGCAAGCTCGGACGGTCTGAACCAGTGCGCCATAAGGCTCGCGCAAGGCGGGAAGCCCATTCCGTGGATGTAACCGTTTATAACCCAAAGAGATCCGATCAGATATACAAGTCCCATCGTTGCCTTTCCTTCTGTGTCGAGAAGGTTGAACACACCGTCCAGCTTAGGACTGAATGCTATGCTGAAGTTTATTATGGCCGAGAGGACGAGACCTCCTGCCAGAAGTTTCCTTCTGCTGCATCGGTCGGCGATGAATCCGTTTATGAATCTTGAGAATCCGTATATAATTCCGTTCAGTGTGATGAATATACCCAACTGAAGCTTTGTAATGCCGAGTTCCTCCTGCATAGCAGGCAGAGCTGCACTGAAATTCTTTCTTAGAAAATAATATAGAATGTAGGCGACCATAAGGACGATCAGCGTCCTCCACTGCCAGTAATTGTATTTCTTCTTTATCTGCTGGTCCATAGAAAAATGGTTATGGGTTAGTTTATCACTGCAAAAGTAATAAATAAACTAACCCATTCAAAGAGACATTAATTATGATGTTTCATATCAAGTTTGATTTTCTTTAATTCCTCAAGAGGACGCTCAGGCTGTTCCACATCTTCCGGAACCGGCAGTCCGGAGAACTCTCCGAAATACTGCACGCAGGCATCGCGCCACCATCTGGCGTCGCTTTCCTGGATGGCAAGCTTGGCATTTACCGCTTCCCAACGCTCTGAATCGACGTATGGTCTGGCCTCTTCCCATACCTTCTGGTACTCGCGCACCTTCTTGATTCCTCTGTCATATCTGTGGCACATTTCATCCCAGAATGTTCTTCCGGATGACATCTTATGTGTCCAAGGGATATGGTGGAACCAGAGCAGAAGCTCCTCCGGGCAGGTTTCGAGGTCGTTGTACATTGACGCGAGAGGCTCGTGATACTGATCGACGTTACCGCTTCCCGCACGTGTCCTGTCGAATCCTATTCCGTCCGTACCGGCCCGATGATAGTATTTAGGCAGCCAGTCGGCGCGTAATCCTTCTGGAGCGTACCAAGGCTCAGGGCCGTAGTGGTGTGTTCCCGCGAATATGTGATGAATGCCGAGAGGCATCATATAGTCAACAGCGGCTTCTCTCGAGGTCATCATCATTTCCAGAACCGGCTCGACGAATTTCTCTTCGGTCGAGAATGTCTGCTGCAGCCATTCCCTTGCAATCTCTTCTGATGAAAGATCGGCATTCCAGGCAAGACGGCCGAAAGCATACCAGGATGACTGTGCGAAATCGTGTCCGCACCAGTTTACGTCACGTCCGATGTTGGCTACTCCGGCGATTGCAGTCGTTTTGTAAACTTCCGGATAGGTCTTTCCGGTCGTTATATCGGCGACAGTGGCTCCGCCTTCGACGCAATATGTCTCGCTATCAAGACATTCCTCGAACAATGTCGAGAGATATACGAGGTGGTTTGAACCTCCCAGATACTCCATAGTGATCTGGTATTCGATCATCATCGCAGTCTTTGACATACCTCCGAAAAGAGGGCTGAAAGGCTCGCGAGGCTGGAAGTCAACAGGACCGTTCTTGATCTGGATTATGACATTGTCGCGGAACTGGCCGTCAAGCGGCATAAATTCCTCGTATGCCTGGTTCGCTCTGTCCGGACTGGCCGGTGCATAGACGAATGCTCTCCACATAACGATGCCGTCGTATGGGGCAAGTGCGTCTGCCAGCATATTGGCTCCGTCTGCGTGAGTCCGGCCGAAATCCTGAGGACCAGGGAGACCTTCGGAATTTGCCTTTACGAGGAAACCTCCGAAGTCAGGTATGAGAGTATATATCTCTGTCACCTTCTCAGCCCACCATTGGCGTACCTCAGGGACGAGCGGATCGGATGTGTCCAGGCCTCCCAGCTCTGCCGGTGATGAGAAATTGACCGAAAGATATGTCTGTATGCCGTATTCGCGCAGGATGCCGGCGATCTGCGCTACTCGCTCGAGATAATCTCTGCGGAGGATCTCAGGAGTGGCATTCACGTTGTTGAGAACGCTTCCGTTGATGCCGATCGAGGCATTCAGGCGTGCGTAGTTCCTGATCAGATCTACTGGAACTGGCTCGCCCCAATGCCAGATTGACCATCCTGCATAGCCTCTTTCGATCGTATTGTCCAGATTGTCCCAATGATTGAGGATACGTCTTTCGTATGATGGTTCTTCACGGATGTCGAGACAGCCTTCGGCCTGTCCTGTCCTTTCAAGACGGTCAAGGGCGTATCTGCCGTACATCGCACCCTTTTCAGTCTTTGCCTTGATTGTTCTGCTGCCCGGTTCACCGTAAATGATGAAGCCCTCGTTAGCTATGTCAAGTGCCGGATCGACCGTAATTTCCGCATTTACAGACGGGTCGCAGTCTGCCAGCCATAACAAATCATTGCCGGTGCTCTGTGAGCATCCGACAATGATCATTGCAGATAATATTGCAGTATAAAGCTTATTCATCGAGACCTTCGATTGGCTGGATTGTACCGTCTTCATTGTATTTGAGTTCGCATACCTTGAGGCTTCGGAGCCAGGTCTTTCCGCCTGAAGGAACGCTGTCGTGATGGAAAAGCCACCATTTGCCTCCGAATTCCACGATAGAATGGTGTGTAGTCCATCCTACTACAGGAGTCATTATCACTCCTTTGTATGTGAACGGTCCGTATGGGTTGTCACCGATTGCATAGCAGAGGTAATGAGTGTCTCCGGTAGAGTATGAGAAATAGTATTTTCCATTGTACTTATGCATCCAGGATGCCTCAAAGAATCTGTAAGGATTGTCTGCTGTGAGAGGCTTTCCTTCTTCATCCAGGATCATAACAGGTCTTGGATCTTCGGCGAATCCGAGCATATCATCGCTCAGAAGCACAACACGTCCCGGAAGCGCATCTTCCTTACCTTCAGGAAGATAGGCGTTCTCGAGAGCCTTGTTGTCCTTGTAGCGCTGAAGCTGACCGCCCCAGAGACCTCCGAAATACATATAATATTTACCGTCTTCCTCGTAGATTGCAGGGTCGATGCTGTAGCTGCCCTTTACAGGATCCGGCTGAGGAATGAAAGGTCCTTCTGGTTTGTCGCTGATGGCAACTCCGAGTCGGAAGATGTCATTTCTGTCCTTGAGAGGGAAGTACATATAGTATTTTCCGTCTTTTCTTGCCACCTCGCAGTCCCAGAGCTGGCGTCCTGCCCAAGGAATGTCCGCTACGTCCAGTACTTTGCCGTGGTCGATGACCTCTGATGTCATAGGATCGTTACCGTTGAGGCTAAATACGTGGTAATCCTTCATATTGAAGTGGTCACCGTTGTCATTTTCAACGAAGTTTTCTGGTTCCCAGTCGTGAGATGGGTAGATATAGAGCTTTCCGTCCCATACGTGTACGGATGGATCTGCCATAAAGTCGGCAGGAACGAGGTATCTTTTCGGTGTCTTCATATTTTTAATGTTATTACTTTAATGGTCAGATGTTAACTTGTTTCTTATTTCGAGGACGTGCATAAATATGAAAAAATATTTATTTCATATATTCGTTGAGGAATGGCTTCGGCTGGTGGTTGCGGTCGAAAAGGAGAGGGTAGTCCGTGCGGCCGTCCATAGGCCAGTCGTTCTTCCACGAGTCTCCGTCAGCCACACCCCAGGCAGTAACTCTTGTTATCTTGTCAGAGTGCTTCAGATAAAGATCCATAAGCTCCTTCATACGTGAGTTCCAAAGCGCATCCACATCTTCAGGAAGCCCGTCCGGATATGGGTTCAATGAGGCCTTGAAGGCTACTGTATCACTGATGTTCGCTCCGAAATTGATGGATGGAAGGGCTGACATATCCCACTCCGTGATCATCACATTGCATCCTGTGCCGGCAAAGGCGAGAAGGCTTTCCTCATATTCCTGCATATCAGGATAATCCATACCAACGTGACTCTGCATTCCGATGCCGTCGATACGCAGTCCGCGTGCCTTCAGCTCATTGGCTATCTTCACGTATGTGTCGCGTCTGCCGGGATTGTTCATCCCGTAGTCGTTGAGATAGAGCTCTGCATCAGGGTCGGCCTCGTGGGCATACTGGAATGCGAGAGGAATGAATTCTTCGCCGAGGATCTGGTAGAACGGGCTCTTTCTGTATGATCCGTCTTCCAGGATTGCCTCGTTTACGACATCCCATCCGTGGATGCGGCCCTTGTAGCGGGTCACAATCGTAGTGATATGCTCCTTCATACGCTCCTTGAGCACATCCGGAGTCACGAAGTTGCCTTCGTCATCATACGGAAACCACTTTGCAAGCTGTGAATGCCATACAAGGCAGTGGCCGATTATGAACATATCGTTGGCTTCTCCGAATTCCACGAACTTGTCGGCAAGAGTGAAGTCATATACTCCCTCTTCAGGATGGATCTCCTCCGATTTCATACAGTTTTCGGCGACGATGCTGTTGAAGTGTTTCTTTATGGTCTCCACTCCTTTGGTGTCAAGGCCGGTGATCTGTGCTTCATTCAAGGCTGTGCCGAGATAGAAATGCTCTGCAAATACATCTTTGGCACCTTTCTCTTCAGGTGCAGTGCAGGCGGTGATAAGGCCAAGTGCTGCGAAGATAAGTATTTTCTTCATAGTGTCAGGTTTATGCGTTCTTGGCTCTTTCCTCGATCTCCATATTGATCTTATCGATCACGTCATCCTCAAGTTCATACTTGGAAATGATCCACATAGCGAGAAGGAGAAGTACGGCTGGAATGACGCATACAAGCCAGAGGATTCCCTGCTCTGCGAAAGGAGTCTGCTGTGAGAGTGCTGCATCAAAGCCTACAACCGAGAGAACAAGACCCGGAACAACTCCTCCAAGTGCCATACCGGCTTTGAAGAAAATACCGGTCAAAGCGTTCACGATGCCGGCGATACGTCTTCCGGATGTGTATTCTCCGTATGATACAACCTCAGGTACAAGGGCCCACATATAGCCTGTAGCCACAATGATACCTGTGCTCTTCACGAACTGTGCGATGCATAGGAGCCAGAACTGCTTGAGGGCCTCGATGGATACGAATATGTACATCATAGCCATACCCGCCACTGCTGTTCCGAGGAAGAGGTAGAACATACCCTTCTTTCCGATCTTGCGCTTGATAGCTGGCACAAGAGGCATAAAGATGAATGCAGGGATGGTTCCAAGCCACATAAAGGCAGTGGTCATCATAGGGGTAGCTCCTACATTGTATGTCATAAAATATGCGTCAGCAGCGTTTCCGATGCTCATCATAGCGAAGGCGGTGATGAAGAAGAAGGCGAGGACTCTCAGAGGACGGTTGCGGAGGAATTCCATCCAGAGGTCGCTGACCTTCACGTTCTCGGATTCCTTCTGGTCCATAACGACCCTCTCCTTGCACTGTGAGAAAGAGAATACGAGGAGTGCGAGACCCGCGAGTGAGAATATGGTCATTGTGATGAACCACGCTGATGCAGATTCAGGCTTGTCAATTATTGCAGAACCGTCAGCAGCTGCAGGAGCGAAGATCGCGATCACCATAGGAAGCGATTTCACTATCAATGCACCGAGATTCGCCATAAACATTCTGGTTGACGTGAGGATGGTGATCTCTTCGGTGTCCCTGGTCAGAGATGAGTTCAAAGCTCCGTAAGGCACATTCACCAGAGTGTAGCACATACTCATACCAACGTATGTGATATATGCATATACTATTGAGCCGCTGAAGCCGTTCCAGAAGCAGAGAATGGCAAGACCAGCGAGCGGAATACCGCCCAGAATCAGCCAGGAACGATATTTACCCCATTTAGGATTGCTCTTGTCCACGAATGCACCTACGAGAGGATCCCAAAGTACATCCACGAGACGGACGATGAGGAACATAAGCGCCGCAGATCCCGGACTTATGCCATAGACATTGGTGTAGAAGAACAGAAGCCATATACTTACTGTCTGATAAATGAGGTTCTGCGCCATATCGCCGCTTCCGAAGCCGATGCGCTGGATCCAGGATAGCTTGTAGAAGCCTTTCGCTTCATTGGCATTTTGATTCTGTGACATAGTGATAGTGTTATTTTTATTGGTTATTTCATATCTTTAAGTGTCGCCTCGGCAGCTCTTTTCCCGAGGGTCTTCTTGTCCAGAGGGTGGATGTCGTTCCATTCTCCGAGGTCGCTGTTGGGGATGAGCCTTGTGTTGGCATTCATTTCCACAGCCTTGGCCTGCTGGAGGCGCATCTCTGCCCAGGACTGTCTTCCTCTGACATCATCCTTGTGCAGGAAATCAGCGAGTTCGACAATATAGAACGGCAGGCTGCTGTCGTCGAAGGTCTCCCTCCAGCATCCGATCATTCTTGTAAGCAGCTCGGCATACTCGTGTCTTCTGTCCACATTTGATTCACCCTGATACCAGAGCACTCCTCTGAATCCGAGATTCTTCAGAGGATGGATCATCGCATTGTAAAGACATACAGGCTTGTAGCAGAAGAACATCATCGAAGGAGCCGATGGCATAGGCGCTCCGAGCCTGTATTTCCACTGTCCTTCAAGACTGACTTCTTCTCCCTGACAGATGATCTTATATGGCTTCTCGCGGACAAAATGAGGCTGCCCCCCGTTGCTTATTATCCTGACAGTGATGTTGTTGCATCCTTTCTTGAGGACTCCGGCCGGAATCCTGTATATTCTTGGCGGATACTGATAGCCGGTCGTGCCGACAAAATGGCCGTTGACATATACGGAATCGGCATCAACGATGCATCCTAGGCGTATCACGGCCTCCTTGCCTGCCCATTCCGAAGGAAGCTTTACATCCTTGCGAAGCCAGTGCGAACCGGCCAGAGGCCTTCTGCCGTCGTTGCCCCAGTCTTTTGAGAACATATCGACTTCTTTCCAGCTGCTGTCGTCATATTCCGGAGCGTACCATTTCATTTCTTCCTGCATTCCCGGATCACCTGCGTAAAGTGCAGTGTTCCAGCGATGGAAATTCTCTCCCTCGAGCTTTTTGATCCTCTGGCAATAGCCGGGATCTTCATATAGACGTTTCTCGTTGATATGCTTTGGGAAATCCTTCAGACTCTCCTCGCTGGTCCAGGCCTCCACCGGAGTTCCTCCCCAACAGCAGTTTACGATTCCCACCGGTACTCCTGTGCTGCTGTAGATCTCCTTGGCATAGAAATAGGCGAGGGCAGAGAATTCCATCACGTGTTCAGATGTGCACGGAGTCCAGTTGGATTCCGGAGTATCTTCCTGCGGAGCGATGAAGTTGTATGTGTCCGGAACAATATACTGGCGTATCTCCTTGTTTTCGTATGCAGCTACTTCGTCGGCGAACATATCCGTCACGCGTCTTATCGGCAGTTCCATATTGGACTGGCCGGAGCAAAGGAAAACGTCGCCTATCAGAATGTCACTCAATGTGATGCCTGAAATCCACATAGTGTAAGGACCTCCGGCACTGCATTCAGGCAGCTGGATCTCCCATTTCCCCTGTCCGTCAGCTTCAGTACGGTAGGATGCATCCTGCCAGCGGATCTCAACATCCTCGGCAGCATCCGCCCAGCCCCATATCGTTATCGGTTCGTCTCTCTGGAGGACCATACCGTCTCCAAGAATGGAAGGCAGCCTTACTTCTGCTTCAGAACTCGCTGAAAAGGCCAGGGCCAGAGCCAAAGCCGCAATGATTTTTCGTTTCATAAGGGTATGTTGCTTATCTTATTTACAAAGATAATAAAATATGTGATATTCACCGGAGGATAAACGTTTCAGGATTTTTTGTTTTTAGAACAATTGTGTCGGAAATATTGCAATTTCTGTTGCGTATGTAACATTTGAAACATTTTTTGTATCAAAATATTTATTTTTAAATCAAGATTCTTTCGTGAAGGACTGAAAAATCGCGGATAGAATGTTAAATTTGCATCTGGCAATGAAATTTATGCAACTATTATAATTATGAATGACACTAAGGTAATGAATCTTGCCGCAGACAACATCAGAATTCTGGCGGCTTCTATGGTTGAGAAGGCTAAGTCCGGACATCCGGGCGGCGCTATGGGCGGAGCCGATTTCATCAATGTACTTTATTCCGAGTATCTGCAGTATGATCCTGAGAATCCGAAGTGGGAAGGACGTGACCGTTTCTTCCTCGATCCGGGACATATGGCACCTATGCTCTATGCGCAGCTTGCCCTTGCAGGAAAGTTCAGTATAGATGAACTTCAGCAGCTCCGTCAGTGGGGATCGCCTGTTCCGGGACATCCAGAGGTCGATATTATGCGTGGAATCGAGAATACGTCAGGACCTCTCGGACAAGGTCACGTGTTTGCTGTCGGAGCGGCAATAGCAGCTAAATTCCTTGCTGCACGTACTTCTAATCCGACTTTCTCAAAAGAAACCATATATGCATATATATCAGACGGAGGCATCCAGGAGGAGATCTCACAGGGCGCAGGACGTATTGCAGGCCATCTCGGGCTTGACAATCTCGTGATGTTCTATGATTCCAATGATATCCAGCTTTCTACCGAGTGCAGCGATGTGATGACTGAGGATACAGCAATGAAGTATCTGGCCTGGGGGTGGAATGTGATCACCATTGACGGTAACGATTGCGGACAGATCCGTGCAGCTCTCGATCAGGCGAAGGCTGAGGCGCGGAGACCGACCCTCATCATAGGAAAATGTGTGATGGGCAAGGGTGCAAGACAGGCTGACAATTCATCATACGAGCGCAACTGCAAGACTCACGGTGCTCCTCTCGGTGGAGATGCATTCAAGAATACAGTAGTTAATCTTGGTGGAGATCCTGAGAATCCTTTCGTCATTTTCGATGAAGTGAAGGCCCTGTATGCGAAACGTGCCGAAGAACTCAAGGCAATAGCTGCAGACCGTCACGCCGAGGAGGCAGCTTGGGCTGCTTCCAATCCGGAAAAGGCTGCTGCTCAGGCAGATTGGTTCAGCGGGGCGGCTCCGAAAGTTGACTGGAGCAAGGTGCAGCAGAAGGCAGGTGATGCGACCAGAAATGCTTCAGCGGCTGTTCTCGGACAGCTTGCAGAGCAGGTTCCGAATATGATCTGTGCATCTGCGGACCTTTCGAATTCCGACAAGACTGACGGATTCCTCAAGAAGACCACTTCATTCGTCAAGGGTGACTTCAGCGGAGCCTTCTTCCAGGCTGGTGTGGCAGAGCTTACAATGGCCTGCATCTGTATAGGTATGACGCTTCACGGAGGTGTCATCGCTGCCTGCGGTACTTTCTTCGTGTTCTCGGATTATATGAAGCCGGCAGTGCGTATGGCCGCTTTGATGGAGCTTCCGGTGAAGTTCATCTGGACTCACGACGCATTCCGTGTCGGAGAGGACGGTCCTACCCACGAGCCTGTGGAGCAGGAGGCTCAGATCCGTCTTATGGAAAAGCTCAAGAACCACAGCGGAAAGAATTCTATGCTCGTGCTCCGTCCTGCAGATTCGCTTGAGACCACAGAGTGCTGGAGAATGGCTATGGAGAACACTGACAGCCCTACCGGACTCATCTTCTCACGCCAGAACATAGAGCAGCTTCCTGAGGGAACTGACTATGCCCAGGCTGAAAAGGGTGCATATATAGTAGCCGGCTCAGAGGAAAATCCGGATGTGATCCTTGTTGCATCCGGTTCAGAGGTGTCAACTCTGGCGGCAGGAGCTAAGCTTCTTCGTGAGGACGGAATCAAGGTACGTATCGTGAGCTGCCCTTCTGAGGGATTGTTCAGAAGCCAGCCTGCGGAGTATCAGAACGCGGTTCTTCCTTGCGGTGCGAAGATCTTCGGACTTACAGCCGGTCTTCCGGTCAATCTTCAGGGGCTTGTGGGATGCAACGGCAAAGTGTTCGGCCTTGAAAGCTTCGGATTCTCAGCTCCTTACAAGGTGCTTGACGAGAAGCTCGGATTTACAGCTCAGAACGTCTATGACCAGGTAAAGGCTATGTTCTAGGAATATATAATATGACGGGAGGCCGGCTGAAATAAGTTTTCAGCCGGCCTTCTTTGCGCATAAGGACGTCCGTATGCATTTTTAGTGCGGGATCAGGTCTGTCGTCGTGGCAGATAATGCTTTGATAATCAATTCTGTATGTGATGATTATAGGGTGAAAGTGCCCGATAGAGAAGCGGTAACTTATTGGTATATAAGGGGATGGCTGCCACGCGCAGACCTGCATATAATCCGCTTGGGAGATAAGTGTCTGAAGTACTGTGGTCATATTGATAAGTGTAGTTGTTACACTTTTAAATATTATTTATTATATTTGTAGGCATTAGAAGAATATATTCGATAACCACCTAATTAATAGCTTTATGAAAATCATTTTCAAGACTCTGCTCGGAGTGGCTGCGGCTGCTCTGGTGCATTCCTGTGCTACGGCTCCGTCCCAGACACTTTCGGGACTTTCGCCTGAGAAGTTCGTTTCAGAGGTCAATGGAAAGCCCACAGCTCTCTACACTCTTGTCAATGCGAACGGAATGGAAGTCTGTGTAACAAACTTCGGCGGCAGAATCGTCTCAGTGATGGCTCCTGACCGCAATGGAGAGATGAAGGATGTCGTTCTCGGCTTCGACAACATTGCGAACTATGCGGACAAGGTTAATACTCCAAGCGATTTCGGAGCGTCTGTAGGACGTTATGCCAACCGAATCAACAAAGGACAGATCGTCATTGACGGTGAGACGATCCAGCTTCCGCAGAACAATTTCGGACACTGCCTTCACGGAGGTCCTGACGGATGGCAGTATCAGGTGTATGATGCGGTACAGCCTGACAATTCGACAATAGTCCTGACTATGGAATCTCCTGACGGAGATGCGAACTTTCCTGGTGCCGTGACTGCAGTCGTGACTATGAAGGTGACTGATGATAATGCGATTGATATAAGCTATGAAGCCGTTACCGACAAGAAGACGGTGATAAATATGACCAATCATACCTATTTCAATCTCTCGGGTGATCCGACACGCAGGGTTGACGACCATCTGATGCAGATAGATGCCGATAATTTCACTCCGGTTGACTTTACATTTATGACCACAGGCGAAATCCTTCCTGTAGAGGGTACTCCTATGGACTTCAGACAGCCGGCAGCTATCGGCCAGGATATCAAGAACTTCGAGTTCCAGCAGGTGAAGTTCGGAAACGGATTCGACCACAACTGGTGCCTCAATACTGCCGGTGACGATACCAAGGTCGCTGCCCGTGCGTGGTGTCCTGAGACCGGAATCTGCCTTGAAGTCCTTACAGACGAGCCTGGAGTGCAGTTCTACAGCGGTAACTTCCTCGACGGAAGCTGTACAGGAAAGAACGGTGTCACATATCAGCAGAGCACAGGTTTCTGCCTCGAGACACAGAAATATCCGGATACTCCGAACAAGCCTGAGTGGCCTTCTGCGTTCCTTGAGCCTGGCCAGAAATATACAAGCCACTGCGTATATCGCTTCTCTACTGTAGAATAACCATAAAACCACATAATTATGCAATTACTTGACTGGATCGTGATAGGCATCTTTGTGGTGGCCTTGATCGGAATCGTAATCTGGGTTCTGAAACAGAAACAGAACAGTTCTTCTGATTATTTCCTTGGTGGTAAGGACGCAACCTGGATCGCCATCGGAGCATCTATCTTTGCATCGAACATCGGTTCGGAGCATCTTATAGGTCTTGCAGGTACCGGTGCTGCCAGCGGAATGGCAATGGCTCACTGGGAGATACAGGGCTGGATGATTCTTCTCCTGGGATGGGTATTCGTCCCTTTCTATTCAAGAAGTATGGTATATACGATGCCTGAATTCCTTGAAAAGAGATATAACCCTCAGTCACGAACTATCCTTTCCCTTATCTCTCTCATCAGCTATGTGCTGACCAAGGTGGCGGTGACAGTCTATGCCGGTGGACTCGTATTCCAGCAGGTCTTCGGCATCGAGGAACTCTGGGGCATCGATTTCTTCTGGATCGCAGCCATCGGTCTCGTGCTCATCACAGCTCTTTATACAGTAGCCGGAGGAATGAAGTCGGTTCTCTATACATCTGTGCTTCAGACTCCGATCCTTCTTCTTGGTTCACTGATCATCCTTGTCCTCGGACTGAAGGAACTCGGCGGCTGGGATGAGATGATGAGAATCTGCGGTGCCACTACTGTGAATGAGTACGGCAATACTATGGTCGAACTTATGCGTGATAACCGTGACCCTCAGTATCCTTGGCTCGGAGCACTTGTGGGATCGGCTATCATAGGTTTCTGGTACTGGTGTACAGACCAGTTCATCGTCCAGAGAGTTCTTTCCGGAAAGGATCAGAAGGAAGCACGCCGTGGTACCATCTTCGGAGCATACCTCAAGCTTCTCCCTGTATTCCTCTTCCTCATCCCGGGTATGATTGCTTTCGCTCTTAATCAGAAGGGTATCGTCATAAATGGTGAAGTCTTCAGACTTTCGACTCCGGATGCCGCATTCCCGACACTGGTTGCCAGGCTCCTTCCTGCAGGTGTCAAGGGACTTGTTGTCTGCGGTATCCTTGCTGCCCTTATGAGTTCTCTCGCATCTCTCTTCAACTCTTCTTCTATGCTCTTCACCATCGACTTCTACAAGAGGTTCAGGCCTGAGACTCCTGAGAAGAAGCTTGTGACCATCGGTCAGATAGCTACCGTGGTGATCGTTGTTCTCGGTATCCTCTGGATCCCTATTATGCGCTCGGTAGGTGACGTGCTCTATAATTATCTCCAGGATGTACAGTCCGTTCTTGCTCCGGGAATCGCCGCAGCATTCCTTCTCGGAATCTGCTGGAAGAGAACTTCAGCCAAGGGAGGTATGTGGGGTCTTATCTCAGGACTTGTGATCGGACTTACCCGTCTCGGTGCCAAGATCTATTATACCAATGTGCCTGAGGCTGCTGACAATTTCTTCAAGTATATATTCTATGATGTGAACTGGCTTTTCTTCTGCGGATGGATGTTCCTCTTCTGCATCATAGTGATTATAGTTGTCAGCCTTCTTACCAAGGCTCCGGCTCCTGAACAGATACAGGGACTGGTATATGGTACAGCTACAGCAGAGCAGAAGGCGGAGACACGTGCAAGCTGGGACAAGTGGGATGTCATCCACACTGTCATCATCCTTGCCATCACAGCGGCATTCTATTGGTATTTCTGGTAGGATATGGAAGAATTCCGTTCATTCTATGAGTCTCATCCACGTTTCCACGTGGCCATCGACTGTGTCGTGTTCGGTTTCAAGGATAACGAGCTGAAGATCCTTATACAGCAACGTAATTTCGAACCGTTCCAGGGAGTATGGTCGCTGATGGGAGGATTTGTGCGCGAAAATGAGGACATAGATGAGGCTGCTACTCGTGTCTGCAATGAGCTGACAGGCCTGAAAGATGTCTATATGAGGCAGGTGGGCGCTTATGGAAAGGTCGATCGTGACCCGGGAGCGCGCGTAGTCTCCATCGCATACTGCGTCCTTATCGACATTGACAGATATAACGAGCAGCTGAATATGATCAATAATTCCTACTGGGAGAATATAAATACGCTCCCTGAGATGTTCTTCGACCATAAGGATATGATCAGGGATGCGTTGAAGCTCCTTCAGCGTAAGGTCAGTCGTGAACCGGTCGGTTTCAATCTTCTTCCTCCTCTATTTACCCTTACCCAGTTGCAGACTCTTCACGAGGCCATACTGGGAGAAAAGATGGATAAGAGGAATTTCCGCAAGAGGGTAGGAGATATGAACTTCATCGAAAAGACCGGGATGGTTGACAAGGCATCAAGCAGAAAAGGAGCTTTTCTGTACAGATTCAACAGTAAGGAATATAGGAGAAACCCTGAATTCAAGCTTTAATATGTTGGAAGAACTTAAGGAAAAGGTGTTCCAGGCCAATCTGGAACTGGTCCGTCAGGGACTTGTGATATATACCTGGGGCAATGTCTCCGGCATTGACCGTGAAAGGGGACTTGTCGTGATAAAGCCGAGCGGAGTCAGCTATGACGATATGAAGGCGGAGGATATGGTGGTGGTAAGCCTTGAGACAGGTGAGACTGTCGAAGGCTCTCTTAACCCGTCTTCGGATACGCCGACCCATCTGGCTCTTTACAGAGCTTTCGGTAATATAGGAGGAGTCGTGCATACGCACTCTACATACGCGACAGCCTGGGCTCAGGCAGGTATGGACATACCTAACATAGGTACGACACATTCGGATTATTTCCACAAGGACATACCTTGCACCGATGATATGACTGCGGAGCAGGTAAGGGGCGCTTACGAACTCGAGACAGGAAACGTCATCGTCTCGAGATTCGAGGGCATCAATCCGGACCATACTCCGGGAGTGCTCGTGAAGAACCACGGCCCGTTCACCTGGGGAAAGAATCCTGCTGACGCCGTATATAACGCCAAGGTGCTGGAACAGTGTGCCCAGATGGCATATATCTCATTGACTCTCAATCCGAAGACAGGAATGAATCCTGATCTTGTGGAAAAGCATTACAACCGTAAGCACGGCCCAGGAGCCTATTACGGACAGAAAAAGAAATAACACATAAAAGATAACAGTATGATAAAAGCTTATGACCAGTATGAAGTGTGGTTCGTGACCGGAGCACAGCTTCTCTATGGCGGTGATGCCGTAACAATAGTGGATGGCCATTCTAATGAAATGGTCAAGGGACTGAATGATTCGGGCAATCTGCCTGTAAAGGTCGTATATAAAGGTACAGCCAATTCCTCAAAGGAAGTGGAGGCTGTCTTCAAGGCGGCGAACAACGATGACAGGTGTATCGGTGTGATAACCTGGATGCATACATTCTCGCCTGCAAAGATGTGGATCCACGGTCTTCTTCAGCTCAAGAAGCCTCTGATGCATCTGCACACACAGTACAACCGTGAAATCCCTTGGGACACAATGGATATGGACTTTATGAATCTGAACCAGTCCGCTCACGGAGACCGCGAGTTCGGCCATATCTGCACCCGTATGCGTATCCGCAGGAAGGTGGTTGTGGGACATTGGCAGGATGAGGAGACCCAGCGCAAGATCGCTGTCTGGATGCGTGTCTGCGCCGGCTGGGCTGACTCTCAGGATATGCTGATCCTCCGTTTCGGTGACCAGATGAACAATGTGGCAGTGACAGACGGCGACAAGGTGGAGGCAGAGCAGAGACTCGGCTATCACGTGGACTATTGTCCTGTGAGCGAGCTTATGGCATATCAGAAGCAGGTCAAGGATGAGGATGTGGAAGCTCTCGTAAAGGAGTATTTCACTCTCTATGATCACGATGCTTCGCTCGAGGACAAGACCACAGAAGGCTATCAGAAGGTGTGGAACTCCGCAAAGGCAGAGCTCGCCATCCGTGCCATCCTGAAGGAAAAGGGAGCCAAGGGCTTCACCACCAACTTCGATGATCTTGGAGATGTGGATATGGAGTGCAATTTCTTCGATCAGATTCCGGGTCTGGCATCACAGCGCCTTATGGCAGAGGGCTACGGCTTCGGTGCAGAGGGTGACTGGAAATCGGCGGCTCTTTACCGTACCGTATGGGTTATGAATCAGGGACTCCCTCGCGGATGTTCTTTCCTGGAGGACTATACTTTGAATTTCGACGGAGCGAACAGCTCTATCCTTCAGTCACATATGCTCGAGATCTGTCCTCTCATTGCAGCGGCGAAGCCAAAGCTTGAGGTACATTTCCTCGGCATCGGCATCAGGAAGAGCCCGACAGCCCGCCTCGTGTTCACAAGCAAGACCGGCCCGGGATGTACAGCCACAGTAGTTGACCTTGGCAACCGTTTCCGTCTTATCGTGAATGATGTGGAATGCATTGAGCCTAAGCCGCTTCCAAAGCTTCCGGTGGCCAGTGCACTTTGGATTCCTATGCCTGATTTCGAAATCGGAGCAGGTGCTTGGATTCTTGCCGGAGGTACACATCACTCCTGCTTCTCATACGACCTTACCGCTGAATACTGGGAGGATTATGCAGAGATTGCAGGCATCGAGATGATACATATCAATAAGGACACCACCATCAGCGGGTTCAAGAAGGAACTCCGTATGAACGAGGTGTATTATATGCTTAACAAGGCTCTAGTATAGCTTTAGGAATGAAAAGGATTCTTCTATCGCTTCTTGCTTTGTCTGCGGCCGGAGTCATTTCGGCCCAGGTGAACGAAATGAAGGTGGATCTCGGTAGGACTGTGGCCGGGATCCAGCCTACTATGTACGGCATCTTCATCGAGGATATAAATTTTGCCGCTGATGGAGGCCTGTATGCCGAACTCGTCAAGAACCGGTCGTTCGAGTTTCCGAACAACAGGCTTCAAGGCTGGAACGTCGGAGGACGTCTGGAGGTGATGGATGACGGACCTTTTGATCGTAATCCCCACTATGTCAGGCTGATGTATCCGGGTCATCCTCATAAGCATACCGCTATGGTGAATGACGGATTCTTCGGAATCGGTTTGAAGAAAGACGGACAATACCGTTTCAGCGTGTGGGCCCGTGTCCCGGAAGGGAATGCAAGCCTGGGAGTGGAACTGATCAACAAGGCCTCGATGGCTGAGTCCCAGGTATATACATCTGCCAGGATCACGGTAGATTCCGGAGAGTGGAAGCAATATGAGGTGATTCTGACTTCGCCGGTAACGGATCCGAAGGCATCCCTGCGCATCTTCCTTGATTCCGCTTCTGCAGTTGATGTGGAGCATATATCCCTTTTCCCTGTGGATACCTGGATGGGGCATAGGAACGGACTGAGAAAAGATCTGGCGCAGGCCCTCTATGACCTGCAGCCTGGACTTTTCCGCTTCCCCGGAGGATGTATTGTAGAGGGAACGGACCTTCAGACCCGATACAGCTGGAAGAACAGTGTGGGTCCGGTGGAGAACCGTCCGCTCAATGAGAACAGATGGCAGCATACCTTCAGACATCGCTATTATCCGGACTATTTTCAGTCGTATGGACTGGGCTTCTATGAATATTTCCTCCTTTCGGAGGAGATAGGAGCGGAGCCTCTTCCTGTGATAAGCTGCGGACTGGCCTGCCAGTTCCAGAACGAGACTATGGATGCACACCAGCCTGTGGCGGATCTTGACTGTTATATACAGGATGCTCTTGACCTTATCGAATTCGCGAACGGAGATGTCTCCACAAGATGGGGCGGCCTCCGTGCTGAAATGGGACATCCTGCTCCATTCAACCTCAAATACATTGGAATAGGAAACGAACAGTGGGGACCGGAATATCCGGAGCGTCTCGAGCCTTTCGTGTCGGCTATAAGGAAGGCATATCCGGAAATCCTTATCGTGGGATCTTCTGGACCTTGTTCAGAGGGTGACCAGTTTGATTTCCTGTGGCCGGAGATGAAGAGGATAGGTGTGGATCTGGTGGATGAGCATTTCTATCGTCCTGAAAGCTGGTTCCTGAGCCAGGGAGCCCGATATGATAATTATGACCGTAAAGGCCCTAAGGTGTTTGCAGGTGAGTATGCCTGTCACGGAGAAGGAAAGAAATGGAATCACTTCGGAGCATCTCTGCTTGAGGCGGCCTTTATGACCACTATAGAAAGGAATGCCGATGTTGTCTGGATGGCTACATACGCTCCTTTGTTCGCGCATATAGAGGGCTGGCAGTGGAGGCCTGACCTGATATGGTTCGACAATCTCCGCAGTTTCCGTTCGTGCAGCTGGTATGTGCAGAAACTATACAGCCGTTATAAAGGTACTGATGTGCTGAAACTTACTGATAAGGAGGGGAAGAATATCACCGGTGCAGAAGGCCAGAACGGCCTGTTTGCCAGTTCGGTATATGACTCTGCGAATGACTGCATCTATGTGAAGGTCATAAACGTTTCGGATGAGGCCCGTCCTATAAAGATCAGCTTTGAAGGTCTTGGAAGGAGGCATCTGCTGAAGGGTGTCGAGGCGGTCAGCTATCATTCCGACGATCTCGATGCGGACAATACACTGGATCAGCCTGAAAGGATAGTTCCGGAGTCGGCACCGCTGGATTTCGAAGGCAAGGTGCTTGAGACTACGGTTGCCCCTAAGACCTTTATGGTTTATGTCATTCAGAAATAACTCCTTAAACGTCAGAAAAGGGGTTGGTTAATAACACTAAAACGCTAAGATTATATGAATAAATATGTAATAGGACTGGATTACGGAACAGATTCGGCACGTGCTCTTGTCGTGAACGCTCAGACAGGTGAGATCCTGGCTTCTTCCGTAAAGTATTATCCACGTTGGATGAAGGGACTCTACTGCGTTCCTAAGGCCAACCAGTGGCGTCAGCACCCGAAGGACTATCTGGAAGTCCTGGAAGCCAGCGTAAAGGAGGCACTCGGCAAATGTGCTCCTGATGTTGCTGCAAATGTGGTGGGAATCGCTTTCGATACGACAGGATCGACTCCGGCTTTCACCGACGAGACAGGAACTCCGCTTGCTATGCTTCCTGAATTCGAGGACAATCCGAATGCGATGTTCGTCCTCTGGAAGGATCATACTGCTGTAAAGGAAGCTGCAGAGATCAATGTGAAGTGCAAGGAAAACGATATAGACTACTCTCAGTATGAGGGTGGCATCTATTCTGCCGAATGGTTCTGGGCAAAGGCAATCCACGTGCTTCGCGAGGATCCTCAGGTGGCTGCCAAGGCATATTCGATAGTGGAATATTGCGAGTGGCTTCCTGCTGTGCTCACAGGTGTGACCAAGGCCAGCGATATAGTCCGCAGCCGTTGTGCGGAAGGCCATAAGGCTATGTGGCACGAGAGCTGGGGCGGACTTCCGCCAGAAGAGTTCCTGGTGAAGCTGGATCCTTGTCTTGCCGGCTTCCGTGAGAGACTTTTCGAGACTACCGAGACTGCTGACAAGCCTGTAGGCACCCTCTGCCAGGAATGGGCGGAAAGGCTCGGTCTCAGTACTGATGTAGTGGTCGCAGGAGGTGCATACGATTGCCATATGGGAGCTGTAGGCGCTGCCGTTACCCCTAAGACTCTTGTGCGTGTAATCGGAACATCGACCTGCGACATTATGGTCGCTTCGTATGAGGAGGTCGGTGACAAGCTGATCAAGGGCATCTGCGGCCAGGTGGACGGTTCTGTAATACCGGGAATGATAGGTCTTGAGGCCGGTCAGTCGTCCTTCGGAGATGTCTATGCGATGTTCAGAAGAGTTCTTGAATTCCCTGTGAAGAATATCCTTCCTAAGACATTGGCGGGCAAGCTTACCGAGGAGGAAATACAGGCTGCCGTTGACGAGGTATCAGACAGGATCATTGCAGAGCTGACTGTGGAGGCTGAAAAGATTCCGCTTGAGGAAAGCACGATGATAGCTACGGACTGGATCAACGGACGTCGTACTCCTGATGCAAACCAGCTGCTTCAGGGCACCATTTCTGGATTCACACTCGGTACGACTGCTCCTCAGATATTCAGAGCTCTGGTGGAGGCTACTGCATTCGGCACAAAGGCGATCGTTGACCGGTTCATTTCAGAAGGATGTCCGATCGAGTCTGTGATCGGTATCGGCGGTATCGCACTCAAGTCTCCTTTCGTGATGCAGACTATGAGCGACGTGCTTGGTATGCCGATAAAGGTGTGCAATACAGACCAGGCCTGCGCGTTGGGAGCATCGATGTTCGCTGCCACAGCTGCCGGAGTATATCAGAAGGTGGAAGATGCAATCGCTGCTATGAATTCCGGATTTGCGAAGGAATATCAGCCTGATATGCAGCGTCACGGCCGGTATGCGTCTCTTTATGAGACATATCTCAAGCTTGGGTCATTTACTGAGAAAGAACTTTACGTATGCTGAGACTGATGAAACTTATAGCTATGGTTGTGGTCTGTGTTTCCACAGCCATAGCTGCAATGGCTAAGAACCACGGCTATATCTCTTCTCCGGACGGGATCACTGATGTATATATCATTACCATCGATGGAAAGGCCTACTATCAGGTCGAGCATCACAGCGAGCCTTTTATCAGCACTTCCCGTCTGGGAATGAAAACGAATGTCGGAGATTTCTCAGATCTGGAATTTGTCTCTATGGAGCAGGAAGCCATTGAAGGAAGCTACCGGCTTAAGACAGGCAAGGCTTCTGACATCAGCTACAAAGCCACCAAGGCGATGGTTACATTCAAAAATCCAGAAGGCCAGGCTCTTATGGTGGAATTCCGCGTGGGGAACAATGATGTGGCTTTCCGTTATATACTTCCTAAAGAAGGGGAGACAGGCAGTGCGAGGATATTTGAGGAACTTACTGAGTTCACATTCAATGACAATCCCGAGCATACCTATCTGAAGACATATCTTACGCCTCAGAGTCACGCTATGATCGGCTGGAAGCGTACAAAGCCAAGCTATGAAGAGTATTACGGCATTGGCAAGCCTGTGACTGCATCTTCAGGCTATGGCCACGGATACACCTTCCCTTGCCTTTTCCAGCTTGGAGGAAACGGATGGGCCCTTGTCAGCGAGACAGGAGTGGACAGCAGATATTGCGGTTCCAGATTGAGTGAATATTATGAGACTTCCGGAAATATCGAGGGATCGGTTGGAGCCGGATATAAGATCGAATACCCTATGCCGGAGGAAAACAACGGCAACGGCACTGTCGAGCCTGCAATAGGTCTCCCGGGTGCCACTCCTTGGCGTACCATCACCTTGGGACAGACTCTTAAGCCGATAGTGGAGACCACAGTGACCTGGGATGTCGTGGAGCCTTTGTACGAGACCTCCAATGACTATCATTACGGCAAATCTACCTGGAGCTGGATCGTATGGCAGGATGCAAGTATGAATATGCCTGACCAGAAGAAATATGTAGATCTGGCTTCTGAAATGGGATTCGATTATATCCTTGTGGATGCAGGATGGGACAAGAATCTGGGCTATGACGGCGCAGAAGAACTTGTACGCTATGCGGATTCAAAGAACGTGGATGTATTCCTGTGGTACAGTTCGAGCGGATGGTGGAACGATATAGTGCAGAGTCCTATCGACGTTATGAGCAATCCTATTGCCCGCAAGAGGGATATGCGCTGGATGCGCGAAATCGGCGTGAAGGGTATCAAGGTGGATTTCTTCGGCGGTGACAAGCAGGAGACGATACGTCTTTATGAGGCTATCCTCAGTGATGCGGATGACAACGGCCTTATGGCCATATTCCACGGCTGTACACTTCCTCGAGGATGGGAGAGGATGTATCCTAACTATGCAGGAAGTGAGGCTGTCAGGGCTTCAGAAAACCTGATTTTCGGACAATATGAATGTGACCAGGAGGCTCAGGCCGCGACTCTTCATCCGTTTATACGCAATGCGGTCGGATGTATGGAGTTCGGAGGCTGCTTCTTTAACAAGAGGCTTTCAAGGTCCAATCAGCACGGAACCATACGCCGTACTACAGATGCCTTCCAGCTGGCCATCAGTGTCCTTTATCAGAATCCGGTCCAGAATTTCGCCATAACTCCGAACAATCTTACTGATGCCCCGAAGGTCTGCATCGATTTTCTCAAGGAAGTGCCTACGGTGTGGGATGAGACAAGGTATGTAGCCGGATGTCCGGGCGAATCTGCTGTGATTGCAAGAAGAAATGGCAAGGTGTGGTATGTGGCGGCGGTCAATGCTGTCGATGCACCTCTCGAAATCGCGGTGAAGGATGTGCTGGAGGCATTGGACGTGTCTGATGCTGAGGTGATGGTGATATCAGGAGGCAATGAGCCGGAGAAAACAAAAGCCGGTCTCGGAAAGAAGTTTGCTGTGCCGAAGAATGACGGTCTTGTTATGACCCTCACTATGAATTAGATCATTGGAATATACGCTTCAAGGTTTCCTCGTCCTTGCAGTCGATATATCTGCTGACGAAATCTTTCGGCGTCATTCCGAAGTAGTCGTGGAAGGAATTGGAAAAATACGAATGTGTCGAGAATCCGACCTTATAGGCTACTTCAGAGATGTTCACATCATTGTTTATGAGTAGAAAGGCTGCTTGCTTGAGCCTTATCGACTTTATCAGGTTGCTCGGGGAAATGTTCATCAGTTCCTTGAGCTTCCTGTTTAAATGGACTCTGCTCATTCCTATTTCCCTGCTGAGGTCCTCGACTGTAAAGTCGCTGTTTTCCATATTCTTATGTATCACATCGATGACTTTTGCAACAAGTTTGTCGCTGCTGTCGGTCATCTTGATCTCGTCAAATCTGAAATTGATGCCTTTTGCCGGAATATCCTTGACCGGCTCTGCAGGTGTTTCTGTAACCTGTTCTACGGCTGTATCCTCTTCTTTGACCGCAGGAATCTGAACGATGCTTTCCGCGACCGGATCCGTATCGCCGCATATCAGATTCCTGATATTCATACAGCTTCCGTATATCTGCCTGTAAAGCGCTTTCTGCCGGGGATCCTTTTCAGCTTCCATCATTCCCTTTATCGGATCCGTCACCTGAGCCAGCTGAGCCAGAATCTCTTTTTCCTTCCCGGATTGTTTTCTTTTCTTGGAAAACAGCATATACACCGCACCTGCCGCGATGATGAACAGAGTCAGTGCCGTTATGATTATCAGAAGTGTTATATGTTTCATAGCTGTCGGAATTGAAACGGTTTCCTGTTGCAAAAATATCATATTTATCCTTGAAAATGCTATGATGATGTGAAAAATGAAACATTTTGGTGCAAAACTCTTCTCGGATGTATCAAATCTGAATGTCTTTGTTTCAAAATTATATCTCTAAATCCCGATGTAAGATTAAATTTGTAGATACAAAACAACTTATTGATATGGAAATTACCTGGAGATGGTTCGGAAAGAATGACAAGATCACATTGAGTATGCTCAGGCAGATAGGCGTAGAGGGTATCGTGACCGCCCTTCACGAAGTGCCTAATGGAGAAATCTGGTCTTTGGAGGCTATTGAGGACCTCAAGTCGTATATAGAATCACACGGCCTCAGATGGTCTGTCGTGGAAAGCCTGCCGGTGTCGGAGGCAATTAAGTATGCCGGTCCGGAGAGGGATGAGCTGATTGAGAAATACAAGGTAAGTCTGGCGAATCTGGGCAAGGCCGGTGTCAAGACCGTATGCTACAATTTTATGCCTGTCATCGACTGGATCAGAACCGATCTATACCATCCTTGGCCGGATGGATCGTCGTCTCTTTACTTCGATATGACCAGGTTCGCATATTTCGATACGATGATCCTCAGACGAGAAGGGGCTGAAGCGGATTATTCAGAAGCTATCCTTGCAAAGGTGAAGGAACTGGACAAGGTGATCACTGAGGAAGAGAAATATGACCTCATAGACTCGATCATTGTCAAGACCCAGGGATTCGTGAACGGCAACATAAGGGAAGGGGATATAGACCCTGTCGGAATTTTCCGAGCCCTCCTGAAGCAGTATGACGGAATCACGCGTGACCTTCTTCGTGAGAATATGAGGTACTTCCTTGCTGCCATAATGCCGGTATGCGAAGAATACGGCATCAATATGTGCGTACATCCGGATGACCCTCCTTTCCCTGTGCTCGGCCTTCCTAGAATCGTCACTTGTGAAGAGGACATCGAGTGGTTCCTCAGTGCAGTGGACAATCCTCATAACGGACTGACCTTCTGTGCCGGATCACTCTCTGCCGGGGCTCACAATGATGTTGTCGCGATGGCTTCAAGATTTGCTTCCCGTACTCATTTCGTGCATCTGCGCAGCTGCAATGTCCTGCCTGACGGCAATTTCATAGAAGCATCTCACCTTGAAGGAAGAGGGCATCTTGTCGAACTGGTGAAGATATTCCAGAAGCAGAAGGCCGATCTGCCAATGCGCGTCGATCACGGCCGTACGATGCTTGGAGACGAGGATATGGGCTACAATCCCGGATATTCCTTCCACGGCAGGATGCTGGCTGTAGGACAGGTCCAGGGTATGATGGCGGCCGTAGATCAGATGCAGGCCTGAATTATATGAGACCTTTGCTGATAATCGCATTATCGCTGATCCTTGGCATCAGTGCATCAGCCCAGAGCAGTTCGCTCAAGGCTCAGGGTGACGCTGTGCAGCTGGAAGTGGATGGGAGGCCTTTTCTCGTACTTGGAGGTGAACTGGGCAATTCATCGGCTGCCTGTCCTCAGGATATTGAAGAAAATTTTGCCAAGTTGAGGAGGATGGGACTCAATACCGTCCTAGTCCCTGCATATTGGGATCTTCTGGAACCGGTCGAAGGCCAGTTCGATTTTTCCCTCACGGACAAGGTTCTGGAGGAAGCCCGTAGGAACGGCCTGAAGGTAATCTTCCTGTGGTTCGGTGCGTGGAAGAATTCAATGAGCTGCTATGCCCCGCTGTGGTTCAAGGCTGATTATAAGAAGTATCCTCGGGCATATACCAGGGAAGGGAAGCCGCTTGAGATAGCAAGTGCCTTTTCGGAAAATGTTTTCAAGGCGGACAACAAGGCTTTCACGACCTGGCTCAGGCATATCGCTGAGGCAGACCGTGACTTCGGTACAGTCATTATGATACAGATCGAGAATGAGATAGGGATGCTGGAGGATGCTCGTGACCATTCACGTACAGCTGAAAGACTATTCAGATCCGAAGTTCCGTCAGAGCTGACGGATTATCTGTGTGCCAACCGTGCGGAACTTCATCCGTATATGTCCGGGAAATGGGAGGAAAACGGAGCTAAGACCGTAGGAAGCTGGGAGAATGTATTCGGAGAAGGCATATATACCGATGAAATATTTATGGCCTGGCATTATGCTTCATACGTAGAGAGGATGGCAAGGAGCGCGAGGGAAATATATGATGTACCTCTTTTCGTCAATGCAGCAATGAACAGCCGCGGACGCAGGCCGGGAGAATATCCATCCGCAGGACCTCTGGCTCATCTGATCGACGTATGGCATTGCGCTGCTCCTTCAGTCGATTTCATTGCTCCGGATCTTTATGATGACGGTTTCAAGGGATGGGCGGCTCAGTACCATCTTCACAACAACCCTCTTTTCATACCGGAAATACGTCATACCCAGAATAACGGTGTCAGAGCCTTCTATGTATTCGGTGAGCATAATGCATTGGGATTCAGTCCTTTCGCTATAGAAGACGGCTCTGATGAACAGGGTACTCCGTTTGTGGAAGGTTATGAGAAACTCCGGGAAATAATGCCACTCGTCACAGGATGGCAGGGAAAGGATGCGATGTGGGGACTTCTCTTCGATCAGAATGATAAGGAAAGGATCATAGAGGACGGGTCTCTGGTGCTTACCTGCCGTCATAATTTTACCCTTCCTTGGGATCCGAGGGCTACGGATGGTTCGGTTTGGCCTGAAGGAGGCGGAATCATCATCCGGATTGCGGAGAATGAATATATTGTGGCTGGAAACGGAATCGTAGTGGAATTTGCAACTGCCTCTGAAAAGGCTTTCGGAAAGGCAGCCGAGTCGCTCGGAGAGGATGGCTTTGCTTCTGCCGGATCCAAAGGCATCGGCACTTCGGGCAGAAAGGCCTGGAAAGGGACCAGATGCGGCATAGGATCGGTCGATGAAGTGAAGGTCAATGCGGACGGCTCATTCTCATATATCCGCCGCCTTAACGGCGATCAGGACCATCAGGGACGTCACGTACGTATTTCTGTAGGGGATTACAAGACTCTGTACGTCAGACTATACGAATATCAATGATGTCATTCTGACAATATTTAGCACAATAATTGACAATCATATCACTGATTAATTATTAGTGATATGAAACGTCGTTTTGAAAATCTGACAAAACAGGCCGGCCGTGCAATAAGGCATTGGTGGCTGATGATGATTGCCGGCGTGCTCTGTGTGGCAGCCGGTATCGCTGTATTTGCATTCCCCCTTGAAAGTTATGTGACCTTGAGCATCCTCTTCGGTGTTCTTCTGCTTGTGGTGGGAGCGGCAAAGCTTATCGCCGCGTCAACCAGCGGTAATTACTTTATGATGAGGGGATATGTCATCGTAGGCGGTGTGCTGGACCTGCTTCTTGGAATCCTACTTTGCATCTGGCCGGGCGTGACTCTGATGCTTCTTCCGATAATGATGGGATTCTGGATGCTGTACAACAGTTTTGTGCTGATCGGCCTCTCCGGAGATTTTGAGACCTTCGGTGTCCCGGGTGCCGGATGGGTGACTGGAAGCGGAATACTTCTCCTCATCCTGTCGATTATTGTGCTCGTGAACCCTTTAGGTGCGGGAATTGCAACAGTGGTGGTGCTGGCGGGCGTCGGCCTCATTGTCTTCGGCTTTATTCTCTGTGTGTTAGGAATGAAACTGAAGGATATTCACAGGAACTTCGATGCGGAATACGTCCGTTAGTTTGAGTAGTGTAGTGTTACTGGCAGTCGGATGGCCTTTCACGGCCGTCCGACTGTGTGTTTTAGCGTATGCTGAGGCTGATGATGGACTTGGCAGGCATCTTTACGGTAATCTTTCCGTCCTTGGCCTTGAAGTCATTGAATGCCGCCGGCTTTACGTTTTCAGGATTGTCGAATCCGTTATAGTCGCTGATATTCCCGGATGTGAGGATCTCTGCGGTGATTTCCGGTTTTCCGACAGCCGCGATGGAGATTGTTATCTCAGCTCCGTTCTCAAGATCTGTGTTGGTGAGAGTCACATTTACGACACCCTCCGCATTTCTGGAAGCGGTCGCGTCAACTACAGGACATTCACGTCCGTTTGAATCTGTGAAATTCCTTGAACTGCAGGTGAGCGGGAGATATGTGGCATCCTGGTGTACATTGTACATCCTGAATACGTGATAGGTCGGTGTCAGCACCATCTTGGCTCCGTCGGTCAGCACCATAGACTGGAGAACATTGGCAATCTGTGCGATATTGGCCATCTTGAGCCTTGATGTGTATTTGTGGAAGATATTGAAGCTCAATGCAGCGACCATTGCATCCCTCATAGTGTTCTGCTGGAAGAGATGTCCCGGATTGGTACCAGGCTCCACATCGAACCAGGTGCCCCATTCATCGAGGAGCAGGTCGATATTGTTATCAGGGTCATAGCTGTCCATAATGGCGATATGGCGCTTGATGACGCTTTCTATCTCCACAGCCTTGCCGAGGGTGTTGTAATACTCTTCATCTGTGAATTCCGTAGCCGAGCCCTTGCTGCCGTCCCATCCTTTGACTGTGTAATAGTGAAGGGA
Organism: Bacteroidales bacterium; assembly: GCA_015060395.1. Lineage (GTDB taxonomy): Bacteria > Bacteroidota > Bacteroidia > Bacteroidales > UBA932 > Cryptobacteroides. Next base: position 121,796 of record SUYP01000004.1, read on the forward strand.
TACTCCGTCCATCTGGCTTCCGATATTCTTCATCAGCACTTCCGTCCAGTTGTAGTCATAGTCTGATGCTCCGCTGGCCACCTTGTAAAGACGGTTGTCACCGAAGTTACGGCAATATGTCTGATATCTTCTGTAAAGATGTGAATAATACTCCGGCACCATATTGCCACCGCAGCCCCAGCTCTCGTTGCCTACTCCGAGGTATTTCACCTTCCAAGGCTCTTTGCGGCCGTTCTGCGCTCTCAGTTTCGCCATCGGGCCGTCCGGTGCTGTCATATATTCAACCCATTTCGCGAGTTCCTCGACTGTTCCGGAGCCGACGTTTCCGCTGATATATGGCTCGCATCCGAGCATTTCGCAGAGATTGAGGAATTCGTGTGTTCCGAATGAATTATCCTCCACGGTGCCTCCCCAATTGCTGTTGACCATCCTCGGCCTGTCCTCGCGGGGACCGATTCCGTCTCTCCAGTGATATTCGTCTGCAAAGCATCCTCCGGGCCATCTCATCACCGGTACCTTCAATGTCTTGAGCGCCTCAAGCACATCGGTCCTGTAACCGTCAATGTTAGGTATATCCGACTCAGGACCGACCCAGAGTCCGCCATATATGCAGGCTCCGAGATGCTCTGCGAACTGTCCGTAGATCTCTTTCGGGATGATCTGTCCGTCGGTGATGTCGCTGTCGATGCTGACATTCACTTTCATCTGTGCTGATGCCGCAACCGGAATCACGGCCGCTGCTATTGCAGCTAGAAATGTTCTTCTCATATATGTAGTTTTAGTGTATTTGGCTGTCTGTCTGTCCCGACATACGGAATCCGAACGGAACCCTGTCGGAAGAGTTGATCTTCTTTTCAGCCTTGACCCTGTCAAGATCGACAGGACCTGTTACGAACTCCGGCACGTTGTATGACCTGTTCAGATAGCTGTAGTAATGCAGAGGATGCTTCTGAGGAAGCATAAAAGGCTTGCTCTCCTGGCCGTTTTCATCAATGTGCGTGAAGAAAAGGCGGGTATATAGCCCATCGTCCCTTCGGCTGCTGAACATCAGCCAGCGGCTGTTTGAGGACCAGCTGTGGTAAGATTCGGTGTCCTTGCTGTTGGCCTTGTCCATAGGACGTGACTCACCTGTTGCGAGATCCAGGATCCATAGATCGGCTTCGTGGTGCCATATACTGAAGTTGCCGTAGTCGGAAAGAGTATAGACCAGGAATCTTCCGTCGTATGAAGGCTTAGGAAAAGAAACGCTCTTGCCCATTGCCTCCGCAAATATCAATGTGTCGATTCTGGAGCCGATTGTGCCGGTGGCGGGATCGAAGTCAACACTGCACAGATTGTATCTTATCTTATCGATTTCGGCAGGAATCGGCCTTGGAGTAGCTGCACAGAAGAACAATGTCCTGCCGTCAGCCGAAAAGGCAGGGAATGTCTCCCATACATCCTTTTTCTTGATGGAGGCAGCGCTGATGAGGCAGTTGGCCCTTATATCATATACCTGCAGGTCGGAGTCCAGGTCAAACACCTCGATCAGCTTGTCAGGCAGGACGTGGAATCCCTGACGGGTATTGTTGGAGGAGTAGGCGATGTGATTACCGTCCGGGTGCCAGTACGGATAGACACAGAAACCAAGAGTGCTGTCGGTCTTGGTGTCGTAGGCCTCCATTTCTCCGTCTATGTCGAGCAGGGTGGCTCCGTGGCTGCCTCTGATATGGAGGCTGTAATTGTCCGGATTGCCCCTGTTGTAGGCGTGACAGTTCACACATCCGTCGAACTGGGTGTTTTCAATGAGCGCCTTTTCCTTATAGTCTGACAGACTCCTCTCATAGATGCCCATCTTGCTGTAAACTTCATATCCCGGGGCTATGAGACGATAGTTGATGCCGTAATCGATCTCGTCCTCCGAGACGTGTATGGTCCAGGAATCCGGCAGTATGCTGCTTTTCACGGTGATGTCTCCGCCCTTCGCGGCTTCGAGAAGCTTCTTCCATTCCTTTTCCTTCCATACGACTTCACGCCCCTTGATGGAGATGTTCAGGTCGCCATAGCTGAATGTCGTCACGGGCACAGGGCCGTCTGTGGCCGTATAGCAGAAATTCAGAGGAGCTATTCCCACAGGGACGGTGACATCCATATAATCGGGCCATACCGGACCGTCGGTATAGCGGGCTTCATCAGGGTCGAACCTGTAGCAGGAGCTGAGCAGCAGAATGCCCAGCAGTATGTTAAGTGATCTTTTCATCATTTGAAACGATAATAATAGTAGAACCAGTATGTGTTTCCGAATTCCTTCATCATACTTTCCTCATCCCTGCCGGACTGTACGGAAGAAATGAACCTGGCAAATGAAGATGCCGTATTTCTTGTGACGAACGAAGGCATTCCCTCCGGTCCGTCGTGGGTGAGGGCCCAGTAGAGCACAACAGCCTCTTGATAATGCCGTGCATCATATCCTTCCTTCAGGAGCTTGTGACATTCGAAGAAACGGTCAAGATCCTTGCGGAGAAGGCACCAGGCCAGAAGGTAATCCATCGCCATAGTGTTGGAGCTGTTCTCGACGTATAGGAGTCCGAGCATCGAATCCATCTCCTCCTGGCTGAACATAAAGTCGTGTTCCTTTATCCTGACCGAACGCAGGTATGCATATTCAGGAACCTTGTTGATCAGGGCCGGCTCGTCGAGCAGTTTCTCATTCTCAATCGCCCATTTCCTGTAGAAAAGGGTCTGCTTGAGTGCTCTGACATATTTCCGTGCCACCTCATAGTCTCCGTTTATGATGTTCGTCTTGACCAGAGCCTGAGTGAGCCTTGCGCTCTTCTGGAAGTCCGGAATACCTTCCTGTGCTTCGAAGAAGAAGGTCTGTGCCGTGTTTATCATTCCGAGATGATAATAGACCGTTCCTGTCGGAATAGGGGAGAAATGGTCTCTTGTGAATTCCGGAAGAAGGCCGGCAGGGCCGTTCTGGAAGAAGGTGAACATATCGCTGGACAGATGTTCCGTCTTTGCAAGTGCGAGGTTGGTGCACTCCACGGCGATCGGAGAGTCCGGGGTGTGTCTGCTGGAAGTGGAAAGTATCTTGTTCCATTGTCCCATCCTTGTCATAAAGTCATATCCGAAAAGCCTTTCCTTGTCCATATCCGTGAATATCGGAGCCAGACCTGCAGCCGGGATTATGAAAAGTGCCAGACTCGCGAATATCATCCTGTCCTTTCTGAATGCAGCCGCCATAAGCATTGCCGAAGGCACGAGCAGGACGGATATCCACACCAGCAGAGGGATAGCATTATGGTAGCGGTGGTAGTGGATGCCGAAAGCGAGTCTGTTCAGAGGATATGGGCTGCATTCCCGTGCTGTCAGAGGTATCACGACAGCCATAACCGATGCTGCGGAAGCGAATGCCAGCAAAGTCTTGCGGTCTTCCTTGCGGAGGAGTGATCTGACAGCCACGACAGCCGGCACAAGTATGCTTACGCTTCCGAAAAGGAAAAACATCACGGGCATCAGGAAGATGGTGATGATGCTGCGGAGGCCGGTCCGCTTTACCTTCATAAGTGCAAAAGTCAGCGTCAGTGATGCTATGATGGCGATGGGAGAGGTCACAAGGGCATTTTCATCGCATAAGAAGAGGAACATTGCCACCGAAGGCAGGAAACTCAGGGGATATGCGGCGAAGGAACCTTCTTCCATATTCTTCCAGGTAAGCATCTGGATCAGTCCCAGAAGCAGGGCCAGAATGAGTGCGCCGAGAGGTGCATAATAGAAGAACTGCACCAGAAAACCTCCAAGCCAGTCTCCGAGCCCTCCGGGAACAGCTACGCTTTCACGGAAATAATCCCCTCCGAAGCGGAACATCTGCATCTGCTCCTGATAGTGGATGTGATAGGGATAAATGAAGTTAAAGAATGCAAAGGCCGCCAGAACAGCTGTTGCTGACAGGACTGAACATATTATGGTCTGTTTTCGAGTCATTGCAAATATCAAATCAATAATCAACAAAGTTATCAAATAAAATGAATATCTTTGCATAAAGATGTCCCCAAAATGAGATTGAACAAGTTTTTTAATCTGCTGATATTCTCTCTCCTGCTGGCTTCCTGTTCAGAAGAAGCTCCTGATTATCGTCGGATGTGGCAGGAAGCCCATCATCTGGACGATTCAGTGATGACGGCGAGATATGGAGAGCCGCGTGAAGATATGAACAATATCTTCGGAGCGGTCCTGGAGGCCGTCGAAGGCAATTGGGACAAGGTCGATGCCTTGACCAGGGGCTCGCGCACTTCGGAACTGTATGCATATTATCACAATCTGGCAATGGCTATGAAGGGGTGTCTGGCGGACAGCCTGATGTACTATTATCAGCCTTTCGAAAGGGGACTCTTTCTTCCTGTGGGTGAAAAGTCCGGACAAATGAGGATTGCGGCCTCGTCGGAGGTATGGTTCCGTCTGGGAGAAATGACAATGGCCGAGCACAGCGCGATGCTTGCACAGATATTCTCTCCCCATCACTTCGGCGTACCCTATCTGAAACGCCTTGCAGAAATAAATATGGTCAACGGGCAGGATGAAGCAGCCCGGAAATATCTCCATCTTCTGTCCGGGGAGCCAGGCTGCGGAGACTGGGTCTCTGACAGAATCCCGGGACAGGAGTCCAAGGCCGTGAAGGAAAACATATCTGCATTGCGTGCTCTTGTTCCAGACCGTGATATCGTCCACAGCCCTTCTGATTACAGGGGTATGCTGAAGAATCTCCTTGCATCCAATCCCGGCAACGGACTGGCGAGGCAATATCTCCTTTGCCTGGACATAATAACAAAGGATCTGGTGCATTTCATCGAGGATTATGATCCTTCAAGGGACAGGTCCCGTCTCTATGACGAGGCTGTACTGATATTCCTTGCCCAGCTCGGAGCCCTGACGCCTCAGAACGTCTCTCATTTCGGTATCCCTCAGGAGACCCTTCAGGAGTTTTCAGATTATAATGATATGGTTAATTTCAACCGGGGGGCTATGGAGCCTATGCAAAAGAAATATGGCAAGACCTACTGGTTCTTCTATCAATATGCTAAAAGGAATATTAAATAAGGTAATGATCGCCGCGTTTGCGCTGGCTCTGTGCTCTGCCTGCGGCAGGAAAGGGGTGGAAGTGTCCTTGAACAGGGATGCGGCCATCTATCCCGATTATATGGGGGTGACTGTGCCATCGAACATCGCTCCCCTCAATTTCCATTATACATACGGAGGAATAAGAAAGGCGCGGACGACGGTAAGATGCAATGATGTCGTCCTGACCTTTTCCGGCAAGGAAGTGATATGGGATATGCAGCAGTGGAAAAATCTGCTTGCATCGACGGAATCCGATACCATCAGCTTCCTTTCTGAAATCAGCTTGAAAGGTGGGAAGAAGGAATGTATGGAATGGGAAATATATGTTTCTCCCGACAAGATAGACCCTTATCTGTCATACCGCCTCATCGAACCCGGGTACGAAGTGTGGCACGAGGTGGAGATCCGCGAGAGGTGTGTGGAGAATTTCGAGGAAAGGGCTCTGTCGGACTGGCAGAATACCGGTAATTCCTGTATGAACTGCCATATTCACAGCCAGGCGCGGGCCGATCTGTCTATGTTCTATGTAAGAGGTAAGAACGGAGGTGCTTTCCTGAACAGGAACGGGGAACTTCGCAAGCTTGCCCTCAATTCGGAAAAGATGGTCTCAGGCACGGTCTATGGCGAGATCCATCCTTCTGGCAGATACGGGGTATTCTCTTCCAATATAATAATACCGGGTTTCCATACCCAGGGCAGCAGAAGGCTGGAGGTATATGATACTGAATCGGATCTGGTCATTGTTGATTTTGATGAGAACGGGTTGTCAGTGCCTCAGGCCTTGGCCCGTAAGGATGTCCTTGAAACCTTCCCGGTATTCTCCGCAGACGGGAAAAGCATATATTACTGTGCTGCCGATACCTTGACTCTGCCTCGTGACATAGAAAAGCTCAGATACTCCCTTATGAGGATTGCTTTCGATGAAAATACGGGCAGGATAGGGCAGAAGGCCGAAATCGTGTGGGATGCATCCGAGCATACCGCCAGCGTCTGCCATCCTAAATGTTCTCCGGACGGGAAATGGATTATGTACACCGTAGCTGACTACGGCACTTTCCCGATCTGGCACACTGAATGTCAGCTTGAACTGATGGATCTACACACGGGAGAGATCATCAGGATGGATGCGGCCAACTCCGACCGTTCGGACACCTATCACAGCTGGTCTTCCGACAGCCGCTGGTTCGTCTTTGCCAGCAAGAGGGGAGACGGCAAATACGGCAGGCCCTATTTCTGTCACGTAGGACCTGACGGGCAGCTCACGAAGCCTTTCGTCCTTCCTCAGGAGGACCCTTGGCATTATGAGAACAGTCTTCGTTCGTTCAATATTCCTGACCTTTCCGACGGACCTGTGCATTTCGATGCCGAGGCGGTGGGGCGGATGCTCAAGGATACAGAAGCGGAATCTTTCAATGCATATTTCAGGTAGGACATAATAGGCCACGACCATAGAAAAACTTTCATAATTGACAGAAAAACTATGTTTTTTTGTTGTTTTTTGAGATTTTAATGATAAATTTGTTCGTTATTTGCGCTTTTCATACATACGCGGATCAAGACAATTTGCTTGCCTTAATTATTAAAGACACACTAATTCAACCATAATTAACTAATTACTAACCATTATGAAAAGTAAATTGTTTACTTCTCTCGTACTGATGTTAGCTTGTATTTCTATGATGGCTCAATCACCTCTCAAGGTGACTGGAACTGTTACAGACAATGCCGGTGCATCAGTAATTGCGGCTTCGGTCGTAGAGCAGGGAAACACCAGCAATGGTGTCGTTACCGATCTGGATGGAAAATTCGAGATTACTGTTCCTGCAGGAGCAAAACTCGTGGTTTCGTCAATCGGTTATGCTACACAGGTAGTTGAAGTGGGTAACCAGACTTCACTTACAATTATCCTTGACGAGGACACTCAACTTCTTGAAGAAACCGTAGTAGTAGGTTACGGTACTCAGAAGAAGAAGCTCGTTACCGGTTCTACCGTACAGGTAAAGGGTGACGACCTCGTGAAACTCAACACTACCAGCGCTCTCGGAGCTATGCAGGCTTCAACTCCTGGTATGCAGATCACTTCATCATCAGGTCAGCCTGGTGAAGGCTTCAAGGTTTCTATCCGTGGTATGGGTACCATCGGTTCTTACCAGCCTCTCTACGTGATCGACGGCGTTGCAGGTGGCGACATCAACGCTCTCAACCCTTCTGACATTGAGAGCATCGACGTCCTCAAGGACGCTGCATCCTGCGCCATCTATGGTGCCCGTGGTGCGAACGGTGTTGTCCTCGTGACTACAAAGCAGGCGAAAGAGGGTAAGTACACTGTAACTTACGACGGCTTCTATGGCGTGCAGAACGTTCAGAGAATGCCGGAGATGCTTAACGCAAAGCAGTATATGGATGTGCAGAATATGCTCACAGTCAATGCGGGCGGTGCTCCTATCGACTGGGCTAACATCCTTGACTCAAAGCTTTACGCAAGCATTATGGACGGAAGCTACACCGGTACAAACTGGCTTGACGCTATCCGCAACGAGAATGCTCCTTACCAGAATCACGCAGTGAACATCGTCGGCGGTTCTGACAGAACCAAGATGTCTATGGGTGTATCAAACACTTCTCAGGAGGGTATCTTCGGTTATCCTGTACAGTCTAAGTACAACCGTACGACCGTACGTATCAACTCAGACCACGTGATCCTCCGCAAGGGCAACCTCGACATCATCTCTCTGGGTCAGAATATGACCTACACCTACAACACAAAGAGCGGTATCGGTATCGGCAACCACTATTGGAACGATATCTACAGTATGCTGGTAGCCAACCCTATCCTCCCTATGTACAATGAGGCAGGTGAATATACCGACTTTGACGAGACTCAGGCAACAGGTCTCTGGGCTCTCGACAGCTATGTAGCCAACCCTATCGTAGCTATGGTAAGAAGCTCAAGAGGTAACAACAAGAGCCAGAACCACGCTCTCAACCTCTCTGCAAATCTTCGTATCCAGCCTATCAAGGATCTCGTGTTCCGCAGCCAGGTGAACTACAGGATGTCAGCAAGCACATATCGTCAGTACGATATGACTTACAATACAAGCAACTATGCATTCAAGCTTGAGGACAGCGTTTCTCAGAGCGCTTCTGCTGGCTGGAGCTGGTCTTGGGAGAATACCTTGAACTACAAGTTCAACATCGCTGAGAAGAATCATTTCGACGTTCTCGCCGGTTCTACTCTCGAGCACTCAGGCTTCGGTGAAAGCGTAAATGCTGCACGTGCAGGCGGTGCTTGGCCAGATGATTATGAGCACGCTTACGTAGGAAATATGATCGGTACAGTCGATCCTTCAAGTGTCGGCGGAAGCACTTGGGGAGACTCAGGTCTCGCTTCATTCTTCGGCCGTATCAACTACGACTACGATGAGAAGTATATGCTCTCTGCTATCATCCGTGCCGATGGTTCATCAAACTTCGCTCGTGGTCATCGTTGGGGTGTCTTCCCTTCAGTTGCAGCTGGTTGGGTAGTATCAAGCGAGCCTTGGATGGAAGGAACGAAGAGCTTTATGGATTATTTGAAGCTCCGCGCATCCTGGGGACAGAACGGTAACTGTGCAGTTGATAACTTCCAGTATCTTGCGACTGTAGCTATCGGTCCTGATAACGGTGGTTATGCATTCGGTCACGGTGCTCTCCAGAACTGGCAGACTGGTTCATACGCAGACAAGCTTGCAAACGGTGACATCTCTTGGGAGACTTCAGAGCAGATCGACCTCGGTCTCGATGCACGCTTCTTCCAGAACAGACTCCACTTTGCATTTGACTGGTACCAGAAGAACACCAAGGACTGGTTGGTTAACGCTCCTGTAATGGGCCACTTCGGAACAGGTGCTCCTTATATCAATGGTGGTGACGTTCGCAACTCAGGTGTCGAGGTTTCATTCGACTGGAGCGACAGCATCAACAAGGACTTCTCTTACTCAGTAGGCGTGAACGGTTCTTACAACAAGAACATCGTTACCCGTATCGCAAATGATGAGGGTATCATCCACGGTCCTGGTTCAGTGGTTCAGGGTATTGATGAGATTTACCGTGCACAGGTAGGCTATCCTATCGGTTACTTCTGGGCATACAAGACTGACGGTGTATTCCAGAATCAGGCTGAGATCGACGAGTGGGTTGCAGCCGGTAATCCTACAATGGGTTCTCCTGCTCAGCCAGGTGACCTCAAGTTCGTTGACTATAACGGTGACGGCATCCTCGATGTAAACGACAAGACTATGGTCGGTGATCCTAACCCTGACTTCATCCTTGGTCTCAACCTCAGCTTCTATCTCTATGGCTTCGACTTTGCGATGAGCGGTTACGGTAACTTCGGCCAGCAGATTTTCCGTGCTTACAGAAGATATTCAGACTCACAGTACAACAACTACACAACCGAGATCTTCAACTACTGGCACGGTGAGGGAACATCAAACAAGTACCCTCGTATCGTTCCTGGTACAAACTACAACTATATGCAGAACTCAGACCTCTTTATAGAGAATGCTGACTTCTTCAGAATCCAGACCATCAGCCTCGGATACGACTTCAACAGACTTTGGAAGAACTCTCCGTTCGGACAGCTCCGTCTCTATGTTCAGGCTCAGAATCCGTTCGTGATCACAAAGTACAAGGGCTTCGATCCTGAAGTAGGTTCTGACGGTGGTTCAGGAAACAACTGGGCAAAGGGTCTCGACCTGGGATACTATCCACAGGCTCGCACAATGATTCTTGGTGTTAATCTCAAATTCTAAATTTAGTGACTGATATGAAAAAGATATTATATTTCGCAGCAGTCGCTGTAGGTGCTTTGTCACTCGCTTCTTGCGAGAGCTTCCTTGATACAACCAACTACTGGTCAAAGACTACTGAGGACTTTCCAGCAAATGAAGCGGATGCTCAGCAGATCCTTACCGGTATCTATAACAACCTTAACGTATCTATCGGAAACAATGTGCACCAGAACCACTTCCTGTGGTCTCTTGCAGCTTCTGATGACTGCCTCGGTGGCGGTGGAGCCAACGACCAGGCAATGCAGGCTCACGACCTTCTTCTCAACTTCGGTGCAAACCTTTACGAGGGTTTCTACAAGGACCGTTATACAGGTATCGCACGTGCTAACGTAGCTATCGAGACTTTCGCAAACTGCGGTCTTGATGAGGCTACACTCAACCAGTACCTCGGTGAGGCTTACTTCCTCCGTGCGTGGTATTACTATGAACTTGCTTCTATGTTCGGCAACATTCCTTGCCCTGTTACTTCAAGTGCAGATGCAACTCAGCCACAGATCAGCGGTGAGGCTCTCTGGGGACAGATCCTTCAGGATGCAAAGACAGCAGCCGATATGATGCCTTCTACAATTATTGACCGTGGTAACGGCCACGTTGACAAGTATTGTGCAGAGGCACTCCTCGGCCGTGCTTACCTCTTCTATTCTGGTTTCTATCAGGATGAGGAAGTATCTCTTCCTAACGGTGAGACCCTTACAAAGGCTGACGTTCAGGCTGCTATCACTGACTGTGTGAACAATTCAGGCTACAGCCTTGTTCCTGACTACCACAACCTCTGGTCTTATACCAACAGGATTGTTGTAGAGGATGAGCTTTCTCCTTGGAAGGGCAACGGTTACGAGTATGTAAACAATGACGGTGGCGTTAACCCTGAGGCAATGTTCATCATCAAGTTCAATACCCAGCCATCTTGGGGTACTACAATCGGATACTCTAACCAGACTGCTCTCTTTATGGGTGTACGTGGTCAGTCTAACGATCCTGATCACTTCCCATTCGGAACAGGTTGGGGTATGTGTCCTGTTAACCCAAGTCTCGTAGCAGATTGGAAGGCAGCAGAACCTAACGACCCACGTCTTGATGCGTCTATCATCTCTGTTGATAAGTGGAATTATACTTACGGTGGTGATTCAAATATTCAGGAGACAGGTTACTATCAGACCAAGTGTATGCCTGTCATCGGTCGTAAGGCTGATGGCTCAGGCTTCTGGAAATCATACGTGAACGAGATGTATGAGGGTCTTGTATGGTCAGAGGGTAATGAGGATAACTTCCAGCTCAACCTTATCGATGATATGGTTATGATCCGTTTTGCTGAGGTTCTCCTTATGGATGCCGAGCTCAACGGCAATCAGGCAAGTTTCGATGCTGTCCGTGCACGTGCTGGTCTTCCTTCAAAGCCTATCACAGAAGAAAATATCCGCAACGAGCGTCGTTGGGAGCTTGCTTTCGAGGGTGTACGTTATGGTGATATGCGTCGTTATGGTGAGTCATACGCTGTTGCAGCTCTTGACAAGCAGGAAGGTGTAGCTTGCTACAATTCAGGTGTAAAGGGTACTAACCACGCTACCCAGTTCAATGGCGGTTATGGTAACCGTTACTCAAAGACCAAGGGCTTTGTAGCTCTTCCTTCAGCACAGATTTCTCTTTCAGCTTCTGCAGGTGAGCAGTATAAGTATCAGCAGAATGAAGGCTGGGGAGCAACTGATTCAGAATTTGCAGGTTGGCAATAAAATTTGATTACTTATGAAAAAGATAAAATTAATCGCAATGACAGCCGCAATGGGAATGCTTTTCGCAGCTTGCGAACCTACTCTCATTGACGGACCGGAGCCATTTGCACCAGTAGATGCAACTGTCCTCGCGAACGGCATTACATATCAGCAGTTCGCCGATGAGGCTTGTACTCAGCCGGATGAAGCAGGAAACTTCCTTAAGTTCAACAGTGCTTCGGGTATCGTACAGGTTTTTGTCGAGGGTAATGAGTCACCTCTTTTCACAGGAGCAGGTGGCGTCGTAAAGA
>SUYP01000005.1 GCA_015060395.1 Bacteroidales bacterium
GGGTTTTCTGTTGTGAGGCTTTTAACGGTGTTTGATTATCAGTACATTACATAATAGACTATTCCCCCTGGGGGAGCACAAACGGAGTTCAGAAATGAACTCCGTTTTCTGTTATATGCCTGAAAATCTCTACTTTGTTCACCTTGGCTGCTTTCTGGCAAAGAAACGTCCAAGGTGTTCTGTTATAGTTATGAAATAGGACTTCCTACACCTCGATCTCAAAGTCGGCGACCTCTTTGAAGAACACTCCTGCCCCTCCGCCTGGCCCGCTATCCCGATTCCGGTTAGGAAGAAAAAATCTACCTCCTCTCACAAGAAGGCAGGCGGAAATAATCGAAACCATCATCGACGGCATCGAAAGGTGTGTGCTCACCTTGGTGTCAGGTTAGGTTATTGAATTGGGCTTTACGAGAAGTTTCGAATAGTCTGGCCATTTCATATCAGCTGAATCTATAATAATCTTCCCCTATCTGAAACCTTAAAATGGCTCCATTATCTTTGCACCAGGCAGTGCACTTATATAGAAGGTCTGTAATCAGTGCGTGAGGCTTCTCTTCAAAGGTAACGTCAAGGTATATGGTGGATTGTGGATAATCGATCCGAAACTGTTCTGACCTGATATGCCTGAGGTAACCTTCCATCTTGTCAAGAAGATCTGTCTGATTTTCCGGAGTGCCGTCAATATATCCGGCCGTAACCAAAACAAGCACTGCACAGTCTTCTTCAGGGCGTGCATACATAAGATCTATCAGTGACAGATCTCCGAAATGTGTGGTGAGTTTCTTTCCCATAAGATAAAACTGATGCTTAATCAATCAATTATAAAGTTTTGCTTTTTACGACAGTCACTGAACTGATCCGTATCTTGTAAACGAAATTTTATTGCACCTGTTAAATAATCAATATCTTCAGACCAGGAATTGAATATAGAAGTATCTAAAGCATAAAATATATTCCTACAGTCATCTTTAGTGAATATTCGTCCTGGTTTGATTCCTTCATCTGCTCTTATCGTGAGTGAATATTTAAGTAAACCTTCGGTCTTAGAGAGGTTAAAGACTATGAAGCCCCACCCTTGGTTACCGAGTTTTCTTTTTTGTTTATCCGGTATGAAACTGTAAATGAATGTTCCCATTTTGTGGGAATCTATATTTCTTATGGCTTCTTTATATGCCTCGTTATGTAACTCTTCATAGTATTTATAAGATCCATATCTTTCATCTGAATATCCTTTATTATACTTGCTGCTGAAAAAATCCTTTATCTCTGCCACATAGTGAAATTCGTCATATACCTTATCATATTCTATACTGATAACTACGTCTTTTACTGTGTCAGAAATATTTTGAGAGTATAATGTATTGCAGAATACGCTACAATAAATTATGGAAAACAATATTGCAAAATTCTTCATTTCAATATGGATTATTTAATCAAATACTTCGGTAACTCTTTACCGAAAAATTCGAATTTACTTAATTGACTCGTTTCAAGATATACTCATAGTCGCAGTCCCAATATTCCAATGTTGAAAGATCAAACCTCTGCCTATCTTCGTGTCGTATTGTCCAAGTATCTTCAGTGAGACTGTATGGAAGAGTAAATTCTCCCACTTGGCACTCTAATGTTACTGACCAGCCACCACCGGCGTCTTCAGATCCTGCTTGAAAAACTTGTTTCGGTATGTGTAGTTTCTGATCGATGATGGAGTACCGGATGCTTCCTGGATATGTTATGAAGATAGAGTAAAACTGCGAACCATACTCGCCCTGAAAGATTTTTCCATCTTTGAATTCAAGAATATCGCCTGCAAAGAAAATAGCAGCCTGACTGTTGTCTTCTCCGCTGACTGAAGTCCCATCAGGCCGAACTCCTGTATATCGGATGCTCTCCACTCTCCATCTGCCTTCTGTCAATGTTGTATCAGTTGCATCAGGATTCAGTTTAGAGCAGGCGATCAGCGTGCAGGTGACTATACTTAAGAAAATTAATTTACATTTCATTTGTCAGCACAAAGTTGAGAATTGTCTGTAAAATTAGAAATATAGCTTGAAACCGACCTGGGCATTGGCGATCAGATCGAATGTAACTCCCATTCCTGACATATTGATGTCGTTACCTCCTGCAAAGTCATATTTGCCTTCCATTGCAACAGCCTGCAGTGAGCATAGGCTTACACTCATTGCAAACTTCTTGGTAGGACGGAACTCAACTGCCAATGGCTGAAGTTCTGCTCCTAGGCCATACAGAGTCATAGATTCCCAGTCTTTTCCCAATGTCCCGGAACCGGTTACGCCGCAAGCAAAACCGACATTAAGGTTTGGGGTGTAATAGAAGTTGTCTGCCAGACGGACATAATATGCTATGCCTGGTGCTATTGTTAAAGAATGTGCGGAACTTGGAGTGTCTGGATTTCCCTGGAATCCGTAAGCGACATTTGCAGATAAACGGAGATTGTCGCAAACAAAATAGCTGTACTCGAGAGCCGCTGCAATATTATGGCCGTCTTTGACTTTGATCTCTTGTTTGCCAGGAACGATGCCAACACTTCCTAAGTAGAACTTATATCCGGTCACGCCTGTGTCATAACCCAGATGCAGACCAAGTGACTGTTCGCCTTTCTGCTGAGCAGCGGCAGTAAAACAAAGGGCAGCGAGTGCCACAATAGAGATTAAGATTCGTTTCATATTTATATATTTATAAGTGTTTGACATTATCTCTTACTTGGTATCCGGCTAGGCCGGTTAATGTCTATTTGTAAGTTCATTTTCAGCTAGGATTATAGGTAATAAGATATCTTAAACCCGAATCTGTTCAGAGTCTTCTTCTGATTTGATCCGGAAACAAAAGGTGCATCCTTTGAGAAAGCATTGAAGCCTTTGTTAAAATATATTCCCGTACCCAAATGTCTGCCGGCTACCTCAAGAGAGATGATACCGGAAAAAAGATTTGCATTAACCTTATTCAGTTTGATTGTATGATATTCGGGGTGATCAAATGCCTTGACAGAATCCATATCAAGCTCCCAAAGATCGCCTTGGCCATATTTGTCACAGATATACGCAGATCCCCATAACATTCTGGAATATTGCAAACCTATACCAAATTTGAGATCCAATCCGTTTTTGAGCGGAATTTTCCATATACCCTGAACAGGAAGAGAAATCAAATTGAGCTTTGTTTCCTGAATCGCACTAATATCCTCGAAAGAAAGTTTAGTATATCCATATCTGATATCGCTATCCAACACCTCAGCTTTTATTCCAAAACCATTCGAAAACCAATACTCGCCGACAATACCAAGCGAATAACCTGGGGCTGGACGTTGATATAAGGCATCTGTCAATGGATAGTTTATATCCACCCCTGCCGTAAATCCTATGCGTACTTGCGCAGAACTGGTAACTCCGATAACAAGGGCGCATAGGGCAAAGATTACTCTTTTCAACAAAAGTCCTCTCTTAATTGCAAAAATCTTCTTCATATAAATATAGTTAAAACATAATTAAAACATAATAGGAAATTTGACAGGTTTGTATCCATCTGATCTTGAGCTTTCTGCGTCGTATTCCTTCTTTGCTTTGTATATAATTATTCCTCCTTCTTGAATTTCTTAAGTTCGTTTGAAAATCCTTCCTTCATCATCAATGAATTCCAGAACGGAAAGCACCAGCCACCCGATTGCAATGATTGGCCAGCCGATACGCCAGGCCTTGTTGGATTTCGGTTTGTTCATAGTTTGTGTCAATTTGTAAGTTTATTGCAATATAGTAATTATATCTTTGATATCCAGCAATATGCATATAAAAAGCGTGGATTGTTCTTATCCAGCCTGAGGTCCTGAGAAAACCTTTTTGCACTGACAAGTCCAGCCCACGCAAAGCGAAGGCATTTACTGAACTTATCCGGTGTGCAAATCTCTTGAAATTTCTCAGGTTTCAGGTCCTTCCGAATAATTTAGCAAACGCTATGTTTTTCTATTTCTAAAGCCTGGTAGCAGGCTATTGCCAACAAATATAAGAACTTTTTCAGAAATCAGTTACAATGTTTGTTTATAATACGGCAATTCAGGTATCTTGCTTACAACAAAGTTACCCACCATAATTCTGTAAACTTATTTCTGTTATGCTTCTTTGTCTGGTCTTATATAAGACATATTGATAGCTGTAAACTATCAATATGTCAGTGCTGTTTCATAATAGGTGTCGAAGCAAGGGTAGTTTTCGAGTGGGTCTGGATGACAGAAGCGTACTCCCTCGAAAACCGAAGGGTCTGGTGATGATGGGCTGTCGAGGATGAGCAGTTCGGCATCAAGACCTTCGAGTTCGGCCTCAACCTTGCCGTCTGAGTAGCTGTAGTGCAGGGTGCCGTTGCCGATCTTTACAGAAGTTTCTAAAGTCGTGATTTCTGACGGCAGTGCAGGTTGGATAACAATCTTGCCGCAGAGGAGATCCGGGCGGATGCCGAGGAAATGCTGGTACCATACGCGCAGATGCTCCGCATTGCTCCAGGCCTGGAGGAAGGTTCCGGAACGCTTTACCCAATTCTGACCTTCGCGTGGATGTGCGTCGGCATTTTCGCTAAGACTTCCGATGGCGCCCTCGTGAAGGGCCTGACGGTTCATATTCTTGAACAGTTCCCAGGCTGCCTCCTTCTGTCCGTATTCGATCATCCTCTGCATAGCCATACCATTGTTCCAGAGCCAGATCGTACCGTTGTGGTAGGCATCATCCTTATGGTAATAATGCCAGTTCTCGTGCTGAGGATGAAACTGCTTGTCCCATTGGGCCAGAGAGGCTACTCCCCACGGATATACCAGCTCTTCCCATATCCTGCGCGTTACTTTCTGCTTGAAAGCTTCGTCTTCGATCAGGTCATAGCAATAGAGCTGGTTAGGACGGAACTGGATGTCAGGACTTCCGTCTGCGTTGAGATGGTCATATATGAGGTTATCCTCTTTGCTGCAGTAGTCGTTTTCGAAGTTTTCAGCGAGTTTCTGCGCCAGGGCCTCCCATCTTGACGCCGATGCCTCGTCATTCATTATACGGGCTATGTCAGTTCCGGCCATCAGCTGGTCGTACCACAGTGCCTGAATGTCGTTCGCCCTGTCGCCCCTAGGCGAACCTGGAATGCCGTTGCGTTTCACATCCATCCAGGTGTCGGCGTCCGCGTGGGTCAGGTAGCCTTTGGCATCGGTGTAATTATCGACTGATGCGTCAATGCTTATCTTTATAGCGGGATAGATGTCGCTGAGGAATTCCGTGTCGCCGGAATATCTTGCCACTTCAAGGGCCTGGATGACAAATCGAGGTGTTCCGTCGGTGGTGTTGTAAAGTATGCCTTCGAGATTGGCGCGGTTAGGGATGCGGCCGTATGTTTCGGAAGCCGGATCAGTGTCCTGCAGCTTTGCGAAATCCTTGAGTATCTGCTTTGCGATGTCGAACTGTCCGGTCACAAGGCAAGCTCCCGGCATCGAAATGAACATATCGCGTCCCCAATATTCATTGAACCAAGGAAGTCCGGCATAGATTCCGTTTCCCTGCTGCTCAGTGATGAGCTCATCCATCGTGATGGTGATCCAGTCCAGGGCATTGTCCAGCTCCGGGAGATTGGAACTTACAGGATTATATTCGGTGATGAGACTGTTTATACGGGCTTTTCTGGCTGCCAGAAGATCTGATCCTTCGCTACGGAATGTTTCTGCTAGTTCTATACACTCATCCTTGGTGCCGTATGTGAGAATGAAGCCCTCGGAACCAGCCGCGGTCTTTATGCCTTCAGGCATTGCCTTGAATCCCTTGGCTGCAGCAGGGGAGAGGAGGATCCTTTTGTCCTGGGCTTCTTTCGGAGTGAAGAACACTCCATATTCAGATATTTCCTTATCTGCGATGTGGCTCATATCCAGATTACAGAATATCGAGTCGGCTTCAGTCTTTACCGCCAGATACAGGACAGGTTTTTCGTCAACCATATAAAAGGTCTCTTCTGCATCAGTCCATCGGCGTTCCAGCCTTTCAGGATATACGGTGCACTCCAGGGCTTCAGATCTATTGAGAGGAGTATTCATCCCTTGAGAATTGATTATCCCGATGGTATAGTCTGCCAGAATCCTCTTTTTTGCCATATTCCATCCGGACCACCACTCTGTTGAATCCTGGTGGGTCGTTCCGTACCAGTAGCCGGCCTTTTTGTCGGTATAAGAATATTCGCGGTTCTCTTCCGGCGTAACCGTAATGCCAAGTGTGTCAGTCTTGAAGGTCTTGTCATCAGCTCCGGAACAGGCTGCGGCAATTGCAGCCGCAGTCATAAGTACGGTAAGATTCTGTTTCATAATCATTGATCTTGGGAAACTTTGATTTACATATTTCGCTAAGTTAGTGAGAAAAATCAAAGGATAGAATGATATTTGAAGAAAAAAGCTATTTTTGTAATTCAATATCAGATTATGGAAAAGACTGCAAGAAAATATCTGGAAGAAACAAGAAATTATTCAGAGGAGGATGCCCGCTTTATGGAGATGGCAATCAGACTCTCTGAAGATAATGTCGATAGTGGAGGCGGACCGTTCGGTGCGGTGATCGTCCGTGACGGTGAAGTCATAGCTACAGGAGCAAACCGTGTCGTTCCTAATTCCGACCCGACAGCTCACGCCGAGGTTATGGCAATACGCAGTGCCTGTGCGAAGCTGGGGACATTCCAGCTTACAGGATGCACGGTCTATAGTTCTTGTGAACCTTGCCCGATGTGCCTGAGCGCCTTGTACTGGGCCGGTGTAAGCAGGATATGCTATGGTAATACTAAGGCAGACGCCAAGGCAATCAACTTTGATGATTCATTCATATACGACCAGCTTGAGCTGAGTTACGATGAACGTTCCATCAAATGTGAACATTTTATGCGCTCCGATGCTCTGAGAGCATTCCGCAAATGGGAAGAGAAAGAAGATAAGACGGCCTATTGATGACAGGCCGTCTTTTTCATTCCAGAAGTGAGTTGAACCGGACCGCGATGTTTTCTGCTATATCTTCTCTGCCGAACCTTCCGGCAACACCGGCAATATGTGAAAGACAGTTCCGGCAAGTTTCGAATTCCCCTGATGCCCAGTCGTAATATTTCAGAAAGAATGCGGCTGAATCAAGAAGCTGCGTGCTGAACCGTTCCGCAAGTTCTGCTCCCTTTTCCATCTCTCCGGCCTCAAAATAGACCTCTGTCATATATGAAACATACAGTTCGTTACTTAATCTGTATATTGACATATCAAGAGGGAAATTCTCTTCCGGAATATATTCCTGGCACAGATCCAGCATTTCTATTGCTTTGGCCGTATCACCTGCGGCAAGCATTTCGATAGCTGTGTCCGTGAATATCTTTCTCTGGCTCTGCACTCCTGCGAAGGTGTCGATGTTATGGTAATCGACAAACCAGTCCTTGCGCTTAAGTGAATCGAACCGGAAAACCGATCTTACCTTTTCATATAGATCTTCCGGGTCGGTGAAATCATTGTGAATCTTGTCGGTATGGTTCTTTATTGGTATGAACCGGTATGAAAACCCGTCGTACATAAGATAGTCTTTGATTCCGATTCCCAGATCTCCACCGGCATTGAGGAAACTTAAAGGCCTGTCCCACCGGTAGTTGGAGAGAAGATCGAGGAAGAAAAGCTCCGGTTTTGTCAGATAATTCTTTCCTTCAGGGATTGTCAGGACGATTTCTGAAGGAATCAGGTCCGCATAGCGCTTGTCAAGAATCCCGTACCTGAGGACATTTTCCTTGTTTACCGGTATGCTGAATTTCCTTGAGGCAATATAGTTGACTTCTTCTCCATTGGTTAGAGCTATTTTTGCGCGCGGATGCTTGAATACCTTCATCACATCCGAAAGCCGGAATATGCTGTCCCTTGAATCATAGATCATTACGAGCTCATTCGTGCCGTAGAGATATTGTTCCAGTTCAACGGACAGAGGAAGAGGTGCAGATTCGTTGACCGCATATTTCATCTGGTCATAATGCCAGTCTGTTCCCAGCAGGGAAGTGTTCACGATACGGACATCCGTACGTATCCCTTCCACTTCCTGAGCATACCAGAGAGGGAAGGTGTCGTTGTCGCCGTGAGTGACCAGAATACCGTTCTCTCCGACTGAGTTCAATATGTTGGAAGCCATCTCGACAGCAGTGTAACGGTTGCTCCGGTCGTGGTCGTCCCAGTTTTCCGAGGCCATAAGTGCCGGTACGGCCAGACAGGATGTCACTGCGGTGGTCCTGTATATCTTCTTGAACTTTGCATTACCTTTCATATATCTGTCTATGACATTGTGCAGGGCGGCCACTCCCATCCCTATCCATACCGAAAAGAAATAGAAAGATCCTGCGTATGCATAATCCCTTTCCCTCACCTGATATGGCTGTTGGTTCAGATATATCACGATGGCTATGCCGGTCATAAAGAACATAAGGAAAATCGTCCAGCATCCTCTCCTGTCCTTGCCGAACTGCAGGAAGAGACCCATAATTCCCAGAAGGAGCGGAAGCATATAATAATGATTCTTCGCCTTGTTGTTCTTTATATATGCGGGGGCATCGGACTGGTCCCCAAGCCTGAGCCTGTCTATGAAGCCGATGCCACATTCCCAGTTGCCCTTGAGCGGGTGACCCGGGACGGTACTGTGAATGTCATTCTGCCGGCCTGCAAAATTCCAGAGGAAATACCTCCAATACATCCAATTTACCTGATAATCAAAGAAATATGTGATATTCTGCCAGAATGTGGGTTTCAGTTCATCGGAGCCTTTTACCTTTATACCTTTGTCCCCGATATATGATCGGTAGAAATCGCAATAGGCATCTTCACGATTGTCCCACATTCTTGGAAACAACATCTTACCCTCACGGCGGAAAGCCGGTTCTGCAGGAGCATCGGTCTTGATGTATCTTCCGTCCATAGGGGTGAAATATGTCTTATGCACGATGTCGTATGGAGCGCCGAAGTACTCTCCGTAAATCAAGGGCTTGCTTCCGTATTGTTCACGGTTCAGATAACGCACTAGGGTGAAAGGGTTGTCCGGCTGATATTCGTTGGTAGGGGTCTTTACGCTGGAGCGTATGATGACGATGCTGAAGACAGAAAATCCGATCAGAATGACAGTTGTGCAAAGCAATATGGTGTTGGCTCTTACATAGCCTTTTTTCATCGTGTGTAAGAGTCCGGCGAAACATCCTCCGAGAAGAAGGAACATAAAGAATGCGGCGCCGCTGTTGAATGGCAGACCGAGAATGTTGACAAAGAACAGATCTACGTACGCAGCCGCTTTCGGCAGGTAGGGGATAAGGCCGAAATTAAGTACGCCTAGAATAAGGCAGGATAGGATGAATATGCCGGCCAGCTGCACTCCGGAATAATTTCCGTTTTCCCGGATCTTGTAGAAATACAGGAATACGATAGCGGGTATGCTAAGAAGGTTCAGCAGATGCACTCCTATCGACAAGCCCATCAGAAAGCAGATCAGCACTATCCAGCGGTTGGCGTATGCCTTGTCAGCGCATTCATACCATCTTGTCATTGCCCAGAAGACCAATGCTGTGAACAGGGATGACATAGAATAGACTTCCGCTTCAACGGCAGAGAACCAGAAAGTGTCACTGAAACAATAGGCCAGTGCTCCGGTCAGACCGGAAACTATGATGGCGGCTGCCTGCGCTGTGCTGTATTTCCCGTTTTCAGCCTTGAAGATACGCTTCGTAAAGAACACGATGGTCAGATAAAGCAGCGCGACAGTTATGGCCGAGCATAGTGCACTCAACGAATTGACTGCGGCGGCAGCGTGCATCTTGTCCGTGAAGATTGTGAAGAATCTGGCGAATAGCTGAAAAACGGGATTTCCGGGAGGATGCCCTACTTCCAGCCTGTATGATGAGGCTATGAATTCTCCACAGTCCCAGAAGGAGGCTGTGGGTTCTATGGTAAGAAGGTAGGTGAGTGCTGCGATTGTGAAGGATGCCCATCCCGCGGCCTTGTTGCAGATCTGAAACTTTTTCGTGTCCATTTGTATCGTTTTTGATACAAAATTAACAAGGAAAAGTTTTACATATTCATATTGTGATGATAAATTGTGGTGTGTAAAATATTGGTATTCAGTGTTTTGTGAAAATGTGACGAAATTCCTTGTGTGGAAAGTCTTACATCCTGCTGTTTTCGAGTTCGGCGAGCAATGTCCGCAGCCATATACCGATGTTTGTGTCGTGTTCTCCCAGGCCGAGTTTCTTGCGGATCTCGCTGCTTATGATATAGTGACGCTTCTTCTGGATATATTCTCCTACGTCCTTGCCTTTAAGTCCGAGGGTATATAGGCAGCAATATCCCGTCTCCCAATCGCTGAGGCCTTTCGATTCAAGGAAAGCTATGAATTCAGGATGGTTTTCCTTGAATATTCTTTTGGTTGACAACAGGAAACCCTCCCTGTCCGAAATAAGATTCTCCACCTCTTCTTCAGATATCCTGTATGTCCTGTCGTCCGATGAGATGTGTGATGCCAGCACCTTGTCCAATACAGCCAGTCTCTGACGGATGAGCGCCATAGCTTCATCATCCGGCTTGCTTCTCAGCTTGATGCTTATCCGGCGTATCACCATAACGCAGATCGTAAGTACTGCCAATGAAATAAGTGACAGAATGAATATGGATCTGCGGTTGGACACCAGCCTCATCTTGTCGGAATATCTTTCCTGTATTATTCTGGCATTCTGCCTCTTGAGTGTGTCTGTCGGCGATATAAGTCCGGAAGTAGCAATTATCTTGTCTCTCCATATAATCGCTTTCTCTGCATTTTCTTTGTCGTCGCTGTCCGTGTAATAATCGACTGCAATGTTGATGATGCTGTCGCTGGTCATTCCTATTCCGCATTTTTCAAGGGCGATCGAGTAAAGAAGTGCGTGACGTGCTCGCAGTTCCTTTGTGTTCAGATGGCTTCTGTCCAATGAGTCCAAAGCGACGAAAGCACTGTCAGGGCACGTTTCAAGACGTTCCTGGGCAATGTCAAGCACTCTTTCCGCCTCGCTTGTGTGGGCACAGGAAGCCAGACATACGGAAAAAATCAGAGCGAAAAATATGTTATGAATCTTTGACATCGGGTTATGGAAACTTTTTTTTATGAGCAAAAACCTGACCAAAGGTAATGAAACTCGTGAAACTTTTGTATTTTTGGACTATGGAAATCAGACCTATAGCATATATCAGGACGGAGTTCCCTGAAAAATTCGGCGTTCCTCGTCAGAGCGGTCTTGCCAAAGGCCTTAGGGGGCGTATAGTCCTCGAACCTGAATATCGCAATCCTGATGCCTTGAGAGGGCTCGAAGGATTTTCGCATATATGGCTTATATGGGAGTTCTCTGCCAATAGGAGCATAAATTCCTGGCAGCCGACTGTCCGTCCTCCTCGTCTAGGAGGCAATGCACATATCGGAGTATTTGCCACGCGTTCTCCTTTCAGACCTAATCCGCTCGGACTTTCCTGCGTAAAGATCGAGGGAATCGAACTCTCGTCTGAAGAAGGACCGGTCATAACCGTGAGAGGGGCAGACCTTATGGATGGAACTCCTATTTATGATATAAAACCATATATAAAGTATGCGGATTCCCGTCCAGAGGCAGTCTGCGGATATGTTGACAATCTGGAGGAAAGATCGCTGAAAGTGATATTCCCGCCAGAACTTTCTTCTCAGATGCCTGACAGATCGGTAATTCCTGCGTTGATGGATGTGCTGAGGCTTGATCCCCGCCCTTCCTATCACGATGATCCTCATAGAATCTATGGCCTTTCATTCTGCGGATTGAATGTGCGTTTCAGAGTTGAGGCCGATGTTCTGACTATAACTGCCATAGAGCGGGATGACTGTCGGATTTGATGTGTATTTTGCCAATAATGATTTTTCCTATGATAAAGCTCTTACGTTCATCGATATTTGCCGGAATAGCCATCGGTACGGCAGGCTTCGGCTTCCTTGCGTCTGGCGTGCAGACCGAAGCATACGGATCTCTCGTCGGTGCAGTCCTCTTCTCATTCGGATTGCTGACAGTAGTGG
This sequence comes from Bacteroidales bacterium, assembly GCA_015060395.1. Lineage (GTDB taxonomy): Bacteria > Bacteroidota > Bacteroidia > Bacteroidales > UBA932 > Cryptobacteroides. The sequence continues at coordinate 12,075 of SUYP01000005.1, forward strand.
GATATAAGCTCAAACTATATACAGGAACAGCCGGATTCATTCTGAAAAACGAGGCCGGTAGCCTTTTCCTGATACTCCTGGGAAATATCATAGGCTGCTTCCTTGTGTCAATGCTTGCCCGTATCACACCTCTTGCGGTGCAGGACGCTGCTCAGAACATTCTTGAACTCCGTCTGCGTACAGGAGCCCTCAGATGCGGGCTTCTGGGCATAGGCTGCGGATTCATAATGACTACAGCCGTACAATTCGCCCGTCAGAAGCAGTATCTGCCACTGTTGTTCGGTGTGCCTCTCTTCATTGTTTGCGGCTTTACTCACTGTGTTGCAGATGCTTTCTATTATCTGTGTGTGCCTGTTGCATTCTGGAAGGCCAATGCCCTCCATATTCTTGCAGCCTATGCCTGCATCGTTCTTGGCAACCTGGTCGGCTGCAACCTATATAGGATAGTTCTCGCGAAAGATCAGTACCCGGATTAGCACTGCCGCTTAAAGCTTTGGATGTCAATGTTATACAGATAATGCCTGCTGTAATCCGACAGCAGGCATTATTCGTAAGTTTCTGATTAGCAGACGGTGGCGCGTCAGCCTATTTCACGCGGAACCAGTCCATAGTTCTGCCGATAAGGCCTTTCTTGTCAAGGGAACCGCGTACCTTCAGTACGTCGCCTTCCACTTTCATCGAGCAGTTGTATGTCTTTCCGTTGCCCGGGTCATAGATTTTTCCGCCGGAATACTCGCTGCCGGTCTTCTTGAGTCCGCTGAGCATATTCAGGCCTATGAGCTGGCGGCTGCGGAGTGCCTTGTCCGGGTTGTTGCTGTCAACCGCAGGCGAGCCGTCCGCCTCTGTGGGATTCTGGAGCCATACTATCTTGCCGTTGAATGCATCTCCGCTCTTATAGACTTCTACAATTGCAGAGCCGTCTTCCAGTTTCCATTTGCCGACAACGTCCTGAGCGAATGCTGCTGCCAGTGGCAGAATCATAAAAATAAAGGTACAAATGATCTTTTTCATTGATATACAGATTTAAGTTTTCAAGACAAAGATATTAAAAACAGACGTCTTTGCCACTGCTGGCGAGGATTCTTCGAAAAGATTGTTATATTTGTGAGATATTTGTGGTGAAATCACCTATAACAACGTCAAAAATTGAAAAGAAATATGGGAAAAGTTATTTTGACAGGCGACCGTCCGACCGGAAAACTTCATCTCGGACATTATGTCGGCTCACTTAAAAGAAGGGTGGAGCTGCAGAATTCAGGAGAATACGAGAAGATATTCATAATGATTGCAGATGCGCAGGCATTGACCGATAATGCCGACAATCCGGAAAAGATCCGTCAGAATATAATTGAGGTCGCTCTGGATTATCTCTCTGCCGGACTTGATCCGGAGAAGGTCACTATATTCATCCAGTCACAGGTGCCTGAACTTTGTGAACTTGCCTTCTATTATATGAATCTGGTTACCGTACAGAGGCTCCAGCGTAACCCTACCGTGAAGCAGGAAATCCAGCTCAGAGGCTTCTCAGAGGGCGATGATGATGAAAATCAGAACAAGAAGGGTACTCCGGTGGGCTTCTTCACATACCCTATCAGCCAGGCATCAGATATCACAGCTTTCAAGGCTACTACTGTTCCGGTAGGAGTCGATCAGGCACCGATGATCGAGCAGACACGTGAGATCGTCCATAAGTTCAATTCCGTATATGGTGAAACACTCGTCGTACCTGAGATGGTACTTCCGGAAAATGTTACCTGCTGCCGCCTGCCTGGAACAGACGGAAAGGCGAAGATGAGCAAGTCCCTCGGCAACTGCATCTATCTTTCCGACACTTCAAAGGAGATAAAGAAGAAGGTCAACAGTATGTTTACCGATCCTGAGCATCTCCAGATCACAGATCCTGGCCACGTTGAAGGAAATGTTGTATTTACATATCTTGATGCATTCAGCAATGATGAGCATTTTGCAAAATACCTTCCTGAGTATGCCAATCTTGATGAGATGAAGGACCATTACCGTCGCGGAGGTCTTGGAGACGGCACCTGCAAGAAGTTCCTCTTCAATATTATGGAGGAGTTCCTGCAGCCTATGCGCGAGAGAAGAAAGCAATATGAGCAGAATATCCCTCAGGTTTATGAAATACTGCGAAAGGGATCGGAGGCTGCTCGTGCTGAGGCGGCAAAGACTTTGGCAGACGTGCGTAAGGCTATGAAGATCGACTATTTTGATGATGCCGACCTCATAGCTGAACATACAAAGAAATATCAGGGATAGGACTATTGCATAGGAACGACGGCGCAGAATACCAGATCGGATTCCGAATCGTTGATCAGGCTATGCGACCCTCCTTTAGGACAGTACAGGCAGTCACCGGCCTGTACTTCTTTTTTGGTACCATCTTCCAGAATGCTTCCGCACCCTTCGAGAATGAATATCACTTCGCAGCTGTCGCTGTGGGTATGCATACCTATGGATGCACCAGGTATGAGCCTGGCGCGGGTCAGTATCCTGTTGGTTCCGTCAAAGAACATTCTGGCTTCCAGATGTTTGTCTCCACCCTTGAAGTTTTCCAGATGGCTTATTTCAATGTCTTCCTGTCTTATGAGCATAATATCTGGTTTTATAATGGAGGTGCAAATATAGTCATTCGTATCAATTGTTTGCATTTTAGATAAATAATCATTTATTTTGTAAGTGCTTTAATAGCTTATTAAATATAGTACAAAACCATAAACTTATGAATACCAACCGTAAAATTTCCAATCTTCTCCGTACAGAGGACTGGCTTTCAGTATGGATAGGAGTAATTATCATTGCTATAGGCTGTGTTGCTGTCCTGACCGGATGGTTTGACTTTTCTGCATTGAGTTTCAAGACCTGGACAGTAGGTGAGACACTTGCTGAAAAGGATGCTGCCAAGGTCGTTCCGTTGCTTGAACAGCTCGGATCCTGGGCGTTTTGGAGCAAATGTCTCCGGACTGTTCTGATTCTCGGCACTCTGTTTGGCATTGCAGTTAAGCTTCAGGGAGAAAAACTCAAGAAGTTCATTCCTGCATTCCTTCTTCTGTTCGCCATCGCAGTAATAGTACGTATGGTCAGTGCAGAGTTTACCCTCAAACGCTATCTCGAATGGGCTTTCTGGGCACTTCTGATAGGACTTTTCATTTCAAATACGGTAGGAGTACCAAACTGGCTGAAACCTGCGATCCGTACTGAATTCTATATCAAGACCGGTCTGGTGGTCTTTGGTTTTTCTGTGCTGTTCTCAAATATAGCCAAGTTCGGACTTTATGGTCTGGGAATCGCCTGGGGTGTGACTCCTATTGTCATTCTCTTTATGTGGTGGTTCGGAAACAGGGTATTGAAAATAACAAACAAGCCTCTGCTTATAACCCTTTCTGCGGCTACATCAGTCTGCGGAACTTCTGCAGCCATTGCTACCGGAGCAGCTTCCGGAGCAAAGAAAGAAGATCTGTCAGTAGCAATTTCCATTTCCATAATCTTCACTATCATTATGATGGTGTTCGAGCCTATGATCATAGAATGGACAGGAATGGGACAGATTATGGGTGGAGCACTTATCGGTGGAACGGTTGATTCAACAGGTGCCGTTGTCCTGGCTGGAAGTGCGCTCGGTCCTGAAGCTGAGCAGGTAGCATCTCTTGTCAAGATGATCCAGAACATCCTTATCGGCTTCATCGCATTCTTTGTTGCAATCTTCTTCGCAAGAAAGATCGACAAGACAGGAAAGTCCGAGGTCGGTGCGGCAGAAATCTGGAACAGGTTCCCTAAGTTCATTCTTGGTTTCATCGTCGCTTCTATTGTAGCGTCGGTAATTTTTGTGCCGGCTGTAGGAGCGGAGAAGACAGGTGCAATCAACAAGGTACTCGGACAGTATAAGGACTGGGCGTTTGTGCTCGCATTTACTTCCATCGGCCTTGATACCAACTTCAAGCAGATCGCCAAGAGTATGCAGGGAGGCAAGGTTCTGTGGCTTTATATAGTAGGTCAGACATTCAATATCGTCCTGACTTTTGCTGTAGTATGGCTTCTTCTTTCAGGAAAGATTTTCCCTCAGCCTGATATCAAGACCTTTACACATAAGGAGGATAAGATAAAGGCTAAGAAGGAGGCTGCGGCACCGGCTCCGGCTGCAGAAGAACCGGCTGTTGATTTTGTTGAAGCAGAGGCTGCATCGAAATGATAGACAGAAAGAAAATATTCAGGATAGTCACCGTCATAATGGCGGTGACTGTCATTGTAATGGCTGCATATATAATGATAAACCGCTTAGGCCTTGTGGAAGGCTACGATTTTGGCGGTGGTGCTTATTATTATGTGGATATACCGGAGTTCGAAAAGATTGTAGATCAGGATGCCTTCAAGGCAAAGACGCCTGTCTGGGTGCACGTCGTTCTTTTTTTAGCCTGGGGATGGCTTATGTGGCGCTTATGGCTTTGGATTGACAGGAAATCTGATAAATAATGTTATATTTGTGCGCAAAGATGCCGCACGATGGAAAGAAATCAGAATATTGAAAAGAGAATCTTGTGGGTCGCTGAACGCCTTTTTCTTGAAAAGGGATTCAGCGGCACTTCTACTACGGAGATTGCCAAGGCTGTAGGATGCAATCAGGCGCTGATACATTATTATTTCAGAACCAAGGAAAAGCTGTTCTGGGACGTTTTTTCGCCTAAGGTCGAGCAGGTGGTGGAGTATCTGGATGCTCCGCTGGATGAATCGATCGATTTCATAGAGCGTATCCGCAATGTGATAGATTTCTATTTCGGAATCCTGGAGCTTGATGAGCGTCTGGCTCCTTTCATCGTGAATGAGCTGATAATGCATCCGGGCAGATGGGACAAGTTCCGTGACCGCTATCTCCGGAATGAAAGCAGAAGCAGTGCATTCAATCGCTTCGAAAGTATGGTTGCCGAGGAAATCCAGGCTGGGCATATACGCAGTATGCGGGCGATCGATCTTCTGATGAACATAATGTCCCTTACGATTTCCGCATTTATAGTCGCACCGAAAGGGTTTGCGAGCGGTGAGTGCGACTCCAACCTCAGAAAAGCTTATCTTGACAACAGGAGGGAAGATATAAAGGCACTGATCGTCAATGGTATAAGGGCATAAAACAAGGGCCTCCGTAAAGGAGACCCTTTCTTTTAGGAATATGAATCCTATCTTTCGTACTCGACTTTTGCGCGAACTTCAGCAATAGTCTTTACGTATTGTATTACGTTGCCCCTCAAGGTATCTGCCTTATAAGCTGCAAGTGCTTCCCAATTGTCGAAGTCTGCAAGCATCACTGCATCGTAAGAAGTCTTACCTTCGTTGCGGTTAACACCTACTTCAATGCTTTTAAGACCAGGCACGAGTCCCAAGAGGGACTCATATTTTTCCTTGACATCTTCAGCGAGCTCTTTGGAAGTCTTGCCATCTGATGGCTTGAACTTCCACATTACACAATATCTTACCATATCTGCTTAGTGTTTAGTGTTCATATTCGCGGACTAATTTAGGAATTATCCTTGATATTACCAAAAGAAATTACCTTAAATTGTCTTTTTGGTTCAAAGTGCGTGAAATCCCCATTATTTTATTAAATTTGACATTTTATAAGGAAAGTGTAATAATGCAGCAGGAAAACTCTCATAGAAGCAGGAGAATCGCCAGGAACACCCTGATGTTGTACTTCAGGATGATTTTCCTTCTGATTGTAGGTTTCTATACCTCGAGGGTCGTTCTTGATGCCCTGGGAGAAAACGACTACGGAATCTATAGTGTTGTCGGTGGCGTTGTCGCTATGTTCACGATGATATCAGGTGCATTGAATTCCGCCATATCACGATTCATCACTTTCGAAATGGGCAAAGGTGCGGATGCCTGCCTGAACAAGGTGTATTCGACCTCCGTGACCATCCAGCTAATCCTTTCCGTGATTGTCCTGCTGATCATCGAGCCGGCAGGAATATGGTTCATCAGAAATGAGATGACCATCGAGCCGGACAGAATACCGGCGGCCATAATCGTGCTGCAGTTTTCACTGATTTCATTTGTCGTCAACCTTATGAGCGTGCCGCAGATGGCTTCTATCACTGCGCACGAAAAGATGTCGGCATACGCATATATCGGCATTCTCGACGGCCTTCTGAGACTTGGTGTCGCGCTGCTGATCGTACATTCTCCTATAGACAGGCTTGTGTGGTATTCGGCTCTGATGACGGTTTCTGTTGCTGTCGTCCGTATGGCATACGGGCTGTACTGCCGGAAAAACTTCCCGGAATGCCGTTACCGTCCGGTGTTTGACAGAGGCCTTATAAAGGAGATGTTTTCCTTCGCGGGATGGAATTTCATAGGCGTGACATCAGGAGTACTGAGGGACCAGGGAGGAAATATTCTTGTGAATCTTTTCTTTGGCACAGCAATGAATGCCGCGCGCGGGGTGGCTGTACAGCTGAACAGCGCAGTGCAGGGATTTGTCACTAACTTTATGACTGCTGTCAATCCTCAGATAACCAAGTCATACGCATCCGGAGAAAGAGGATATATGCTTTCTCTCGTAAGGAGGTCATCCAAGATGTCATTCTTCCTTCTTTTCATCATCGCCCTGCCTCTTCTTTTCAATACCGAATATCTCCTGCAGATATGGCTTAAGGATGTTCCTGAACATTCCGCGGCTTTCGTTCGGCTGTTTCTTGTGTTTGCACTCAGCGAGTCACTGTCCAATTCTCTTATAACTGCACAGCTGGCTACAGGAAATATCCGCAATTACCAGATAATCGTAGGCGGCCTGCAGCTGATGAACCTTCCGGTGTCTTACATTTTCCTGAAGGCGGGAGCTCCTGCGCAGGCGACAGTTGCCGTGTCTATCGTCATATCCCAGATATGCCTTGTCGCACGTCTTCTTCTGTTGAAAAAGATGATAGGACTTTCTCCGGGAGAATTCTTGACGAAAGTATATCTGAGGGTGCTGGCTGTCGCTATGGTCGCTGTGGTGGTCCCTCTGCTTGTCAGCGGGTGGCTGCCGGATACATTTGCCGGCTTCTGCGTCAGCGTGGCTCTATGCGTGATTTCTGCCGCATTGTCGATTCTTTTCATCGGATGTGCTGCAGAAGAAAGAAGAATGATTATGTCGATGATTTTTGCCAGGAAAGGGGAATGATAAGGATTACAGATAAATCAAAGTGCTGCGGCTGTACGGCTTGTATGAATATATGTCCCGTTCAGTGCATCGTTATGCGTCGGGACAGGGAGGGATTTGATTATCCTGTGGCAAACCCTGACAGATGCATTTCCTGCGGCAGATGCGAAGATGTTTGCCCGATGTCGAATGAGCTTGCCGCGGTTCCGCCTTCTGAGGTCCTGGCAGCCAGAAATGCAGATTATATGAAAGGAAGCTCCTCAGGGGGAGTGTTTCCTGCTCTGGCCCGGAATGTCGTTGATGATGGAGGTGTTGTTTATGGAGCAGTAATGAATCCTGACCTCGTCGTCTCGCATTCGGATGCAGAGGATATGGATGGGATAGAGAGGATGAGGGGATCGAAGTATGTCCAGAGTGAACTGTATGCTTCTTTTGAAGATGTGAAGGCTCTTCTTGAAGAGGGAAGGAGGGTTATGTTTACCGGGACTCCGTGCCAGATTGCCGGACTGAAGTCATATCTGGGTAAGGATCATCCGCAGCTTCTGACCGTAGATTTCGCCTGTCACGGAGTTCCGAGTCCGGGGCTATGGGAGAAATATGTGAAGTCGCTGTGCCTGAAGTACGGGTCCGGGATCGAAGAAGTCCGTTTCAGAGGAAAGGACAGAAGCTGGAGGCAATATGATCTTGTCATTAATGCAGGTGACAGAGAAATCGTGGTCCCGCATCAGAAGGATCCATATATGCTTCTTTTCCTGCAGGATATGACGCTCCGGCCGTCCTGTTATAAGTGCGGTTTCCGTTCCGGCTCCAGCGGAAGTGACCTCAGGCTTGCAGACTTGTGGAATGTCGCGGAGGCTGCTCCCGAACTTGATGATGACAAGGGCGTTTCTCTGGTCCTGGCATATACCGGCAAAGGCAGGGAGGCTCTTTATGCAGCCCCGTTGGATATGCGGAAGATTGCTCCGGAAACTGCCTTTAAAAGGAATGCAGGATTTGCTGAGGTGACGGATATGCCGGAAAAAAGGACTGAATTCTTCAAAGGATATCATTCTGCTGATGATCTGATAAGATTTATGGACAGCTTTGTGGTAAGGAAACCGGTGTTTTCGTCATTCTGCAGACGCCTGCATATCGCACTGTCGAAACTTAAAGGGAGGTTGATCAGATGAGGGTAGCTGTGATTACATTGCCGCTGCATACCAATTATGGCGGTATCCTTCAGGCATACGCCTTGAAAAAAAGTATCGAGTCCTTGGGACATACTGCGGATATCATAGACCGCAGATGCAAGATGGTGCTTCCACCGTCCTGGAAGATGCCTCTTATATATCTCAAGAGGATGGTGCTGAATTTAAAGCCAGGAGGTAAAGGACCGGAGATATTCCGTGAGAAACGTATTCTCAGGGAATTCCCGTACGTCTCTTCGGAACTGGCTCCCTTTGTGGCTTGTGAAATAGCACCCCGTACTGTCGATGATTATCATTCCGATATAGGATTGGGGGAGTATGATGCATTTGTGGCAGGAAGTGACCAGATATGGAGGCCTAAGTATTTCGGAAACATTGAAGATGCTTTTCTCGCATTCACATCCGGATGGAATGTGAAAAGAATAGCCTACGCTGCTTCCTTCGGAACCGATCAGCTGGAATATTCATATACTCAGCTGGAGGAGTGTTCTGCCTTGCTGAAGAATTTTGATGCAGTTTCCGTAAGGGAAGCCAGCGCGGTCACGATCTGTGATGAATGGTTTGACCGCGAGGATGCTCTTCACGTCCTTGATCCTGTTATGCTGCTCCCTCCAGAACATTACAGAACTATTGCAGGACAGTCGTCATCCCGCCCTTGCCGTGGTAAGGTCCTTTCATATATTCTTGATCCTGACCACTCAAAACTTTCCGTCTTGGGAAGGCTTACAGGCTGGCTTGGCATAGATAGTTATGATGCCTGCATTCCGGACCGGAACCGTGATATCCCTCTTAAGGACCGGGTGGTGCCGTCTATGCCTCAATGGCTCTCCTGCTTCGCAGATGCAGAATTCGTCGTTACCGACTCTTTCCACGGCTGTGTTCTCGCAATCCTGTTGCACAAGCCGTTCATCGCATTGGGCAATGTGTCCAGAGGTATGTCCAGAATCCAGTCTCTCCTTGAATCATTCGGTCTTGAGGACAGGATTGTACAGGGTATAGATCCTGATGATGACGGTGAATATTTCCTTTCCGGCATCGACTGGACTGAAGCAGATGCAAGACTGGAAGCTATGAGGGAAAAGTCAATAGGTTTTCTACGTGCAGCATTGAAATGATGTAGTTATGGATAAAGTGAAGATAAGCATAGTCATACCCGTCTATAATGCGGAAAATTTTCTGGACAGCTGCCTCTCAAGCATTCTGGTTCAGAAAATGACTTCATACGAAGTGATCCTGGTCGATGACGGAAGTACGGATTCGTCTCCTCTGATCTGCGACCGTTATTCTGCGACCGATTCGCGTTTCAGAACAATACACAAGAAAAACGGGGGAGTCAGTTCGGCAAGAAATGCCGGTATGGCGCTGGCTCAGGGGGAATACGTGATGTTTGTGGATTCGGATGACAGGATTTCACCTGATGCCCTGACTGTGATGTCAGATGCTGCCAGACAGGATCCTGATTTTGTCCTGGGAGGTTTTGACATTTATCAGGATGATATCCTGTATGGACCGGTACTGCCTTCTGTATCAGGATATTTCACGGCTCTGCCCTCTTTCTATGAGGGAACTCTCCTTGACTTCGGAGAACTTTACAGAGGCCCTTGGGCGAAACTATACAGAAGATCTCTGATCAAGAAGAATGGCCTTGTCTTTGACGAAAGTCTTTCATACGCGGAGGACAAGCTGTTTGTATATAAGTTCCTTGATTATGTCCGGTCAGCTGCATCTGCAGGGACTGCGGTGTATGAATATTACAGGAGGCCCGGCACTCTCAGCGGGGGAAAGACCACGACACGAAGGCTTACCCAGCTCCTTGACGTAGTTCCTTTATGCGCTGAAGCCCTGCTCCGGATTATACAGAAATATCCCGACTGCACTTCGTTGCAGAAGATGTATCATAACGACATTGTCTGCTGCGACCTTATGAGGATCCTTCGCTCTTTTCTCAAGATAAGGACCGAGAGGCTCTCGGCCGGTGTTCTTGCTGAAATATATGCATTGCTGGACAAGGATGTGAGGTTACGTATCTTTGAACGGCAGGTCCCGGGACAGATCGTCAATACGATTCTATACAAGATCGGAAATCCGCGTCTGAATTACCATTTATACAGGTCAGTATCATTTATATTGTCTCCGTTCTATGCTTAGACTGGCTGTAATATTCGAAAGCAGTCCCTTTGATCGCAAAGGACTTTTCAATGCGGTACACAACCGTATAAGACATCTTCTGGCTACCGGAGAATGCGAGGTCGATGCCTTCTGCATCCACAGCCGTGACAATGCCTTTACACGACGTGTGCGCCATACTCCGGATGTCCCGGTAGTGGAAAAGGTGGATTTTGACGGGGTGACCTACCGGATGCTTTGGTATCGTTTCTCTATCACTGACCATATTATGGTGAACAAACTGCATAGAAGACCTTTCTTCTTCTCGCGCTTTATGGAACGTAACATACACCTTCTGGAGGGATATGACTGTATCCTTGCACATTCATTTGCAGGGGCTGTGTTTGCGTCTGAGGCTGCTGACAGATACGGAATTCCGTTCTTAGTTACCTGGCACGGCTCTGATACTCATACCCATCCTTGGCGTAATCCCTTGATTCTCAAAGATACACGTGCGCTGATGCAGGAGGCCCGCTGCAATTTTTATGTCAGCAAGGCTCTTCTTGGTGCTTCTGAAAAGATTCTCTCCGGAGTAAGGAAGGAAGTGCTGTATAACGGAGTTTCTGATGCATTCGAACGGTATCCGGATGATAAGAGAGAACAGCTTAGGAAACGATATGCAGTGGCTCCCGATGAGAAGGTGGTGGCATTCGCAGGAAGTATGAGTGCCGTCAAGAATGTTGGTGTCCTTCAGCCTGTTTTCCACGCTATCCGTGCTGGTTATCAGGGAAAACTCAAGTTCTGGATGATAGGGGATGGCAAGCTTCGCTCCGGAGTTGAGAAGATGATGAATGCTGATGAGAGCATTGATGTCCGTTTCTGGGGAAATATTCCGTCGGGCGATATGCCTGCAATGCTCAACTGTGTTGATCTCCTCCTGCTGCCGAGTCTGAATGAAGGCCTGGGAATGATATGTGCTGAAGCCGTCAGATGCGGAGCCGGTGTGATAGGTTCTGATGTGGGAGGAATACCGGAGGTCATAGGCAAGGATAATGTGGTAGCTCTTGGCGATGGCTTTGCCGGGAGAATGGCCTCAAAATCTATAGCTATGCTTCAGACTCCGGCCGTTCAGGTCCTTCCGTCTGAACTGGACTGGAGTTCGACGGCTGCAAAAGAATTGTCTGCCATCAGGTCAGTGCTGGATTCTGAATGATTTCGGCAGTCTCGATGTGAACCTCATTGTCTTTCCTGTCCAAGGGTGTATGAATGCCAGTTTTCTGGCGTGAAGTGCAAGCCGGCCGATAGGATTTGTAGCAGCGCCATATTTACGGTCTCCGGCCACAGGATGGCCGATCCATTGTGAATGGACACGGATCTGATTCTTTCTTCCTGTCTCCAGTTCGAAATCCACAAGTGTATATGTCTGTCCGTCCAGATCGATGTGCCTTACAGTATGGCAATGAGTAGCAGCGAATTGCCAGTCTTTGCGCGGCGGCCTGTCCGGACTGTCCTGAGGGGCTAAACCGTAGCAATGAACTTTCATCGATTTCCTGTTTTCATACAGCCACGTCTCTATCCATCCGTCCTCATCTTCAATCCTTCCTTCAAGAAGTGCTGTGTATCCTCGTTCTTTTACGGCTTCATCCCAATTTTCCTGCAAAGCGGTCTTGGTTTCCTGATCTTTTGCAAATACGAGCAGTCCTGATGTGTCACGGTCGAGTCTGTGTACAATGAATATCTTTCCTGCATAATCATATACTCGGGAATATGCTGTGTCTTCTCCGTCCTTTCCCGTTGACATAGATAGAAGTCCGCTTGGCTTGTTGACTACTATCAGCCACTGGTCTTCGAATATCACCTCAAGGTCATCTCTGTATTTGCGTTCTTTTCTCATTTTGCAGTCTTTGAAAGTGCAAAGCTAAGAATAAATTTGACTATATTTGCAGATTATGGACGTCAGGAAGACTATATGGGATCCGTTGAGGAAGAAGGAGGTCGCACTTACTCCCGAAGAGAGGGTGAGGCAATGGTGTATCGGTGTCCTTGCCGGACAGATGCAGGTTCCGATGCATCTTATGATGAGCGAGGCCGGATTCAAGCTTGGCGGAAAGCAGTTCAGGGCTGATATCATAGTCTATGACCGTAATGTTCAGCCTCTGATGGTCGTGGAATGCAAGAGACCGGAAGTGGAACTTACGCAGGATGTGCTTGACCAGGCCATACGTTACAATATGGTTCTTGACGTAAGATATATGATCATAACTAACGGGACCCGGACATTCATCTGCAGAAGGCAGGGTGAAGGCTTCACATTTATGGATACAGTCCCTACATATAATGAAATGGTATGTCAGCAACAATAACACAGGGTTTTCTCGATCATAAGATATTTTCGATAGTTTCCGAAACGGCTGCCGAAAAAGGTATCCGTGCATTTGTAATAGGAGGCTATGTCAGGGACTGTTTTCTTGGCAGGCCGAGCAAGGACATCGACATAGTGGTCGAAGGAAGTGGAATAGAACTGGCAGAGGCTGTCGGGGAGAAGGTGCATAGCAATGTTTCCGTCTTCAAGAATTTCGGTACTGCTATGCTCAGATACCGGGGTATTGAAGTCGAATTCGTAGGGGCCCGAAAGGAGTCTTACAGGCGTGATTCACGCAAGCCTATCGTAGAAGACGGTACGTTGGAAGATGATCAGCTCAGGAGAGACTTCACCATCAATGCAATGGCTTTCAGCCTTCAGAAGGAGGATTTCGGAGCGCTGGTTGACCCGTTCGGCGGAATACGTGATCTTGCTGCAGGAATAATCCGTACTCCTCTCGATCCGGACACGACCTACAGCGATGATCCTCTCAGAATGGTCAGAGCCATAAGGTTCGCAACCAAGCTTTCTACAGATGAACAGAAGTTTACGATAGTTCCTGAGTCTCTGGAATCCATCAGACGCAATCGTCAGCGTATGGAAATACTATCCAAGGAGAGGATCGTGGAGGAGCTCAACAAGATCCTTGTCACTCCGAAGCCTTCGATCGGCTTCCGTCTTCTTGACGAGACAGGACTTCTGGACTATGTGCTTCCTAAGCTGTCAAAACTGAAAGGAGTGGAAACGGTTGAAGGAAAGGGACATAAGGAGAATTTCTCCCATACCCTCGAAGTCCTGGACAATGTTGCGGCTCTTGAGATCGAGGCTATTGCAGCTGGGCGTCTTAGGGATTTTGTGTTTGAAGATGGGGTAGAGGTGGAGAAGGTGCGTACGGAGCCTAACGTGTGGCTTCGTTGGGCTGCTCTCCTTCACGACATAGCCAAGCCGGCGACAAAGAGATATGACCCGTCGCTGGGGTGGACCTTCCACGGTCACGAAGTGGTGGGAGCGAGGTGGATCCCTAAGATATTCCAGGGACTGAAGATGCCTCTGAACGAGAAGATGAAGTATGTCCAGAAGCTTGTCAACCTTCATCTGAGGCCGATAGCCCTTGTTACAGAGGAGGTTACAGATTCGGCTGTGCGCAGGCTGCTTTTTGATGCCGGGAATGATATTGATGACCTGATGCTGCTCTGCAATGCCGACATCACTTCAAAGAATCCACGCAAGGTCGCCCGTCTGCACAGTAACTTCGAACTCGTCAAGACCAAGCTTGTGGAAGTCGAGGCAAAGGATGCCATCCGCAATTTCAAGAATCCTATTACCGGAGACTACGTTATGGACCTCTTCGGCATCGAGCCTTGCAATACCATAGGACTCCTCAAGGAGTATGTAAAGAATGCGATTCTTGATGGAGAAATAGAGAATTCTTTCGAAGCGGCTGATGCACTGATGCGTAAGAAGGCTGCCGAATTGGGAATGTTTCCGATAAAATGACCCTGATAGACAAATACATCGGATATATAAGAGATATACGCCGTTATTCTGAAAGGACTGTGAGTATATATAAAGAGGTCCTGGATAATTATGTGCGTCTGATTCATAATGCTCAGGATGTCAGTGATGAAGAACTTGTCGCTTCTCTCAACAAGTCGGAAATCAGGCTATATGAAGTCAGGCTACTTGATGAGGGACTTTCATCCAGGACAGTGAATCTCCATCTTTCGGCACTCAGCAGTTTCTGCAGATATCTCGTCAGGAACGAGTTCTTGAACTCCAACCCTGTGAAGCTTGTCTCGAAACCTAAGGTCGAGAAGCGCCTGCCGGTCTATTTCAAGAAAGAAGCAATGGACAGCTATTTCGATAAGACTTCCTGGCTTCTTGATGATAAGGAAATGGATTTCTTCAAGGCGAACTGGGACACAAAAAACGGCAAGGATACATACAATGATATTCTTGCCAGACTGATATTATCTCTTCTGTACAATCTCGGAATCAGACGCTCGGAACTTATAGGTCTGAAGGTCGGAAGCATCGATTTTGGCAGAAATATTGTCAAAGTGGCAGGAAAAGGAGATAAAATGCGAGAAATTCCGCTGATTGCTTCTTTATGTAAAGAAATTTCCTTATATTTGGATGCAGTTGAGACGGTGTGCGGTGGGAAAAGGTCTTTGAAAGAGCCGCTTCTTGTCACATATAACGGTAATGCACTTTATCCGGGTTATGTTGACAAAGCAGTGAAGAGCGAGCTTGGTAATGTCAAGGGCATATCGGGAAGAAAGTCTCCGCACGTCCTTCGTCATTCTCTCGCTACGGAACTTCTTAACGAGAAAGCCAGCATAAATTCCATAAAGGAACTTCTCGGACATTCTTCGTTGGCGGCAACTCAGGTCTATACCCACAGTAATATCGCCCGGCTGAAGGATATTTATGAATCAGCCCATCCAAGGGCAAAAAACGGAGGTAAAAATGGAGATTAGAGTTCAGAGCATCAAGTTCAATGCAGATCAGAAACTGTTGGACTTTATTGACAAGAAGTTCTCTCGTATCGAGAAGTTCTACGATGCAGTAACAGGAGTGGATGTAGCGCTTTCATTGCTTCCAGACCACGAAAACAAATGTGTAAAGGTTCAGGTTGCAATCCCTGGACGCACCATCGTGGTAGAGAAGAATGCAAAGACCTTCGAAGACGCAGTAGTTGACTGCGCCGACATTCTCAAAGAGAAACTTGTTAAAGAAAAAGAGAAAAGAGCAGAATAAGAAAAAAGAAGTGCCGGACGGTCCCGGCACTTCTTTTTTTGTCTATAATTATATATCTTTGTCGGATTATGGCAAAAGGTTTTACAGATACAGACTCCCTCTGCAGGGATATTGTGAAGGATGCCCGCAACGGTATCTTCAAGCCGGTTTATCTGCTGATGGGCGATGAGCCTTATTATGTCGATATGGTCTGCGACGCCATTCTGGAGCACTGCCTTGATGAGAGCGAGAGAGATTTCAATCAGACTGTATGTTACGGGGCTGATGTGAATGCTGATGCCGTGATTACGGCTGCAAGGCGCTATCCAATGTTTGCAGAGCGTCAGCTTGTTGTCGTGAAGGAAGCTCAGATGATGAAGAATCTCGAGGAATTGTCTGTATATTGCCAGAAACCATTGGAATCGACTGTTCTGGTCATCGCGATGCACGGAGCATCTGCAGATAAGAGAAAGTCTCTGTACAAGACTGTGTCGAAGATTGGAGTCGTGGTCGATTCTCAGGCACTCAGGGATTATGAGATGCCGAAATGGATCACAATGTTTTATAATGGCAAAGGATTGCGAATAGCACCGGATGCAGCTGCGCTTCTGGCAGAGCACGCAGGTACCGATCTTAACAAGATTGCCATTGAGACGGAGAAGATGCTCAGGAACCTTCCTGAAGGAGTGGCCGAAGTAAGTGCTGAGGATATAGAGAAGAATGTGGGCATAAGCCGTCAGTTCAGCATTTTCGAACTTAACAAGCTGCTTGCATATAAGGATTCGGCAAAAGCTTTGCGTGTTGCTGCATATATCGGATCTTCTGCGAAATTTGCGATGCCTATGGCGGTCAGCGCGATGTTCTCTTATTTTTATAAGGTGCTGAAATATGGGGCGTTGCTTTTGAAGAATCCGAGGCCGGCTAATGATGTGAAGACTAAAGTTCTGGGAGTTCCTCCTTTCTTTTTCAGCGAATATGATGCTGCTGTGAGGAATTATCCTCTTAAAAAGTGTATGGCCGTCATAGCCTTGCTCAAGGAATATGACTATAAAGGTAAAGGCGGTGATGTGGGGGAGGCTACCCCGGCGGAACTTATGACAGAACTTACTGCTAAGATATTAAATATGTAATATAATGGGACTGATTCAATGTAAAAATGTGTCCAAGAGCTTCGGTGAAAAGGTTGCTCTTGACAAAGTTTCGGTTGATATTCCGGAAGGAAAGATATTCGGTCTTCTTGGCCCCAACGGTGCCGGCAAGACAACACTGATACGTATCATTAACCGAATTACCATTCCTAATGGCGGAGAAGTGCTTTTCGACGGACGTCCTATCACACAGGATGATGTTGAGAAGATCGGCTATCTGCCGGAGGAAAGAGGACTTTACCGTAAGATGAAGGTAGGCGAGCAGGCTATGTATTTCGCTCAGCTTAAAGGTATGAGTTCGAGAGAAGCAGCTCAGGAACTGAAGAAGTGGTTCGTGAGATTCGGCATAGAGAGCTGGTGGAACAAGAAGGTTGAAGAACTCTCGAAGGGTATGGCTCAGAAGGTGCAGTTCATCACGACTGTGGTACACAAGCCTTCACTGCTTATTCTTGATGAGCCGTTCTCCGGTTTCGATCCGGTCAATGCACAGGTGATCCGTGAGGAGATTCTCCGTCTCAAGGCTGAAGGAGCAACCATCATCCTGTCAACTCACAATATGGAGTCGGTTGAAGAGCTTTGCGACAATATCGCTCTGATCAACAAGTCACGCGTGGTCATCACCGGGGGCGTTGACGAAATCCGCCATCAGTATGGCAATAACAATGTGGAGCTTATATATACCGGCAGCCTGATCTCACCGGTTACTGGTGTATTCTCTGTGCTGTCCGACCAGGACGATGCAGGACGTCATACGGCAGTGCTTGCTCTGGACAGCGCCAATGACAGCAACAATGCCCTTAAGGAAATAATCGCCCAGGGTGTAATCGTGAATTCATTCAAGGAGCTTGTTCCACGAATGAACGATATATTCATCAAACTTGTAACAGAGGAGGAATAGTATGAAACTTAGAAATATATCTACCATCATTTCGCGTGAGTATCTGACCCGCGTAAAGAAGAAGTCTTTCCTTCTGACCACATTCCTTGTGCCAATATTCTTCGCAGCTATGTGCATACTTCCGAGCGTGATTATGTTTATGGCAAAGGACACCGGCAAGCAGGTGGCAGTGATCGACCAGTCCGGGATAGTGATGCCTTACCTTGTTGACAGTGAGGCTGTTGAATATACGGATTATTCGTCTGAACCTGTTGACAGTATGAAGACCAGATTTGAGGAGTTGGGGCTGGATGTGCTTGTTGTGGTGTCTCCGGTCGATACGCTCGCAAAGACAGTTACAGTCGCTTCTTATTCCGAGAAGCCTCTGAGTATGGAACTGAAGGAAGGTGTCCGGTCTAAGGTCAATGATGCTGTCGAGGACTATCGGCTTGCACAGTATGAGATTTCCGACCTCAAGCAGATTATGGAGGATGTAAAGGCAGATGTATCGATGGCAACCTATACTCTCGATGAATCAGGAGAGGAGAAGATAACATCATCGGAGGTATATATGGTCATCTCTATGATTCTTTCCATCATCATCTATATGTTCATCGCGATGTTCTCCGGAATGGTGATGCAGAGTGTGATAGAAGAGAAGGCGAGCCGCGTAGTGGAAGTCCTTGTGTCATCTGTAAAAGCTACAGAACTTATGTTCGGCAAGATCATCGGAGTGGCTTGCGTGGCATTGACCCAGTTCTTCCTTTGGATAATCCTGACCCTGGTTCTTGTAGGCGGATTCTCTGCATTCATAGGCTTTGATTCACTTATGGGTGATCCTGCTCAGACCGAGCAGATGATGGAGATGACTGCTCAGATGGGTGGAGTCGATATGGCGGAAATGACTTCTGCAATGCAGCAGGAGGAAGGTATGGGCGCAGTGCTCAGTACATTGAAGGATATAAACTGGGTGCAGATGGTGCTTGCTTTCATCATTTATTTTGCTCTCGGATATCTCCTGTATGCATCTTTCTTTGCAGCTATCGGTTCTGCAGTGGAGAATGAAGCTGATACCAACCAGCTCCAGATGCCGGTTACGATACCTTTGCTTCTGGCCTTCTTCATTGCCCTATATGCTTTCAATGCCCCTGACAGCCAGGTCGTATGGTGGGGATCGATGATTCCTTTCACATCTCCTATCGTGATGCTGGCAAGGATTCCGTTCGGAGTGCCGGCGTGGGAACTTATATTGTCGATTGCACTTCTTGTTGCGACATTCATTGCCTGCGGATGGGCCTCTGCAAAGATCTATAAGATAGGAATCCTTATGTTTGGCAAGAAGACTACATTTAAGGATCTCTGGAAGTGGTTGAGACAGAATTGATTATGAGAAAGTTGTTTTTGTTCGTGGCTGTGGCCTGCCTGAGTATCCAGGCAGTGGCTCAGGAATATCATTGGAAGCATTCTGAAATGGACGGCAGCCGTACAGGATGCCAGTCTCCTGCTAAAGACAATGTCACAGAATCCTTGGGGACATTCAAGGGATGCAGGTATATTGCTCCGAACGGAAAGGTATATAGAAAGAACTCTGTTGTTGGGAAGACTGCCCGCATTGTTATGGATGCCCAGCCGGAAATGGCGAGGGTGAAGGATGTGATCGGGTATTCTTCCGCCGTAATGGAGACTGCATATCCGGAAAGTGCCCTTTCGAACTGGTTTGTGGATATCATAATGGCCAAGACAGAGAAGCTTGCCGGAAAGAAGGTTGATGTCGGAATCGTGAATTTCGGAGGCATACGTATAGATATGCCGGAGGGAGATATAATCCTGGATGATATGCTTTCAATGTTTCCGTTCAAGAATCAGCTGGTCTATGTAGAGCATACCGGAAAACAGATAAGGGCCATTCTTGAGAAAATGGCTGCCGACCGTTTCCAGGTTCTGGGAGGAGTACGCGTCGTGGCTGAAGGAGGCAAGCTGGTCTCTGCTGAAATCGGTGGCGAGCCTATTGATGATGAGAAGGTTTACGGCCTTGCTACGATAACTTTCCTTCTGGAAGGTGGTGACAATCTGACTCTTGCAGAAAATGCAGTTTCCATTACTACATTCGAACAGGAAGACATAATAGATGCTGTCTTGGAATATGTGTATGCTGAGACTGCAGCCGGAAGGCCGATCGAGTATCAGACAGATGGAAGAGTGGTTATAAAGGATTACAGGAAGAAGCGATGAAAGGAATATTTGCAGCATTGTGCCTCTTGGTGACATCTGTGTCATTGAGCGCACAGGATCTTACGATCCTTCATTTTAATGACACCCACAGTCATATAGATCCCCAGCGTTCCGGTGATTATAAGGGCAGAGGAGGAGTGATAGAGCAGGCTGCCTACATCGACAGCGTCAGGTGCGCAGAAGGCAGACGTAATGTGCTTCTGGTTCACGCAGGTGACTTCAGTCAAGGTACCTCATATTTTACCGAACTGAACGGTGACATCGAGATCGATGTCCTGAACGCACTGAAATTCGATGTGGTGACTTTGGGTAATCACGAGTTTGATAATGGAATACCGGAACTTGCCCGTCGTCTTCAAAGCCTGAAGGCAGATGTAGTATGCTCGAACTATGATTTTGCTGCAACACCGTTGCATAAACTTGTAAAGCCTTATACAATAATACGAAAGGCTGGCAAGAAGATCGGATTCATAGGTCTGCTTACTGATATTATGCAGGTCGTTGACCGGGATATAGCAAAGACCCTCCAGTACCAGGATCCTGTGCCTGTAGTCAATGAACTGGCGGCTTTCCTCAAGGATGAAAAGGACTGTGATATGGTTATATGTCTTTCTCATCTGGGGTATGATGAGGACAAGGATCTTGCTTCACGGACAGAAGGCATTGATGTCATTGTCGGAGGTCATTCGCATACCCTTCTGCATAAGAAGCAGGTTGTCAGGAATCTTGACGGTGAGGATGTCATTGTGGTGCAGAACTGGAAATGGGGCTTGAATGCAGGTCACCTCACAATCGATTTTTAAGTGGAATTCGCGGAACTTCTTATAATCGCCATAGGCGTGTCGATGGATGCCTTTGCAGTCTCGATCTGCAAAGGCCTTTCCGTATGCAGCATCCGCCCGAAACACGCAGGAATGACAGCTTTGTGGTTCGGCGGGTTCCAGGCATTGATGCCTCTTGCCGGGTATTTTCTTGGGGTCAGCTTTGCTGATTTCGTTTCGGATGTAGATCATTGGATTGCATTCATCCTTTTGGGCATCATTGGTGGAAATATGATAAAGGAATCCCTCGGCAAGGAAGAATGCTGCAGTGTGAATCCTGATTTCTCCTTCAGGACTATGCTGCCTATGGCTGTCGCTACCAGTATCGATGCGCTTGCCATAGGAGTTTCTTTTGCCTTCCTTAAGGTGAATATATGGTCTGCTGTAGCTGTAATAGGTGTCACGACAGCTCTTTTTTCAGGAGCAGGTGTATATATAGGCAATATTTTCGGCAACCGGTATAAATCCAAGGCAGAATTTGCCGGAGGATTCATACTCATTGCAATGGGACTGAAGATCCTGCTGGAACATACCGTACTTTAACGATCAGCCTCATCCTTATTCTGAACTGGCAGACTGTTTCTGTATTCTTTTGGTGACTGTCCTGTATTGCTCTTGAAGAATCTGCCGAAACTTGACTGGTCCGGAAAATGAAGCCTGTCGCTTATTTCTTTGATAGACAGGTCTTTCTGACGCATCATAAATTCAGCTTTGCTGATTATTGCCTTGTTTATCCATATTCTTGCTGATGTGCCGTCATATTCCCGAATGATCTTCGAAAGATAGTCGGTGATATCATCATCGCTTCTGCATACCAGCTTACACTATGCTGTTCATCACAATGTCCGTCAACCAGATTCAGGAAACGCTTGCGGATCATTTCCTGATGATTGGCGTTGATGTCCGTAGATGCGTGCTCCTTTCTTCTTTTGTCGGAAATGTGAAGAAGCAGATTGTGCGTCTCATTCTTTACTATTATCCCCTGAAATTGATGGGAAGTGTTTTCAATGTAGCTGATAAGTCTCAGAACAGAAGAATGGATGACCTCGTATTCTGATTCTGTGAATTCCTGATATGGGAATTCCTTTTTCAGCTGCAGGCTGATAGGTGATTTTCGGGTTGTACGGATTTCTGTCTGGAATTCAGGGCTGAATACAATCTGATATCCGCTGTACTCATTGGCAGGAGATGCTATTTTTCTGATGACATCTCCGGAAGAAATATGAAGTGAAGAACCTGCCTTCATTTTAAAGACTCTGAAGTTTATGTCAACCTCAAGTTCCCCTGATGTAAGTACGATGAGATGGTAATTATGTATCCTGATGGGTGCGTCTATATCTATGCTACCGTCTAACCTATAGATCTTTACACGTTCCTGGCCGTATTCGTTAAAACTATAACTTGTCATAATTGTTCGTTTTCGGGACAAATATAGTTAAAAAACTTCATAGTTGACGGATAGTGAATATTTATTGACGGAAACCGCACTTTGATATAAAGAGCCATATATTGAAATTTGCAACGTAAAGTTAAGCGGATTGTATGCTACATATCCGGACTTAAAACAGAAAGACTTCAAACCTTCCGCCGTGGCCTGAGACAGGAGCGGCGGTTTCTTTTGGAGGTCAGGCCATATAAAACAAATAAGGCTCGCCGCATCCCGCGGGGAACCTCATACTAACCACATAATTAATAACACTAAAACTAATAACCATTGGATTGCGAAATCTTGAGAATGATTCCCTGATCAATCCGAGTGCAAAGGTAAATGCTTTTTTCATACCTGCACAATGATTTGTGTTAAGTTTTTGTTACATTTGTGTGACAATTGGGTTTATGATGAAAGAGAAACTGCTTATAGTTGATGATGAGGCCGGTATAAGGGAGATTCTTCAGTTCAATCTCGAAAATGCCGGATATGATGTGGAATGCGCTGCATCTGCAGAAGAAGCTTTGGAGATGCTGGGGCCTGAATACCGCCTGATACTTCTGGATGTGATGATGGGAGGAATGTCGGGTCTGCAGATGGCTTATGTGCTAAGAAATGAGTTCCATACTCAGATTCCGATCATTTTCCTGACCGCAAAGACAGGTCAGGAAGATCTTCTGGCGGGGTTCGCGGCCGGAGGGGACGATTATATTCCGAAGCCTTTTTCGATCCTTGAAGTCATTGCTCGTGTAAAAGCCGTCCTGAAAAGGACAGAGCCGTCCGCAGACCTATCTTCTATGGTTGAGCAGGGGGCCGTAAGGATTGATCTTGAGAAGAAACTTGTCTATGTTGATGGGGATCCTGTGGCTTTTTCCAAGAAGGAGTTCGAGGTGCTGGCTCTGCTTGCTTCACATCCTGGGCAGATATTTTCAAGGGAAAATATTATTGATGAATTATGGAAAGAGGCTCCGTATGTTCTTGACAGGACGGTAGATGTGCATATAGCCCGTATCAGGAGCAAACTCGGAGCACGCAAGAATTATCTTACAAACCGCACAGGCTACGGCTATGTGTTCAATGTGGTTGACTGATGGATTATATCTGGATATATATAATTGCTGCCGTGGTGGTCCTGCTTGTGATTGCCGGGCTTCTATACTGGAGAGTGCATAAGAGGGTGGCAGAAGCCGAAGCCCGCCAGAAAAGCAAGCTGAAGAAGCAGATGACAAGCAACATAGCTCACGAATTGAGGACTCCTGTCACGACCATAAGAGGCTATCTGGAGACGCTTATAGCCTGTCCGGATATGCCGCAGGATAAGAAGCAGGAATTTATAGAAAAGGCTTATAGTCAGACAATTCGTCTTACGGAACTGATCACAGATATGTCCTTGATCAGCAAGATGGAGGAGAAGTCATCGAAATTCCAGAAAGAAAATATTGATCTCTACACAGTTGCCAATGAGGTTTTCGACGAGTTCAGCGGTCGTATTGCCGCTCAGAATGTCAAGGTGGAGAACAAGCTCAGCGCAGGTACGGTTCTGACCGGAAACAAGACCTTGGTATATACCATAATCAAGAACCTCGTTGAGAACAGCCTTAAATATGCAGGAAATGACATAACTATCCATCTGGAATGTTATAGTTCCATAGATAAGTTCTGTTATCTTACATATTATGATACAGGTACGGGAGTGCCGGCCGAGCATCTTGATCAGATCTTCGAACGTTTCTACCGCATCGAAGAAGGCCGCACCCGCGATGTAGGCGGATCCGGCCTCGGACTTTCCATTGTGAAGAATGCCGTCAAGTTCCACGGAGGTGACATACGTGTGATCAACCGTCAGTGGGGAGGACTCCAGTTCTTCTTCTCCCTCCGCAAGCAGGAGGACTAATATCCCTTGACTACATTGTCATCATTGCTGAGGTTGACCAGTTCCGGATCTCCGAAATAAGTCAGCTTGCAGGTTCTTGAGACATCATATCTCAGGACTTTCCCGGCATAGACATCAGCTCTGCTTGCTCCGCTCAGCTCCAGTACTACCTCGTCTGCCGTGAAATATCTTGTGTTCAGTCTGCAGGCTCCCGAACCTTCCAGATCGAGCTGCTTTCCTTTGCCGCTGAGTTCAAGATTGCAGGCTCCCGAGCATTCGAATTCACAATCATCTGCATTCCCCTCGTATGCCAATGAGCAGGCTCCGCTGAGCTCTCCACTCAGTCCGGGAGTGTTTATGTTCAGCCTTCCTTTGACTGCACCGCTCATTTCAATGTTCACGCTTCTCTCAAAATTTCCGGTTATTCCGGTCTTGGCGGCTCCCGAACAATACATATTGAGATTGTCTCCTTTCACTTCAAGACCTGACAGCCCGGTGGCTCCGGACATATCTATGCGCAGATTCCCGCTTGTGAACTCACCGTCAAAAAACGCCCTGCTGGCTCCCATCAATGTTATGGCATCAATGTGATCCATTTCTATATATACGTTGATGTGAGGCTGGTCTCCTCTCTTGTACTTTGTCGGAATGTCATTCAGCTCCAGCAGCAGCTTTGACTCACTTTCGCGGTACTTTACCCTGAGATGCTTCTCGTAATCGCTTTCATATACCACCTTGACGTTTCCCGAAGTACCTTCTGTGATATGCACATCATATAAGAAGCTTGCCTCGATCCTGGTGATGTCACCGAATTCATAGACCTTTGTCTTTTCCTCTGCAGCAAGAGCAAGGAATGATAATGCGGCTGCTGCAATTGTCAATAATAACTTTTTCATAATCTGTCCGTTTTAATATGTTCCTGTATATTGTTCAAGTATTGTTTCCAGTGCCTTGTATTTTATGTCATAGTATTCTTTGAGTATCTTCTTTCTGCTTTCTTCTTTCATCTCTTCAGGAAGCTGCTCTTCTAAAGGGATCGCATCAGAAGTCACCATCCTGATGGTGTTCTGTATTTCGTCCAGCTCCTCTGGTGCGGCCTCTGATACCAGGGTCAGTATCTCCATCTCCATTGTTGCCAGTTTTCTGTGCTGCTTCTCTATATCGTGGGCCAGACTGCCTGGTGCAAGGAGAAATGCAATTGCAGCCGCTGCCGCCATCGATGAGATTGTTACGATAACTGTCCTCAGTCCGCCTCGGCTTTTTTCTGCCTTTACCTTTTTAAGAAAGGCGTTCCTGCTGCCTTCCGGTACCGGATAAGCATCGAATTCCCCGATGTTTTCCTTTATGTACTTCTCTATTCCGCTCATATCCTGATGTGCTTTATGGCTTCCGCCAATAGTTTCCTGCCTCGCATAAACAGACTTCTCACAGTACTTTCCTTGCTTCCTGTCAATTGGGCAATTTCCTGATAGTCAAATCCTTCGAACAGATGTAGGGATACGATGGCCCTGTAATGGTCAGGTAATCCGCATAATGCCTTGAGAATGACTGCAACTGTGTATGCCACGTCTTCTTCAGGAGCCTCTTCCAGAGCCGGATCTTCGTAATCTTCCAGAAAATCATTCCATCGGCTTCTCTCTCTGAGCCTGTCAATGGATTTTCTGATGCAGATGCTTGTAAGCCATTTGGGGAGGTCTCTGATCTGCTCTTTGTTCCGGAATTTCCAGTATTGGAGAAGACTGTCGTGCATTATCTCCTCAGCATCTGCTCCGTTCCCTGTAATCCTGAAGCTGATGTTATACAGCCGTCGGGAGTGGGTGTCATATACTTTTTCTATGTCAATAGTGTCTTTCATCAAGTTTCGTTTTCACCTATATGACGATGGTTTTGTCGCCGTGTTGCAAATATATGAGATAAATTTTCTAAATTTGGGAAAAATCCTGAATCTATGAAACGACTGCTATTCCTAATCATTTCATTACTGGCTGCCGTGACAGCCTTTTCCCAGAACTTTCCTTATCAGAATCCTCAGCTCAGTCCGGATGAACGGGCAAAGGACCTGCTTGGAAGACTTTCGACCGAGCAGAAGATTTCCCTTATGAACTATCAGTCTCCGGCTATTCCTGAGTTCGGAATCAGACCTTACAACTGGTGGAACGAGGCTCTGCACGGATCGGCCCGTAACGGCCTTGCCACGGTATTCCCGCAGGCCATCGGTATGGCTGCCAGCTGGAATGATGTTCTTCTGCAGGAGGTATTTGATGTGGCTTCGACGGAGCAGAGAATCAAGTTCAGTACAGCCCGTGACGGAGGAGATGCCGGGCAGTATCGTGGTCTTACAGTATGGACACCTAACATCAATATCTTCCGTGATCCTCGTTGGGGAAGGGGACAGGAGACATACGGAGAAGACCCGTATCTTATGACAGTTATGGGACGTGCGGTCGTTAACGGCCTTCAGGGTGACACCACTCAGCAATATGACAAGCTTCACGCCTGCCTCAAGCATTTCGCCATCCACAGCGGTCCGGAATATGAACGCCACATATTCAACGTAGAGGAAGTGTCCTGGCGTGACCTCAACGAGACCTATCTCTATGCATTCGAGCGTCTGGTGAAAACTACTGATGTCAAGGAGGTTATGTGCGCATACAATGCGTACGAAGGCAAGCCTTGCTGCGGAAGTGACAAGCTTCTGATCAAGATCCTGCGAGAGCAGTGGGGATTCGACGGCATCGTTGTAACAGACTGCTGGGCTATCCGTGATTTTCACGCAGAAGGCTGCCATAACATATTCCCGAACGATCCTGCGGCCGCTTCTGCATTCTCTGTACGTAGTGGTGCTGATCTGGAGTGCGGCAGTTCATTCCCGTCTCTCATTCAGGCATACAAGGACGGTAAGGTGACCGATGCAGATCTTGACAGAGCAGTCTTCAGAATCCTCAGAGCCCGTTTCGAACTTGGTGAAATGGATCCGGAGTCTTCCGTGGTATGGAATGGCGTTTCACGCGACCTGCTTGCTTGTGACGAGCATAACGATCTTGCGCTCAAGATGGCACGTGAGACAATGACTCTTCTCCAGAACAGGAATAAGGTGCTGCCGCTGAGCAGGAACGCCAGGTATGCAGTTGTAGGCCCTAATGCGGCAGATTCTCTTGTGATGTGGGGCAATTACAACGGAATACCTCGCAAGACCATCACCGTTCTGGAAGGAATCGAGGCAAAGGTAGGCAAGGGAAATGTCGTCTATGCAAAAGGATGTGAAATAGCTGAAAAGGCTATGGATGCTGGCAGCTACAGCGAGACCGAAGGCAATTATCACGATGAGGCTCTTTCAAGAGCAGGCGGTGCCGAGGCATCAGCAATGGATATGGCGATGTTCGATGATGTGGATGCCATTATCTTCGTTGGAGGACTTTCTCCTAAGCTTGAAGGTGAGGAGATGAGAGTCAATTTCAAGGGCTTCAAGGGCGGTGACAGGACATCGATCGAGCTGCCTGAGACCCAGAGAAGATATATAGCCGAGCTTAAGAAGACCGGCAAGCCGATAATCTTCGTTCATCTTTCCGGATCGGCAGTGGCTCTTGCTCCGGAAGCTGAGAACTGCGATGCGATCCTTCAGGGATGGTATGGCGGTCAGTGCGGAGGTCAGGCAGTCGCTGATGTCCTTTTCGGTGACTATAATCCTGCCGGAAGGCTTCCTGTGACATTCTATGCATCGGATGCGGATCTTCCTGATTTCGGAGACTACGATATGCCGGGACATACCTACCGTTATTTCAAGGGCAAGCCTCTCTTCCCGTTCGGTCACGGACTTAGCTACAGCAAGTTCAAGTACAGAAGGGCAAGACTTCGTGACGGAGTCCTGAGAATTCCGGTGAAGAATGCCAGCCGTCTGGACGGTGACGAAGTTGTTCAGGTCTATATAAAGAGAGCTGACGATGTCGATGGACCTGTGATGAGTCTGAGAGGATTCAAGAGAGTGAACGTCAAGGCGAGAAAGAAAGCGGTGGTGGAGATCGCTCTCTCTCCGGAAGACATCGACCTCTTCAATCCTGAGACAGGAAAGATGGAAGGTGCTCCGGGTGAATATATCATATATTACGGAGGCTCTTCAGATATTTCCAAGCTCAGAAAACTCAAACTGTCATTCTGAGGAGCATTCTGACGTGAGAATCTAGATCTCATTTATATCTATGATCCCCGACAGCACTGCGAAAATCGTCAGTTTTCCGATAGAACGGGTCTGAAGTTTTTCGCAGATGTTGTTTCTATGGAATATGACAGTTGCAGTGGAAATCTGAAGCTCTTGGGCTATCTCCTTGTTTATCAATCCCTTGATCATTAAGGTGAGCACTTCCTTTTCTCTTGCTGACAGTGATCCTCCTATTGACCTTTTCTGCTGTATCTCCAGCGGGTCTTCAAATCTGGATACGAGCTGTATATGGAGCAGTTTCTCTGCTATTTCATTTTCGTTCGCTGATATGTCGAGTACATTGAATCCTTCGTTTTCAAACTTGCTGCTGCGTCCTACAGACAGGACTGTCGTCTGTTTCCTGAGCGTGATGAACTCGTCGATATGCCTGAACAGGATGTCGGATTCTATGAAGAAATGGATGAAATGCCTGTTGGAATCCCTGATGAAGCTCTCCATAGAATTGTACAGATGTACTTCCACATCGCTGAATGTGCTCCATAGGATATTGCGGAGTGCTGTTGCTCCGAGTGTGTTTCTGTCGATTATTGCTATGCAGGGCGTCATTTGTCTTTCTTGAATATCATTGACAGGACTATAAGGATAGGGAATATCTCTACTCGTCCGAAGAACATATCGATGGTGAATATGAATTTGACAGTCGCCGGCATCGCTGAATAATTTCCCATAGTACCGAGGGCTCCTGTGCCTGGGCCTACGTTTCCGAGCGAGGCTATTGTACCGGAGAATGCGTCCCCCACGCTGATTCCGCATATCAGCACCAGTGTGAATGATACCAATGCTGTGAACAGATACAATACTATATATAGAAAAACGGATGAGATGGTTTCTTCGTCCAGAATCCTTCCGTTTATTCTTGTCCTGAACATTGAGTTGGGATGCAGCCTCTTCTGGAATTCTCCGTATATCGCTTTGATTGATATATACGCCCTGTCGGCCTTGATACCTCCAGTCGTCGAACCGGAACAGCCGCAGTGAAATGCTGCGAAGATAAGGAGGGTGTTCGCCAGAAGTGGCCATAGAGCGTTATCTGCCTGTCCGAAGCCCGTCGTGGATATATAGCTTGCGGTCTGGAATGTAGAGTCCAGCAAGGCTTTCCCCCAGGACTCGTATCCGCCCTGAAGCTTGAGCGACAGCATAATGATTATGCTGATGACAGCGATTATGCTGAGATAATATCTGGTTACGGAATTTCCCAACGGTTTGAAGGATCTTTTGACTGCAATTGCGAACAGGGTGCCGAAATGCATTGACGACAATATCATAAATACAGTCAAGATAATGTCGATGATGACTGAATCATAATGCATTATGGACATATTCCTTGTGCTGAAGCCTCCGGTCGATACCGTGCTGAAGGCGTGATTGACAGCATCGAAAGGACTCATTCCAGCAGCCCATAGAAGCAGAAACAGGCAGGTCGTGAGGGCGCAATATACGCCAACCATCACTCTTGCTGTGGTTCCGGATCTGAATCTGTATCCTTCCTTGGACAGGGAGGACAATTCCAGATGCGTCAATCGCAGTTTTACCGCACTGCTGTCGGGGAGAACCATCAACAGGAATACTATGACTCCCAGTCCGCCGATGAAGTGTGTGGAAGATCTCCAGAAAAGAATGCTCTTGGGTAGGGATTCTATGTCTGTCAAGATCGTGGCACCTGTAGTAGTGTAGCCTGAAACGCTTTCAAACCAGGCATTTATGAGAGTGAATTCTCCGCCCCACAATACGTATGGAAGCATTCCGAACACAAATGAAAGCAGCCAGGACAGAACAATTGTCATAAATCCTGATTGCAGTGTTGCAGATGGCTCGGTCTTGACAAAGATGAACGGAAACATTCCTGTGATGAATGTCACGGAAAAGCTTATCGCGAGTGGGGTGAATCCTGAATCGAATCCTTCTATGACTGATATCACTATGGCAATGAACATAAAGAAGGCGTTGATAAGCAATGCCTTGCCGATGTTTGTCGATATTGATTTTATTGTCATTGAATGGAATGGCTTTTGTTTGTGCAAATATATTAAAAAACTTTGGTATGTTGTTTTCTTTTGCTATATTTGCACTATGATAGAATTGAATAATTCTAAATTGGGGATCTTTTAAAATAACTAAGGAATATGATCAGTCAGAATTTACACAATGCGATCAATGCTCAGGTAAATGCCGAGCTGTGGTCTGCTTATCTTTATCTTGCAATGTCGCTTGATGCTGAAGCCAAGGGTTACAAAGGAGTTGCCAACTGGTTCTATGTACAGTTCCAGGAAGAGCAGGCACACGCCCGTATCTTTATGAATTATCTCAATTCACGTGATGCAAAGGTGGAACTTCTTCCGATAGAAGCCGTTCCTTCGGCTTGGGATTCCGTACAGGATATGTTCAGACAGACATTGGAACACGAGAAGAAGGTAACTTCTCTTATCAACAATCTTGCAGCAATTGCCAATGAAGACCGTGACTATGCATCGATCAACCGCATCGTATGGTTCATTGACGAACAGGTCGAGGAAGAGGAGTCTGCAAGAGAGATGATAGATGCCTTTGATGCAGTTGAAGGAAACAAATACGGTATGTATATGCTTGACAAGGAATTGGCGACACGTGTATATAATGTGCCGGCTCCGCTTGCAACAGCAGAATAGCCTTTATGAAAGTTATGAGGAACTCCCGATAGACTTGTCGGGAGTTTTTCTTATTTTTGCACGATTTAATACAAATATGATATGTTGAAGATAAGTGACAGAATATTCTATGTCGGTGTAAATGACGATGATAAAGTCCTGTTTGAAGGACTGTGGCCTCTTCCTGTGGGCGTAAGTTATAATTCATATATTGTTGCAGATGAGAAGGTTGCCCTTATCGATACGGTGGAAAGCGGATTTGAAGAGGAATATGTCGCAAATATAAATGAGGCGATTGGAGAAAGACCGGTTGACTATCTTGTTGTCAATCATATGGAACCTGATCATTCTTCTTTGATTTCATATATGCTCGAGCGATATCCTTCACTCAGGATTCTGGCTAATGCCAAGACTCTCCCGATGCTCAAGGGCTATCACAATGTGCCGGAGGAAAGAGTGCAGATCATATCCGAGGGTGAGGCAGTGAGTCTCGGAGGATGCAGCCTGCGCTTCTATATGGCTCCGATGGTTCATTGGCCTGAGACTATGGTCACCTGGTTGGAGGAAGAGGGAACCCTGTTCTCCGGAGATGCATTCGGAACTTTCGGGACGATCGAGGAAACGGTTGTTGACGAAGCTGATACATTCGATATCTTCCGTGATGAGATGATGCGTTACTATGCCTGCATAGTCGGAAAATACGGAATTCCTGTGCAGACGGCTCTGAAGAAGCTCAGTGGCCTGGACATCAGGAGGATATGCAGTACTCACGGCCCTGTATGGGAGCATAACGTTCCGGCAGTTGTGGCTCTTTATGAAAAGATGAGCCGTTATGAAGTGGAAAGGGGAGTATGCATCGCATACGCGTCTATGTATGGAAATACAGCAGCTGCAGCAGATGCTCTGGCTATGGAACTTGAAGCTCTCGGTGTTCCATACGCCATCCACGACCTTGCCGGTAACAATGCCGGTGAACTCGGTTTGTCCGGTGCCTTGCGCGATGTGTTCAAGTATGATACGATAGTGGTTGGAGCTCCGACTTACAACAACGGGATCTTCCCTCCTGCCGAGACATTTATGAAGGCGCTTCAGGCGCGTCTGATAAAGGGACGCCGCTTCTATTCTTTCGGTTCATACACCTGGGCCGGAGCAAGCGTGCGACAGCTTAATGAACTTGCATCTTCGATGAACTTCGAAATTCTTGGTGAGGGACTTTCTTTCCCTCAGGCATATAGGAAAGACAAAGTCGATATGAAGTCCGTAGCCGCCATCCTCAAATAATCCTAAACTGAATCGGTGAGACAGGAAACTCCGGAATCTTGTCTCACCGATTGGCTTTAAGGGCATAGGCTGCCTGTTATTCTACAAATCGGACTTTGCCGAGGTCTCTTGGCTTTGCTTCCGGACTCTCAGCAGGATATCCCATTCCGATGCATATAATAGGTGTGTATCCTTCGCTGAAATCAAGTTTCTTCAAGGCCTCAGGAGCATTCTTCAGGAATCTTACAGGGCTTCCAAGGCATACGGAACCTACACCGAGTGACCATCCGGAAAGCATTATGTTCTCTGACAGCAGTCCGCAGTCGATCGGTGAGCAGTCGTATGACGGGTCGTTTGCTATGAATATCATAACCGGGGCTCCTCTGAAGCATCCTTTTACGCTTCCTGGCTTGGCATCCGGATTGCCGGCCTCCATCAGATCGATGATTTCGTCCATTACGGCCGGATCATCCACGACCCTTACTTCCCAGGACTGCTTGTTCATTCCGTTCGGAGCGTTTATTCCGCATTCCAGGATTGTCTGCAGTGTGTCTCTTCCCACAGTGCAGCCCTTGTAGCTTCGGATGCTTCTGCGTGACATAATGTTCTCGATGACGGCATTGCCGCCATCCTCTGCTGAATTCTGCTGTTGTGAGCAGGAAACCGCTGTGGCTAAGCACAGGCCGGTGATGAAGATGTGAAAGGTTTTCATAATATGGTTCAATTGGTCAGTATCAGTTTGGCTGAATCGGAGTCAAGACGTATCTTGAGCCAATCGTTGAGTCTGGTCGAATCTTCTTCTGAAAGCCTTGCGGATGAGGTCACAAGTACGATCATAGATTCGTTCAGCTGGAGTGAGTCCGCAGTGACACCAGCTCCGTGAGTTATGTGCACCTCTTCTATAGACGGATAGTTGTTCTTCATTTCCCTGACGATCTGGGAATAAGGAATGTCAACTCCTTTTGATGTCCTGAGCTCTTCCTTCAGTCTCCTGATCTCTTCGTCACGCTTGGCTATCTCCTCATCCATCTTGTCATATATTCCCTTGACGAGTTCGATGTCATTGGTGTCGTTGCTGTAGGTGTGGTCGTTGATGATGAGCTGGTTTTCTTTTATGCCATACTCTTCGGCTGTCTTGCGGATGGTTTCCTTGGTCTTTTCATCGAGAGGGTCTCCGGTAAAGAACAACTCTATCACGGATCCTTCAGTATGGTCGATCCGGTAGTCGTATATGATGCTTCTGCAGTTTGTCTTGCTCTGCTCAACGAAAGCAATGGCATTCTCTTCGAAATTGTTCTGCCTGATGAGGGTGACGGCCGACCAGATACTTGGAACGATGAAAAGGATGATCAGTATGGAACTTATTCTCTTTGTCCTTCGTCCCGTCGCCTGATCATCGTATTCTGTCTGCCTGAATCTGAAGTACTTTACGCTGATGTATGTGGCGAGCATTATGAACAGACAGTTGATGAAGAAAAGATACAGTGCTCCGAGAAAGTAGCCCAGGTTGCCGCTTGCCAGCCCGAATCCTGCCGTACAAAGAGGCGGCATCAGTGCAGTGGCTATGGCCACTCCGGAGAAGACGGTCCCCTTCTCCTTCCTGCATTGCTCCAGAATACCTGCGAATCCTCCGAATAACGCTATGAGTACATCGTATATCGTAGGATTGGTCCTGGCCAGGAGTTCGGTCGGATTGCTCAGGCTGAGAGGGGTGATAAGAAAATACAGGAAAGATGCTGCAAGACTTATGCAGACCATTACAAGCAGGTTCTTTCCTGAAGATTTGAGCAGGGTCATATCGTTGACTCCAAGTCCGAGACCAAGACCGAATATAGGACCCATCAGAGGGGATATGAGCATCGCACCGATCACGACAGGAATGGAATTGACATTCAGGCCTATGGAGGCTATGATCGTTGCTATCGCGAGGATCCAGGCATTCGGTCCTCTGAAATATATGCTGCTTCTGATCGCTTTTTCAGCCGCTTCTGTGTCGATGTATCCGGCTATGTTTACTGTGGCCTTGAACAAGGTCCCGATATCTTTGAATAATCCCATATTTCATATTTTGACATAAAGATAAGGGGTTTGAATTATTTTACCAAAGATATCTTCCTTTATTATGGAAATGTGACGGTCCGGCTGCCTTCAACCTATGAAATCAATGCATACCGATAATTTCTGTTATTTCTGCGATGGAACTTTCAATGTTGTATCATTGGTGATTGATCTTTCTGTCTGCAATTATTATGATGATGCTGGCAATGAGGCAGAATACAGGCAGAAGCGAAACGGATAAATATTCTGCAATCAGTCCGAATACGGGAGGGATCAGGATGCTTCCTGCTGATGCCGCAGCAAGTTGTATTCCTATCAGAGTCTGGGAGTTGCTCTCTCCGACCAGAGACGGGGCACGGTGTACCATTGACGGGAAGATAGGGGCACAGCCCAGACCGGCCATTGTGAGTCCGATGTATGTAGTCATTTCTCCGGGTATAGGAACAAGCATTAATGCCAGTCCGGCAGTGCACACGGCAAGCCCATATCTTATCAATCTCCCGTCACCGGCTCTTTCGGTAATGAAGCCTGACAGGAACCGTCCTCCGGTAATGCCTGCGTAGAAGAGCATTGCGCAGGTGGTTGCTGTGTTGATGCCTATCCCTTTGGCAGTTACCATATAAGTGCTGGCCCACAGGCCGGCAGTGCTTTCAAGGGCACAGTAGAAGAAGAAGGAAAGCACTGCTGCTTTCGCTCCCCGCATACTCATAACTTCCTTTAGTGATTTCTGGCCTTCCGTGTCTTCGACAGTCTCTGAAGATCCAGTCTTTTTCCAAAGCGGCACGGACAGCAAGAGTATGGCAGCCAGGCAGATCTGAAATAAAGCTATTGACTCATATCCCTGCTGCCATACTCCTCCATTGGCGATGAATCCGCTCATTATCACGGGACTGATTATCGTGCCTATGCCCCAGAAACAGTGAAGGAAGCTGAGATGTCTGGCTTTGTAGTGCAGGGTCACATAATTGTTGAGGCAGGCATCGATTCCTCCTCCTCCGAAACCGTATGGAATGGCAAAGAGGCAAAGGTGTATGAACCTTGTCGAAATGGAGAATCCCCATAAGGAAACAGCCGTGAGGCACACAGACCCTAACACTGTCCAGGCAGTCCCTATCTTACGTGTCACATATCCGCTGGTAATGCTTGAAATGGCTGTTCCTGAGTACATTATCATCGTGATTATGCCTGCAGAGCCGATCGAAGCTCCTAATTCACCGTACATTGAAGGCCAGGCTGCTCCCAGGACCGAGTCCGGCAGACCAAGCGATATGAATGCTATATATATGAGAACAAGTAGAAAGGATGCCATATCTTTGAAAGATCATTATCATTCAAAGATAGTCAATCCTTCTTAAAAACGTGCTGATTACAGAGAAAATCAAGAGGCTGAGGCATTGCGGTACATCTCGATCAGTCTTGCTATAGATTTCTCTATGTCATAATTTCTTGCAGAATCAGCATAAATCTGTCCCATTCTGAGACGCTCCTCAGGGTGGTCGATCCACCAGTCGATCTTTTCAGCGAGGACTTTTGCATTCTGTTCCGGGAATATGCTTCTGTCGTCCAGTGCGAACTGTGATGTTGCAGCCAGATAACCCTCGGAAATCAATGGTACGGTTCCTTCTCTGATCGCTTCCAGACAAGACATCCCTTCTACCTCTACTGTAGCGCAGTGGATGTTGAGGTATGCTTTCCTGGCGAGTTCCTTCAGCTGCTCTCCTTTGTAGAAACCGAAGAGGCAAGGATGATTCAGTATGCCTTCCGTCATAAGCTGATGAGCGGCCTTGATGTATTTGTCAAGCAGCGGCCCTTTCCCCGCAAAGTGAAGCTGGATTCTTCCTGCGTGTCTGGAATATCTCATTGCTTCGATAAGAGTCATCTGGGATTTTTCACGGGCAAACCTTCCGATGCACAGCAGCATTATAGGATCACTCTGCGGAATACTGGCTTTTACAGGTGTTTCCGGTATCTCTATTCCATTGGAGATCACAGTCATACGTGCCTTGAAGCCGTTCTCTATAAGATGCTTCCTGACAGTCTCCGTCGGACAGTGAATGTCGCTGCAATAGTCATACGCATATCTGCGCCAGAAGTACATAAGTATGTCGTTCAGGAAGTTTTTCTTGTCGGTTATCAAGGCATTGGCCAGAATGTTCTGGCTGTACAGATGGAATGTCCCGACAATCCCTTTCCCGGCTTTGCTTGCGACTTGAGCTACTCTTGATTCCAACGGAAATCCTTCCTGAAGATGAACCAGGTCAGCCCATTGAACGGCATCTGCTATGACCTTGTCGTCAATCTTTGCAAATCCGTAGCTGTGGGCTGTGATGAGGGAATCGAAAACCGGAAATCGGAAATGTTCCAGGGGATATTCCGGCTGAGGTCCGTGAGGGTCTTCGTTTGCGGCAGCCAGAAGTCGTACCTCAAGGCCTGCATCCTTCAGTCTCGGAATGAGGGACTGCATCACCGTGTGCAGACCGTTGCCCTTTGAGAAGGCATTGTTGCATACTACAAGTACTTTCATATATCTGTATGTTAAGTCGTTTGTCCCGGCGATATCCATAATTGTACCCAAACGGTGCATTTTCTTCTGAAGTTCGATATAAAAGATGTAAATTTGCGTATTGAATCTCCTGACTATGAACAATGAAGTTTTGAATGCCGGTGCAGATCCTATGGGAGCGGCCATATATGACTATCATTTCAACGGCGATGCAGATACTCTTATCGTCCATTCTTCTATGTTTGAAGATGATGAGATACCGGTGCCGGATCTTTTCCGCAGTTTCGAGGATATGCCGGATCTGGAACAGATTGCATTGGAGGAAGCCCGAGGAAGGATTCTTGATGTCGGAGCAGGCAGCGGATGCCATAGCATCGCATTGTCTGAAATGGGCAAGGAAGCGGTTGCCGTCGATATATCTCCGCTTTCAGTGGAAGTTATGTGCGACAGGGGAGTTGACGCCCGCCAGATAAATCTGTACGACGAGTCATTCACTGAGAAATTCGATACTGTCCTGATGCTTATGAACGGTACTGGCATCATCGGCACTCTTGAGAATATGCCTGCTTTCTTCCGACGCATCAGGGAACTTCTCGCCCCGGACGGATGTGTCCTGATAGATTCCAGCGACCTGCGCTATCTCTTCGAAGAAGAGGACGGCAGTCTTATGATAGATCTTGCTGATGATTATTATGGTCTGCTTGATTACCAGATGGAGTACAAAGGGGTCAAGGGTGAGCCATTCGACTGGCTTTATGTGGATTTCGATACCCTGGCTTTCTATGCGGAAGAAAACGGATTCTGTGCCGAGCTTGTTGCAGAAGGAGAGCATTATGACTATCTCGCCAGACTGAAGGATGTCTCTTGTGTAGATAGAGATTAATTGCAATATTTGTAGAATTAACGGATTAAATCATAACGATATGTCTAGATTTACCTTGCTGCTTTTCGGCTTCCTTATTCCGTCTCTGGCCATTTCTGCCCAGAATATCCAGCTTCACTATGACCTCGGACGTGGCTCATTTACTTCCACAGTAGAGATGTTCAGGCCGGATGCTGGAGGAAGCACTTATTTCTTTGTTGATATGGATTATAACCCGAGAGTCACGGGGGCATATTTCGAATTGTCCCGCGAATTGTGCTTCTGGAAGGAAAGCAAGGCTGACTGGCTCTCCGTGCATATCGAATACAACGGCGGTCTGGACACAGCAGCCGGCTCATACAATAATTCCTGGCTCGGCGGTCTTACATATTCCGGACATTCCGAGGACTGGAGCAAGACCTGGTCTCTTTCTGCGATGTACAAGGCTATCCCGGGCACAAGGGACGCTCTTGGAAAGTGCCAGATGCATAATTTCCAGATCACCGGAGTGTGGAATCTCGACTTCTTCAATCATTGGCTTTCTTTCAACGGATTCTTCGATCTTTGGAGGGAACATCGTCCTTGGCAAGGAACCGAATTCATCTTTATGACGGAACCGCAGCTGTGGGTAAATCTGAGGAACATCAAAGGTTGGGAGAAAATCAATCTGAGCCTTGGAACAGAAGTGGAACTTTCGGCGAATTTTGTCGGCAAGGGTTTCCACGCAATGCCTACACTTGCTGCAAAGTGGTCTTTTTAGTAAACAACAGCCTCAAGATATCTAAATTCATTTTTATATAAAGAACCTATTCTATGAATAATACTGTTGCAAATGCAGGCAAAAGAGAGATCTGGATAGACTGGATGCGTGTCGCGGCCTGTTTTATGGTCATCCTTGTCCACAGCACCGAGCCTTTCTATCTCGGAGGGGACGGATCCCTGATCCTTAATCAGGCCGACGCTTTCTGGTCTTCGTTCTTCGATTCATTCGTCAGAGCCTGCGTGCCTCTGTTTGTTGTAGCGTCCAGCTACCTTCAGTTCCCGCTTCATTATTCAGCCGGGGAGTTCTTCAGACGCAGGACGGTCAGAGTCCTGATACCTTTTGTCGTATGGCTTATTGTCTATGCTTTCGTATGGGGTGAACCTGCATCAAACCTCAAGAGCCTGCTTCTGAATTTCAATTATTCCGCAGGTCATCTGTGGTTCGTATATATGCTCATAGGAGTGTATCTCATTATGCCGCTCCTTTCGCCTTGGGCAGAAAAAGTCGGTAAGAAGGAACTTCAGGTTTATCTCGGAATCTGGCTATTCACTACCTTCATACCGCTCATACGTGACTGGGTGTCTTCTGACCCGCTTGCCTTTGCATACGGCCCTACAGGCATTCCGCGACAGGCGCTTTACCCTCTCTGGGGAGAGGCCAGCTGGAACGGCTACGGTCTGTTCTATTATATGAGCGGTTTCATAGGATATCTTCTTCTGGGACTTTATTTCCGTAAGTTTGTGGGCGAACTTTCGTGGAGCAAGACTCTTGGTATTGCGATTCCTGCCTGGCTTGGAGGATTCGCCATCACTTTCGGAGGCTTCCTCAGAAGGGTATATGAGACTTCAGGCGGAAATTTCCCTGCAGAAGGAATTATCAATGATGCGGTTTATTGGGAGACAACCTGGTGCAATGATACGATCGGAGTCGCATTGATGACTGTAGCCTGGATCCTTCTGTTCAGAAAGATAAAGAATGAGGGCGGTTTCTATAAGAAAGTGCTCCTCCCGGTATCCAAGACCAGCTATGGAGTATATCTGTCTCATATTCTGTTACTTGTGCCTATAGGAGGGACTGTGAGGGAATGGCTGGGCTCAGGCGATGAGGGCCTGCTCGGATTCTGGACTACTCCGGTGGAGATAGTTCTTTCTGCCGTACTGGCTTTCGTAGCCGTGTCTGCTCTTTCTGTCCTGATTCAGAAGATACCGAAGATAGGAAAATATATTATGGGATAAAAGTTCAGGAATCTCTCTTCAATGTGATGAGAGTTATTTCGGGAACTGCACCTATACGGGCTGGGAATATGGTTTCTCCCAGCCCTATATTTACATATAGATGCTGGCTGTTTTCCGTATATAACCCTCTGTATTGCCTGAACATATATTTGCTCGGACACCACTTTCCCAGTGCAAACTGCATTGCGTGTGTATGGCCGGAAAGGGTAAGGGGATAGTCTTTCCCAAGAACTTCCATATCCCAGTGCATCGGATCGTGCGAAAGCAATATCCTGAAAAGCCCTTCCGTACCCTCCGATGCCTTGACCAGATCGCCTTTGGATGGAAAATGTCTTGAAGGTGATGTGTTCTCCACACCTATTACAGCGATGGTGTCCGTCCCACGTATTATCCTGCGGTTCTCGTCAATGAGGACATTCCATCCCATAGCCTTTTCTTTTTCTATTACTTTGCTCACGTCATCATCAGCTGCTTCCGGATGAGCATATATGCAGTAATCGTGATTCCCGAGGACGGACATCACTCCGTCTTTTGCCTCAAGTCCCTTTAAGATATGTGACAGACTGTCGAGCTCAGACGAATCCATAGTGATGATGTCTCCTGTAAAGGCGATCAGGTCGGCGTCAAGCCCGTTTATCCTTGCTGCCATCTTCTCAAGTACTTTTCCTCTCTTCTGAAAAGAACGCGCGTGAATGTCGGATATATGTACGATTCTGTAACCGTCGAAACCTTCCGGAACTTCTGCCGAAGATATCTCCACTTCATTTACCTGTACCCGGTTTCTTTCGAACAGGCTTCCGTATGCGATGCATAAAGGAGGAATGCAGAGTGAAATGAGCCCGTATAAGAATGCTTTGCGGAAGCTTGTTCCGAATATGGCGTACAGAAGTCCGCATACTGCTGCATCAAGAATCATAAGGGCAATCCAGCAGATAAGCAGGATGGAAAGTGTAGCAAAAGTTTCAGTCGTCATAGCCGTTTTTGATTTGGGGCGCAAAATAATCAATCTTTTCGGATAATGAATGAAAAAAATGCCTACATTTGCGGCCGTTTTGCAGAATGGCAAGTTAAGTATTCATTAAAAATTAGCGGAATTATGCCTGCAACTACTATCAACAACTACAGTTTTATCAGTACTTTCAAGAAGTACGTAAACTCGAGTGTCGTACTCATTTTCTTCACGGTTTTGGCGCTTTTGTACGCTAACATTCCTTTTATCAAGGATCTTTATTTTTCAATTTGGGGACACGAAGTAAGCCTTTCGATCGGAAATTTCAATTTCTTCAGCCACAATGGTCACGCAATGACTTTAGGTCAGGTCATCAATGACTTCCTGATGGCTATATTCTTCCTGTCTGTGGGTCTTGAAATCAAGCGTGAAATCCGTGTCGGAGAACTCTCGACAAAGGAGAAGGCCCTGCTTCCAATCATCGGTGCGTGCGGCGGTATGCTTGTTCCTGTCCTTATCTTCTGGCTTGCCTGCCCAGGAGATCCTGCGATGACAAGAGGTCTTGCGATTCCGATGGCAACGGATATCGCTTTCTCACTCGGAGTCCTTTCTGTATTCAGCAAGAGGGTTCCTGTCGGCCTCAAGGTATTCCTTGCTGCACTTGCGGTAGCCGATGACCTCGGAGGAATCATCGTCATTGCCCTTTTCTATTCTTCGCATATTGATGTCCTTTATATAATACTTTCTGCAGTATGCGTTCTTGCAATGGTCCTTGGAAACATCTTCAAGTGCCGTGCAAAGTCATTCTATGTCATCATCGGCCTTGTACTTTGGTATATGATGCTCAATTCAGGTATCCACGCTACGATCGCCGGTGTGATCACCGCATTCTGCATCCCTGCAACACTTAAGAAGGGAACAGGACATTATCTTGAACGTATCCGCCAGAATGTCAATAAGTTCCCTGTCATTGACATTGACGAACAGCATAATACGATCGTCCTTACAAACGATCAGATCCATACCCTCAAAAGCATCGAGTCTGCTGCGGACAAGATGATCAGCCCGCTTCAGGACCTTGAGGATAATCTTCACGGTCTGATCAACTATTTCGTGATTCCTCTCTTTGCATTCGCAAATGCCGGAATCGATCTGTCGCAGATGAGTGTCGGCAGCCTCTTCTCAGGAGTAGGTCTTGCAGTAATGCTCGGTCTGGTGCTCGGCAAGTTCCTTGGAGTCTTCTCATTCTCCTGGCTTGCCATCAAGCTCAACATCGTGCAGCTTCCGGCAAATACCACCTGGAAGGCATTTGCCAGTGTCTGCGTGGTCTGCGGAATCGGCTTTACCGTATCTATGTTCATTGCGGATCTTTCATACGCAGGTCTGGGCGCAGAAGGTGCAGCCCTCCTCTCGCAGGCAAAGCTTGGAGTACTCGTAGGCTCGGTTGTTTCTGCCATACTTGGAGTCATCCTTCTTGGCAAGACTCTGCCGAAGGAAAGTTAAGACAGGGGTTTACCTGCTTTTCTGGAAACCATAGATGTGTCCTCTGCTGCTGAAACGGTCGCGGAGGACACATTTTCTGTCAGTACGAGTCTTTTCATTTCAGCCTTGTGAAGTATCATAGCGTCCCTGAGGTATCTTATCCCTCTTGGGAAGAATTTTCTGAACTCCCTCACATTGTCGCACATCATCTCACAGCTGAACATAATATTCTTCATATTATCAAGTATCACGGGCCTTACAAGGAATGTGTCCAGCATAGCTGCATTCGAAGCCTCGAGGAACAGGTCGTATGCATCTTCATCTATGGAGAAAAATATCCTTATGGATAAAATCCCCTCATCATATTCTACGACAGCGACATTGTCTTCGACATCGAAGATGATATGCGTTTTTTCGTATGTCGGATAATATCCTTCTTCCATCATACATCTGAATATGCTTCTCATATTCAATGAGTTGTGCGGGTTCTTCGCACGTTTTTCCTTGTATTGTCCCATAACGGAAAATATTAATTCACTACTGCGTTTCTCTTTGACATATATGATGCCGGAGTCTTGGTAAATTGGAATTTAAATTCTATTTTTACAGAAAATGCTACATTTATATGAGACGTTTATTCATCAGCATCCTGGCAGTTTGCGCTGCATTTTCGTATCTTTCCTGTACCGGTGAGGCTTCCGGAGAACCTGAATTCTGGCTTGGTGCCGATATCAGTTGGGCAACGGAATACGAGGCACGTGGATATAACTTCTATAATTCAGCAGGAGATGAGAGGGAGTGTACCGAGCTGATGAAGGAACTGGGTCTGAATGCAGTCCGACTGCGTGTGTGGGTGGATCCTTCTGCTCACGGAGGATGGTGCAGCAAGGAGGATCTTCTGGTGAAGTGCCAGCGTGCTGAGAAACTTGGAATGGCCATTCTGGTCGATTTCCATTACAGCGACTGGTGGGCAGATCCTGCAAAACAGAACATACCTGCATCCTGGTCAGGGCATAGTTATGAACAGATGAAGCAGGATCTCACTGCCCATACGGTGGAAGTACTTCAGTATCTGAAGGATAACGGCATTACTCCCAAGTGGATACAGGTGGGGAATGAAACCCGCAACGGTTTCCTGTGGAGCGTGAAGTCCAATGAAATGGGATGGCCTGTGCACGATGAGAACGGAAATACCATCATTACCGAGTCAATGGGGCACGCCGTCCATAATCCGGAACAATATGCCGGTTTCTTTGCAGCCGGCTATGATGCCTGCAAGAGCGTCTTCCCGGAATCTATCGTTATGGTGCATCTTGACAATGGCTTTGACCGTGAACTCTATGACTGGAATCTCGGCGTCCTGAAGGCAGGGGGAGCCAAATGGGATATGATTGGTATGTCGCTATATCCATATTGGGCGATGGACGGAGGTTTCAGGGATGATGCTGAAACTACCATTACCGATTGTATCGAGAATATCCGCTATGTCAGCGGGAAGTTCGACTGCGATGTGATGATTGTGGAGACGGGCTTCCTTGTCGATGAGTCCCGTCCGGAAGTGCTTGAAGAGGGTAGAAGGCAGCTGGCAAGAGTGATCCGTGAGTCTATGAATGAAACCGGCGGACGATGCAAGGGCGTTTTCTATTGGGAGCCCGAGTGCAAGCCATCGCAGTATAAGCTTGGCGCTTTTACAGAAGACGGCCGCCCGACGGTGATTATGGATGCATTCTCTGACTGGTCTGAGTAAACTGTCTGTAGTATGAAAAACATTGTCTTGCCGGATAATAAAGAGAGAAGTCTGGCTTTCTATCTCGCTATGGAGGAGTTCGTGGCGAGGTCAGTTGAGGATGAGGCTTTCTTCGTATGGAGGGTGGCTCCTACTGTCATAATAGGCAGAAATCAGGACCTTGAAGCAGAGGTCAATATGGATTATTGCCGCCAGCACGATGTGAAGGTGGTGCGTCGCAAGAGCGGGGGAGGATGTGTGTATTCCGATATGGGCAATATAATGATTTCCTTTGTTTCCCGCAGAGGTGATGTCGCTGAAATATTTGATAAATATCTGACTTCTTTGACTTTATGTCTTCGCGCGCTAGGTCTTTCTGCAGAGAAATCCGGCAGAAACGATATTCTTGTCGAAGGACGGAAGGTCAGCGGAAATGCCTTCCATCAGATGCCGGACAGGAGCGTCGTACACGGCACACTGCTCTATGATACAGATTTCGAGGCATTGGAAAAGGCGATCAGGCCGCCTGTGGAAAAACTTGTCCGCCACGGTGTGGCTTCTGTACGGCAGAGGGTGGAAAATCTGAGAACCTATCTCGATCCTTCTAAAATAGATTCTGTCGAGACTCTTCAGAGGTATCTTGTGGAGTATTTCTGTGACGGGACCATTGCCCTGTCTGAGACTGATGTAAGGAATATAGAAGAGAATAGTTATGAATATGAAATTCCTGTCGGACAATATGTCATAGGGATTGGCGAAGCACTCTGGGACTGCCTGCCTGAAGGAAGAAAAATCGGTGGTGCTCCGGCAAACTTTGCTTATCACGCAGGACAGTTCGGATTCAGATCACTCGCCATCAGTGCAATAGGTGATGACCAGCTTGGACGTGAGATCAAGGAAAAGTTTGACCAGAGAGGACTTGATTACAGACTTGAGACCGTTCCTTATCCTACCGGAACAGTTCAGGTGACTTTGGATGAGAAGGGAATCCCTTGCTACGAAATCAAGGAGAATGTAGCTTGGGACAATATTCCTTATTCTTCCGCTCTGGAAGAACTCGCAAAGAACTGTAAGGCTGTATGTTTCGGTTCTCTGGCTCAGAGGAATGACGTTTCAAGAGAAACTATCAACCGTTTTCTTGATGCGAT
Source organism: Bacteroidales bacterium (assembly GCA_015060395.1). Lineage (GTDB taxonomy): Bacteria > Bacteroidota > Bacteroidia > Bacteroidales > UBA932 > Cryptobacteroides. Next base: position 56,822 of record SUYP01000005.1, read on the forward strand.
GCCTGACTCGGATGATACTTACAAGATCTTCGACATCAATCTCAGACAGCATTTCTACTGCAAGGAGACCATCGAGAGCTCTTTTGGAAAGTGTAATGTGCTGAAGATCAATGATGAGGAACTTGTGGTGGTGTCAGAGATGTTCGGATGTCAGGGACTCTCTCAGGAAGAGGCCTGCAAGAAACTTCTGAAAGACTACGGATTCAGAATGCTCATACTAACCTGTGGTACTGACGGCAGTTATATCTTCAGTGCAGATGAGGTCTCGTTCCAGGATACTCCGAAGGTCGAGGTGGCTGATACGGTAGGTGCCGGTGATTCATTTACCGGATCATTCATAGCCTCGATTCTCAGAGGAAAGACTATTACGGAAGCACATAAGCGTGCTGTAGAAGTTTCTGCATTTGTATGTACACAGAAAGGTGCAATGCCAGTACTTCCGGAAGATATGACTAATTAACTGATATATCAGTATGTGTATCGCCGTAAGGTTTCTGAAAATCTTTCGGCGATTTTCATTTTCTCTGATTTCTATTGCTTCTTTGTTTATTTTTTGATTAAATTTGAAAGATTTATCGAATTATTATAACACTACATACAATGGAAGATAACCTCTTGAAGACCTGTCTTTATGACAAGCACGTCGCTCTCGGAGCGCAGATGAGCCCTTTCGGCGGCTTCATTATGCCGATCCAATATACTACCATTACCGATGAGCACAATGCTGTTCGTCATCGTGCGGGAATGTTTGATGTTTCGCATATGGGAGAGATATTCGTAAGCGGCCCTGATGCAAAGAAATTTGTGAATCATATCTTTTCCAACAATATAGCCGGTATTCCGGATGGAAAGATTTTATATGGTATGCTCCTGTATCCGAACGGAACGGTTGTGGATGATCTCCTTGTATATAAGGAATTCGAGCCTGACAGATATCTGCTTGTCGTGAATGCCTCGAACATTGCAAAGGATTATGATTGGATCTGTGCACAGAAGGAAGGATATGATGTGGAGATTGTGAATGCTTCAGACTCCTGGGGAGAGATTGCTCTTCAAGGTCCAGAGGCAGAGAGGTTTGCAGTTGAGACCCTTGGCCTGGAACCGGTTGCAGCCCTGGGGTTCTATACATATTGTGAGATGGAATGGAAGGGTGCGAGGATGATTGTGAGCCGTACAGGATATACAGGTGAGGATGGCTTCGAGATATATTGCTCTCACGAGGCGATAAATGAAATATGGGATATCCTTCTTGGGGCCGGGGTAGTGCCTTGCGGTCTTGGATGCCGTGACACGCTCCGTTTTGAGGCTGGACTTCCACTTTATGGCCACGAACTCAGTGACGAGATCACACCTCTTGAGGCCGGTCTGGGTATGTTCGTGAAGGTGAAGGATAAAGAGGAGTTCATAGGACGTGAGGCCATAGTGGCACAGAAGGAAGCCGGCTTGACCCGCAAGATTGTCGGTATAGAACTTCAGGATAAGGCAATTCCGCGTGCCGGATATCCCGTCGAGGTGAATGGAGAACAAGTGGGAACCGTGACTACAGGTTACCGTTCTATCTCGACTGACCGCAGCGTATGTGTGGCAATGGTCGATAAGGCATATACCGAACTCGGAACTTCAGTGGAAATACGTATCAGAAAGAAGGTGTTCCCGGGTATCGTTACCAGAAAGCGCTTCTACGAAACCAATTATAAGAAATAAGTATAACATTCAATAAAGAGACAAAATTATGGCAAAGACAGTTGAAGGACTCTATTACAGCGAGTCACACGAATGGGTAAAGGTTGAAGGTAATGTTGCAATCGTAGGCATTACTGATTTCGCTCAGCACGCAATGGGAGATCTCTCATACGTGGATATGCCTGAGGTTGATGACGAACTCGAAAAAGGCGAAGAGTTCGGCGCAGTTGAAAGCGTAAAGGCTGCCAGCGACCTCTATAGTCCTGTGACAGGTACTGTCGTAGAGATCAATGAGGAGCTTGAAGACGCGCCAGAGCTTCTCAACCAGGATGCTTTCGCTAACTGGATTATGAAGGTGGAGATGAGCGATCCTTCAGAGCTTGAGACTCTGATGGATGCAGCCGCTTACGAGGCAATGTGCGCTAACGAGTAAATTGAATATTATGGCATTCGCTTATTTTCCACATACGGAAGATGACATACGTCAGATGCTGGACAGAATCGGAGTAGGATCCCTTGAGGATCTCTACTCCGATGTTCCTCAGGACGTCATCTACCGCGAAGAATATGACCTTCCGGACGCTATGTCCGAGCTTGAGGTCCGTCAGTATTTTGAGGGACTGGCAGAATTCAATACGAGCCTGTTCTGCCTTTGCGGTCTTGGTGCATACGACCATTATTCTCCGGCCGTCATTCCTCATATCATATCACGCTCGGAGTTCCATACCGCATATACGCCATATCAGCCGGAGGTGTCTCAGGGTACTCTCAGATATATCTTCGAATATCAGTCGATGATCACTGAGCTGACCGGTATGCACTGCACGAATGCTTCTATGTACGACGGTGCTACAGCTGCTGCTGAGGCTATGATGATGGCGATGGCTTCTACAAAGAAGAAGACCCGCGTCCTTCTGTCCGAAGGTCTTCTCCCTCAGGTCGTGAAGGTTGTAAAGACATACGCAAAGTTCAATGGCGTTGAACTGGGATTCATTCCTTGTCAGGACGGAGTCACTTCATACGGAGCAATGCTGACAGAACTGGCTGCAGGAGACGTGGCAGGCGTTCTTGTGCCTGGCATCAATAAATATGGTATCATAGAGGACCTTACGGGCTTCGCTGATGCCGTACACGCTCAGAAGGGACTTCTGATGGTATATTCCGATCCTTCATCACTTGCCGTGATAAAGACTCCTGGCGAGTGGGGGGCTGACATTGTATGTGGTGACTCTCAGACTCTCGGTGTTCCTCTCTGTTACGGAGGACCATACGTAGGCTTCCTTGCCTGTACGAAGGATCACGTCCGCAAACTTCCGGGCAGAATCGTTGGAGCTACAAAGGATGTTGACGGAAAACGTGCATACGTGCTTACACTTCAGGCACGTGAACAGCATATCCGTCGTGAGAAGGCAACGAGCAACATCTGTTCGAATCAGTCTCTGATGGCTCTCTATGTGACTGTATATATGTCACTTATGGGACCGAAAGGCCTTCGTGAGGTCAATGAACTCAGCTATGGAGGCGCTCATTATCTTTATGAAGGACTGCTAGGTACAGGCCTTTTCGAAAAGGCCTTCGACAAGCCGTTCCTGAAGGAGTTCACACTCAAGGCTCTGGCACCTGTTGATAAGATCCAGGACGCTCTCCAGATGATCGGTGTATTTGGCGCTGTCGAAGTGGAAAAGGGACTTGTGAATTTCTGTGTGACCGAAAAGGTATCAAAGGATAATATTGACGCTGTTGTTGAATATCTTAAAGGACTTGAGCTATGAAGTACTACGATAAACTGATCTTTGATCTTTCCAAGGCAGGAAGACAGGGATATTCATTGCCGTCAAACAAGTGGGATCATTCTGTTTCCGAGCTTCCTGCAGGTCTTCAGCGCGCAAATGCTCCGGCTCTTCCCGAGGTGAGCGAACTGGATGTGGTACGCCATTATACGAACCTCTCCCAGATGAATTTCGGTGTTGATTCGGGATTCTATCCTCTCGGAAGCTGCACTATGAAATATAATCCTAAGATCAATGAAGAGATTGCGGCAATGCCTGCATTTGCAGGACTTCATCCGTTGCAGCCTGCTTCTACCGTGCAGGGGGCGTTACGTCTCTACAAAGATCTTTCTGCAGCCCTCTCTGCTATCACAGGTATGGCTGAATTCACTCTGGATCCGTTTGCCGGAGCTCACGGAGAACTTACCGGACTTATGGTGATCAGACAGTATCATATTTCTCGTGGAGATCTGAAGCGTACCAGAATAATCGTTCCGGACAGTGCTCACGGAACCAATCCTGCATCAGCAGCTGTTTGCGGCCTCGAGATCGTTCAGGTGAAGTCGAATGCAATGGGACTTGTTGATGTTGAGGATCTTAAGCCCCTTCTTGATGATACCATTGCCGGTATTATGATGACCAATCCGAACACTCTCGGTCTTTTCGAGAAGGATATAAAGGAAATCGCTGCCCTTGTACACCAATGCGGCGGTCTGCTTTATTATGACGGAGCGAATATGAATCCTCTTATGGGTGTGGTACGTCCGGGCGATATGGGCTTCGATGTGCTTCACCTCAATCTTCACAAGACATTCTCGACTCCTCACGGAGGTGGAGGACCTGGGGCTGGACCGGTAGGTGTTGCTGCTCATCTTGTTTCTCATCTGCCTGTTCCTAAGGTTATGGAGGCCGAAGACGGATCATTATATGTCGCAGATGGAACTTGCCGCTGTGACTCTTCTCCGGAAGGTGCCGGTGCTTTCGGTCCGGCCTGCGCCTGTGCTCCTGAATGCAAGTGCGGATGCCAGGCTTGCGGTCAGATTTCAGGATTTATGGGCAATTTCGGAGTACTCCTGAGGGCATATACATATATCCTGATGCTTGGCAAGCAGAATATAAAGATGGTAGGACCTCTTGCTGTCCTTGGCGCTAATTATATCAAGGAGTCACTGAAGGAGTGCTATAAGCTCCCTATCGATTCTGTATGCAAGCACGAGTTCGTTTTCGACGGTCTTGCAGACCAGTCAACAGGAGTTACGACCCTTGATATCGCAAAGAGGCTTCTTGACTACGGATTCCACGCGCCTACGATATATTTCCCTCTGCTCTTCCATCAGTCGATTATGATCGAGCCTACGGAGACTGAGTCAAAGGAAACTCTGGACGGGTTCATTGAAATAATGAAGCACATTGCATCCGAGGCGATTGCAGATCCTGATTCTCTCAAGACAGCGCCGCATACAACTCCTGTACGCCGTCTTGATGAAACAACTGCCGCACGTCAGCCGGTGCTCAGATATAAGGATATGAACTAACACAAATTGGCAGACATTGATGTGGAAGTGGCATTTTCCCACCCCCGGGTAGGGGGAGGGGCCCGCTCGCAGAGTGGGAGGGGGCCACTGGAACATCTTGTCTGCCAATTTGGTAATTGTATATGATATGAAACTAATAATCATTGGTGCCGGGCCGGGCGGATATGAGACTGCTTTGCTGGCTGCGAAAAGGGGAGTGGAGGTTGTATTGGTCGAATCGGGAAATCTCGGAGGTACGTGCTTGAATGAGGGATGTATCCCTACCAAGGCTTTCTGCAAGAATGCTGAGGTTCTCGACGGACTCAGGGAAGCAGAAGCATTCGGTGTGACCGGACTCTCGTATGGTTTTGATTTCAGTGCTGTGAAGGCTCGAAAGAATGCGGTAGTCGAGCAGCTGAGAAGCGGAGTCGAGTCTTTGATGGGGCATAAGATGATCACTCTCGTGCGCGGCAAGGCTTCTTTCAAGGACCAGCATACCGTCATTGTCGGTGAAGATGAGTATTCAGCCGATTATATAATAATTGCAACCGGCTCTGTCTCAGCTTCTCTGCCAGTTCCGGGCGCCGATCTTCCGGGAATACTTACATCCCGTGAAATCCTTGATATAGAGGATGTTCCGCGCAGACTTTGCGTAATCGGCGGTGGTGTCATCGGCTTGGAGTTCGCGTCTATTTTCCGTAGTTTCGGAAGTGAGGTGACCGTTCTGGAGTATTGCAAGGATATCCTTCCTCGTTTCGATACAGATCTGGCGAAAAGGCTCAAGCAGAGTCTCGGCAAGAGGGGAATCGAGATCAATACTCAGGCGCAGGTGACAGGGATAGAGATGTTCGATCAGGTCCGTGATGATAATAGTCATTGTCATTCTGAACGTTGTGAAGAATCTTTATACAGGGTCACCTTCGTCCGTAAAGGCAAGGAGGAGTGTGTCGAAGCAGACAAGGTTCTTATGGCAGTGGGGCGTCGTGCCAATGTCGCATCGCTCAATCTCGCCGATGTCGGAATCGAATTCTCTCCACGCGGCATCGTTGTTAATGATTTTATGCAGACAAGCGTTCCTCATATATATGCCATAGGCGACATCAATGGACAGATGATGCTTGCCCACGCCGCTACGTTCCAGGGTATCACAGCTCTGGATCATATTATGGGCCGCAGCAATGATATAGATCTGTCTGTTATGCCTGCGGCCGTATTTACATCTCCCGAGGCTGCGAGTGTTGGAATGACAGAAGATGAATGCAAGGAAAAGGGAATTCCTGTCAAATGTCTCAAATCATTCTTCCGTGCCAATGGAAAGGCTGTCACTATGGCTGATACAGACGGCTTCTGCAAGGTAGTCGTAGCAGCGTCTTCTAAAGATGAGACACTGTCGCCTTATCCTGAAGGACAGATTCTCGGATGTCATCTATATGGCCCTCACGCATCGGATATAATTCAGGAGGCCTGCGCTATGATCAGCCGAAAGGCATCTTTGGCCGAGTTCCAGAGCGTGATCCATACTCATCCTACATTGACCGAAGTCCTTCAGTCGGCATTGCATAACTAGGCAATTCTTACAATCGGCTATATGAGCAGGTTCAAAGTTCCGAATACATACGTAATAATCTTCTGCGCTCTTTTGGTATGCGCAGTTTCGACTTGGTTTGTCCCAGGCGCCCAGCCTCAGACCTGGCAGGTGTTTTCTGCCCTTTATGATGGGTTCAGCCAGCAGGCAGGGATTATTGCATTTGTCCTTGTTATAGGAGGTGCCTTCTGGGTTGTGAACAGTACCAAGGCAGTTGATGAAGGGATAATGAAGTTCATTGCAAAGGTTCAGGCACTGGAACGTTTCAGGCTCATCAGACATCTAGGCTCTGGAAATATTGTAATCACTCTGGTTATGCTTCTTTTCGGCCTGTTCGGAGCGGTTTTCGGTATGAGCGAGGAGACCATTGCATTTGTGGCGGTTGCTATTCCTTTGGCCAAGAGACTCGGATATGATGAATTTGTGGGCGTATGTATGGTGTATGTTGCGGCTCACGTAGGATTTGCCGGAGCTATGCTCAATCCTTTTACGATAGGAATCGCACAGGATATGTCAGACTTGCCTCTTTTCTCCGGAATCGAGTACAGGATAATATGTTGGTTAATTCTGATGACTATCGCCATTGCCTTTACTCTATGGTATGCTTCACGGATCCGGAAACCTGTTGCGGTAACCGAAGAACCTGTAGATGAGGCTGCTGAAGTGATGGAAAAGGGGAGTGGGATCAAGGCCTGGGTGTGTTTTGCCATTCTGATGGTCGTCCTTGTGCTGTTTTCGGTATTCTATGCTTCAGACTGCGTGATTTCTTTAGGACAGAAGAGTTTTGCGGCTCCTTGGCTGCTGTGGGTGCTGACTGCCCTTTTTGCGATGGTATCTGTTATCGCGTTGAGGCGTTCGGCCAGATTGTTCATTCTGGATATGCTGTTGTTCTGCATACTGTTTATGGTTACCGGGGTTATGGGCTACGGTTGGTACCTTCCGGAGATATGTGCTCTCTTCCTGGCTTTGGCAGTAGCTTCAGGTCTTGCTGCTGGCTATTCTTCCGATGATATCGCTAAAGAATTCATAGCCGGTGCAAAAGATATATTTTCTGCAGCTCTCATCATCGGATTTGCTGCAGGTATTATCGTGATATTGCAAAACGGGCAGGTGATTGATATAATGCTGGATTCGATGGCTTCCGCCCTTGATGGGTCCGGACGTGCCGGTGCGTTAGGAACAATGTATGGCATTCAGACTTTCATCAATCTGTTCATCCCTTCCGCTTCAGCGAAAGCTGCCGTCACTATGCCTATAATGGCTCCGTTCTCGGATATTATCGGCGTATCTCGACAAGCTACGGTACTTGCCTTTCAATTCGGTGATGGATTCACCAATATGATAACTCCTTGCTCGGGAGTCCTTATGGCTGTCCTGTCAGTTGCCAGGATACCATACGAAAAATGGTTCAGATGGATATGGAAATTCATATTGTTCCTGATTCTTGTCGGATTCCTTCTGCTTCTGCCGACACTGTTCCTGAATCTTCCTGGTTTCTGATAAAGAAAAGGCTGTCTCACGACAGCCTTTCTTTGTGTGCTTTAACTTAGAATATGGTATTTTTCCATACCTGATGAGACAAAGTTAGCTGTACTTGTCGTGATTTTGAAATAAGTGGGATAGTTGGGGCGAAAATGTTATTTTGTAGGCTATTTTGGGATTAAAATCAAATATTTGGGATTAAAATAGATATTTATTAATTTTGTCCCACCTTATTTGTGACTAAAAAATGAGTAATGTAGCCAAGATCTTCCGTAGATTCATACCGCAGCTCCTTCATATAATAGTGCTTCCGGTATTCTTTTTTGCCTTTATGCTGATGTACCGTCCGTTCAATTCTTTTGAATTCCTTGGAGGTGAATGGTACGGTGTTCATCTCACCATAGCATCCTGCATTATCCTCCTATCTGTAGTATTGATGAGGCTTTTGTATTATTTCCTGCCTTTGAAGATAAATTACACCCTGTATGCATTCTGGTGTCTGGGTGAAATAATATTCACATCCTTCTTCGTTGCGTTGTATTTCTGGCTCGTCCTTCATAGACCTATGCCATATTTCGAGGCGTTTGCGACTTCATTCCAATATCTCTCGCTTGCTTTGGTCTTTCCATACGCTATACTTGCCTTGTCGATGCGTATCTATCAATATCATAACAGTCAGGATGAATCTTCTGCAAAGTCTCTTCAGCGTATGCGTTTCTATGATGAGCGTCATAATCTTAAGATAGTCCTCACTCCCGAGGCTGTATATTATATCACAGCAGAAGAGAACTATGTCAATATCTATTATGTAGAGAATGGCAAGGTCAGGAAGTATGTCCTGAGAAGTTCAATGAAGGCTCTTGATGAACTGTGCCAGGATCACGGCCTGATCCGATGCCACAGGTCATACTATGTCAATCCTTCTCACGTAAAGGTGTTGAGAAAGGACAGGGAGGGTGTGGTGTATGCCGAACTTGACGCTAGTGAAGAAATGCATATTCCGGTGACGAAGAAGTATTATGACCGTCTGGCGGAAATGCTGATGTAAGATCAGAAGAGACCGTACAGCTGGGCATCGATCTTGTCGGTAATGGCTGCAAAATCTTCAGGTATGTGTTCGAAGTCTAGATTGTCCGCCTCGATGATCAGCACCTTGCCTTTGTAGTTTCCGATCCATTCATCGTATCTATCGTTGAGATTGCTCAGATATTCGATGCTTATGCTTTTTTCATAGTCGCGTCCTCGCTTCTGAATCTGCGATACGAGTGTGGGTACGGATGATTTCAGATAGATCAGAAGATCCGGTTCCCTGACCATCGACATCATCAGATTGAAGAGCTGCATATATGTGTCGAAGTCGCGGTCTGACAAGTTTCCCATCGCTTTGTTGTTTGCGACAAATATGTGCACTCCTTCCAGGATAGTTCTGTCCTGGATGATGACTTCGTCAGATTTCGCGATTTCCAGAAGATCCTGAAATCTCTGCGCAAGAAAGTATGTCTCAAGGTTATACGACCACCTCTGAATGTCCTTGTAATAATCTTCCAGATATGGGTTGTAGGTTACGGCCTCGTATTTCGGTGTCCATCCATAATGCTGTGAGAGCATCCTTGTGAGCGTAGTCTTTCCGCATCCGATATTTCCAGCGATTCCGATATGCATAGTGTCTAATGGTGTGATAGTCAATGAAAAAACAGGCTGTGATATCCTTGTTACAGATAAAACAGCCTGCTAATTTAATGTTTTTTTATATGCTAAACAAGTCCGTGAGCCATCATAGCCTCTGCAACTTTGATGAATCCGGCGATATTCGCGCCTTTCACGTAGTTGACATATCCGTCTTCTTCAGTACCGTATTTCACACAGGCTTCGTGTATATCAGTCATAATCTGCTTCAGATGCTGGTCAACTTCTTCTCTTGTCCATCTGAGCCTCATAGAGTTCTGCGTCATTTCGAGTCCTGAAGTCGCTACTCCTCCTGCGTTCGAAGCCTTGCCTGGCGAATAGAGCAGTTTTGCATTCTGGAATACTTCGATAGCTTCCGGAGTGCAAGGCATATTCGCACCTTCGGCGACGCATATACATCCGTTGGCAACGAGGGTCTCAGCCTGCTCTCCATTCAGCTCGTTCTGAGTTGCACAAGGCATAGCGATATCGCATTTTACACTCCAAGGGCGTTCTCCGGCGTGGTACTGTGCAGTCGGATATTTTTCGACATATTCCCTGATTCTTCCTCTATATACGTTCTTAAGCTCCATAATATACGCGAGCTTCTCTTCGTCTATTCCATCCGGATCGTAAATATAACCGTTCGAATCAGACATAGTAAGGACTTTGGCTCCAAGCTGAAGGGCTTTCTGAGCAGCAAACTGGGCAACATTTCCGGAACCTGAGATGGAAACGGTCTTTCCTTCATAACTGTCACCGCGTGTTGCAAGCATAGCACTTGCAAAATAGCAGGTGCCATATCCTGTAGCCTCCGGTCTGAGAGGGCTTCCTCCCCACATCTGTCCCTTTCCTGTAAGGACTCCTGTAAATTCGTCGCGGAGCCTCTTATACTGTCCGAACATATATCCGATCTCGCGTCCTCCCACTCCTATATCTCCGGCAGGAACATCTGTATCGGCTCCGATATGCTTCTGCAGCTCTGTCATAAAGCTCTGGCAGAAACGCATCACCTCATTGTCCGACTTGCCTTTAGGATCGAAGTCCGATCCTCCTTTGCCGGCTCCCATCGGGAGGGTAGTGAGGCTGTTCTTGAATGTCTGCTCGAAGGCAAGGAATTTCATAATGCTGAGGTTGACGCTCGGATGGAAGCGGATGCCGCCCTTATATGGACCTATGGCGCTGTTGCACTGTACCCTGTAGCCTCTGTTTACGCGCACTTCACCTTCGTCGTCAAGCCAAGGCACGCGGAAAATGATGATTCTTTCCGGTTCGACGATTCTTTCGAGAATCTTCTGGTCCATAAGATAAGGATGCTCCACTATATATGGGGCAACGCTTTCGAGAACTTCCTTTACTGCCTGATGAAATTCTTTTTCTCCCGGATTCCTGGCTATAAGGTCAGCCATAAATCCGTCCACATAATTTTGAGTGAACTGATCCATACTACTAACTAATTTAAAGGTTAGAAATAAAAAATGTGCCTTCGTGAAGGGCACGAAAGCACAAATTTATCAAAATATTTTTGGAAATACAAGAGCCTCGGAATCTTACCTGGGCTCTTGTTGATAGTCTTTAGAAGAGGAAACCTGTGTTGATGTAGAAGGCTCCGTTACCGTCCTGCTTGTTGAAGCAGCGGGCATATTCGAGAGCTACAATGAAGTTCTGGTTCATAATGAAGCGAAGTCCTGCACCTGCAGAGCCGTGGAATCCGTCACATTTCTTCTTGGCAAGTACGAATTTTTCGTAGAGATCATTGCTGTACTGGCTGATATCGGTGTTCTTCAGAGTCATATCGTATCCTTTGAATACGTGGGCGCCATCGGTGAACGCGCTGAGGGCAAATGCTATATTCTGCTTCCAGAGCTTGAAGTCGATGAATCTCCAGCGAAGTTCGGCGTTGTAGAATCCTACATCCTGACCCTGTACCCTGTTGAGCATAAGACCTCTGACCGTACGATATCCTCCGAAGCCGTCATTGTCGGCCTTAGGACCCATATTCGTATAGAAAGGCATCACATACCAAGGGGCGTTTTTGCCGAATGTGCCCTGATATGCAGCCCTGTATGCGAAAGTCAGCTTATCCTGTACTATCGGGAGGTACTGGCGCATCGTGACGCAATACTTGTAATGAGGATCGGTTGTTCCGAGCCACTTTGGTGCAGCGATGACGTGAGCCTCAGCCCATATTCCTTTGGTAGGGTTGTTCTCGACATTGCGGCTGTCGTACATAAGACCGGCCCTGATGGATGATACAATGCCTCCGTCAGCCTGTTCCTTTGATATTATGCCCCAGTCTTTATAGAGATCGAACAGAGTCGTTCCGTGGGCAAATTCCTGTCCCGCAAGTACTTCATATCCCTTAGGTGTGAAGTTTGAAGTCTTGGTCCAGGAGAAGTTATATCCTGCTTCCCAATAGAAATTCTTCGCTATCTGACCTGTGAAGTCAACCTTCGCTTTGACAAGGTCACGTCCGAAGCGGTAGAAGCCCTTCGGATACTTGCCCTTTTCCTGAAGCTTCTTTCCGGCCTCATCGTCAAGATACTGGAACATTCCGTCTTTAGCCATATCCTTGACGGTTATGTAGTTGCTTTCGTATCCGTTGAAACCGTAGAAATCAAGGGCGGCATCCTTGTAATATCCTGAGCAGATTGACATTCTGACGCCTGGAATCAGGGTCTTGTTGTCATAGTTGACTATGAACTTGTAGCTTCCGATACTTCCTTCCTTTGTGTATGCAGAAGCCTCGAAATACCAGGTTGACTTCGGATTAGGATAAGTGTCTCCATTGCCGAAGTTGTAGAGATTGAGGAGGGCTCCGAACTGGAATCCGCGGTCTGCATCGAATGCTACGACAGGAAGAGGGCCGAAATTGGTGCCAGTCTTGATGATTTCTCCTTTCTCGTTGTATGTCACGTTCTTCTTTTCCTTCTTTGCCTTTACCTCGTTTTCAGCCGGTGCTGTATCTTCGGCAAAAGAGGGGATGCAGAGCATCATAGCTGCCATTGCAGTGATGAATGTCCTTTTCATAGAATCTGCTTTAGTTTTGATTGAACTTCTGTATCTTTTGGAATTCCTTTACTATGTCTTTGTAGAAATTCCTTATCTTCTTGTCCGTAAGGACCTTGATGTCTGAAATGAATCGTCTCATACCCTCATTGTAGTCAAAGAAGAAGCTGTATGACGGTATGGTCAGGAGTGTTACTGCAAGCGCGTATGGCCAAGGCATAAGGCTGAATGACAGTGCCGCATAAATTATGAACAGCAGGATGCCAAGAGCGAGCTTGACTCCGAAGCCCACAGTGTTGTGAAAGGCTCTGTCTCTTGTCTTGCAGCGTAAAAGGTTGTATGTCAGCCACATCGGAGCGCTTGCAATGGCGCTGAAAATATAATATGGCAGGCCTATGACAGCAGCAAAAGCTTTACCTGCGGCTTTAAGCACGCTGTTCTTCCTGCTGAAGGAATACACCGATATACCTTTCTTGCGCCTTTTCTTTTCGAATGCCTCGACCTTTTCCAAAAGCTTTTCCATCGCTTCCGGAGCAGTTTCGGATAATGCCTCTATTGCGGCTGCTGTCTTTCTGTTTTCCAGCATTCCCTCATATAGACCAGTACCGAAATTGCCGTACATCCGGCCTTCCGATACAGACAGAATCTTCGTAAGAGCCCACTTGCTGTAGAGATTTTCGTCGTCCTTTATATATGTGATTAGCTCTGACATTCTTGAAGCAAGCTCTTTTCTCAACGGTTCTATAAGCTTCACTTCATTGTCAACTTCCTGCCCTTTGACGAACTCCGTTACATTTATCGGCTTTCCGAAAGTCACGAGCGATGTGCTTCGGTAACGGAAATAGTCACCGTATTCGAGTCCGGTCGGAACAATATAGACCGGCATCCTGTCACCGAATCTTGCATTAGCAGCCAGCGCTGCCCTGAATGTTCCTTTGCCGAGTGTCTGAAGCGAATGCGCCGGTCTGTGACGTCCTTCCGGGAACATACAGAAGCGAACTTTATGTTCCAGAGTCTCGACTATTATCTCTTGTGTCTCGTTGTTTTTCAGGACGTTGCGCAGACCGTCCCTCTGGCGTACCATCGGCAGGATCCTGATGAATGTCATAATCTTTCCGATGGTAGGATTGTTGAAAATATCAGCTCGTGCTCCGAATACTGTCTGGTTGTCAAACGCACGTAGTATCACCAGTGCGTCCATAAGAGTATTGCAGTGGTTCGGAGCTATGATGACTGCACCATCAGTCGGGATATTCTCTTTTCCTCTGACTTCTACCTTGCGGTAGCTGTGCTTCACGTTCCAGTCAACGATAGGCTTAAGCAGAGTATAGCCTATATAATCCTCGTAGATCTTTTTCTTTCCCATATTATTCTTCTCCTGCTTCCTTTCTGCCACGCAGTCTCCATACGAATGCAAGTGTCAGGCCTGAAATTATATGCCACACACCCCACCAGGCAGTGATTACAAGCATTCCTCCATTGTTCGCCCAGGCTCCGACCTCAGGGAATATGTTCGGGTTGAGAAGGAGGATGAGTCCGAGTCCTGAATTCTGGATGCCGGTCTCGATTGTTATTGTTCTTCTGTCCTTATATGGAAGCTTCAGGACAGTACTTGTCGTGAAACCGATGCCAAGGGCGAGGAGATTGTGGATGAACACGATCAGGAAGATGTACTTTATGGCCTTCATAAAGACATCAAAATTACCTTTGAAGATGATTATCACCATAGCGACGAACACTATGATGGAAAGGTGCTGCAACGGCTTTTTCAGGAACTTGGTGACCTTAGGCAGATATTGTCCGCAGAGGATTCCTAAAATGAGAGGAATACCCATTATGATGAAAATGCTCTGGAAAATATCGCCAAGAGGGATTTCCAGTTCCGGAAGAGCACCTATGCTTCGGTTGCCAGCGAAATTCAGATACATTTTTCCCCAGAACGCGAAGTTCAGCGGAGTCGTGAATATGCAGGCGGCAGTATTGAAAGCTGTGAGTGATACCGAAAGTTCCGAATTGCCTCTTGAAAGAGAGGTGATGAAGTTGGATATGTTTCCGCCCGGGCAGGATGCAACGAGAATCATTCCGAGGGCGATCATCGGTGAAATCCAGTCTCCGAACAGCATTATAAGCACTAAAGTAAGTGCAGGAAGGAGAACAAGCTGGCAGGCGATTCCCGTGAGAATAGATTTGGGATTCTTTATGATGTCAATGAAAGTTGCAGGCTTGATGCCGAGAGCGACGCCGAACATTACGAATGCAAGAACGATGTTGAGAAGTGTCGAACCTCCGTTCATAGTGACATTCAGGGCGTCAAGATTGCGAATGGCTTCTGGACTCATTACGATTCAGGTTTAGAAACTGTTTAAATTGTTGAAACTGCTGATTTCTCATCAATCTGTTATACGTCTTTTGGGCTGTTTATTTAGTCCCCAAAATACATCATAACTTTTTTGATGATATAAAATCAGACAGTTTCTTAGTTGTTATGATATGCAAAGATACAATTTTTATCTATATGACAAAATAACACTTTAATAGCTTCTTAAATATGTGGTTAAAGTCTCATATAAGTTGCGGATTAAGGTTTTTTTGTTATTTTTGTAAATCAATTTATCCGGTTATGCCATACATAGTATTGATGTTATATCTGGCCATAGCCTTAGCCCTTCAGTTTCTGATGGGCGATTTTCCTGTGTCATTCTTCGCCTTCCCGCTAAATGTCATTGTTGCGGTTCTTTGGTTCGGTCTGATGATATGGCTCTGGAGGAACAGGAAAAAGTCACTTTTCGTATCTTTTATGCTGTCAAGAGGTGCGACGCTATGTGCTATAACCATCTTTCTACTGTTCGGTCTTGTCATAGGGCTGACGGGGCTTCGCTCCCTCGTGAATACCTGGGTTTTCGTTGCGTTCCTCCTGTATTTCCAGACAGTGCTTCTGTTTGTGATAATGCGTGGGTGGAGAGCTCAGACTGCGACCGGCGCCCATCTCGGTGAGATCCGATGGCGCTTCATCCTGAATCACGCGGGCCTGTTGCTTGCAATTGCTGCTCCTTTCTGGGGTGCTCCTGATTCTGAAACCGTCAGACTGCAGGCATTCAAGGATATGCCTGTGCGGGAAGCATACAGAATGGATGGGACAAGTGTATGGATGCCATACGAAACGGAATTGAAGGAATTCCGTGTCGAGACCTATTCTAATGGGGTTCCGTCAATGTATGAGGCAGAACTCCTGATCGAAGGTGAGCCGGTTGCTTTAAAAGTCAATCATCCATATTCGAAAGGCTTTGGGGAGAATGTATATCTGACCGGCTATGATGCCGTTGCGGGAGAAGACACATCTTATTGCATAATTCAGATCGTGAAGGAACCTTGGAAATATGGAGCGGCTGCGGGAATTGCCCTGATGCTCGCCGGAGCCCTGCTCCTTTTTGCTGCAGGACCTAAGAAACGTTACGGGGAGGATGACTGATATGATTACCTGGGATATATTCATCTGGTTCGGTGTGGCGGCTGTTCTGCTTTCAGCCGCAGGAGCAGTGTCATCTATGCTTGCCAATGACCATTGGTCTCAGTCATCTCTGCGATACCGTCATCGCCGCAATGTGGCGATTCTGTGCGGTGCCTCTGCACTGGTTGTCCTTGCTTCTTTCATAGCAGGGCTCTGGATCAGTCTCGGCCGTCCGCCTCTGCGTACGATGGGGGAGACAAGGCTGTGGTATTCCTTCTTCGCCCTTGCCGCTGGTCTTTTCACCTACATACGCTGGAGATACAGATGGATTCTGTCGTTTTCGACAATGCTGGCGACGGTATTCATTATGATAAACATATTCAGGCCGGAAATCCACGACCAGACCTTGATGCCGGCCCTCCAGAGTCCGTGGTTCATACCACACGTCACGGTCTATATGTTTTCATATTCCTTCCTTGGCTGTGCCTTCCTTCTGGCTCTTGTCGGACTTTTCACTTCTAAGAACAATGTGATGTCTGCCGCAGATACGTTAGTATATATAGGTATGGCCTTCCTTACTTTCGGAATGTTGTCCGGAGCGCTTTGGGCTAAAGAAGCGTGGGGGCATTACTGGAGCTGGGATCCTAAGGAAACCTGGGCTCTTATAACCTGGCTTGGCTATATGCTTTATATCCATCTGAGGCTTCTTGGAAGAGTATCACGCAAGTCGTTGTGCCTGCTTCTGATATTCTGCTTCATCTGTCTGCAGATGTGCTGGTGGGGAGTGAATTATCTGCCGACAGCTCAGGATAGTGTACATATTTACAACAGATAACCGATTATATGCTTATGAAGAAAACGTTAAGATGGTGTGCAGTTCTGCTGCTGGTTGCGGCAGCTGCAATGGTGGTGGTCTATAGGGCCGTCAACCGCGTTCCTTCTGCTGACCTTCCTCAGGCAGAGCAGGTCTATAAGATTTTTGAGGATGGAGGCTGTCTCAGCTGTCATTCGGCAGATCCGGAGGTTCCGTTCTATGCAAAGATGCCTGTTGCAGGAAAGATAGTGATGAAGGATATAGATTCCGGCTATCGTGCATACGACATCAAGCCGGTGATGGAGGCTTTGAAGACCGGTGAGCAGGTGGGTGCCGTCGATCTTGCAAAGATTGAAAAGGTCGTGCTGGATGACAGGATGCCTATGCCGAAGTACTATCTTGTACATTGGGGAAGTTCTCTTACGTCTGAGAAGAGAAACATCGTCCTCGACTGGGTCCGTAAAGAGCGTATAGCAATGTATGATGATGCTCTTCCTGAAAATCGTGCGGCTGAACCTGTACGTCCTATAGCTCGGTCTGTTGAAGTGGACGAGGCTAAAGCTGCTCTTGGTTTTACACTTTTCCACGATCCGCGTCTTTCAGTTGATAATACTGTTTCCTGCGCTACCTGCCACGCTCTGGAGACGGCAGGTGTCGATAACCATCAGTATTCTCACGGTGTGAATGACCAGCTCGGAGGAGTGAATGCTCCTACTGTATATAATGCAGTATATAATTTCGTGCAGTTCTGGGACGGTCGTGCTGCTACTCTGGCAGCTCAGGCTGCCGGTCCGCCGCTCAATCCGGTGGAGATGGCATCACCTTCATTTGATGATATCATAGCGAAGCTTGAGGCTGACAAGCCGTTTGCAAAGGCGTTCACAGCCGTATATCCAGACGGAATAACCGAGGCTAACATAACAAACGCAATCGAAGAGTTCGAACGTACTCTCATCACTCCTGATTCACGCTTCGACAAATGGCTTCGTGGTGATGATTCAGCTATTACTGCGGACGAACTTGCGGGATATGAACTGTTCAAGAAATACGACTGCGCGACCTGCCACGTCGGACATAATCTCGGAGGACAGTCATACGAGCTTATGGGACTGCGCAGACATTATTTTGCAGACCGTGGCCTTGAACTCACTGTCGAAGATAACGGCCGTTATAAGGAAACCAAGATTGAACGTGACCGTCATCGCTTCAAGGTTCCGGGACTTCGCAATGTCGAGCATACCTGGCCGTATTATCACGATGGCACACGTGAGACTCTTGAAGAGGCGGTAATGGATATGGGCAGATATCAGAGCGGTGTGGAACTTACGTCGGCAGAAGTCGATCAGATTACAGCCTTCCTCAAGACCCTCACAGGAGAGTATCAGGGCAAGCTTCTGACCAATGACACTTCACGTGATGTGATCCACGACCACGATCACGAACACTAAATGGTGGCGCGTAAGTGGTTGATTAATACGCGTTTATGTATAATGCCTGCTGCATTTATACAGCAGGCATTATACGTAACTTGTTGAGCATTAGCGTGTTGTGTGCCAAGATTTATAGGATGTTCAGACTCTGCTCCTTGATCTTCTCCAGCTCATCCTTCATCTTCACGACAATCTTCTGTATCTCGGTATGATTGGCCTTGGAGCCGGTAGTGTTTATCTCACGGCCCATTTCCTGGGCGATGAAACCAAGCTTCTTGCCCGGGTTAGGCTCATTCTCCAGAGTGTCTAAAAAATAACGGCAATGCTGGCGCAGACGTACCTTTTCTTCGTTTATGTCAAGCTTCTCGATATAGAATATCATCTCCTGTTCGAGTCGGCTCTGGTCGGGCTCTGCCTTAAGTTCGGCAAAACGGCTCAAAATTTTTTCCCTGATAGCCTCTGTCCGCTCATTCTCATACTGCTCCACCTGTGCTGAATAGTTGAGGATGCTGTTGACCTTTTCCGTGACATCCTTGTACAGGATCTCTCCTTCCTGTCCCCTGAATGCATTGATGTTCCTCAGTGCCTCATCAATGCAGGCTTCAACAACAGGCCAGTTCTCCTCTGTTATGACATCCTGCTTCTTTGCATCCATCACTTCAGGCATACGGATAATCATTGCCAGAAGGTCGTTAGGATTCTGTGTCCATAGGTTTTCCGCTCCTATGCGGCTCTCGTTCTTCGCCTGTATCTTCTTTCCAAGTTCAAAGATCTGCTGGTAATATTCCATAGCCAGATCCATATTTATCTTCTTTGCACTGTCTGCAGTATTCGGCTCGAATGTCACGAAGAAATCAATGTTTCCGCGCGTCAGAGCATCCGCAATCTTATGCCTTACAACCATTTCCTTATCCTTGGGAAGGATAGATGTCTTGATGCTTATGTCTGCGGTCTTGCCGTTCAGTGACCTGACTTCAACAGTAATCTTGCCTGTTTCGAGAATAGCTTCGGCCTTGCCGTAGCCTGTCATTGACTTGATCATATTGTTCTTTTAGTGATTTGTGTCTGCAAAAATACACTTTTTCCTGTTATTTCTTATAAATCTTCTTCATTGCTTCCCTTTATGGTCTCGTATGCCATAAGTCTCGGATCCTCTTTCCCGGCCATATCCTCATCATATTTTCTGTCCCATTCCCTGTAAAAATCCATCCTCGGATCCTCGAACAGAGACATCTGGACAATGTCCTCGTGTATCAGTTTTGATACCCCGATTCCTATCTGACGTACGGGCGACCCGGCATCCCATATCTCCCAGACCAGTTTCCTGGCTTCATTAAGAATAACTGCCGTGATATCGGTCGGCTGGGAAATCTGTCTCTGCTTCTGCATTACAGAGAAGTCCTTGTATTTTATGAATACAGATATGCAGGATGTGCTGAGCTTTTTGCGACGAAGACGGTGAGCCACAACACAGGCAATATTGAAAAGAGCTCTGTCTATGTCTTTTTCAGTCCCGATGTCATTCGGGAAGGTTCTTTCTGCGCTTATGCTTTTGGCTTCCTGCGCTTCTGTCTCGACGCTGGAATCATCCCTGCCGTTAGAGAACTCGTGCAGCTGAAGGGCGAATTTCTTCCCTACCAGGCGGGTCAGTGATCCGACGCTGATCTTTGACAGATCTCCTATGGTGTGAATGCCGTATGCTCTCAGCCTCTCTTCAGTCTTCTTACCGACCCAAAGCAGATCTCTCACACTCAGCGGCCACATCTTTTCAGCTATTTCTGATTCCCACAATGTATGGACCTTATCTGGCTTCTCGAAATCGGAAGCCATTTTTGCAAGCAGTTTGTTCGGGCCTATGCCTACATTGACGGTAAATCCGAGCTTCTCCTTTATTTCATCCTTCAGTCTTGCAGCTACGGCTGTCGGATCTTCTCCCCAATTACGCATTGTCATATCGATGAAACATTCATCAATGGAGAACTGCTGGAGGACGGGGGAGTAACTGCGGCAAATCTCGATGAATCCCCGGGAGCATATCCGGTACCATTCCCAGTCACCTTTTACGATTACAAGTCCGGGGCATTTCCTCAGGGCCATACTGACAGGGTCGGCAGTCCTGATGCCAAGTCGCTTTGCAGGTATTGATGCCGCAGTGATGATGCTTCTTCTATCCGAAGGATCACCGGATACGACAGAGGGAACAAGGCGTATGTCGGACATACCGTCTTTCATAAGTCTTATTGCCGTCCAGCTCAAGAATGCGGAATTGACATCGATATGGAATATGACCCTTCTCCTTGCCATAGTTTGTTTCAACTTGTCTTCAAATTTAGCAGAATAAAGCAAATTTTCCGTATATTTGCCCGATTATTTGCAAATTCAAATTACCAATAGATATGGAAGAGGTAAACAAGGAAGCAGTTGAGACCAGGAATCTCAACTTTTTGGAGGAGATCATCGAGGCTGATCTCGCAAGCGGCAAGTGTGAATCTGTAATGACCCGCTTCCCGCCTGAACCGAACGGATACCTTCACATTGGACACGCGAAGAGTATCTGCATCAACTTCGGTCTTGCAAAGAAATATGGCGGAAAGACAAATCTCCGTTTCGACGATACAAACCCTGTAAAGGAAGATACCGAGTATGTTGACTCTATCAAGGAGGACATCAAGTGGCTCGGCTTCGAATGGGAGAACGAGAGATATGCATCCGACTATTTCGACCAGCTCTATGAGTGGGCAGAGGAACTTATCAGGAAAGGACTTGCTTACGTTGATGACCAGACTCAGGAGGAGATCCGTGCAGGTCGCGGAACTGTCCAGGTACCTGGTACAGAGAGCCCTTACCGCAACAGAAGCGTTGAGGAGAATCTCCAGCTCTTCCGTGATATGAAGGCAGGAAAGTATGCAGACGGTGAGAAGGTTCTTCGTGCGAAGATCGATATGGCTCATCCGAATATGCTTTTCCGTGACCCTCTCCTTTACCGCATCATCCACGCTCATCACCACCGAACAGGTGACAAGTGGTGCATCTATCCGATGTATGACTACGCTCACGGACAGTCAGACTCCATCGAGAACATCACACACTCGATCTGTACCCTCGAGTTTGATGTGCACCGTCCTCTCTATGACTGGTTCATCGAGAAGCTCGGCATCTTCCCGTCGCATCAGTATGAGTTCGCAAGACTCAACCTCACATACACAGTGATGTCAAAGCGCAAGCTCCTCGAGCTCGTGAAGAACAATTTCGTAAGCGGCTGGGATGATCCGCGTATGCCTACCATCTGCGGTATCCGTCGTCGTGGTTATACCCCTGAGGCTATGCGTATGTTCGCTGAGAAGGTAGGTGTGGCAAAGCGCGAGCAGCTGATCGATCTTCAGCTGATGGAGTGGTGCGTACGTCAGGACCTCAATGAGCGCTCGAACCGTTATATGGTGGTTCAGGATCCTGTGAAGCTTACAATTACAAACTGGGAGCCAGGCAAGGTGGAGTGGTTCGATGCTCCGCTTAATCCTGCAGATCCTGAAGGACCTTCACGCAAGGTTCCGTTCACAGGTGAGGTATATATCGAGAGAAACGACTTTATGGAGGAGCCTCCTAAGAAGTATTTCCGTCTCAAGCCTGACGGAGAGGTTCGTCTCAAATATACTTATATCGTAAAGTGTCAGGAAGTTGTGAAGGATGCAGAAGGCAATATCGTAGAGATCAAGTGTACATACGACCCTACATCAAAGCCAGGAGCAGGCGAGTGGCGTTCTGTAAAGGGAACCATCCACTGGGTGTCAACAGAGTACGCCAAGGAGGTCGAGCTCAGACTTTATGACAAACTCTTCACAGAGGCGCAGATGGGACAGATTCCGGAGGGTGAGGATTACAAGAACTACCTCAATCCTGAGTCTCTCGTGATCGGCAAGGGTTATGCAGAACCGGCTCTCCTCGAGGACAATTCGGGCATTGCAGTTCAATTTGAACGTGTAGGATACTTCTTCAAGGATCCTGACAGCACACCTGATCATTTCGTATTCAACAAGACTACGGCTCTAAAGGACAGCTTCAAATTCTAGAAGAATGTCAACTTTAGCAGCATTATTGGAATGT
The DNA here is from genome assembly GCA_015060395.1 of Bacteroidales bacterium. Classification (GTDB taxonomy): domain Bacteria; phylum Bacteroidota; class Bacteroidia; order Bacteroidales; family UBA932; genus Cryptobacteroides. The sequence goes on from SUYP01000005.1 coordinate 79,322, forward strand.
TTCAACAGGAAGCCAGATGATTTCGATCTGGCTTCTGTTGATTTTCCGGGCATATCATCAGGACGTCTAGCTGAGTCAGATGCGGATATCTGGACGTTGAACCGCTCCTCGATGTTCAGGATAGAAGATGGTGCAGTATATCTTGCCGGAGTGCATCTGGGTGATATCAAGGATTTCAAGGTGGTCGCCGATGATCCTCGCTACCGGCAGATGACGGAATATGCCGCTGATGCTGCAAAGGAGATGGAAACTGATCCCCAGGATTTCGACCTCATTCAGAAATATTTTGATGCCAGGGATAATTGCAACTTTCTGGTTCTTAATGCATTGGAGATGGCCCGTCTGAAGAAGGACAGGTCCGGACTTTCTGAATCCCTTCGTCAGTTCAAACTCGGGTATATGGCTGTGCTCCAGCGTTTACCGGACAATTTATATGAAGAACTGAGTGACCACTTCTCTCGGGAGACCGAGAGGTTGAAGGAACAGCTGGATGCTTCGCAATTCAGTGAACTTCTGCTTGAACAGCTGGAGTTCTTTGTGGAAAACCGTCAATACGATCTGACCGCCGGGCTGGTTGATGAACTTGAGACTCTTACCGATAGTCTGGATGCCGTGTCTATGAGCAAGTTCCGTTATCTGGAAGGAAACATCCTCTTCAGCAGAAATTGTGGAGATGCCGAGGATAGGTATAAGTCGGCTCTTGAATATCTTGCAGTTTCGGACTCCTCGGCAGAAAATCGTCTGAGGGCTTTCCATTCATTGTCTCGTCTTGGTATGATATGCAGCAGGGCTGGCCGTTTCGAAGAAGCGGAAGCATATCTGTACGAGGCTTTGCCATATCTTGATGAAGTGCCTGAGGAACAATATGTTTACTTCACTGCCGAAAGAGCAGGTGTATTCAATTATCTCGGATATCTTTATGATGGAGCTGAGGATTATGCCAGGGCTGAAGAATGCTATGTCCGTGCTCTCCAGATCAGAGAGAAATTGAGGACATACTCTGTCAATGTAAAGGACCACTATGCAACGACTCTGGGGAATCTGGCCTTTGTCTATGACAGTACAGGCCGATTTGAAGAATCCGACCGGGCATTTGAGGATACTATTGCAATACAGAAGAAACTTGCTTTTTCCAATCCCCGTGAAAATCTGGTCCACTATGCCAAAAGCTTGTATAACTATCTCTATACGGTCAGGAACAGGTATTTAGAGGAATCAGACGACAAATATTCTGGCCTTGGTTCTCTCTGTGATGAAGCCATCGGCCTTTTCCGGCGCATTTCAGCTGAAGCCGGACCAGCTGAATGGCGCGAGAAACTAGCCTGGCTCCTTTTTGACAGGGGAATCTCATATTACACCTGTGAAGATGAGTTCGCTAAGGCCGAATCCTTTATGAAAGAGTCATTGTCCATCAGAGAGTCATTTATTCCGGACGATAAGGATTGGATAGAGCCTTGTTCGAATGTATGCTTCAGGCTGGGTGATATGTATATCCTTGAGGAGGAGTATGAGAAGGCCAAAGAGTATTTCCTGAAATCATTGGATTACCGTCGCCAAGGCTCTTCAGACATTCTGGTCATAAATGCTATGAGGATGGTGGCATCCAGCTGTGTTTTCATCGGACAATATGACGAAGCCCTGGATCTCTGCCTGTCAGCCTTGAAACTTTCGTATAGTCTTGAAGATGAGATTGAAAGGCAGTGTCAAGTGGCATTATCCAAAACAGATATAGGTAAGGTGTATTTCTGTATGAACGAATATCTCCTTTCCCGAATGTCATATTCGGAAGCTATGGAAATCTGCATTTCGTTGGAGCAGGCTACGGAGAATGAATTCTACACTGAAACAATCGCCATCTGCCGTGACTGGATCGATGACATTGATCAAAGGCTATCATCATTTACCCACAAGACCTTGTCATAGACCTATTTATCTTTACCGTATTTATGCTTCTCCTGCTCGCTGAGGAACCTTCTCTTTGCTTTTGTCGTCTGGCTGTAGCCACTTGCATTCTTCCGGTATTTTTTTACCGAAAGGATGTCTTCGCCGAGCGCTGCCTCGATCTTTGCAATGGTAGCAATAGTGAAATTGTGCCCTCCGCCAAGCCATCTGGATATTTCAGATTCTTTCTTTCCGATTATCTTGGCGAAATCTGCCTGACTCCATCCTTTACGTTTCAAGACTTCTTCAATACGTGCGCCGATATCTGTGAGCAGTTCGTGATGCCTGCTCGTCTCTTTAGGTATTCTTTCCAACAGTTCATCGAACAACGGATCCGGATCGGCAAAATATACAGTCCCTTTCTTCATACTATTGAATACTGATTGTCAGATTATTTATCCTTGTATGTATGTCAAATCCTTCTTCTTCAAGTCGTCTTAGTTGGTTGTCTATGCTCTGTAGAGTACGAACTTTGTCAAGCAGGTGTTCATCTTCCTCGTAGGTTTGCGTAATTTTATCTCCACCGCCTCCCAATATAAGCAATCTGCCTGATATTCTGATGCAATATAGTCTAAGAGTACCATACTTCTTGTTGCGAGGCATCGTGTAGAGAGGAAGAGCTTGAACTCTGTCATTCAAATTCCCTTCAGGACGAAAATAATATTCCTTGGCACTTTTTTCAATTATGGTACTGATGGATTTCAGTATTCTGTTGAAATCATCTGCCATATACAGATTTTCAGTATCCTTGAAGTTGATCATAAACTCCTGAAACTCTGTATTTTCTCTTCCGTCGATTCGGATAGAATAGATATCTGCATTATCCGTCAGCCTGAACGGCACAAACTCCACCTCTCTCATATCCTGCATATATTTTATGTCGCAAATATATGTATAATATTTTGGAAAACAATGAGTTTGCGCAAAATTATCTTAACTTATAGGTTAAGACTTGCCTTTTATTTTCCTGCATCCTTTCTCTGCAGATATTCCTTGAAGAAACGTCCCTGGGTGGTTGGGGTGAAATTCCAGTCCTCGATAAGTGTAGGTGACCAGGAAGTATCGAAGCACCATACTGTGAACGAGATGCCCTTGCTCTCAAAATATTCGGTGATATGCTTGCCGTACACGTCGGTAGAAATGACCGGGATGTGTGCTCCGAGTTCGTTCTCAAGACAGAAGCCGATCTCTGTACAGATTACGGGATATGTGTCAGCTACAAAACCGAAGTCCGCCTCCCATTGTTCCTCCCACGGCTCGCTTCTCTTCATCGGATATGGATGAGATACGTATGCGATATTCGGTCTGTCGATAGGTGCAGATGCTACCGGAGTAAGGTCGTATGCCCAATTGAAGCCTGCGCAGAGACAGATTGCATTCGGGTTATATACACGGATGGTGTCGATGATCTGCTCCTGGATCCCTTTCCATTCCTCCCAGGTGCATTCTCCGGTGTCTTCACCTGTCACTGTAGGCTCATTGAAGATTTCATACAAAGCCACTGCAGGCTCATCATTATAGCGCTGTGCGACGGTAGCCCAGAATTTCAAAGTCTCTTCAAGGTTCGTGTCGTACATCGGGTTGGTATATTTCGCATCCTTAAGATTACCGATCGAATGCCAGTCCATAATGACATACATTCCGTGCTTCTTTGCCCATTCTACACCTTGGTCCATTGCATTGAACGTCTCTTCCCATCCCATTCTGTTCAGGTTAGTCGGATGTACGGCGAACCTGACTACATTCGCTCCCCAGTCTGCCGCCTCTGCGAAGTACCTTTCTGTCCATTGCCCCTCGCTCACAAGCTTTACCGGATCCGAGAAACAGAGTCCTCTGAATATCAGCTCATTTCCCTGCGGGTCAATGAACTTGTTGCCTTTGACCGTCACCCACTCTGAGGATGCGGAATCTGATGCACAGGCAGTGATTACTGCTGCCATAATGCTGAGAATAAAGATATTAGGTTTCATAGTTTTATGGGTTATGTTGCATTATGTTTCTATCTTGTCCACACTATAAGCTCGTGCGGTTTGTCGTCGATGTATTGTCCGTGCGATGTGCCGTCCGCCCGGCGGTAGAAACGGTCTGGCTGGCTGCCTCCTGTGATGTATATGGCATCTACGAATCCGTATTCTATAAGGGCATCAGCAAATCCGTACAAAGTTTCGGGATTGACGGTTTCGATGAAATACAAATTTCCTTCGAGGTCTCTTGCGTATGCACAACGTGTAACCTTGCCTTTGAGGATATACTGCTTCTCGCAAGTCGTACCTGCTGCGACCAGAGCAAGCTGCCTGAACATAGAACCCTGATTTTCGGTGATATATTTCCCGATCTTTCTGCTTCTGCTGATGCCTATCTGCGCATTGCCTTCCTTGATGGCCATAAATCCGGCTCTCCAGAGACTTTCTGAAATTATTTTTCCATCTTCTATATAGTCTCCGATTATCTGCTTCTTCCCGTCTTTGATCCTATAATCCGAACTTCTTGTTATAAAGAATACGGATGAGTCCGTATAGTCTGGAACGCTGTCGCAGAAATGGGCTTTGAGGCCGGTCAATGCATAGATCTTCATCCTGACACCCATCGTTTCCTGCTCTTCCAGGGATATCCCTGCTTCGCCTTTCATAGGTTTCGACAGCTGGCTTATGATCTCACTGTCCGGGCGGGAGCGGTTGAACTGATGGTTGTAGTAAAGATGCTTGCCAAGAAAGAATCCTCCGAGCATAACAAGGGCGGCTGCAAGGAATATTGCTGCCATCTTCCATCTGCGGGAATCCTTGGTGCCGTTTTTATTTTCAGGTCCGGGTTTCCAATCCGAACCTCCTATGACGACAACATCATCGTCTCTATATTCCTTGTCATTCATAGTCTTTTGTCTGATTGATTGCCAGTATTTCCTTCTTCAGTCTGTTCAAAGCCTCCTGAGATGCGTGCAGGCTGGTCTGTGCCGGTGCCGCAGAATCGAAAAGCACGACTTCGCTCTGAACCGGATTGATGCGGAAAATATAGGCCATATTGATGATATAACTTCTTCCGACCACAATGAAGGTAGGCTTCTCGTCTCTGAGCTGGCTGCTGATGATGGAGATGAATCTCTGCCTGTTGAACCAGAGCTGCTGTTTGAAACCGCCTCTGAGATGCATACAGCAGTAATTTCCGTCCGCTTCGATATATATAATATCTTCCGGACGAATCTTCAGCAGCTCAGTGCCGCTATTTGAAAAAATGAGCTCTTTCATTATAAGCGTTCGATCGGATACAAAGTTAGCAATGATTATCAATAACTCATAAAAATTTCGTCAGCCCTCAGCCCCATTTCGTAAAGCGCGGGCCCCATTTGGTAAAACCGTGAGAAAAACATATAGAAATCAGGAAGTTTCTGTTCATTTTTGTAAGGTAACCAATTAAACACACTCAGATATGACTAAAGAAAATACGTTTGGACGCAGTATGCTGAAGAAGGGAGTCTTTATCTTGCTTGCAGTTCTTGTTCTTCAGATTCCTATTCTCCTTGTCAACTTTCTTATTTCAGAGCGCGAGGAACTCTCTGCGGAGACCGAAACTGAAGTTTCGAAACAATGGGCCGGTGTCCAGGATATATATCCGCCAAGTCTTAAGATACCATATCAATCCAAGGAAGTGAACTCGAAAGGGGAAACCTTATTGAAAGATGCTGTGAGGGTCGTGGAGCCTGAGGTGGCGAAGGTGACCGGTGATGTGAGCGTAACGACATTGCACAGATCCATCTATGATGTTCCGGTATATAGGGCTGATCTTGGGATAACAGGTCATTTTGAGCTATCTGATGATGATCTCGCTGTATATAAGGATAAGCTTTATATGTACATTTCTTTGGGAGAAATGCGCGGCCTGGAAGACAATATAACTGCTTCGGTAAATGGCAGGGAGTATCAATTTGAACTAGCGGATGATGGTCTGAGGATTGAACTGGATCCGGCTGGGTTTGCTGCAGGCAGCTCGATTGATTATTCGATAGACATCAGGACAAAAGGTGCGAAATCCCTGCGATTCAGACCGGAGGCCGCTGCATTCAATGTCGATATCAGGTCTGACCACCCGTCTCCAAGCTTCGGAGGAGCGTTTCTGCCAAACGAGAGAAATGTGACAGATGAGGGATTTGAGGCGCAATGGACTGTTACTGAAATGAATGCGTTCGGAGAATATGATCCTGTATTCTATGTGGACCTTATGGTCCCGGTGAGTCAATATCAGCAGACAGGACGAGCTACTAAATATTCCTTCCTGATAATCCTGCTCGTATTTGCGGCAATATATCTGGTAGAGACCATCACACGTCAGGAGGTCAATTATATTCAATATATCGTGACCGGGTTTTCACTTTGCCTTTTCTATCTGCTTCTACTCTCTATATCTGAGTACCTTGCATTCGGCTGGGCCTACCTGATAGCTTCAGGAATGACTGTCACTGCATTGGGCGGATATTTCATCGGATTCCTCAGGTCAAGGATTGCCGTATTCTGCACAGCTTCTGTCGCTGTTCTATATGCTTTCATTTACCTCCTCCTGAACCTGGAGACCGGAAGTCTGCTTGTCGGCTCTCTGGCACTCTTCGTTATTTTGTCTTTGATAATGTATTTTACCAGGAACAATCATATCTCTGTGGCAGAACTCCGATAGGTCATCGGCCCGGATAAGTTCATAAAAGCATTCAGGGCAGGCTTTAAACCTACCCTGAATGCTTTTTATATCTTTGGCTTTACTCTATTTCTGATATGCGTCAAGTCCGCTCTGGAGGAATTCTATGAAGCCGTCGATTGAGAGGTCGTAGCCGCGTACCGGAACGAGCATTTCTCCGTCAGGGGAGAGGAGCACGTAGTTAGGCTGGGCGTTTACGTTCCACTTTGTGCGGGCTATATAGGAGTTTGCACGGCCGAGGTCCTTATAGACCTTTCCTGTCTCTGCGTCAGTCACATAATCCTCTTTGTCAAGCTTCTGCTTGTCATCGGTATAAAGAGCTGCTACAATGAAATCATTCTTGAGCATTCCGAGGACTGTAGGATCGCTCCATACTCTTGACTCCATCTCACGGCAGTTTACGCATCCGTGTCCGGTTACATCCACGAATACTGGTTTTCCTGCCTTCTTGGCTGCCTCAAGTGCGTCGTCAAGATCGAAGTATCCCTGAAGTCCGAGAGGAAGGTGAAGACCGTATTCTGAATCCGTTACAGGAGCTGCATCTGCGCTGTGTGAAGTGCCGCTGTTCTGTCCGATCACGAAATCCTGGGTTGTGATAGGCGGCATATAGCCTGAGAGAGCCTTGAGCGGCGCGCCCCACATACCTGGGATGAGATATACCACGAATGAGAATACTCCTATTGCGAGGGCAAGGCGCGGCACCTTGAGGTACTCGAGCGGCTCGTCGTGTGCGAAGCGGATCTTGCCGAGGAGGTAAAGACCTAGGAGTGTGAACACAACGATCCAGATTGCAAGGTAAACCTCTCTGTCAAGGATGCCCCAGTGGTAAGTCTGGTCAGCAACGCTGAGGAACTTAAGTCCGAGAGCGACTTCCACGAATCCGAGAACTACCTTTACAGAATTAAGCCAGCTTCCGCCGCTCTTCTTGAACCTCTTAAGAAGTGAAGGGAAGAATGCGAGAACAGTGAACGGAAGTGCAAATGCTACAGAGAATGCGAGCATTGTCACCATAGGCTCCCAGAATTCGCCCTGGGTTGACTTGATGAGTACCGAGCCCACGATAGGACCTGTGCAGGAGAATGATACGAGAACGAGGGTGAGAGCCATAAAGAACACTCCTGCAAGACCCTTCTTGTCGGAATTCTTGTCACTCTTGTTTACGATAGACTCTGGAAGAGTGATTTCAAATGCTCCGAAGAACGATGCCGCGAAGACCATAAACACGATGAAGAAGATGATGTTCGGCAGCCAGTGTGTCGAGAGCCAGTTGAAGATGTCGGCGGTAACGGCGTCTCCTCCGATTATCCTGGTGAGCATAATGATCACGGAGATCGGAACAGTATAAAGGAGTACGATGAAGAGACCGTACATTGCAGCCTTGAAACGGCCGGCAGCCACATTCTCGGAACCCTTCATAAAGAATGAAACCGTCATAGGGACCATAGGGAATACGCAAGGAGTCAGGAGCATCGCAAATCCCCACAGGATAGCCTCGAGGATAAGCCCCCAGATAGAACCTTTCTTTTTTGCAGGATCTTCTACTGCAGGTTCTTCTGCTACAGTTTCTTCCGCTTCAGTTCCGAGTGGCGCAACGGCGAACTCTGGATCGACAGAAACATTGAAGTCGTAGTATTCAGCCTTGCAGGCTCCGCCTGTACAAGCATTCGTGAAGATAGTACCGGTGAAAGCAGCCTTCCCAGATGTAAGCATTACATTCTGTGCTATGATGATCTCATTGTAATAGTGCTTTGCAGGATCGCCGAATTCGTCAGTCTCCTCTGTTGGGGTGCTGATCTCGTATGGTGTTCCTACGAGCTCTCCGCCTTCTACAGCTGCATCCATTACTTCTGTAGCAGAAAATTCATCTGTAAGAGTGTATGTGTGATATCCTTCGGCAATCTTTCCAGTGAAGATGACTCGGTAAACATCTTTCTCACCAGCCTCCTCGATATGTGATGACCAGGTCACCAGCTGCGCTGGAGCAACCTGAGCAAATGCTGCAAAGCATATTGCCAGCGAGGCGATAATTGTCAAAAACTTTTTCATTGTTTAAATGTTTGATTATAACTACTTTGCAAATGCGACAGATCTGGTCTCACGGATTACAGTGATCTTCACCTGTCCCGGATATACCATTTCTTCCTGGATCTTCTTTGCTATTTCTGTTGACAATGACTCTGCGTCCTGGTCTGTCACCTGGTCGGCTCCTACGATCACGCGAAGTTCACGTCCTGCCTGGATAGCGTATGTCTTGGTGACTCCATTGTAAGACTTGGCGATGTCTTCCATATCCTTGAGTCTCTTGATGTATGACTCGATGACCTCGCGTCGTGCTCCCGGACGTGCTCCGGAAATTGCGTCTCCTACAAGAACGAGAGGGGATATGATGCTTGTCATCTCCACTTCTTCGTGGTGAGAACCGATGGCGTTGCATACCTCCGGCTTTTCCTTGTATTTCTCGGCGAGCTTCATACCGAGAATTGCGTGTGGAAGCTCAGGATCCTCATCGGAAACCTTTCCGATATCGTGGAGGAGACCAGCCCTCTTGGCGATCTTAGGATTGAGACCAAGCTCTGAAGCCATTGTCGCACAGATGTTTGCCACTTCGCGGGCGTGCTGGAGAAGGTTCTGTCCGTATGATGAACGGTACTTCATACGTCCGATCAGCTTCACAAGCTCTATGTGCATTCCGTGAATACCGAGGTCGATGCAGGTTCTCTTACCTGTCTCCATAATCTCGTCTTCAAGCTGCTTCTGTACCTTTGCCACCACTTCCTCGATACGTGCAGGATGGATACGTCCGTCGATTACCAGCTGGTGGAGTGCAAGACGTGCAACCTCTCTTCTTACAGGGTCGAATGCCGAGAGAAGGATTGCCTCAGGTGTATCGTCAACAACGATCTCCACTCCGGTCGCTGCTTCCAGAGCGCGGATGTTACGTCCCTCACGGCCGATGATCCTACCCTTGATCTCATCACTTTCGATATGGAATACAGTCACGGCATTTTCAATGGCGGTCTCAGAAGCGGTACGCTGTATTGTGTTGATTACGATGCGTTTAGCTTCCTTGCTCGCGGTGAGACGTGCCTCGTCCATAACATCGTTTATGTATGACTGGGCCTGAGTCCTCGCCTCTGCCTTCATACTTTCCATAAGCTGGTTCTTGGCTTCCGCTGCAGTAAGACCTGCGATGTCTTCGATCTGTTTGATAGCCTCTTTGCGGAGAGCCTCATACTCTTCTGTCTTTTTGGTAGCGATCTCTACCTGAGCCTTGAGGTTCTGTCTGATGGCATCAGCTTCCTTATGCTTGCGTCCAAGTTCGGAATTCTGCTGATTCAGACTGTTCTCCTTCTGCTTCAGACGGCTCTCAGTCTCGCTGATCTGCTTGTTCTTCTCGTTGATGTAATGCTCGTGCTCGCTCTTCAGCTGGAGGAACTTCTCCTTTGCCTGGAAGATCTTCTCCTTCTTAATGCTCTCAGCCTCAAGCTCTGCCTTCTTGATTATTTCATCTTTCTGTCCCTTAAGAAGTATCTTACGGACAAATATGTATGTGCCGAGAGCTACCACTGCTCCCAGTACCGCAGACAAGATGTAAAATAGTATATTCATATATTATTGGTTTTAGTTGTTCCACTTAAGGCATTTACTTATGACCCTGACCATAAACAAATGACCAACCTGTCGTTAAGCAGATTGGTCAAGTAGTTGTAAATAAAGCCGTTAGTCTGTTTGACAGAAAATCTTATCAAATAAGATTTGGGATCCGGATTTATGGTTCTGAAATCCTCCGTCCCGCAGTTGCGGAATCCCCGTACGGGTCACATAGGTCCGTCATTGCCATCCGAGCAGTCCCGGTTACATAATTACTGTTGATTTCAGCAAAAAATATAACTAACGGCTGTTTTTATCAATGTTCTCCAAATAACTTTCAAGCTCCTTTGTCAGCCTTTTCTCCTCTGATGACAGACTTCTGAACGTGTCCTGATAGTTAAGGTTTGCCATACATATATTCAATGCGGCAAATGACATCAGCTCCAGCATAGGTTTCTCAGGAGTCCTGTCCTGATACACCTTTATTCTTCTGTTCACTTCTTCAGCAGCTTTTCGGATCAGCTGTTCCTGCTCCGGAGAAGTTGCGATAAGGGAGTACGGCCTGTCACCGAGCTTTATCGTAATGTTCTGTGCCATATCATCCCTCCATCAGTTTTATGCATCTGTCAATTTCCTTCATCAGACTGTCAATCTTCTTCTTGGCAGCGGCGGTATCTGCACCGCCGGCCATAAAGGCCTCAGTCAGCTTCTGGTTATCGATTTGTCTCTCTAACTCAATAATCTGCTTTCTGTAGGTCTCATTCTCTGCCAATGACTGCTCAAGCTTGGACTGAAGCCTGATACGCTCCATTTTCTCCGTCTCGTATGCAGCAATCAACTGCGTGATCTTTTCCTTTACAGTTTCCAGCATCTTATAATAAATTCAACCTACCTTGCAAAAATAGCAAACTGCTTTGATTTCTCAAAATAAAATGAGCAAATCAAAGCAGTTTGTTTATGATACTATGCTTATCGGATCACTTCGACAGCCTTCATACCCTCTTCGATCGCGGCCTTGTTAAGCGAAATGAGGTCTGCGTATCTTGCAGGGATGCATTTTGCGAGTCCTTTGTCGATGTTCTCGGATTTCACGATAGGCTTCATCTTGAGGAAAGCTCCCATAACCGCCATATTGTAAACCTTCGAATTGCCGACCTGTGCCGCAACGTTGATTGCATCGATCTTGCAGATCCTGATGTCTGTCCTTGTCGGAGGGTTGATGATTCCGTTCGGATCATAAACGAGAAGACCGCCAGGCTTTACAGCATTCTCGAACTTGTCAAGTGACTGCTGGTTGAGAATGATGGCTGTGTCGTATTTGGTAACGATAGGCGAACTGATCTTTCTGTCGCTGATGATCACGCATACGTTTGCTGTACCTCCACGCATTTCAGGACCATACGAAGGCATCCAGGTCACTTCCATATCCTGCATAATCGCGCAGTATGCGAGAATCTTTCCCATTGAGAGGACACCCTGTCCTCCAAATCCTGCTATAATGATTTCCTCTTTCATAATTACTCCTGTTTTAAAACGTCCTTGATGTCTCCGAGCGGATACTTAGGGAACATATTCTCTACCATCCACTTATTGGCTGCCACAGGGCTCATCTTCCATCCGGAGTTGCAGGTCGCAACGATTTCCACGAATGAAAGGCCGATGCCCTTCTGGCTGTACTCGAATGCCTTCTTGATTGCCTGCTTTGCCTTGCGTGCAGCAACTGCAGTGTGAACAGCCTGACGGGTGATGAATGCTGTTCCGTCGAGCTGGGCGATCATAGGAGCAAGAACGAGAGGGAATCCGTTGAGCTTTGCATCACGTCCGTATGGAGTTGTTGCAGTCTTCATTCCGAGGAGGGTAGTAGGAGCCATCTGGCCACCTGTCATACCATAGATACCGTTGTTGATGAAGATCACGACGATATTCTCTCCACGGCTGCAGGCGTGAATGATCTCTGCGGTACCGATGGATGCGAGGTCTCCGTCTCCCTGATATGTGAATACATACTTGTCAGGATTGAGTCTCTTGGTTGCAGTCGCAAGAGCCGGAGCACGTCCGTGAGCAGCCTGCTGCCAGTCAACGTTGAGATAATTGTATGCGAATACCGAACAGCCTACCGGGCTGATTGCGATTGTCTTGTCCTGAATGCCCATCTCCTCGATCACCTCGGCAACGAGCTTGTGGACTGTACCGTGAGAACATCCCGGACAGTAATGCATTACATTGTCTGTCAGAACTGGGGTTTTCTTATAGACGATGTTCTCGGGTTTCTTGATATCTTCTATATTCATTGTATTTCCTTATTTCAGATTGTTGAACTTCTTGAACGCCTCTACGATTTCATCAGGAGTGTAGATGTTTCCACCCTGTCTTCCGTAGAATCCCACCGGGCAGGCTCCATTGACAGCGAGTTTCACATCGTCAACCATCTGACCGAGGTTGAGCTCGATGCTCATCATACTCTTCACCTGTCCTGAAAGCTCCTGGAGCCTCTTCGAAGGGAATGGGAAGAGGGTAACCGGTCTGAGGAGACCAGCCTTGATGCCCTCCTCGCGGAGCTGGTCAACAACAGCTTCACAGATACGTGCCGAGCATCCGAATGCAACGAAGAGATATTCTGCATCCTCTGTCTGGTATTCTTCATATCTCACCTCATTCTCCTTGATGACCTCATACTTGGCAGCAAGCTTCTGGTTGAAGCGCTCCTGTACGTCAGATTCGAGGGCGAGGGAAGTGATGAAGTTATAGCTTCTGTCTGCAGACTTTCCTGTTGTTGCCCAAGGAGCGATAGCCTTGAGTTCTTCCTCTGTCATACGAGGCTTCTCCGGACGAAGCTCCACCTTCTCCATCATCTGACCCACGATACCGTCGGCAAGGATGATGACCGGAGTGCGGTATTTGAATGCGAGGTCAAAACCTGTATCAACAAAGTCGTACATATCCTGTGCTGAAGCAGGTGCAAGCACGATCGCGTTGTAGTCTCCGTGTCCGCCGCCCTTCACGCACTGGTTGTAGTCGCTCTGGCTAGGCTGGATGGTTCCAAGTCCCGGGCCTCCGCGCTGGCAGTTCACCACGACGCAAGGAAGCTCCGCTCCTGCAAGGTAGCTGAGTCCTTCGCACATAAGGCTGATTCCCGGTGAACTGGAAGAAGTCATCACCTTCTTACCGCAGCACGCGCCGCCGTAAACCATATTGATGGAAGATGTTTCACTTTCTGCCTGAAGCACCACCATACCGGTAGTGAGCCAAGGTCTCTCCTTCATAAGGGTTTCCATAACTTCAGACTGCGGAGTGATAGGATATCCGAAATATCCGTCCGCACCGTTGCGTATTGCCGATATGGCAATCGCCTCGTTTCCTTTCATCAGAATTTTCTCTGCCATATCCTCTAGATTTTAACTCTGTAAACAGTAATCACCGAATCAGGGCAGACGATTGCACAGTTAGAACAGCCTATGCAGGCGTCGCCGACCATTTCGGCATAATGATAACCTTTGTTGTTGACCAGTTTAGCAAGTTCTATGCTCTTGGTCGGACAGTTCTCCACACATACTCCGCATCCTTTGCATTTCTGTGTATCGACTTCGATTGCTCCTTTGAATGCCATTTTATATAGTTTTAGTTGTATTGTTTTAACTTATTTTGAAAAATAATGTTTTTTGGTTTCAAAATCGAAGTAAATATAATGCTTTTCAAATTAAATTTCAAATAATGTTTTGAAAAAAGTGAAAAGTACCTCTTCCGGCATAATTTTATGAGAAAAAATATATAACTTTGAAAACTTTAAACAGTATCTAAAGATTCAGGACTTATGAGTGCGATTTTGCTGAAAAATATTGATGTCAAGGGAGTTAAGTCTGATATCCTGATTGAGGATGGTGTAATCTCTTCTGTGCTTCCGGCTGGAAATGAACAGGTTGCGGATCCGTCGGCAGAAATCCTCGATTGCACGGGCAGGGCAGCCCTGCCGGGTTTTGTGAATATGCATACTCACGGAGCTATGTCTCTAATGCGCGGAATAGGGGAAGATATTGCCTTTCACGCCTGGCTTGACAAGATATGGGAAGTGGAGTCCAAGATAGACGAGGAATATGTCTATTATGCGACCAAGGTTGCCTGTCTGGAGATGATCAAGACCGGTACCACGACATTCAACGACCATTACTGGTATATGCCGATGGCATACAAGGCTGCGATGGAAATGGGATTGCGCCCTGTCCTGGCTTACGTGATCTGTGACAGAAATGATCCGGAGGAGTCGGAACGTCAGAAGGTCCAGTGCGTTGAGATGTACGAGTCATCCCTTCAGTGGGAAGAACCGGCCAGGTTCTGCATTGCCATACACGCGATATATTCGGTGAGTGAGGAAATGATTTTATGGGCGACGCGATTCGCGCGCGAGCACGGTCTCAGGATACATATCCATCTTTCCGAGACCCGAAAAGAAGTCGAGGACTGCAAGAATCAGCATAACGGTATGTCCCCTGTGGAGTATCTGGATGCACTCGGCGTGCTTGGCGAAGATGTCATTGCCGCACATACATTGTGGCTGTCCGGGAATGATGTCAGGATCCTCGGAGAAAGGAAGGTGACCTGCGTGCATAATGTGAATTCCAATCTCAAGCTTGCATCAGGATACAGGTTCCTTTACAATGAGCTCCGTGATGCTGGAGCCAATATCTGCCTTGGTACTGACGGATGTGCATCGTCCAACAACCTTGATATGCTGGAGACGATGAAGACTTCAGCTATGATCCAGAAGGCCTGGAGAGACGATCCTTCAGCTATGCCGCTTGATGAGATCATCGCAATGGCCACCGAGAATGCCGGCAAGGCCCTAGGCCTGCCTGTCGGACGGATAGAAGGAGGTATGGCGGCTGACATCCTTATCGTGAATACCACCGGTTACGAATTCCTTTCACCAGGCTCGTTTGAGGCCAACCTGGTATATTCAGCACACAGTGACTGTGTAGAGTCCGTGATCTGCAACGGCCGTTTTGTGATGCGTAACCGTGTTGTCGAAGGAGAAGAGGAAATACTTTCACAGGCGCGAAACATATTAAGTAAAATCATATAAGAACTATGGATCCGAGAGTAGAAAAGATTATGAAAGCGGCCGAATACATTGCGGCTAGGCTGGAGGGAAGAAAACCGTTTGCCGGTATAGTGCTTGGCAGCGGTCTTGGCAAACTTGCTGATAAGATAGAAAATCCTATAGTCATTCCATACAAGGAAATTCCAGGTTTCCCGATGTCAACAGCTGTGGGACATAAGGGCAATTTCATCGCCGGAGAACTTGGCGGCAAGTTTGTGGTGGCGATGCAGGGACGATTCCATTATTATGAGGGCTATCCTATGGAGCTTGTGACCCTTCCGATCAGAGTGATGAAGGTCCTCGGCATACAGTATCTTTTTGTATCCAACGCTGCAGGAGGAGTGAATTACGATTTCAAGGTCGGCGACCTTATGGTCATTACAGACCACATCAGCCATCTTCCTAATCCTCTCATAGGACCGAATATGGACGAGTTCGGACCTCGCTTCCCTGATATGACACGCCCATACGACAAGCAGTTGAGAATGAGGGCTTTCGAACTTGCTGCTGGCCTGGGATATGAACTTAAGAGCGGAGTGTATTTCGCCAGCACCGGCCCTACATACGAGACTCCTGCCGAGTATAAGTACTACAGGCTTATAGGCGCTGATGCAGTCGGAATGTCAACTATCCCTGAAGTCATCGTGGCCAGGCATTCTTCAATTCCGGTATTCGGAATGTCTGTGATCACCAATGAGGCTCACGATGACTATGCTGATGACTATGTGAATGATGGAGACGATGTCGTTGATGCGGCCAATGCGGCGGCAGACAAGATGACCACTCTCTTTACAAAGATCATCGAGTCTCTTTAATACTATTCTGCGTACAGACCTTCTCGGCTCAGAATATGGTCAAGATTTGCGAGACCGTAGAGTACTACGGCCGTGCAGATCGCTGTGTGTTCCTGATATTCAGGGATACTCTTGTTGTATGTGTCTCTTTCCGTATGCCAGATTTCGCCATAGCTGAAATCATATCCTTTAGGATCCTTCAGGTTGAAACCTATAGTCGGAACCCCGTTAATTGCGAAGTATGCGTGGTCTGATCCTCCGGCTTTTGCGGGCTTGGGTCTAGGAGCGCCCTGACGTTTCTCTACCGTGAAAGGGAAGTCAGGATCTGCATCCTTGAGAGGGGCACATACTGCACACATATCCTCATACATCGCTTCAGGAACTGTGATGCCCATCGGTACAAAAGGTGTATAATCCCTGTTGAAGTAGTTAGATATCTTCTCGAGATCCACTGTCCCGCTTTCTACGAAATATCTGCTGCCGAGCAGTCCGAACTCCTCTCCGGCCCACAGACAGAAAAGTATGCTTCTCTTAGGCTTCCCTCCGGCCTCTGCAATAAGCCTGGCAGCTTCCATAACCGGGGTCACGCCGCTTCCGCAGTCAACACCGCCGGTCGCGACATCGTATGCGTCCAGATGACCACCTGCAATCACGTATTCATCAGGATATTCCGTACCTCTTATGACTCCTATGACATTGTGATATTTTACTGGCCCCATTCTGAAGTGGTTCCTTATATCGAACTCGAGCTGGAAATATTCTCTTCTTTCGACCATTTTCTCAATGATGGCATACTGCTGGTCATCGAGCTTGATGTCAGGAACCGGAGGAAGTGTCCCGAATGACATCTTGTCGAGATTCTTCCTGTCGTAAAGCGCCCTTATCGGCACTTCCGATGCCTGGATTATGCCAAGTATGCCGGCCTCGACCATCTGTCTGTAGAATAATCCGGGCTCATATTCGTATGGCCTGATCTCCTTTTCTGACAATCCTTTCTTTTTCCTGTCCTTTTCTGACATATCCCTGAGGCTTCTGTTGTGAATCATCGCCTCGCGGTTCTGCCTTTCTATTTCAGCATTTCTGCTGATGATCTCATTCCTTATGCTGTCTCCCTTCTCTGTCCAGTCGATCGGATAGCCTTCATTCTTTCCGCCTATAAGGACCCAGGCTCCTTTGAGCTTGCCTTTGATTCTCTCGAATTCAGCTTGTGTGACAGGCTCTTTGAGTACGTGGCCTCTCTGGACTCCTTTTGTTCCGACGGTGTATGAAGGGGTTGCGAAATGGAGGATCATTCCGTCGCCTCCGAGCATCCTGCCGGACCAAGGACCGCGGTTGAATCCCACCGGCACTTCACCAGCTTCCTGCTTCCATACTTCAAGTCCCCATTGCCCGAACATATATGCGCACCAGTCCACAGCATTATCGTAAGCATTGGAACCTATCAGACGGCCGCCGATCCTGTTGGAGAGGACATCGAGATACTCCATTGTCCTGTTGTCAGCCTGTCCGGCTTCAATGATCTGTTCAACTACAGGATCTGTCTGTGCTGCAGCATATTGCGTGTTTCCAAGCAATAATCCTACAGAAAGCAGAAGTGATGATAAAGTCCTTTTCATATCATTCTTTTGTTTAAGTTATTGCATATCGGAAGAGAACAGGCTGCTCCAGGCATCGGAAGGCATATTCCAGTCTCCGCGAGGAGAGAGGCCTACAGATCCTACCTTAGGGCCGTCAGGCATACAGGATCGTTTGAACTGCTGGCTGAAGAAACGGCGTACGAATGTCTTGAGCCATTTGAGGATGGTCTGTTCATCGTATGTCTCCGCGAATGCCTTGCGGGCAAGGAAATAGATCTTGTCAGGACTGTATCCGAACCTGATGAAATTATAGATGAAGAAGTCGTGAAGCTCGTATGGACCTACGAGGTCTTCCGTAACCTGCTGTATCTCACCCTTTTCGTCAGCAGGCAGAAGTTCAGGACTGATAGGAGTGTCAACTATGTCAAGAAGTATGTTTCTGATGCTGCGTCCTTCGTTGTCTGCACAGCTGTCGAATCTGTTCTCAGCGGCCCATTTCACGAGACTGCGTACCAATGTCTTTGGGATACCGGCATTGACTCCGTACATCGACATCTGGTCACCGTTGTATGTAGCCCATCCCAGGGCTATTTCAGAAAGATCTCCTGTGCCTACCACGATTCCGTTGGTCTGGTTGGCTATGTCCATCAGGATCTGCGTCCTTTCGCGGGCCTGAGCATTCTCGTATGTCGCATTATGGACAGAAGGATCGTGAGATATATCCTTGAAATGCTGCTCGCACGCAGGTACGATGGATATCTCTCGGCAAGTCGCTCCTAGGGCTTCCATAAGATCCCAGGCATTGTTCCTTGTACGTGAAGTGGTGCCGAAGCCTGGCATTGTCACGGCAACGATTCTGTCGTGGCTCCATCCGAGCTTGTCAAATGCCATCACGGTGACCAGCAAGGCGAGGGTGCTGTCGAGCCCTCCGGATATTCCGAGGACTGCCGTACGGCATCCTATATGGCTCAGTCTTCTGGCCAATGCTGTTACCTGCATAGACAGAATCTCCCTGCATCTGTAGTCGAGGCCTTCTGCAGGAACAAACGGATGTGGCTCCGTATATCTGTAGAGCTTTTTCTCGAAATCGGTCTCCTGAGCAGCTCCAAGGCTTCTTCTGTCATACAGACGGTAATATGTGGAGGCATCTGTACCTGCAGGGGAGATGTTGCGGAAAATGTGGGATCCTCTTCTCAGACTCTCGAGCCTTTCAATATCGATGTCACCGATTATCATTGAAGATTCTGTCTGATATCTGATGTTTTCCGCTATCTGATATCCGTTCTCCCAGATTGATGCAGAACCGGCATATACGTTATCCTGGGAAGATTCACCGAATCCGGCAGAAGCATAGACATAGCCGCAGATTGTCTTTGCAGAATGTTGCTTCAGCAGGTTTCTGCGGTATTCATCCCGCATAAGGATCTCTTTGTCGGCAGACAGGTTGACTACGACCTGAGCACCCTGGAGAACCTGTAGAGATGAAGGTGGTACAGGAGCCCAGAGGTCATCTCCCAGCTCTATGGCAAATGTGCAATGCCCGATTCCGAACAGCATATTCGGAGAAATGTTGCATCTCTGGCCTGCATATCTGATTTCTCCGCAGTAACCTTCTCTTACACAGTCTTTCCCGTTGTCAAGGATGCTTCCGTCATTGCGTACATCTGCTGACAGAAAGTCGCTGCCTGATGCGAACAGGCGGCTTTCTTCCGGAGAAACATATATCTTAGGTACGATACCTTTCACATTTCCGTTCCTGATCACTACTGCGCAGTCATATAGTCTGCTTCTGTATGGGACGGGAGCACCGACGACGATGGTGGCGGCCTTCCCGCGGCTGAATTCCAGAATCTTCCTTATCCCGTTTTCTGCAGCCTTTACCAGAAGGCTCTGTCCGAAGAGATCGGCACAGGTATATCCCGTAATGGCTAGTTCCGGAAATACAACAAGCGAAACCTCTTTCTCAAAGGCTTCGCCTGCAAGACGGCATATCTCAGCCGTATTATATTCAACATCTGCAATTCTTACTGCAGGTACAGCCGCAGCTGTACGTATGAATCCGTAATTCTTCATCTCTTGTCGTTTTATCTTGACAAAGATAGAAAAATCTGCGGATTACCGTCACCGGAATCACTATTTTATCATCTTGCTCAATTCATCCAGCGGCATCTCGCCGGTAATCGATATGTAAGAGGTAGAGTGTCCGTCTCTGGAAAGCAGGATAAGATCGCTGACAATGCTGTCATTCTGGACTATATATATTCTTGTAGTCTGATTTTCTTCTATTGCTTCCATAAGAAGTTCGTGCTTGCCGTAGCGCAGCTCGCTTTCCACATCCTTTGCCAGTCTTGAGGCGATATCCGGGTCACTCGAGTTAAGTATGTACATCCCTTCCAGCGTCCTTATGAACCTGGAAAAATTCACTTCCTGACTGTTTATCTCGATGTCAGGAACAGTCTTAATAAGCTTGAACATAGCCGGCGATATATATACTGCGCTTACTCCCGGCTTTCCGCTGTATTCGCTGTAGATCTTCTTCTTGCTGTTCTGTGCGGCCGATGACACCATCGAAACTGCAAATGCAAGTAACAATATGATTATCTTCTTCATCTTGATTATCTGATTATCTTGTCGATTATTTCCTTCGGGGTTTCAAACGCTTCGACGGCTTCGTTGCTTTTCTCCGCACCTGTGCTCATAGCATCGGATATCAGCATCAATGCCTTTTCTGCTTCAGCGTAAGCAAGGAATGGGTCGTCAAATGTATCCTTAAGCCTTGGCCTGTTGCTCAGGCTGAAAGCGAGACCTGCGAGAAGGACAAAGCCTGCGGCAATCGAGGTCCATCTGACTGAAGGATGCCTATCCTCTCGGTTTAATCTGCTGAGGGCTTCCAGAGAATCAGTAAGTTCTTCGAGGGAACTTTCCAGATCCGGCGGCACTCTGTCAGGTGCATCGGAGGCTATCTTCTCCATATCGCTGAAGGAGACGTCCTTCATATATTCCATACTTTTCATAGATTCTCTGTCTTCAAAAGTTTCTTCAATGTACTTCGTGCTCTGGTTATCATCACTCTGACATTCACATTGGAAAGTCCTGTCTGCCGGGCTATATCCTTGATGTCCATATCTTTGAAGAATCTGCAGAACATTACCGTCCTTTGCTGTTGAGGCAGCATCTGCATTGCCTTGAGCAGCCTTCGGGCTGATTCCCTGTCAATGGCTTTGATGTCTTCCGGGGGAGAGGTTATATGACCTGTCCTGTCCTCGGTGAGTTCTTCACTCCTGCGGATATTCTTCTGCCTTATCCTGTCGATGCAAATGTTTCTGATCAGAGTCAGACCGTATGCCTTCGGATTCTGGACCTTTTCGAGATCGTCCTTCGAATTCCATAACCTCACATACAGGTCCTGGACTGCGTCTTCGGCATCGGCTTCATCTTCAAGGAAATGCAGGGCGACATTGTAAAAACTCGAGCTCAGCGGAATCCATATCCGTTTGAACTGCTCGTGCTTCATTTAATTCAATTTGATTTTTTCGTCACCCATCAATGTTTCGGCGATATCGTCTGCCTTCATCCTTCCCTGGAACAGCATCACTGAATTCATAAGTTCCGGACAATACAGCACCACTTCCGAAATATAACCATCCTCAATGCTTTTCGAATATAAGGTGACATTCATAAACTGGTAGCTGATTTCCATCAGTACATCGTATTGCTTGAGGGCTTTCTGCATCTTCTTGTCCAGCTCTCTGAGGTCTTCGTCATCACCCATAAACATTAGCACATCGACTGATCTGGCACCCACCGGAATCTTTTCACCGTCTCCGATTGTTATCTTCATATCTGCACCACTGACGCTCAGGTTGTCTGTGCTGACCTTGATGTTCTCCGGGTCTATACTCTTGTGAAGCGCGCCTTCGGCATCCTTGAATTCGTTTATTATCTTCAGTACCTTTGATTCCTGTGCTGAAGCAGGGAGGGTCATTGTCAGCAGCAGTGCTGAAATGATGAGTCTTGTCAAGTGTTTCATCTGATTGTGGTTTTGATTCATACTATAGACGGAAGCGTCGGGGAATTGTTACAATGGTCCGATAAAAAAAGGACAGCTGATCCTGCAGCCGTCCTTTCCCTTTATATAAGGTTTCCTATAGCTCTTCAAAATTTACGTCAGTGAACTGATCCCCTTCCTTGAGGCAGTTTGTCCTGATGTACTTGATGACTTCCTCAAGTCCTTCGGTAAACTTCTCGAAGTCCTCCTTGTAGAGGAAGATCTTGTGCTTGTCGTAGGCGAAATGACCGTTGTTATCTACCTTGCGCTTGCTTTCTGTGATCGTCAGGTAGTAGTCGTTGCCCTTTGTGGCCTTGACGTCAAAGAAGTATGTACGCTTTCCAGCTCTTACAGGTTTTGAATAAACATCTTCTCCTGAACGCTCCTGAGCATTTGCTCCATCATAATCCTCACTATACATAGCTTATCTTTTTTTAAGTAAATCTTTACAAAGTTAAGGATTTTTCTGAAAATGAATGTATCTTTGCGTAAAATATTGACCAAAAATATGCTTAACAGAAGAATTTTAAGAATAAAGGCTTTTAAAGTGCTCTACAGCAGTGTTCTTTCAGGCAATATGTCGCTTTCTCAGGCAGAAGCCCAGCTGGAACTTTCCTGCGAGGCTGCAAGAGACCTTTATGTATATATGCTCGGTATAGTTTCTCCTTTGACCAGGATCGCTCAGGACAGGATCGAGGCCGGACTTTCAAAATTCAACCCTACGGAAGAGGAAAAGAATCCGAACAGAAAGTTTGCGGAGAATTCTCTTGCAGTGCTGCTTGATGCCGATGAGGATTTTCAGAAAGTGTTCAAGAAGAAGAAGTTCGACTGGAGCCAGTATGACCTTTTCTTGAAGAAGGTGATGACTTCTGTGGCTTCCAAGGAGTATTATGCAGAATATATGGCCTCTCCAGCAAGGAGTCTGGCGGAGGACTGCAAGCTCTTTACAAAGATATTTGAAGAAGAATTCGTTGACAGTGAGGAACTTGAGAAGATCCTTGAGGACAAGTCACTGTACTGGAATGATGATCTGGCATATTCATTGACCTGGTGCTGCAAGACTTTGAAGAATCTTGCGAAAGGTGAAAGCTGGAGCCTGATTCCTCTTTATCAGAGCGAATTGCTCAAGGGAGAAGGTGTAGAGAGCGACAAATATTTTGTGAGGAAACTTCTTCAGGCTTCTTTTGCAAGCTATGAAAAATATTCTTCTATGGTCGCGGAGTCGGTTACCGGCTGGGAGAAGGAGCGTCTCTTCTCTACGGATGTAGTCCTCATTGTGATGGGACTTGCAGAGGCTGTCACTTTCCCTACGATTCCGGTGAAGGTTACTATGAATGAGTATGTGGAGATATCGAAGTTCTATGGTACTCCGAAGAGCCGTTCATTTGTCAACGGTCTGCTTGACAATCTTATCCAGCAGCTTGCGAATGAAGGTCAGATAAACAAGGAAGGCAAAGGACTTCTATAACGGATAGTTTGTAACTAATTAAAATAGAAAAGAATATGTTTACACTTTTACAGGCTGCGCAGGCAGCTCCTCAGCAGGGTGGCGGATGGCAGATGTGGATTATGCTCGCCCTTATCTTCGTTGTTATGTGGTTCTTTATGATCCGTCCTCAGAGAAAGCAGCAGAAGGAACTCCAGGCTTTCCGCGACGGTCTCAAGAAAGGCGACAAGGTCGTTACTATCGGCGGTATCTATGGTACTGTATGCGAGATCAAGGAGAACAATGTCCTTATCGAGGTTGACAACAACGTGAAGATCCGCGTAAGCAAGCAGGCACTTGTGAAGGATTTCACAGATCCGTCACAGCAGTAGCATTTCAAGACAGGCGATGAGAAGGCTGTATAACAAGCTTCTTGCATCTTTGAATATCAGCGGGAGAGATCTTGCAGTTTTTCTGCTTGCTCTCCTGTTGGCTTTTAGTATATGGCTCATTCATAACCTGTCACTTAAATACAATGACTATCTGACAGCTTCGGTGCAGGCTCAATGCAACATCGAAGGCCACGCAAATCTTTCCATCAACAGCAGTGATGTTATGGCAAGATGCCGTGCAACCGGTTATAAGGCCATAATGTCAGACATAAAGGCGAGGCGCAGGCCGGTTACTGTGAACTTCGATCCTTCTGTTATGAGATATATGGAGGACGACCTGTTCTATGTCCTGGCTTCTGATCTGACGGAATATGCCCATCTGATTTATGGAGATGGCGTCACCTTGGAATATTATGTTTCGGACACATTGTTTTTCCGTTTTCCTCAGGTCGATCATAAGAAAGTTCCTGTTCATCCGGTATATTCCGTGTCCTATATGCCACAGCATATAAGCAGTGGAGAACTTGAGGTGATTCCTGATTCTGTGACTATATATGGAGAGACACGTGTTCTGGAGAATATAGACAAGGTGATGACCGAGCCGGTCAAGCATAGTTCCTTGTCGTCTGATATCCAGGGACTTGTGCGCCTGGAAAAGATAAAGGGAGTGAGGATGTCTGTCTCAGAAGTTCACTATCTGCTGGATGTGAGCCGATATGTGGAGATGAAGGTTACCTTGCCTGTCACCGTCGTGAATGTGCCGGCTGACAGAAAACTGATACCTTTCCCTTCCAAGGCGGATGTTATGCTGAAACTGTCGTTCCCACTGCAGGAAGAACCGGAAGGACTTGAACTGAAGGCTGACTATGACGATTTTATAACTTCATTGAGTGGCGTATGCCCTCTTGTGCTGTCGGGTGAGACCAAAGGACTGATTTCGTACGAGGTGGATCCTGTCGCTGTCAATTGTGTCCTTGAATACAGATGATGGAAGTTCTTGTTGTCACAGGCGGTATCGGCAGCGGTAAATCAGAAGTCTGCAGGATACTGGAACGCAATGGATTGAAGGCGCAGTATAATGCTGATTCCAAAGTCAAGGAACTTTATGCATCCTGCCCTGATCTTCTGGAGAAGATAGAGGAAAAGCTTCAGTCGCCGGTCAGAGATTCAGAAGGAAGGTTCCGGCCGCAGTTGCTTGCTGCAAGGATCTTTTCTGATGAAGAAGCTCTTGCTGCGGTAGAATCGATTGTGTTTCCGGCCCTGATGGAAGATTTCAAGGCTTTTGCCAGGAAATATGAGGCTTCGGGAATAATAGTCTTCGAGTCGGCCACGGTTCTGGAAAAGCCTCAGTTTGAGGGATTTGGTGACAAGATTGTTCTTGTGGATGCCCCTGTAGCTTTGCGCCTTGACAGGGCCTGTGCCAGAGATGGGGCGGACAGGGAGGCGGTAAAGGCCAGGATGCAGAACCAGAAACTGATGAATGCCTTGTCTGAAGGCGCTTCCGATCCGAGAATCGATGCTGTGATTGTCAATGATTCAACAGTGGCGGTTCTGGAAGATAGAGTGGATAAGATAATGTCGGATCTTTTCGGAGACTGGCGAAAATATAGTACAATAAACAATAAATGATTTAAGATGAAAACTGATCTTTCAAAGATTCTGGCGATATCAGGCCAGAGCGGATTGTTCCTTTATATTTCACAGGCAAGAAACGGAGCTGTTGTAGAGGCTCTGGCAGACAAGAAAAGAAGTTCTGTAGGAATGTCCAGCAAGATTACTTCTCTTGCAGATATTTCTATTTATACAGAAGATGAGGAGGTAAAGCTTCAGCAGGTGTTCCTTAATATGAAGGACGTACTTGGTGAGGAAAATGCTCCTTCAGCAAAGTCTGCCCCAGAGGTGCTCAAGTCTTTCTTTGAGAAGGCTCTCCCTGAATATGACCGTGACCGTTTCTATGTTTCGCATATGAAGAAGGTTGTGGAGTGGTATAATGCACTCAAGAACTACGCTTCTCTTGACTTCGTTGACCTTGATGCTGAGGCAGAAGAAGCAGAGGCTCCTGAGCAGGAATAAATTATGGCAGTATTGAAAAAGAAGCTGCAGACCGTAACCTTGGGCTGTTCAAAGAACAAGGTGGACACCGAGCATATCCTTTCCCAGGTGGAAGATCAGTATGAGATCATTCCCGAGGGTGAGGATATTCCCGTTGATGTACTTCTGCTCAATACCTGCGGATTCATCGGAGATGCTAAAGAAGAGTCAATCCAGGCCATACTCGAGGCTGTTGACAGAAAGAGCAGGGGAGAGGTCGGTAAAGTCGTTGTATTTGGCTGTCTGTCACAACGCTATGCTTCTCAGATGCCGGAACTGATACCTGAGGTCGATGCCTGGTATGGTGCGCGTGAATTCGATCCTGTCATCAGAGAGCTGGGATGTATGCCTGATTCTTCGAAGACTTCGTCAAGGTATCTGACCACTCCTTCGCATTATGCATATCTGAAGATTTCTGAAGGATGTGACAGGAGATGTTCCTACTGTGCCATCCCGTTCATCCGAGGAGCACATAAGTCCGTGCCTATGGAAGTGCTTGTGGAAGAGGCGGAAAAGCTTGCTGCCAAAGGAGTACGTGAACTGATAATAATAGCTCAGGATACTACATATTACGGACTTGATCTGTATAGGCGCAGGGCATTGGCCGAATTGCTTCAGAAACTTTCAGAAGTGGAAGGTATAGAATGGATAAGGATACATTACTCCTATCCTGCTGCTTTCCCTGAAGATGTCCTGGATCAGATGGCGAACAATCCTAAGGTCTGCAGATATATGGATATCCCGCTCCAGCATATCGCCGATAAGGTTCTTGACAATATGCACAGGAATGTCGATGGTGCGTGGACACGTGAGCTTATCCGGAAAATGCGTGAGAAGGTGCCTGGGGTAGTCCTCAGGACAACAATGATCGTCGGACATCCTGGAGAGGGAAAGAGAGCTTTTGCCGAACTGATGGATTTCGTCAGGGAGGCGAGATTCGAGCGTCTCGGTGCCTTCAAGTATTCAGAGGAAGAAGGAACATACGGTGCAGAGAATTTCAAGGACAGCGTTTCATCGAAGGTGAAGCAGGAGAGGCTTGACGAACTTATGACACTTCAGAGCGAGATATCTCTGGCTTTCAACCAGTCCAGAGTAGGTTCGGAAATAGATGTCATAGTGGATGATTTTGTTGATGGCGTGTTCGTTTGCCGCAGCGAATTCGAGAGTCCCGAGGTCGATGGCGAGATTCTTGTTAAGTACGATACTTCGGTATTCGGTGATATGGACCCTTATTCGCTTATCGGCGAGTTTATCAAGGTGAAGGTGATCGGTGCCGATGAATATGATCTTATTGCAGAACCTTTAGATATATAAACTATGAAGAGAATCCTTGCTTTATCCTGTATAGCTATGTCTCTTGCCGTTTCCTGCGGTCCGAGCAAGCACGCTATCAATATAGAGATGCGTCATCCGTCCAAGACGGGCATCGACCTTTTCGGAAAGAATGTTTCTATCGTATATCTTGAAAACGATAATGAGGTATCGACCGATTTCAGCGAGTCTATGGCCGACGGCTTTGCATATACTCTCGAGCAGGAATATGCCTCCTCCAACAGCAGCATCGGTATCTACAGGATGAGATATATGCCGGGAGCTGACTATGCAAGGAAAGATTCTCTATTCAATATCCTGATGGATACGGGGGCTGATGTGGTCTTTTTGTTCGATACTGTAAAGTTCGGCAATATGACAGTAGGAGGACCGTCACGTGTATCATACCCTTCTTCAGCCGATTCCTCATACGTCAGTGTCGGAAGCATACCTTTTACTATGAAGCTCTATTGTTTTGATGGTATGGACAAGGAGGAAAGGGTGCAGTCATTTGGAGGAACAAGTTCTGCAAGACCGGAAGTTTATTCAAGCGGAAAGGATGACAGTACGCTGGCTTCCGCCAAAGCTTGGAAAGCCCTTGGGGCAGAAGGATGGGATGCAGGACTTCTTGTCGCGGATTCATTCAGGTCCCAGTGGAAACACGAAAGGTATTCGATAGTCTATTATGATACCGAGCAATGGTACAAGGCTCTCGAAAAGGCCGAACAGTATGATTGGAAAGGGGCTATGGATATCTGGATGGAACTTCTTGGCACCAATGACCTGATGAAAAGGTCGTGTGCCGAATTCAATATCTCCGTAGCTTGCTATATGCTTGGAGATTACCAGCTTGCATCAGAATGGCTTGATCTGTCAGACAAGGATAACAAGCTTCCGATTTCCGATGCAATGCGCAAAAGAATCGATGCCAGAAAGCGATAGAATACACAAAAAGCCCGACCGATATATAGGTGACGTGCCACCCCCGGCTAGGGGGTACCTCCCGAATAGGGAGGCGGGGGTCGCCGGTATATCGGTCGGGCTTTTTGTATGCTATTTGTTTGCCTCTGATGTCGCTACAAGGTCAAGGGCTTCAGCGAGAATCGAAATAGGATTCTTCACCTCTTTCTCTGTTGACATTTCGATCTGCCATTTGCAGGTCTCGCAGTCGCAGGCTACAAAATCAGGCTTCAGTCTCGCAATCTGATCAAACAGCGGCTTGCCGATTGCCTGAGCTACTTCGTAGTTCTCTTTCTTGAAGCCGTATGTACCGGCGATACCGCAGCAATTGCTGTCAAGGATTGTCAGTTCAACGCCAGGAATCATTCTGATCAGCTCTGTAGAGAATATACCCCATCCAAGCTTTTCCATATGACAAGGCGTATGGTATGCGATCTTTGCCTTATAGTCTTTCTTGAATACAAGTTTCACCTTTCCTTCATCAATGAGTCTGTAAATGAATCTTGTAGCCAGCTCGATATAATCTCTTACATCGGAATTGTCGATTCCAAGAAGGTGAGGATACTCATCTCTGATTGTGAAATTGCAGGAAGAAGAAGCACCGATGACCGGCATCTGCCTTTCATAGACACTTTTCCTGATGCTTTCTATGTTCTGTGCGGCATTCTTCTTGGCTTTGTCTATCATACAGTTGGCTATCAGCGCAGTACCGCAGCATTTTTCCTTGTCAAGGAGATGAACTCCATAGCCGAGCGCATTCATCACGCTTACGAGATCCTTTCCAAGCTGAGGGTAATTGTAATTCACATAACAGCCGTGGAAATAGCTTACGTGGTGTTTGAATGTGTCCTGGAATGACATTACATTCTTCTTGAACCAGCTCTCGAAAGTCTTAGATGTATATTTAGGGAAGGTACGATGCTTATCGACTTTCAGCACAGCATCCATAACGACCTTAGTAGGCTTGAGGCCGAGTGCGAAATTCGCAACCGGAGCAACCTTGGTCACCACGCTTCCCATAAGATCGGTGCTGGCGAGAATCATATCACGGAGCTTTGGCGGCTCGGTGTTGTATTTGATCCTGGCTGACTGGATTATGTCTCCGATGCGTACTCCGGATGGACAGGCGACCTCACAACGCTTGCAGTTGAGACAGTATTTGAGGGTGTTGTCAAAGAACAGACCTTTCTTAAGTCTGAGTCTTTCGCCATCCGGACCAGCCTGTTTCGGGCCTGGATAAAGAGGATTGACCGGTACTACAGGACAATAGACAGTACATACAGTACATTTGATGCACTGCTCAAAATTATTTGCACTTATGTTTTTCTCTTGCATCTTCATCTTGAATTCCTCCTAATTTTCAAGTACGCGGTCAGCAGCTGCCAAAGCGGTTATGATGGCGGTTCCTCCTCCGCAGCCTTCATACAGGGCATTGCATCCGCCAATAAGCGAACCGATTACATACAGATTCTCTACTTTTCTGCCTTCTATATATGCATTCATAGTCTCGTCTGTCTTTGCACCGAAGGATATATAGTTCTGTCTGTTCCAGAAATTCCTGTCGAACCACTGGTCTCTTCCTTCAGGATATGAAAGGTCGATTCCGAAAACAGGCTCATATACTTTATCCGGTGTCGCGATCATTCCTTTACTGAAGAAACTGCCTGTCGCCAATACGAAATTGTCGGCTTCAAGTCTGATGTCTCCGAAGTTCAAGGTGCCGATATTCTTTATTCTGCCATCTTCAGTCTTTTCAGCATCTACGACAGTATCTCCGAGGAAGAACCGTCCTCCAGCTTTCTCGAATTCAGATTTGAGAGTCATCTGCGAACGGATGCCCGGTACAGATGGAGGCATTGTAGCGATGAACATAGTCTTGATGCCGATAGCTTCACGGAGTTTCTCTACCACAGAGGCATCTTTCAGACCGAATACTGCCGGGAGGACTACAACGTCTTCATTATTGATCATAGCTTTGATCTGCTCCGCTGCCTTTTCCCATATACCGTCGCGGTCCATCACCCTTGCTATGTTGGTGGCTCTCATCTCACTCGGGTTCTTGCGGAGCCTTTCCATTTCATCAAGCTTGATTGCTGTGATCCTGCATTCTGTACCTTGCTTCTCAAAAGAGTCAGCAAGGAACTTGGTGTTGAAGTCGAGATATCCTAGTATATTGACTATCAGTGCTTTATTGCCTATCTTTTCGTCTTTTGATGCGAGCGGAGTGAAGTCTCCTATTGTAAGCCAGGCAGGTTTGCGTTCTCCTGTAGGAGTCACTCTCCAGCTGTTTCTCTCAGCTGATCCGCTGATCCTGATGCCGCAGTCCTGTAGGAATGAAACAGCCTCTTCAGCATATTTCTTGACTTTTTCAGTACCGAGGATGGTATAAGGGTGGGCTGCTGGTAATGATGCAGCTGCTGCCAAAGGTGCTTCCACCGGAGTGCCGTCAGGCAACCTGCCGAGAAGGTCGAATGTACCTGATGAAAAATGCATTGCACTCTGACCGGCTGAAACGATGGCACATTTCTTTCCGGCTTTCTGAAGCTTGATTCCACAGACCAGTCCGGCAAGACCTCCTCCTATGATTATTGTATCGAATCTCATTGTCTTACTCAGCTTTAATGGTTTCACATTCGCCGCCTTCCAGGCCGCATACACCTGCATATATCCACTGAGAATATTCACTTTCCCTCAGGGTGTCGCCCCAGCATATAGGATACATACCCTTCCATCTTTCGTTGATGAAATTCTTCAGATCGCCTTTCGCTCTGTCGGTGCATTTGTGTGCATCGGCCAGCATACCGGCTGCCCTGCAGGCGCAGAGTTCTCCCTGGCAGGTTCCCATTCCTACTCTGGTGCGTCGGCGGAGATCCACGAGATTATGTACATCGAGCTCGTCGATCGCATACTTCACTTCTCCCACAGATACTTCTTCGCACTCGCATACAAGACTTGCATCGTATTCGTTCTTGAGACCAATGTTTACAGCTCTGGCTCCGTGACGTCCGACGGTAGCCTTGTGTGTCGCACCAGGTTTTGTCCAGGTCTTCTGTGATATCTCATCGATATTTTCGTTTTCTGATCCCGGGAGTGGTGTGTTCATAGTGATGCAGCTCTGAGCAACATTCAGCTTCTTGCATACAAGGTCGGTAGCCCATTCTGCCATAAGACGGTAGGTCATAAGCTTTCCTCCTGTGATGCTGATGAAGCCCTTTACACCGTCGCGTGTCTCGTGGTCAAGCAACACGATTCCTCGGCTGATGTTTCGGCCTGAAGGATCGTCGTCTGTTGCTACGAGAGGACGTACTCCGGCGTATGCGCGGAGAATTCTTGTCGATGCAAGACTTGGAGCAAGCTTCTCACCTTCCTGAAGCAGTACATCCACCTCATCCGGAGTCACATACATATTGTCACATTCTTCAAAAGGAATGCGGCTTGATGTCGTTCCGATCAGACAGATCGTGTCTCCGGGAACAAGGATGTCGGCATTGGCTGGCTTGCGGCATCTGTTAAGTACGACATTGTTAACGCGATGGCCGAAAATGAGAAGAGCTCCCTTGGCCGGGAACATATTGATCTTCACTCCTGCAAGTTCTGCGATGTGCTGTCCCCAGATTCCTCCTGCATTCACCGTGATAGGGGCGAAATACTGATTCTTCTGCTTGGTTATGTGGTTGAATACCTCCACACCCTTGACTGTGTCTCCATCCTTGATGAGACCTGTCACCTCACTGTAAACCATAACCTTAGCTCCGTGAAGCTTGGCATCAATGACATTCGCTGATGTCAGACGGAATGGATCGACAGCTCCATCAGGAACCTTCACAGCTCCGATGAGGTCAGGATTTGCAGATGGCTCCATACGCAGAGCTTCCTTTGGATCGATTATGTCCGCTCTTATGCCTGCAGCAAGGCAGGATTCAACGAATTTCGCCTGATAATCGAGGTCATCCTCAGGAAGCGTGAGGAAAAGGCCTTCAGTCTCTTCCACGCAATGGCGGGCTATCTTTCGAAGAATCATATTTTCCTTTATACATTCTTCGGCTGATTCCCTGTCAGTTACGGCATATCTTGCACCGCTATGGAGGAGTCCGTGATTACGTCCTGTCGCTCCTGTAGCAAGGTCGTGCCTTTCAATAAGCAGAACCTTCAGTCCGCGCAACGCGCAGTCTCTGGCTGTACCTGCACCGGTAATGCCACCTCCGACAATGATCACATCAAATTCATTGTCTTTTGTCGCTACTCCCATAATAATTGTTGGTCATTAAATTGTGCTAAACTATATGTGTCTGTAATGATACGATCATTTATCGTACAAATATAATCATTATTTTTGCTTGCGGGCTGTTCGTCTTGCCTTTCTTTTCTTTACTCTTTCAGCCCTTTTAGCCTGGACTTCGTGACGCTTGTGAGCTATCATACTCTTAAGGTTCTCGCCCATATTCTCGGTGAAATTCGGAAATCTTTTCTTCATCAATGCTATCTTTTCATTGATGAAAGAATCGATATGCCTTTCTTTCTTGGCTTCGTGTATTTCGTCGAATGTGATCATTATGCAGGTCTCTTCCACATCGCTGAATTCGTGGTTGATACCGCCGCCGAACATCTTCATAGTAGGGGAGAGACTCATATATGAGTTCACGAGAGGAGGTATGTTGACTCCGTGCTTGCGCACTTCGGCATTAAGAAGCTTATAATCCTCGCTGAAGTCTTCTGCAGTCAGGATGCTGTCCATATAGGCTTTATCTGTCTCGATCTTCAGAGGCTCTATCGGTGTCACGAGCTTTTCCTTGTCTTCGAAATGCTTGAAGAGGAAGTGCTGGATCAGATCCCTTGCCTCCCTGTTGTAGTCCGGATACATAGTCATCTTTCCGAAGAAGTACTTCATATCAGGCTTTTCGATCGCCAGCGCTCCGAGTCCGTCCCAAAGGTTGTCCAAGGCAAACAAGGCCTTTGTACCTGCCTGTCTGCTCTGATACTCAGGTGCGATGAAGCTTCTTCCAAGCTCTATGGTATAAGGCAGATACTCCTTGATGAACTTCTCGGTAAAACGGAACATATGGGCGGTCGCAAGAAGCGGCTGCTCATTCTCGTCCATCTGTACGTCGGTTCCAAGTATATATCTGTATCCTCCTATTATCTTCTCATTGTCAGGATCCCATACGATGAGCTGCTGGTATGGGTTCTCCATAATATCGAATTCGTCAATATCCATAGACAGACCGCTTCCTCCTCCGGAATCACGGAACGCCTCTTCACGAAGTCGCCCTATCTCCTTCATAGTATTTGGAGAATCGAAGTGGTTCACTATGTAGATTTCGTTATGTCCCTTGTTGGTGTCCCTCAGCTTCTTGGCCGGGGTAAGCTCGGATTTCAGTATTTCCGTGCTGATCGGAGCAATGATAGGTTCCATACTTTTCAGGTTAGAGGTTATATGCAGCGGCCCTGATCTCCTGTGCCCAGTCATAATCCGATTTAGAATTGTCAAGACCAGAAACAGAAACAGGCTTGCCGAAGGTGATCCTGTATTTCCTTCCTGTGCTTCTGTACATTTCGTCAGGAAGGAGCATCATCGCGAAATTGAA
Source organism: Bacteroidales bacterium (assembly GCA_015060395.1). Taxonomy (GTDB): domain Bacteria; phylum Bacteroidota; class Bacteroidia; order Bacteroidales; family UBA932; genus Cryptobacteroides. The sequence continues at coordinate 112,813 of SUYP01000005.1, forward strand.
TTTCAGCCCGAGCTTCTTCTGAAGGTTCGCCACACGGTAGAAACGTTTTGAATTTTCACCTTCGAAATGAATAGGTATTATGTCACGTCCGGTTTCACGGCTCTTCTTTACAAATGATTTACCCCAAGGAATATCCTTGATCTCTCCGTCAATCTTTCTTGAACACAGACCGGCCGGGAATATAAGCATCTGGTTGTCAGATTCGTATGCTTCATTGACAAGCTTGGAGAGATTTCTTGCCTGTCCTCCGAGCTTGTTGATAGGAATGCCAAGCGGAGCCATACCCTTAAGATTCATCAGAAGGTCATTCATCAGGTATTTTATCTTGCCGTCATATTCTCTTCCGATGATGGCTCCCAATGTTACGCCGTCGATCGCTCCCAGTGGGTGGTTGGATACGAATGTATATTTCCTTCCGTCTTTAGGAAGGTTTTCGAGACCATTTACTTCTATTTCAACTCCAAGATATTTCAAGCAGTTTTCACAGAACTCCACGCCAACATATCCTTCCTTCAGGTAGTCGTTGATATAGTCAAGATGCATAAAGTTCTTGAACCACCTTATAAGGAATTTAGGTATGCGCTTTGCCTTATCTCCTGCTTTGGATTCTATAACTTTTTCCAGGTCAAGTATTTGTGGCTGTCTTTCGCTCATTGTGGTAAGGGTTTAGTACGTGTTCGGTTATCTATTCGACCTTCTTGACAGGATCGCAGGTGAGTCCCACTCCGAGCTTCTTGAAGATCTTCCTGTCCACCTCACTCAACATCACTGTAGAATGGACCTGACATCCGTCAAGTTTAGGAAGCTGGTCGAGAGCTTTGCGGCAGTTCTCATCTTTTATGCTGAGCATAGAGAGAGCAACAAGCACTTCGTCTGTATGCAGACGCGGATTATGTCCGTGAAGGTATGAAACCTTTGTCTTCTGGATCGGTGCTATCATATCCTCCGGGATAAGCTGCACAGAGTGAGGTATTCCTGCAAGATGCTTGGTCGCATTCAGGATCAGAGCTGCGCTCGGACCAAGAAGCGAACTGGTCCTGGAGGTGATGATGGTGCCGTCCTGAAGCTCGATAGCCGCGGTCGGAACTCCAGAAAGATCCTTCCTTTCCCTTGCCGCCACAGTTGTCCTGCGGTACTCGGTAGTAAGCTTGGCCTGCTTCAGAATAAGAGATATCTTATTGACTTCCTGCTCGTTATTACCTTTTTCAGCGAGGTTGCAGAGGGCGTAATAGTATCTTCTGATGATCTCTTCTCTTGCTGCGTTACAGCATACATCCTCGTCGCTCATACAGAAGCCTATCATATTCACTCCCATATCGGTAGGTGACTTATACGGACTTTCACCATAGATTCCTTCGAAGAGGGCGTTGAGTACAGGGAATATTTCGATGTCACGGTTATAGCTGGCCGCAATTTCTCCGTAAGCTTCGAAATGGAAAGGGTCGATCATATTGACATCGTTGAGATCGGCTGTTGCCGCCTCGTATGCGATGTTTACCGGATGTTTCAACGGCAGATTCCATACAGGGAAAGTCTCGAATTTCGCGTAGCCGGCCTTTATGCCGCGCTTGTTCTCGTGGTACAGCTGGCTGAGACATACAGCCATCTTTCCGCTTCCAGGTCCTGGAGCGGTCACCACCACGAGCGGACGGGTGGTCTCTACATAATCGTTCTTTCCGAATCCCTCGTCAGAGTCGATCAATGCCACATTGTTAGGATATCCCTCGATGGTATAATGATAATAGACCCTGATGCCCAGACGCTCCAGCCTTGCCCTGTAGGCATCAGCACTGGACTGTCCGTTATAATGCGTCATAACCACTCCACCGACATAGAATCCTACATTTTCGAACTCGCTGCGAAGACGGAGCACATCCTCGTCGTATGTGATTCCGAGGTCTCCGCGGACCTTGTTTTTCTCTATGTCCTTGGAACTGATGACAATAATGATTTCAGACTCATCCTTGAGCTGCTTCAGCATATCTAGCTTGCTGTCGGGTTTGAATCCCGGCAGTACTCTGCTTGCGTGATTATCATCAAATAATTTACCTCCGAATTCGAGGTAAAGCTTGTCTCCGAACTGAGCGATGCGCTTTTTGATCTGTTCGGACTGTATCTTCAGATACTTTTCGTTATCAAATCCCGTTTTCATACGGAATGCAAATATAACAATTCCGCGGTGACTCTGCAAGAGGAAAATGCAAAAAAAAGAGCTGGCCGAAGCCAGCTCTTGTGAATAGGCAGAACCGTAAGCCGGTTTCTGTTTTAATCTGTCATTTATCTTCGCAGCCTACCCCCTGGAAAGGAGCGGGCAGCCCCTTGCCCTTCCGGGCATTCCAGTATATTTGGCCTTGCTGGACCTGGTGCCGTCACCGCCGTATGTCGCCATACGACGTCGTGAGCTCTTACCTCGCGGTTTCACCCTTACCCTTTCGGGCGGTCTGTTTTCTGCTACGGCATCCATAAGATTACTCCCATCTGTGCTTTCCACAGCAGGTTGCCCTTCCCAGTCCGGACTTTCCTCTGAGCGGCAGCATCAGAGGAAACAGATTACCCCCGCCGCCGATGGCGACAGCCCCGAGGGACATACGGTCTTCACAAAGTTCAGACCGGCGACCTATTGTCCTTTAGTCTTTAAAAAAAGACACGGACCCGGTCGCGTCGGCTGAAGCCGACTTGGTAACTATCCTCAAACGCAGCCGCATCAGCGACAGAAGCGTTCTACCTGATATTTCAATGAACTATTTATATCCGAGCTTCCGCTCGATCTTGTCGTTCTGGATGTTCATCCTCTCGACCTCTTTTACCAGTGCCGGAGTTATATCCTCGCAATGTTTATGACATTGCATTGATTTAGAGTACATTCTGCCTATGCAGAAATTGCTGTGCGTGCATCCGCTGCAGTGATTCTCGTCTGCCTGCATCTTGTTCACGAAATCAGTGTCCTCAAGGACTGCACGTCCCATCTGAATCATAGGGAATCCCTTATCAATGGCTTCGTCTGCACTCTTGCGGTCAACGACTCCTCCAACGTAAACAAAAGGGAAATCCGGCATCGCCTCGCGGAATTTCAATGCATCTTCCATAAAGAAGAGCTTCTTGAACGGCACTGTCGGAGCAACGATCTTTCCAGCAATGGAAACTCCCAGCTTAAGCCACCATTTGCTCCACGGGAAGTAGTGGACTATCGTCTTTACCGGGAACTGCCCGCGCATAACATATTGCGGATGACGGCTTACAAAGCCTCCTGACAGGACTATAGACTCTATCCCCAGATTACGGAGTTCTTTAGCGACCTCTATCAGCTCATCGGTTTCCTGTCCTCCTTTGAATCCGTCCCTCGTGTTCAACTTTGCGAACAGTGCGACCTTGCCTTTGCCTGCAGCTACCGCCTTCTGAACGCACATCTTCATAAACCTCATACGGTTCTCCAGACTTCCTCCGAATTCGTCTCGCCTGTGATTGGTGTAAGGAGAGAGGAACTGAGATATCAGGTAGCCGTGACCGGCGTGTATTTCAATGGCATCGAATCCGGCCTCTACAGCCAGTTCCACAGCCTTCCCGTATGCGTCTGCAACCTCGTTTATCTGCTTTATGTTCATCTTCTGGACGAATGTAGGAGAGTAGAGGTTGAAGCCTCGGCTTGCTCCGTACGGCATACATCCGCAGATGCTTCTGTGTGACATATTGCCACAGTGTCCGAGCTGTATGGATGCCTTTGCTCCTTCTGCGTGAATGGCATCAGTGAGCCTTTTTAGTTCCGGCACAATCTCTTCGCGCATCCAGAGCTGGTTCTCGAATGAAAGACCGCTCTGACATACTGCTGCGTATGCCACTGTAGTCATTCCGATGCCTCCACGAGCAACGGCAGTATGATAATCGAAGAGCTCCTTGGAGGGCCTTTGGCCAGGGCACATTGCTTCGAATGCCGCCGACCTGATGGTGCGGTTCCTCAGTTCAATGGGGCCGATCTTGTATGGTGTGAATAATTCGCTCATTACCAGATAAATGGGATAATATGTTTCTTGTTAAGTCTTTTATATTCCTCGCCGAATTCCTTTTCATACTTCTCAGTCAGCGACTTTGCGCGCGGACCAAGATTGGCAAATGTCCATACGGCGAACAGCAGTCCTGCCGGTGACCAGGTGAGAACCGCATATCCGATCCATTCTGTAAATTCGCCGAAATAATTGGCCGATGTCACATATCTGTAAAAACCTTTGCGAGGTATGTAATGCTTGGTATCACCCGGTTTGCGGAGGCTGCGGATCACGTGGTCGGAATGCAGGTTTATCATCATTCCGGCAAAGAACACTATGGTGCCGATAATGAACTGCGGACTCCGCAGCCATTCTGTACTGTACATTCCCGAGGGTGCCTCCCCGTACAGCCATCCTCCGATCAGATATGCATTCAAAGTGTTGAATACCAATCCCATAAGCATAATCGCTATCGGCATCGTACTCTTTCCGCGCATCATCAGAGGGAAGATGAATGACCTCTGGAAGTAGTGGAGAAGGTATAAGCCTGCCATTATGAACAGAACGATCTTGGAATTGCCTGTGTCAACTCCCGAAACGGCGAACTTTATTGTATAGTAAAGCATAAATATGAAAGCCGGGGCTTCCATCAGTACCCAGGCCGTCTTGTTGCTGATCTTCGGCCCCCAGTTGGATGCAGACAGATATCCGTATCCTGCCTTGAAGAAGAATAGGGCAATGAAGACGATCACCGCCATTACGGCCATACAGGTCATTATTATATAATAAGTGTTCATCGCAATCTGTTTAACCCACAAAGTTAATGAATATTTCCTCAAGTTGTTTTTTTTCCTTACTTTTGTGCTCCTAACAGAAGATTTTTTTCGTCATAATGAGAATTTTGGTGACATCTATATTAATATCATTGCTCCTGCTTGCTTGCGGAGATGCTTCCGTCAAGGAATATACCCTTGAGGTTCAGGCAGAGTATCCTCACGATACGGAATCATACACACAAGGCCTTTTCATACGTGACGGTCAGATGTATGAAAGTACCGGAGTACACGGAAAATCAACATTCAGAAAGGTTGATCTCCAGACCGGCAAGCCATTGGAAAAGCTTGAATTCGACAAGAAATATTTTGTGGAGGGATCCGTGATGTGGAAGGACAACCTCTACATCCTCACCTGGGAGAGCAGGGTTGCGTTCATTTATGATGCAAACACACTGGAATACAAATCTACCTGGAAGTATCCTCGTGAGGGATGGGGTATCACCACTGACGGAAAGCATCTCATCGCTTCCGACGGTTCGGCCAACCTCTATTTTATGGATGAGAATTTCGCTCAGAAAAAGAAGGTGCTGGTGACGATTGAAGGACGGCCGGTGCGATTCCTGAATGAACTGGAATATATTGACGGAAAGATATGGGCTAACGTCTATACTTCAGACGAGATCGTAATCATAAATCCTAAGGATGGAAAGATTGAAGGAGTCATTGACTGCAGAGGACTTCTGCCAAAGCAGCTGAGAACTCCTGATACAGACGTACTTAACGGAATAGCATATAATGATAAGGACGGAAAGATCTATCTGACAGGAAAAAACTGGCCTAAACTTTATGAGGTAAAACTGATTGAAAGAAAATAGAAGCGGCCGTCTTTGACGGCTGAACATCAAATACCGATTGCAGGGGTGCCTGGCTTGAGCCGGGCTGAGATCATACCCGATGAACCTGATCCGGATAATGCCGGCGTAGGGAGCATAATCTCAAGTGCGCATATTGCGTATCCCCTTGCATAAATGTATGACATTATGCGAGGTTTTTTATTTTATGCAGCGCTGGTTGCGCTGTTTCCGGGCATCGTACAAGGTGCGGAGCCCGAAGGCACTGTCGATAAGCTTGACAGTGCAGTCGTATCAGTCTCACGTGCAGGAAGCGCTACTCCCGTCACTTACACTATGGTGTCACGTGACGAATTAAGGACGGCCAACCCTATGCATTCCCTGCCTATGTCTCTTGCGCTTCAGCCTTCCGTGGTCTCTGTAAATGAAGGAGGTACGGGACTGGGCTATTCGAAGATGACCGTAAGAGGAATAAAGGGATCGCAGATCAATGTAACTCTCAACGGCATCACTCTCAACGACGCCGAGTCGCAGGAAGTCTTCTGGGTCAATATCCCGGCTTTGTCAGGCATACTTTCGAGTGTGCAGCTGCAGCGCGGATTGGGAACATCTGCCTCCGGACCGGGAGCTTTCGGTGCCAGCTTGAATATGAGTACTGCCTCTGTCGGTGCAAATCAATATGCCTCTGCAGATTTCGGCTATGGATCATATAATACATTTACAGCTACGGCTGCAGCAGGTACCGGACCTACCCGTTCGGGACTGTACTTCGATTTTGCGTATTCCCGCGGATTGACCGACGGGTATATAAGGAATGCCTTTGCTGACGTTCAGTCTGCCTTTGCTGTTATGGGATGGATGAACGAGAGGAATTCTCTCCGTCTGACCTGGCTGTTCGGAGACCAGCATACGGGCATAACCTGGCACGGAATCGATCTGGCTCAGTACGAAGCTGACCGAAGATATAATCCGGCCGGAGAGTATTATGACCAGTATGGTAATGTCCGTTACTATGACAATGATACAGATAACTATACACAGCATCATCTGCAGCTGAACTACACCCGTCTGTTTGCTGAACGCTTTGTCTGGACGACAACATTCAACTGGACCACGGGAGACGGTTATTACGAGAACTATAAAGCGGGGAAGCGGTTCAGCAGGTATAATTTCATATTTGACGAAGACTCTGAAGGGGACTTTATAGTCAGGGAGGCAATGGACAATCATTATTTTGTGCTGAACTCAGATCTCAGATATTCCTCTGAACGTCTTGCTCTGACTGCCGGCGTGAATGTTTCCCGTTATGACGGAGACCATATCGGCAAGGTGCTGTGGAATGATGTTCTGGGTGATGACTATGACTATTCTTCACACAAATGGTACCTCAATAATGGTCTCAAACAGGAAGCAAATGCATTTGTCCGCGCGGAATGGACTCCTTTGAACTGGATGACAGCTTATGCCGATATGCAATATAGGGGAGTGTGGCTGGATATGTCCGGTCCTGAGGATGACCAGGTTCCGCTAGACTATTCCTGTCAGTGGCAGTTTCTTAACCCTCGTGCAGGAATTTCCTTCCATTGGGACAGCCGGCAGAAGGCATATATCTCGGCAGCTCTGGGACATCGTGAGCCCGGTCGCAGCGATATAAAGGAGAATATCAAGAATGCCTGGGTGGCGGATCAGGCAGGAGTAGCCGGTGAGGGAGTCTCCCTGAAGCCTGAGAAGATGCTTGATTTAGAGGTCGGTTATGAATATTATAGTGATAAGATATCTGCATCGGCAAATTTCTATCTTATGGAATATTGGGATATGCTCCTTGAGACCGGCCGTCTTTCCAATGTCGGATATGCAATAAAGGAGAATGTGGACCGTTCGTGGAGAAGGGGACTCGAGCTTGCTGTTTCCTGGCAGGCAGTTTCCTGGATGAAGGCAGATGCTAATCTGACGTTAAGTCAGAATCAGATAAGGGATTACACTGAATATGTGCAGAATATTGATGAAAACTGGGAACCGACCGGCAGAGTCACCAGTATGACATACGGAAAGACCACGATGCTGATGTCGCCATCTATGACCGGTATGGCAAGGCTGAATTTCACACCTTTCTGCAATATCTGCAACAATTCATTGAAGACCACGATGTTATCCATCGGAGGGAAGTACGTCGGCAGGCAGTATCTTGACAATACAATGACAGAATCCCGCTCCATTCCAGCGTATTTCACGGCAGACCTGTCCTTGATGCACGAGTTCGATATGAATTGTGGAAAACTGTCGTTGGGATTATATGTCAACAATATTTTCAACAATATGTATTATGCTGACGGATGGTGCTGGAAGAATTATATGGAATCAGAAGGAACAATCGTTGACGGTATAGGCATCTATCCTCAAGCTCCTGCCAACTATATGCTGAAAGTCGGCTGGAGGTTCTGACGCGTATGATCCTGATTATTAGAGCTTTATATAATATGCCTGCTGCAGTTGAGCAGCAGGCATATTGTGTAAGTTGTTGATCTGCAGATGGATATGTGGCAGTTTATGATAGCCTGTTCTTGCTGACTCTGTCAAGGTCAATTTTCTGGAACTTGTATCCGAGGCGCTTGAGCTCGAGGGCTGCTCCGGTTCTGAACATCACTTTGACTGTGCGGGCGAATATGTGGAATGCCTTTACTGTCTGATGTTCGATCTGCTCGTGCTGGATGAATGTGGTGGCCTTCTGGGCGCAGCACAATAGGATGTTCATAATCTGCTTTGCTTCCGTCGAGTCAAGTGAGAACCCGAGGATATTCTGGACTATGTGCTCGTCCATATCATCAAATCCGCGGGAACCGTGCAGGCTTTCGTATCTTGCACTGTGATGACGTCCCCAGTCCTGGTCCCACCAATGTGCTACGGCCATTCCGGCATAACCTGCGCAGGCTATGGCAAATTCCGGATAGCTGTTGACTTCCGGCAGAGATTCCGCTATATATTCCGGAGCCCACTCTTTCCATTTCTGGTCAATGTCCTCGGAACTCAGAAGCTCTCCGTCGAGCATTCCCAGACTGGTGCACATCTTCAGAATTTCCCTCTGAAGATTCTCTTCGTATGTTTCGTAATATTGTGTATTCTCTTCCATATCCGTCATTTTCAAAATTGCCGGGCAAAGATAACGAAAATTATGATATCTGTACAGATCTCATCTTAAAAATAATATTTCTGCGTGGCGCTTAACTCCTTGATATACAGGCGGATACCTGTATGAAGGCGGGCAAATATTACCGCCTTCGAGACACTAAGTGATTGATATACATTGTTTTAGGCGTCACAAAAAGTTGAGGCTGTCACGTGGTGAGTGTCCGGTATGCCCCTGACAGGGGCTGTCACGCAGTGACTGGGGTTGGATTGATTTACATTGGCCTGTAAGGGACAATGTAAAAAATCCCGCATCACTGCGGGATTTTTTGGTTAGTTAGTAGTGTAGTGTATTTCCCTTTTGGGATGATTAATTATTAGTGGTTAGAAACGTCTGATTGACATTAAATCGTTATGTCGAATGCAAATTTAGATATTAAATTGATATTTGCAAATAATTTTAGCTTTTATTCTTTCAAAAGATTAGGACGAAGCAGTTTTGTACGCTCAAGAGCCTGCTCATCCTGCCATTCCCTGATCAGTTTAGGGTTGCCGCAAAGCAGGACTTCCGGTACCTTCCACCCATTGAACTCTGCCGGCCTGGTATATACCGGAGGGGAGAGAAGACCGTCCTGGAAGCTGTCGCTCAGGGCCGATGTCTCATCTGAGAGGGCTCCCGGAATCAGTCTGATTATCGAATCTGCGAGTATGGCTGCAGGAAGTTCTCCGCCGCTGAGAACGTAGTCTCCGCAGGAAATCTCCCTTGTGATGAGGTGCTCTCTGATGCGGTGGTCTATTCCTTTATAATGTCCGCATAACAGTATGATGTTCTCCTTGAGGGAAAGCTCGTTGGCTATACCCTGGTTCAGAATCTCTCCGTCGGGGGACATATATATGACTTCATCGTAGTCTCTTTCTGCCTTAAGTTCCTGAATCATATTATATACAGGCTCGAGCATAATTACCATTCCGGCATCTCCGCCGTAGCTGTAATCATCGACCTGAAGGCGTGGTCCCTTGCCGTATTTCCGGAGATTGTGTATGTGGATTTCCACCAGGCCTTTCTTTATGGCGCGGCCTACAATGGAATGGCTCAGAGGGCTTTCAAGGAGTTCAGGGACGACCGTGATTATGTCAATTCTCATAATAAATTGTTTCAAATAGATTTTTCGTCCTGCAAAAATAACATTTTGATGTGAGTTTTACTAAAAAAATGGTATATTTGCCACTTGTATGAATTTATAAACCAAAACTCCGTTATTATGAGTGAAGAGATCATCCCTGATGTTGAACTGACATCAGATGTAGTAGTGGCTGAGCCTGTGGAGAATGCAGAGCCAGCTGTAAATTATTCTGAAAAGACACTTGCAGAGCTTATCAGACTTTTCGAGGAACTTGTTCAGAATGAGGAAAGAATGAAAATGTCCAAGGAAGCTGAGGCTATCAAGTCTGCTTTCTACAAGAGGCTTCAGAAGGAAAAGGCGGAAGCAGGACTTGTAACAGCTGACCCGGCTCCGGAAGCTGAAGAAACAGAGGAGACTGAAGCACCGGCTGAGGATACTGTAAGCGAGAATCCTTTTGCAGAGGTGGAAAGAGGCTTCAAGGACCTTTATAATAAATATAAGAAGGAGCGTGCCGAATATAACAGGCAGCTTGAGAAGGAGCGCGAGGACAATCTCGCAAAGAAGGAGGCTGTAATAGCCGATCTCAAGGCTCTTCTCGAAAAGCAGGAAGATGTCAATGCGACCTTCCCTGAGTTCCGTGAGATCCAGAACCGTTGGAGGGCTATCGGTCCGGTTCCTGCGCAGAGCTACAGAAATATAAATGAGACTTATCAGCTCTATGTGGAGCAGTTCTATGATATGGTCAAGATCAATCGCGAACTTCGTGATCTTGATTTCAAGAAGAATCTTGAGGCAAAGGAGCAGTTCTGTGCATACGCAGAGAAACTTGCCGAGAATCCTAATGTAGTAGAAGCATTCCGCGAACTTCAGAAGCTTCACGAGCAGTGGAAGGAGTTCGGACCTGTGGCAAAGGAATACAGGGATCAGATCTGGGACCGTTTCAAGGCGGCTACTGCAGTCATCAACAAGAAATATCAGGCTTTCTTCGAGGGTATCAAGGAGCAGCAGGCTGAGAATCTTGTGAAGAAGACCGCTCTTTGCGAGAAGGTTGAAGAGATTGCCGAAAGGGAGGTTACCAACTCTAATGAGTGGAATGCTTTCTCAAAGGAGATCGAAGATGTACAGAAGGAATGGAAGACAATCGGTTTTGCTTCAAAGAAGGAGAACCAGAAGATTTATGACCGTTTCCGTGCAGCCTGCGACAAGTTCTATGGCCGCAAGCGTGATTTCTATACTGAGTATAAGGACAGCATCAATGCCAATCTGGAGAAGAAGATTTCTCTTTGCGAAGCAGCAGAGGCTCTCAAGTCAAGCACAGAGTGGAAGAAGGCAACAGATCAGTTCATTAACCTTCAGAAGCAGTGGAAGGAGATCGGAGCAGTCCCTCGCAAGAAGTCAGAGCAGCTTTGGAAGAGATTCCGTGCCGCTTGTGATGAGTTCTTTGCAGAGCGTGACAAGAATGCCAAGCCTGAGAATGACTTCTATGGCAATCTCAAGGCAAAGCAGCGTCTGATCGAGGAAATCAAGGCATACGAGATCAAGAATGACGACTCGGATGCAGCTGCAATGCAGGATTTCCAGAAGAGATGGCAGGAGATCGGATTTGTTCCTTTCAAGGAGAAGGACAATATCGCCCAGGCATACAAGGAGGCTCTCAATCTCAAGTTCCCTAACAATGGACGAGGAGGCAACCGTAGAGGTCGTGGCGCAAGACCGGCTCTCTCAGAAAAGGACCGTCTGATCCAGAAGTACAATCAGCTGGAGCAGGATATCGTGACTTACGAGAACAATATCGGTTTCTTCTCAATGTCCAAGAATTCGGCTCCTCTTGTAAAGCAGATGGAAGAAAGGATCGCTCAGTCAAAGGAGGAACTCAAGGCTCTCGCAGAGCAGATCAGAGTTCTGACCGAGGCAGAGGAACAGGAATAATCTTAATGGCGGTGGCCGGTCTGGTCACCGTCAGTTTGTGTAATAATTAAATATTCAGATGAATAAGAGTAATTTGACAGGATTCGTCTTGATTTTTGCCATAATGATGGGATTCTCGTGGTATCAGTCAAGACAGTACCAGAAGCAGGCTGCAGCTCAGGCTCAGCTTGATTCTATCGCAAGAGTCGAGCAGATGGCTGCGATGGCTATGGACTCGATGAAGAGGGCGCAGGGAATTGTGCCGGAAAATGAGGTGAATGTGATGACTATGCCTGCATACAAGGACAGTATGCTCACGGAGGCAAGACTTGCATCGGCTTCGTTCCATAAGCTTGAGAATGACAAGATCGAAATAGAGTTCACGACAAAGGGTGCCCAGCCTTATACTGTAAAGATCAAGGATTACAAGGCATACGACAGTACTGACCTCTATCTGATCAAGCCGCAGGCAAGCGAATATGGCATCAGCCTTTTCGCAGGAGAGAATATCAATACCAAGGATTTTGTATTCCAGGTTGCGGAGCATAATGATTCTACCATCATTATGCAGCTTCCTTTTGCCGGAGGCGGATATATCCAGCAGAAGTTCTGGCTCGAGAGCGGCAGTTATATGATGCAGAATGAGCTTTCGTTCGTGAATATGGACGGAATCATTCCAAGGAATGTATCGATGCTCGATATCGACTGGTCTGTTGTGATTCCTCGTCTTGAGAAGGGATACAAGAATGAAAAGCAGTATTCTAAGCTTGACTTCTATTACGACGGTGACAAGAAGCCTGAGGAAATCGGCCGCGGACGTGACGAAAGCGAGCGTATCGATACCAGATTCAAATGGTTTGCCTTCCAGCAGCAGTTCTTCTCTGCAATTATGACTGCAGGTACGGAGTTCTCTTCAGCAGACTTCAGCCTTAAGTTCTACTCTGAAGACGAGTACAAGGCTGCAGGCAACCTTATGGCTTGCTCGGCAAATCTCCGTTCTGATTTCCAGGCAGGTTCTGGCAACGTAACCATACCTTATCAGTTCTACTTCGGTCCTAATGACTATCGTACATTGAAGTCATACGATCAGAAATATGAGAAGATCATTCCTCTTGGAGGATGGATGGTGGGCTGGTTCAGCCGTCTTGTGATCATCCCTTGCTTTGACTTCCTCGGAAGATTCATAAGCAATTACGGTCTGGTCATCCTGCTTATGACCATCTTCATCAAGCTTCTGATATCTCCGCTTACAATCAAGTCGTACAAGTCTTCGGCGAAGATGCAGGTGATCAAGCCAGAGGTTGACAAGCTCAATGCGAAGTATCCTAACGAGAAGGATGCGATGAAGAAGCAGCAGGCTATGATGGATCTGTACCAGAAGGCCGGCATCAGTCCTATGGGAGGCTGTCTGCCTATGCTTCTGCAGATGCCTATCCTCTTCGCTATGTTCCGTTTCTTCCCGGCATCCATCGAACTTCGTCAGCAGAAGTTCCTTTGGGCGGATGACCTGAGTGCATACGATTCGATAGTGGATTTCGGATTCAATATTCCGCTTCTCGGCGACCACCTTTCATTGTTCGCACTTCTGATGGCGATCACAATGTTCATATACTCCAAGATGACTTCATCTCAGATGTCGGACGATCCGAATATGGCTGGAATGAAGTTTATGAGCGTATGGCTTATGCCTATAATGATGTTCTTCATCTGTAACAATCTTTCGGCAGCGCTCAGCTACTACTACCTTCTTTCAAACATCATCACAATGGGTATGACCTGGTATATCCGCAAGTTCGTCGTTACTGAGGAAAAGGTCCGTGCCGATATGATGCTGAGAGCAAATCAGCCAAAGAAGAAGTCTAAATGGCAGCAGAGGCTTGAGGAGGCTCAGAAGATGCAGGAGCAGATGCAGAAACAGCAGAGACACAAATAATGAACTGTCATCCTGAACGAAGTGAAGGATCTGTATTATGATCAAAGAAACAATAAATAAATTGAAATCGGAACTGCCAGCAACTGTAAAGTTGGTGGCAGTTTCCAAATTCCATCCGTTCGAAGCCATCGAGGAGGCATATCTGGCCGGGCAGAGGATATTTGCCGAGAGTCGTCCTCAGGAATTGCTCGCTAAGGTAAGAAGGCTTGATGAGATCCGTGCTGAAAGGGGTGAACCGGACTATATGTCCGATATAGAGTGGCATTTCATCGGTCATCTCCAGACAAATAAACTGAAGATGGTGCTGCCGTATGTCTCATTGGTTCAGTCGGTTGACTCATTGCATCTGCTGGAGGCAATCGATAAATGGGGAGAAGCCAATGCCAAGGTCATAGAAGTACTCCTTGAACCTCACGTGACATCAGAACAGACCAAGCAGGGATTTGATCCTGATGAGCTGATGAATGTGCTTTCCACGGCTGACGGATATGAGCATATCCGTTTCAGAGGGATTATGGGAATGGCGACATTCACGGATGATGAGGCTGTCGTCAGGTCGGATTTTTCAAGAATAAAGGCCTTGGCCGACAGTATCAGAGAGGTATATCCCGGTCTCGTTTCAGATTTTACCGAACTTTCCATCGGGATGTCGGATGATTATCCGATAGCAGTTGAATATGGTTCCACAATGGTCAGAATTGGTTCGATGATATTCGGCGAAAGAAATTATTGATTTTTTGGAAGTATTCTGCAACATATTGCGTTATTAAGGCATCATTGTATTCAAACGAACTTCTTATGTGGAATATTATTGTAAAAGTATCCAGATTTCTGCTTCCTTTACTGGGTTTTGCGCTGGTTGAGTCCTGTGCCCAGGATATGTATGGCTGTCCGTATGCGGATTTTGAGGCAAAAGGATGTGTCTCGGATGAAGATGGTAAGGGAATACAGGGAGTCAGGGTAGTCATCAGTGCTGATTATCTCAATACCAACTATTCCGGTGCTCCGCTGACAGATACCTTATGGACAGATCACAAGGGTGAATATATCACAAAGCCAGGCTTTGTAACGGAGAGATTTGCATATATGGACAAACTGAAACTGGAATTTGAGGATGTTGATGGCGCGGAAAACGGTGGGGAATTCCAGAAAGTTGAGATTGAAGTTCCGGTTATCCAGGTTGAGGAAGGGAGCGGCTGGTATCGCGGTGCTTTTGAATCCGGTGCTGATGTGACAATGATAAAGAAATAAAGAAAAATAGATATGTCAGGACTTTCCATCAAGCAGAAGATTGCGCTGGAACTTCAGCGTCAGCTTATAAAGGATAATGAAGAGAAGCATCCTTTGAGGCAGCTTTTCTGGGAGTGTACCCTCAGATGCAATATGAAATGCCGCCATTGCGGAAGTGACTGTAAGGTGTCTGCCCTCCATCCGGATATGCCTTTCGAAGATTTCGCCAAGGTCCTCAGAAGGATAAAGGAACAATATGATTCGCATAAGATAATGGTGATCGTCACTGGCGGCGAACCTTTGATGAGAAAGGATATCGAACAGTGCGGAAGGGCGATCTATGATATGGAATTCCCTTGGGGAATAGTTTCCAACGGCCTTCTGATGACACCGAAGAAGATTGACGGCCTGCTTCGTGCCGGTCTGCATTCGGCCACCATAAGTCTGGACGGATTTCAGGATGACCACGAATGGATGAGGGGCGTTCAAGGCAGTTTCAGAAATGCATCTGAGGCTATCCGGATTCTAGCAAATGAGCCTTCCATCAAGTTTGATGTCGTGACCTGCGTCAATAACAGGAATTATGAAAAACTTGCTGACTTCAAGGAATATCTCATTGCCCTCGGCCTGAAGTCCTGGCGTCTTTTTACTGTATTCCCAGTTGGAAGAGCAGCTCAGGATCCTGACCTTCAGCTGAGTAACGAGCGTTTCTGCGGACTGATGGAATTCATAAAGAAGACTCGTCAGGAAGGACGTATAATGGCAAGTTATGGCTGTGAAGGTTTCCTGGGCGAGTATGAGGGATTTGTGCGTGACCATCTTTTCACTTGTCAGGCCGGACTCAGCATCAGTTCAGTAATGATCGACGGATCTATTTCTGCCTGTGCGAGCATCCGCAGTGACCTTGCTCAGGGAAATATCTACAAGGATGATTTTGTCGATGTATGGGAAAACCGTTACCAGCCTTATCGTGACCGTTCCTGGATGAAGACAGGGGAGTGTGCCGACTGCAAATATTTCCGTTATTGCCAAGGAAATGGAATGCATCTTCGTGATGCGGACGGAAATCTGATATTATGTCATCTTAAACGACTTGATAAATAGTATGTTATGAAAAATCTGATGTTACGTTTCTGCCGTTGGGCACTTGCACTGCTTGGGATTTCTGCCTTTGATTCCTGTGCTGTGATGTATGGTTCTCCTATACCGGACGATATTTTCGCTATGTATGGTACACCGACAATGGAATATCGTGTGAGCGGCAAGGTAGCTGACTCACGTACCGGTGAACCGATTGAAGGTATCCAGGTCGGATACCGTAATTTGTCAAATGGCCCTCAGACTACTTTGACCACTGACAATGGCGAATTTGTAGTAGAAGGAAATGGCTATCCTTCGGAAAACATCAAGCTGCAATTTGAAGATATTGATGAGGAGCATAACGGCTGGTATTTTCCAAAGGAGATCGAGGTGGATCTTGTGAAGGCGGAAAATGGAGATGGTGCTTGGTTTACCGGCATATATGTTGCTGATGGAGTCCTTGTCGAGCTTGAGGCTGATCAGCCTGCCGAATACGGTGTCCCTATCGTTGAGTTTTCAGTAAGAGGCAGGGTTGTGGATTCTGAATCGGCTCCTATAGAAAATATTGAAGTCACTGCTGCAAATCATTATGAATCAGTGAGAACTGCTGCTGACGGCTCTTTCCATCTGACTGGAGAAATGACAGGATTCGAGCTGAATGAGCTTACACTCCGCTTTGTAGATACTGACGGACAAGATAATGGTGGAGAGTTTGAAGAAAGAATACATACAGTGCAGATGATTCAGACTGGTCCCGGTGATGGGAAGTGGGATAATGGCGACTATAATGCTGAATATCTGGAAATTACATTGAGGAAGAAATAGCAGGAAAATAGCCGTGTCAGGGTCAGACACGGCTTTTCTTCAGCTCTTCAATCATTGCTCCGGCGACAGCTGCCGAGGCTCCTGAGCCGCCGAGGGCTTTGCGGATATCCGCATAGTCGTTGAGCATACGGTTCCTGTAATCTTCGTTCTCGATCAAAGATCTGACTTCTGCAAGGATCTTGTCCGGATTGCAGTCGTCCTGGATGAATTCCCTGAATGCACCTTTGTCTATGATGAGATTGCCAAGGCTTATATATTTCAGTTTGACGATCCTTTTGGCGATCTGGTATGTGAGGGGATTGCCTATATATCCTACCACCTGCGGAGTGTTGAAAAGCACAGTCTCCAATGATGCAGTACCGGAATTTACCACTGCCGCTTCTGCGTGGCGGATTATTGACTGCGTCTCACCGAACAGCACCTTTATATATTTCCTGTTATTTTCGGTCAGCCAAGGCTCATAGTCGCTCATTGTTCGTGCCGGAGCTCCTCCGATTATGAATTGATAATCCGCATATTGAGGAAGTTCCCTCATCTTTGCCGCAAACTCTGTCAGCACCGGCATCATTGTGCTTATCTCTCCTTTTCGCGATCCAGCCAGCATCGCTATTACCGGTCTGTCACTCAGATTGTTGCGCTGGATGAAGTCTTCCCTGGTCTCGTTCATTGCACGTGAGCCGTCGATGGCGTCGATCAGAGGATTGCCTTTATATATGAAAGGTATCCCTTTTTTTGTGAAGTACGGTATTTCAAACGGGAATACGATGAAAAGCTTGTCCACGTAGGCCTTCAGCTTCTTGATGCGTCCTTCGCGGGATGCCCATACCTTCGGAGCTATATAATAGAATACCTTGAATCCTGCTTTGTGCGCGAATTCGGCTATCTTGAAGTTGAAGCCCGGGTAATCGATGAGTATCACCACGTCGGGCTTCCACTGAAGTATGTCCTTCTTGCAGAATGATACATTCCCGAGGAGCATACGTGCCTTGACAAAGACTTCAACGAAGCCGATTATAGCTCCATCCTTGTAATGCCGTACCATACCGGAGGGGAAGACGGTTTCACTGACGACCCCTCCCACTCCTGCGGAGCGGGCCGGCTCGTTGAAACAGTCCACCGGACTGTTTCCCAACCACTCGCCTGTCCCTGCGGCCAGGGGGGTAGCACGGTCAGTGAAACCATCCTCCCCTCCGGCTGCAGGACTGACAGGTTCTGATTCAGCCCAGACCGATTCCATCAGGTCACCACCCCAGAAGCGGATTTCCGCTTGAGGATCTTCGGCATATATGCCTTTCATAAGATTTGAACCGTGAAGGTCGCCGGAAGCTTCACCGGCTATGATATAGTATCTCATTTATCCGTATGTCTGGCTCAGAAGTTCTTTCTGAGTCTTTCGCATTCTTCGTAATCCGTGGTATCGACATTGTGAGCTACGATGCTGACATATCCGTCGCTAATCAGGAGGTGGTCAGCATCAGACCTGTTGCTAGGGTCATCAAGGAAGTCGCCTACCATCATATAAAGGTCTTCACCTTCCTCGAGAACGGGATCCGAACTCTGTCCGAGCATTTCCGGAGTTATTCCATATTTTGCGTAATGCTCGAGATCCCATTCCTTGAATTCCCTTATCCATCTTCCCTTGCCCTGGCAGCCGACCTTAATGCCCTTGATCTCTTCTGCCGGAATGTCCGGGAAGTTGACATTGTAGAATACGCCGTATCTGGAAGGATAATCCTTCATCAGGGTCTGGAAGATCTCTCCGAAGTATTTCTTTATACCGCTGAAATCAGCGTTCGGATCAAGTGTGTCGAGTGAAACTCCAATGGCAGGGATGCCGTTCAGTGCAGCTTCCTCGGCAGCTCCCAATGTGCCTGAATAGCACGATGCTGTAGCTGCATTGGAGCCGTGGTTGATTCCTGATACGACGACATCAGGGAAGTTGTCAAGGAACATTGTGTTCAATCCGAATTTGACGCAGCTTGCGGGAGTCGCATCAACGTAATGCCACCCGTTTCCGAAATCCTTGTGTGCTATCTGCTTGAAGCCTATGGAAACGGCCATAGACATACCTGACTGATGATGTTTGGGGGCTATTACAGTCACCTCTCCGAATTCCTTCATTATATCAGCCAGTTCCTTTATGCCTTTGGCTTGATATCCGTCGTCGTTGGTTATAAGAATGCGCATTATTTCTTGTGTTAATTTTAATACAAAGATAGCATTATATTCATAAATTTTTCTAAATTTGCATCGATTTTGTGGAAATGAGTACGCATATATCAAAGGCTATTTAAAGTTTAACTTTATATAAATTTATTTAAGACAATGATTAAAGTAGGTATTAACGGTTTCGGCCGTATCGGTCGTATGGTTTTCCGTGCGGCTGTTGAGAACTTCGCAGACGACATTCAGATCGTAGGTATCAATGACCTCCTCGAGCCAGAGTATCTTGCTTATATGCTCAAGTATGACTCTGTTCACGGTCAGTTCAAGGGTGAGGTTGCTGTTGAAGAGGGTGCTCTCGTAGTAAACGGTAACAAGATCCGCCTCACAGCTGAGATGGATCCAGCTAACCTTAAGTGGGATGAGGTTGGTGCTGATGTAGTTGTTGAGTCAACTGGTCTCTTCCTTGAGGATGAGAAGGCTCGCAAGCACATCCAGGCTGGTGCAAAGAAGGTTATTATGTCTGCTCCTTCAAAGGACGCTACTCCAATGTTCGTTTACGGTGTTAACCACGAGACTTACGCTGGTCAGGACATCATCTCTAACGCATCTTGCACAACTAACTGTCTTGCTCCTATCGCTAAGG
>SUYP01000027.1 GCA_015060395.1 Bacteroidales bacterium
CGAGATTAGAAAAGGAGTCCACAAAGGCTTGGCATCTCGGTGCGGTAGCATTGTATGAAGATTTCCAAGCAGGCGTCTGATTCTCTCGAATTAACTTGCACGTTCCAAATAAAGATGCCTCATTTGCTACGCCCCGCCGCAGGCGGGGAGGGATGTGCGAACGTAGTGAGCAAATCCCGGAGGGTTATTTCTTCATACTCTCTTCAATGGTAGGAGCCGATTCTTTATATCTGAATCTGCGGATCTTATGGGTATCGATCTTTTCATAGATCTTGTCCTCGCTGTCCTTGTCCCATTCTATATAGTTTTCCATCGGCTGGACAAGGGCCACGAGACGTCCTCCGCGCTCAACAACTATCGATTCACTTACGCCTTCCACATTGTTGAGGACGTTCTCGATTTCTTCCGGATATATATTCTCTCCCGAAGGCCCGAGGATCATATTGCTGTTACGTCCCTTGATGAAGAAACGTCCTTCTCCGTCCTCTTGCACGAGTGGTAGCAGGTGATGACATTGGATGTAAGGTTCCTGTGGCTGAGTACGACGCCTTTGGCGCTGCCACAGGTCCTATTTCATCAATCCTTCATTCATCAAGATAGTGCACAGGGACAGTTCCGGACTCATCGTTGCGGAACTGAATCAGGACGGATTTGAAAGCATCCCGATATCAAGGAAATATCAGGATGAAATATCACGTTTGTTGTATGGGTGTATCAGTAGGTGAATGTCCAGCTGTCTGCAACCGATATGTTGCCATCTGCGTCAACGGCCACAACTATCATTATATATTCGGTGCCCTCGGTAAGATTGCTGATCTTTGCGGATGTGCCTTCCAGTGAGGTTATATAATACAGGCCCGGGCTCAGATACATTGTTTCCTGTGCCATCTCTACAGATTGCTCGAACACATTCTGCCATAGGTGGCTTCCAGTCTCCTTTAAAATGTAGCGGTATTGTACGACGTCTCCACCCGTTGAACTCCAATTGATTGTAGATGTGTTCCTGAACGCTGCCAGATCTTTGTCGATGCTGACTTCAAGGTCGTTGTATGGGATGTGGTCGGTCTCGAAATGTTCTGTCAGAAGTGGGCCGTATTTGCCGTTTCTGTCGATTGCGACTGCAATCAGCGTCATACGTGCACCTGGACGAAGCTGTTTCCTTATGAGGATATCCTGATATTTGTCAAAGACTGTGCTTCCGCTTCCAGGCGTCAGCAGCATATTGATCTTATCCTTTTCTTCCGGATAATTGAGCAGGACTTCGTCCGGCAGAAGCTGGCAGTAGATGTATGAGGATCCTGAAGCAGAGACCGTCATTGAAATGCTCGTCATATCGATGACAAGGTCGCTGTAAGATACCTTGACGCTGCCCCCGGAAGTGAATCCCTTTGTCATTGTCTCGACATACTTCAGGTCTTCCTCGGTGTATTCTCCGTTCTTGTCGTACGGTACGAACCAGATCACATAACTCTGACCGGCTTCGATCAGTACGTCTCCCAATGCCTCCTGGAATGATGTTATGTTTCCAGTATAGCTTAATGGGGTTGTGTACGGGTTCGTATAAGGAAGACTCTCTAACAGATAGCCTGAATCAAGATCTCTCAAGAAAGACTCCTTTGTCTGCAGGCCGCAGAAATAGGACTGTGTGTTCTTGATCTCTATCGATACCCTGATGTTCTCAAATGTTACGCTCTCTATCTTGATCGTGAATTTCGGGTCCTGCGCGTCATCTATCTGATTCAGCAAGAGAGGGATCGTGGTGATTGTCGAGCGCTTGACGCTTATCTCCTTCCCGCTTTTCATACGGAAGGTCTGCTGTTTCCCGTCGGTAGTCGTAACGCATATAGACATATCTGAATACGTCTGATGCGGCACCACTATATAGAATGGGACCGGGCTTGAGGATATCTTGACACCGCCGTCACATATCAGGGAGACCTGATTGCTGCAGATCATTGAATCATCGAAGAATATCTTCTTTGAATTAGGAATGTATCCGCATTCTCCGGATATATATTCGGATGTGGTTATGGTGATGCTTGCTATGCTGATTGCTGAGGATTCTGAGGATAGGTTGAGTCTGAGTACTCCTGCAGCATTGTAGAAATTCAAGACCGGCTCGTATGCCACATCGCTGATCATAGGCATCGCTCCTTCATCAAACGAACCGCTGACATAATGCTGCTCGCTTGGAATGGTGAAATATAGCTCGGTGTTCCCGTCAGGCTTTCCGATGTACATTTCTTCGACAGGATAGCCGGCTATGATGCCTGCAGAGAAATCCACAGTCTTAGATGCGTCCTCGGGAGTGAAAGCCGCAGTGGCACTGCCGTAATCAGCGGCTTTATAGATCGCTTTGAGATTGCTGGCTGTACCTGCTGACAAGATTATCCTGTCACCTTCCGACCACAGCACCTTACGGGCTCCGTCCTCCTCTTCTCCTATGGATGTACGTGTCTCCTGACCGATTGTAGCTATGACAGTTCCGGCTCCTTCAGGCTTGACATCTTCAATTATCTGTGAACAAGATGCAGAAAGGAGGGCAGCTGCTAGAGCTATCAGGTGAAAGGGGAAGCTTCTCATAATAATCGGTTTAT
The DNA here is from genome assembly GCA_015060395.1 of Bacteroidales bacterium. GTDB lineage: Bacteria > Bacteroidota > Bacteroidia > Bacteroidales > UBA932 > Cryptobacteroides. Next base: position 2,598 of record SUYP01000027.1, read on the forward strand.
TCGAAAAAATCAATATAGTCGTCAGGGTCTTCAAGAAGCTCTTCATTGCCTCCCAGACCACTGCCTGCCAGTACGCATTCCTCTGAGATCAGGACGATTACGTCTGCTTTTGGAGGTGTATATTTCTCGACATTCGTTTTCATAGTTCTGCAAACTTAAAAAAAATATGCGAAAAATCCGTCAACCTCTGCAACATATTTACGGAAATAAGCATCTTTATATCGGAAAATAAATAACAGATGCTATGAAAGACTTTATCCTGAAATATTTTTCCCGCCTGCTTGCGGTTATCGGATGCGGTACATTGGTGACAGCCTGCTATGGTGTCCCATACGAGCAATTCAGCACCAAGGTGTCCTGCACAGTCGTTGACGCTGATAACGGTGCGCCTATAAAAGGTATTCAGGTGAGGATGACAATGGGATACCGTCCTTCGGCAGGAGACAATACTGTCCAGGGATTGGTACCGATCGATGAGCCTGTAAATGCATACACTGGTCAGGATGGCAAAGTGGAAGAATATCTCACCTCCTTCAGGGAACCCGACTGCCTTATGATAGAGTGTCTTGATATTGACGGAGCGGATAACGGGTCGTATGTCCCCAGCTCCGGAATCTATAGGGTCGAGGATGCCGGTGACCTTGAAATCACCCTCGAAAACATAGATGAATAACTCGACATATCCTCTACAAAAACTCTACAACGTCTCTTTGGAAATATTTTTTCAAAGAGACGTTTTTAGTATGTAATATTTTGTAAATCAATTGTATGGAGAGTGGTGCTCCGACTTCTTGAGCACCCCCGGCTATTTCGCTATGTTCCTCTACAATGCTAAAAATGTTATCTTTGTTATCAGTTTCTAAATATTAAGGTGATATGTTCGGGAAAAGAAAGGCAGACAAGCTCATAGAGGATATAGACCGGTACTTTGATCTGATGGATCAGTCCGTTCTGGTGTTCAAGGATGGAGTCAGGAATTATCTCTATTCCAATGCAGATGATTTCAATGCCAATCTCCAGAAGATGTCCGTGCTGGAGAGCGAGACCGATGTGCTCCGCAGAGAGATCGAGAATGCCCTCTATACCCAGACAGCCCTGGTGCGTTCCAGAGGTGATATAATGCGTCTTTTCGAAAAGACACGTAACATTATGGACATCCTGAACGACAGCCTCTTCCAGTTCGAGATCGAGACTCCTTTCATCCCGAAGGAACTCAATCCGGAGTTTATGAAGCTTACCGAATTCTCGACCCTTGCCGTCGAGGCTGTCGTGCCCGCTGCAAAGGCATATTTCAAGTCACCCGAAACCATCCCGGACAAGATCAGCCGTGCTTATTTCTATGAAAAGGAAGCAGTAAAGTATTCACAGACAATCAAAAGGACTGTGTTCCATAATATGCCTTCCCTGAAGCTCAGTGAGAAATTCCATCTGAGATATTTCGCCCTTCATATTGAAAATCTTTCCAAGGCTGCTGAAAATGTTGCGGATCAGCTGGCGGTTATGGCTATAAGAAGAACCCTTTAGAATGGAATTCCTCTGCCTCATATTGTTCCTGTCAGTGGCTGCCTCCTGGTTCTTTGCCAACGAGTATGACATCCTTTTCGGTGTCTATACCCCGACTTGCGCTATGACCCGCAGGTGTTTCAATTCGGTGGTGTTCATCTGTCTGTTGTCTGCCTTGTGGAAAAGCCGCAGATGTGATGTCACCGAGTCCGTCCAGGCCTGCCTGCCAGGAGCTCTTGACGCCAGAACCATCATAGTCATCATCCTGTCGTCTATGATAGTGCTTATGGTCCTCAAGTCTTTCAGGATAAGAGGATCGGCAATATATGCAGTTCTTGGGGCCCTTGGCGCCTGTAGTGTCATTTCAGGCGGTGAATATGACCCTCAGTGGAGTCTTCTCCTCTCTTTCATTGCGGCTCCGCTGATGACTTTTGTGCTTTCATCTGCGATCAGGGCATTCTTCCGTGCGGTCTTTTCGAAGGTGAAGGTCCATCTGATAACGATGTCATACTATATGAGGCTGGCAGTGATATTCAGCATTGTCCTTACTGTCTATGCCTTGGGACTGAACTGGGGAGGTCTTCTCTTCGGCGTTTCGTCGATGATTGCAGATGAGAAGACAATCCTGGCCGCTGTGCTCGTGGTGGTTGGCATAGTAATGCTTCTGTCGCTCCGCATCGACAAGGGACAGAATGACGAACCATACGGTCCTTTCGCAGATTTTTCCATATATGCGGTAGTCTCTGTGGGACTTTCTGTAGCGGTCGTTATGATGTTCTTTTCATTCAAGTCCGCAACCTCTTTGATCGGCCTTGCCCCTGTGCCCCTGCCCGTATCATCCCTTGTGATCGCCGCTATTGCGGGAGCAGAGACCGCTCAGAAGACACGTCTTGTCGGGAATTTGGAATATGTCAAGGAATCTGTGGCTTTCATTGCAGTTCCGTTCTGCTCCTTTGTACTTACCTATATCATCTTCCACATCATCGGGGGAGAGACGGCCGACCATCTGGTGGATTTCGTGGTGATCGGCGCGGCGATGCTGATTCTTGTAGCCCTCATCTTTGCAGGCTATGTCCGCGGGCAGCGTGCTCAGAAGGCCGCTACGGATCGCCTGGTCTATGTGCAGCAACAGCAGATATACGAGCACAGCAGGGCTCTCAATGATATGGAACTCAAGGTCATTCTCTCTGAGAATCAGGCGCTTCATAATTCCGTAGAGATGAAGAAACAGGAAGTGATGAATGTCGCCCTGAGCATTGTGGAGCAAAGGGAATATCTGGAATCCTTGAATGATATCGTGAAAAAGCTCTCGTCTGCAAAGGATGACCGCGAACGCGACAGGCTTGTTTCCGAGCTGAGCGCCTCGCTGAAGCAGCGTCTTTCGTACGACCGTGACGTTGACTCGCAGTATTTCTATGCCCAGGCCGAGTCCCTCCACGAAGATTTCAATGCCAAGTTGTCTGAGAATTTTCCTCAGCTTACGCCACAGGACAGGCGTCTGGCCACCCTGCTGCGTCTGGGATTCTCCTCCAAATATATAGCGACATTGATGAACATAACCCCAAAGAGCGTCGAGATAAGCCGCTACCGGCTACGCCAGAAACTTGGTCTGGCCAAGGGAGACAATCTTGTAAATTATATAAAATCCATATAATCAAACATTAACAATTAAACCTTAAAGAAAATGAAAAAGGTATTTCTAGTTTCGCTTTTCGCACTTTTTGCGACAGCGGCGTTCGCTCAGGAAGCTGATGTGAACCAGTACGGACAGAAGGTGGAATCTGTTCCTGTAGAAGCAAAGATGCAGGATGGTATCCTTGTGTTCCAGAATAAGGATGCAAACTACAAGATGTGGTTTGACGTACGTGTGCAGGCAGATGCAGCCGTTTACTTCGGCGCTCCTGACTTCTGTGCAAAGGAAATCGACGGCAAGTCAAACACCAGCCATATCGGTAACGGTATGAACCTCCGCCGTACCCGTTTCGCCATAAAGGCTCAGCTCGACAAGAACTGGTATGGTGAGCTCGATACAGACTGGACAAGCGGTACACCTGAGCTCAAGGATGCATACTTGGCGTTCACAGGCGTTGAAGGCCTCGAAATCAAGGCAGGTAACTTCAAGGAGAACTTCTCTATCCAGAGAAACACCACTTCACGTTATCTGATGTTTATGGAACGCGCAATGGTGACTTACCTTGCCCCTTCCCGCCACCTCGGTATCAATGCAAGATACTCGAACAAGTGGTTCTGGGCTTCTGCAGGTGTATTCGGACCTGAGCTCAGCAGCTCTGAGGAGCAGACATATATGGAAGACGGTAACAAGGACTATGGTTACAACGAAGGACTTTCATACACAGGAAAGCTCGTTTTCCGTCCTCTCTACAAGTCATCCACTTCATCACTCCACATTGGTGGTGCAGTTTCGTATCGCGAGCCAAAGCTTTCAAGCACAGACGGTTACTTCGTAGGCCGCTACAGCTCACGTAACTCAACAAGCATCAACCGCAAGAAGTATCTTGATACAGACGACGTAAAGGGTCTCGATCACGAACTCGCTTGGACTGTCGAGCTCGCAGGTCACTGGAAGCAGCTCCGTTACGAGACTGCATACATCGCTCGCGGTATGTATCTTGACCAGACTGTGAATCCGCTTCCTACACAGTGGGCTGAGGGCTGGTATGCGCAGGCAAGCTGGCTTCTCTTCGGCGGTACACAGAACTATGATGCTGACGGTGCAAAATATACCCGTACTACATCAGAGCACAAGTGGGGCAACCTCGAAGTTGCTTTCCGTTATGAGTATGCTGACTTCAACACCGGCAAGCTTTTCTCTCATAAGGTGGCAGATACGAATATCTTCGGTGGTAGCGGCGAGGCTTACACAATCGGTCTCAACTATTATCCTAACAAGAACGTAAAGATCGTTCTCAACTGGCAGTACAACAACAACGACCGTTATGCAAACGCAAAGGGCAAGAGCTATGTCGGCTATGACCTCAACGGCAAGCCGACCAAGGATCCGAACAAGGTGGTGGCTCCTACAGGAAAGGGCGGTGTTGACTATCAGATGCTTGCACTCCGTTTCCAGGTTGCGTTCTAATGATGTCATTCCGGAATATTATAATACATTTTAGAATATTTACAATGTCATCCCGAGCTTGTCGAGGGATCTATAACCAAATTACAAAGAACAGAAATGAAAAAGATATTTTTTGCTTTAGCTGCATTCGCAGCAATGACTGCCTGCGTAAAGGATGAGCAGAATCCTGATGCACTCGTTCCTGAAAAGGAGCCTGAAATCGTATATGACTACAGCAAGCTCGTTCTCAACGAGCTCTGCGGAGCAGGCGAGGACAATGAGAAATATTGGGAACTCTACAACACTGGAAGCCAGGAGATCGACCTTGCAGGCGTATTCATCAACAAGGACGAGGAACTTGCCTGGACAGGTGCTAAGGGTCAGAAGATTCCTGCAAAGGGCTTCTTCGCTATCGTAGGCGCAAAGGGAACTACTCCTGACGGATTCAGCTCAGGATTCTCAGCAAAGAAGAGCGTTATCGTAGAGCTTTATGCTCCTGACGGAAAGAAGCTCGACACATTCCAGCGTGGTGAGAAGGGTAGCGCCTGGGGAGATCAGGGACTTGACAACAACAAGGGTTCCTGGAGCCGTATTCCTGACGGAACAGGTTCGTTTATGATCACTCCTAACCCTACTCCAGGTGCAGCGAACAATGGTGAGGGTGCAACAATCGATTATGACATTCCTGGCAGCGGTGAGAAGCCTGAGCCGGTAAAGGAACCGAAGGTTGTCCTCAACGAGCTTTGCGGAAACAAGATTCCTGACGGTCCTCAGAAATTCATCGAGCTCTTCAACGCAGGTGAAGGCGAAGGCTCTCTCGAAGGCTGGACAATCAGAAAGTATGCTGCAGACGCAACAGATGTTGCCGGTAAGTACAATGTATGCTGGACAGCTCCTGCAGGTGCAAAGCTTGCTGCCGGAGAATATCTCGTGCTTGAGGCTGACCAGACAGATCCTGCACTCGGCTTCAATGCAGGTCTTTCAGCAAAGAAGGGCGTGAAGTTCGAACTTGTGGATGCTGACGGCAATGTGGTTGACAAGTTCGTACGTGGCGAGGATGAGGATCCGTTTATGGAGGCCGGCCTTCCTGAGAACAAGGAGGCTTCATTCTCAAGAGTTCCGAACGGAGAAGGCGAGTGGGCATACGCAGTGCCGACTCCAGGTGCCGCAAACGGTGAAAAGACAGGTGATATTGAGCATAAATAATTAATTGAAATCATATTAGACTATGGCAGAATTGAAAATCGGAGAAATCTCAAAGCCACGCTTTGAGTTCCGCTCTTTCGGACAGTGCTTCTGCGAGGCACACAAGAGAATGGCACGTCTTTCCGTACCTGTTCCAGAAAAGGTATGGGAGCGTGAAAGCGACGAGATCTACATCATCTCACGCAAGAACGACATTAACAACACCAAGATCCGCAACGGTAAGATGGACATCAAGACATACGTCCAGACTATTGACGGTCTCGAGCAGTGGAATCCTCTTATGAAGGGCGAGTTCCCTATCTCACGCGCAGTGCTCGAGAACGAGGTCTTCCCTGCATTTATGGTGGAGATGCCGGCTCTTGACAAGGATGAATATACATACGACGAGTTCATCGCTATGGTGAAGGCTAATCCTGACCTTGCTGCCGTACGCGTTCACAAGCAGCGCTTCGGCTATATGGTGAATGACACCATCTGCGAGGTGGGCAACGTGCTCATCAACGGAGCAAAGGTCGTTACCATCAACTCTGAGTCAACAGAGATCGAGGATATAAAGAAGACTATCGCCGACTGCGGTCTCGAGGGAGTAGAGAACATCAACTATCTCCAGGCCATCAAGCGTGTTATCGGAATGTCGGACAAACCACTTGCAAACGAATAGTATTATGGCACAGGAAATCGAAAGAAAATTCTTGGTTGCAGGCGACTTCAAGCCGTTTGCAAAGAAGGCTACCCGCATCACTCAGGGCTACCTCAGCTCAGTTCCTGAGCGCACCGTACGCGTACGCGTAAAGGGTGAGAAAGGATTCATCACCATCAAGGGCATCGGCTCGGAGAGCGGAGCAAGCCGTTTCGAGTGGGAAAAGGAAATCCCTGTAGCAGAGGTACAGGAACTCCTCAAGATCTGTGAGCCAGGCGTGATCGACAAGACACGCTATCTCGTTGAGGCCGGCGAGCACACATACGAGGTGGACGAGTTCTACGGTGACAACGAAGGCCTTACAGTAGCTGAGGTCGAACTTTCTTCTGAGGACGAGGCTTTTGCAAAGCCAGAGTGGCTCGGTGAGGAGGTTACCGGAGACGTCAAGTACTACAACTCTATGCTTATGAAGAACCCATATAAGAATTGGGCGAAATAATCTTTTGAGATTGCCGATCAAGCCGGCAATGACGCAACAGTCATCCCCGGCTTGACCGGGGATCTTTAAACAGACAGAAACTATGACCGACAAGAATACTGAACTGGAACAGGAGCAGGTCTTCGACCCGCTGGATATGAACAACTATAAGGTCGAGAAGCTTCCGAAGATGGAAAAATCCGGCTTCGAGAAGTGGATGGCACGTCTGGGAGGACCTATAGCCGCCCTTGTATTCATATTGATATATTGGGTGATAGACATACCTCTTTTCGATAATCTTGACTTCTCGGGATTGTCGGCAAAGGCGCAGGCAAGGCTTGATGTCATCGGTGAAGCGGCCTTCATAAGGGCCTGCTATGCGATGCTTGCAATCTTCTGTGCGTCCATCGTCCTTTGGATCAGTGAGGCTGTTCAGAGCTATCTGACGTCACTGATGGTGATTATGGCCGTGATCCTGTGTGGAGTAACCACGCAGAAAGATGCATTCGCCCAACTCGGACATCCGGTGATGTGGCTCAATATCCTTTCTTTCGTTCTGGCCAGTATGCTTGTCAAGACTCAGGCGGCCAAAAGATTTGCCCTGTGGTTCGTGCTCAAGTTCGGAAAGAGCGCGAGCGGTATATTCTTCAGCTTCCTTGTCATCAACGTCGTCCTGTCTATGTTCATCTCGGCTACAACCGTAAAGGCAACCATCCTTCTGCCTATATTTATGGTGGTGGCTGCGATCTTCGGAGCAAGCCAGGGCAACAGAAACAATTTCGGACGCAACCTTGTGCTCCAGAACCTGTTTCAGATAAACATCGGTGCCAGCGCCTTTATGACCGGCTCCGGTGCAAACCTGCTTGCAGTCTCACTTCTTACAGGTGCATATAGCTCAGTGTCAATGATTTATTCGGATTGGCTTGCTGCAGCTTTCCCTCTTGCGATGATCCTGCTTGTAATCGGCTGGTTCATAGGAGTGAAAGTCATATTCCCTCTCAAGCCGGAGGAAAAGAAGCCTCAGATCGAGGGTGGAATGCAGCGCCTGCGCCAGGAACTTGACGCTATGGGAAAGATGACAAAAGAGGAATTCAAGTCAATCGCCATCTTTGTCGGCGTACTCGTGATGTGGGTCACCGAGAGCTGGCACGGAGTTTCTGCAGAAGTCGTGGTCCTCATAGGTGCCATCATCGCCTTGATGCCGGGTATCGGCGTGGTGAAATGGAACGATGTGGATATCCCTTGGCATCTTATGATATTCTCTGCAGGTGCGTATGTCATCGGCTCCGGCCTTAATGCCACCGACCTTCCTGCAATGATGGTAGGCGCCGGAATGGATGCTCTCGGCATTACTGCGCAGACCCCATTCATAGTCCTGTATGTCCTGCTTACCGGGCTTATGCTTTTCAGCGCGCTGATCTTCCAGTCGAAGAATATGAGGGCACTTGTATTCCTGCCTATCGCCATAGGAGTCGAGCAGCAGTTCGGCCTTCCGCCGCTCAGCCTCTCGTTCCCTGTGGCACTTCTGATCGAACACGTTTATGTGCTGCCGTTCAACAGCAAACCGGCCGCACTTCTATATACCACCAACCATTACAGCTGGAGCGACACCTTCAAGTTCGGTATCACTATGATGCTCATCGCCTGGGTTATGATCCTGATCTGGGGTGAGACCGTCCTCCACTGGCTGGGCTATACGCCAGGACTATTCTAGCCCTGGAATATATTTTAACCCCCTGCTCCCCCTGTCAGGGGGATTTCGGCCCTGCCCGGGCCGGCCCCTTTGGGGCTTTATTAACCAACGCACGGTCTATTCTGATATGATATCGATACAGGCAAAGAAACACGATAACTTTTCCGTAGAGTTCAAATTCGGCTTCAACTGCACTGAAGACGGAGTCCGCGATGACTTTTCGGTCAACGCGTGGATCTTCGTCCCCAACAGTGTCGGCGTCAATCCCGAGAATTACGGCAAGAACCAGTTCTATCGTGACGTAAAGTCAAATGTACGTCTCATAACTCCGGCATATCTTCTTCGCGATATCGCCAAGGACTCCTCTCTGCCCCTGCAGTCTCTGCGCAAGGCATTGGAAAAGCTTCTGGACTCACCTCAGCCCAAGGACTTTGATGCATACGAGTATCATCTGAAGATGTTCGCGGCCATCTTCAAGAGTGCTCTGCGTGACCACGCCGCCCATCTTCGTGCTACGAAGTCGCTGGATACTGCGGGCTATCTGGTGGATGACTATGTGAACAGTTCGAAGATGGTTCTTTCCAGATTCAGGGAACTCTACCGCATAATCGATGTGCCGACGGTATCCGACAAGACCAGAAGCTATTTCCGTCTCTGTGACGAGTTTATGAGCCACGTGCTTGAACTCCAGACCGTCCGTATCATCCGTAAGATAGATTCTTCTCCGAGAGCGGACACCCTGAAGCAGATCCGTGGAAGATTCCTCTCCCTTATAATGGAAGAACAGCAGTACAAGAAGACGAGGGAATACGGTACTCTGTCAGACGACGAGGAACACAACCGTCAGCTTGTCTATCACAGAGGAATGCTCAAGAAGTTCATAGAGAGCGAGTTATATATCCGTCTCGACAAGAAGAGGGACGGTGTGGCCGTGGAGCAGCTGTATTACAGCATAGCCGCCGGAATCGCTATGATATTCGCCACGGCTGTAGCCTGGTTCACCCAGGTCAGATACGGCAACATCACCTGGCCTCTCTTCATCGTGCTGGTGGTAAGCTATATGATGAAGGACAGGATCAAGGACCTGATGCGATATTATTTCGCGCACAAGCTCGGCAACAAATACTATGACAAGAAGGCCACCATCACCATCGGAAAGCAGAGGGTGGGGGAACTCAAGGAGGGATTTGACTTCATTTCGGCCGAAAAGGCTCCTGTCGAAGTCATCAAGCTCAGGGATGCCGCTGCCTCAGTCGAGGACGAGTCTCTCATTTTCGAAGAGAAGATAATGCTCTACCGCAAGCATCTGACAATCGATGATGTGGCTCTGGCAGCCAATGCGGACTACCCTATGCGAGGCATCAACGAGATTATGCGTCTGCATCTGACCCGCTTCACCCAGAAGATGGATAATCCGGAAGTCCCGATCGATGTGGTTGATGATCAGGGAAATATAGGTTCTGTGCAGGTGGACAAGATATATTGCATAAATATAGTGTTCCAGTTCCAGCACGATTCCGATGTGGAATATCATCATTTCCGTATAACGATGACGCGTGACGGAGTCCTCCGTATAGATGAAATATAGCCCTTGTGCGGATGAGTTTTCGAAAAAATGATTACCTTTGAAAGTTGCACGATTCTATGATAAATCAAAACTTTCAATTATATGGCAATCATTAATAAAGAACGTAAGTACAAGTGGGAGTTCGACAATATCGGAGGAGCTTCACGTGTACGCATTTCTAAAGGCGAGGACATCAGACACCTTGCCGAGCTCGATCCCAAGATGTGGACTGTTCTGTCCTGCCCGGTGAAAGGACTCGAGATCGATGATAAAAGCCTTGCATATATCGACAATGACGCAGATGGGAAGATCCGTGTCAACGACATCATTGCTACGGCAGAATGGATGACCGGTGCCCTCAAGAATGCCGATCTGCTTTTGGAAGGCAAGGATCATATTGATATAGAACAGTTTGCGGATAACGAATCTGGTCGTAAACTCCACGATTCGGCAAAGCAGATTCTCGGACACCTCTCTAAAGAGGGTAGTGTCATTTCCCTTGCGGATACATCAGACAGCGCAGCTATATTCGCCCAGACCCGTTTCAACGGTGACGGAGTCATAACAGAAGCCACAGCGGAAGATGCCGATGATAAAGCTGCGATTGCAGCTGCTGTAGCCTCTTTCGGTGGCGTAGCAGACAGAAGCGGTGTGCAGGGCGTGAATGCTGAGATGATAGAGAATTTCTACAAGGCTCTTGCTGACTATGTCGCTTGGCAGGAATCTGCGGTCGAGGCTCCTTTCGGAGACGGCACTGATGCAGCGATAGAGGCATATAACGCTCTGGATGCCAAGGTGAAGGACTTCTTTATGCGCTCGAGGCTCGCGGCGTTCTCGCCTGACAGCACGGCAGCTCTTGATGTCCAGACATCCCGTATCGAGGCTATAAGCTCCGAAAATCTCACCGGAAAGACCGATGATATCGCGGCTTATCCTATCGCACGCGTCACCGGTAAGGCCGAGATCGACCTCTCAGAGCCTGTAAACCCTGCCTGGGCCGCTCAGTTCGAGACTGTCAAGGCGCTGATCAAGGACAAGAAGACCCTTACCGAGGCTGACTGGGCGGAAATCGGAGCTCGTTTCGCTGCCTATACTGCCTGGAAGGGTGCCAAGGCCGGAGCCGAAGTCGAAGCTCTAGGACTTGATGCAGTCAAGGATTTCATTGCCAGGAACAGGAAGGAGGCTCTTCTCTCTCTCGTGGCCCAGGACTCAGCCCTTGCTGAAGAAGCTGCAAACATCGATATGGTGGACAAGTTCCTTCATATATACCGCGACTTTGCGAGACTTCTGCGTAACTTCGTTACTCTCAATGACTTCTATGCCAAGGACAAGGCTGTCGCAGCTATATTCCAGTCCGGCCGCCTCATCATTGACCAGCGCGAATGCCGCTTCTGTATGAAGGTGACGGATATGGCAAAGCATAACGCGTCAGCAGCAACAAGCGGAATGTTCCTTATCTATTGCGACTGCACTACAAAGACTTCGGCTGAAAAGCTCAATATCGTTGCTGCCGTCACTGTCGGAGGCATCGGCGACCTTATCGTAGGCAAGAATGCGGTTTATTATGACAATGCCGGAACAGAATGGGATGCGGTCATCACCAAGGTCGTTGACAATCCTATAAGCGTGGCCCAGGCATTCTGGTCGCCGTACCGCAGGATGGCCAAGGCGATAGAGAACCTCATCAGCAAGAACGCGGCAGACAAGGATGCGAAGATGATGGCGGATGCAAACGCTAAGATCAATGCTGCTCCAGCCACGCTCCCTGCTGCGGCTCCGGACGGCAAGCCGGCCGCTGCCCCTCCGTTCGATATTGCCAAGGTTGCAGGTATCTTCGCGGCTGTCGGTGTGGCTGTCGGTATGATAGGAACAGCCCTCTCAGGCCTTCTGAAAGGACTTTTTGCCCTCAAGTGGTGGCAGCTGTTAATCGTTTTTGCCGGAATTATGCTTCTGATCTCGGGTCCTGCGATGGTTATGGCCTGGCTCAAGCTCCGTCGCAGGAACATAGCTCCTCTTCTCAATGCCAACGGCTGGGCAGTCAATGCCGCTTCGAAGATCAGCATTCCGTTCGGCGAGACCCTCACGGATGTAGCGAAGTTCCCTAAGATGAAGCTTAAGGACCCTTATAAGAAGGGAATGGCAGGATGGAAGAAACTCCTGATTTCGATCGTATGCCTCGCACTCGTCTTTGCAGCCCTCTGGCTCTTCGACCTCCTGGCATTCATAAATCTTCCGTCACCGCTTTAAGTCATCATCTACATCATCTAAAAACTCAGCAGCACTGCTATACCAGTGACCCCCGCCTCCCTGTCGGGAAGCACCCCCTAGCCGGGGGTGGCACGTCACTTATATAGCAGTGCTGCTGAGTTTTTTGTATTAGTAGAACAGATCGTCCTCTTCCTCTTCCTGATTCAATCCATACGTCTTGATCAGCACCGATATCTCAGGGTCAAGATTTCCTCGATAGACATACGACCTGTTTTGTTTGCAAGCCCTCATATAGCACTCCACAGCCTTTTCAGGCTCATCCTCACGAGAGTAGAGGAGTGCGAGAAGATAGTTGACTTCAGGAGTCCTTTCCAGTTTTGAAAGGATCTTCATCGCATTCTTGTTGCGGTCCAGACCTACGTATGCGACAGCTGTGTTGAAGTCGTTGTATGGACTCAGCAGGGCTATAGCCGCTGCATAATCCATATCCTTGAGGGCGGCAACACCTCTCATATAAGTACTGTCGATCACGGTGGTATGCACCGTATCCTTCACCATTCCCTTTCTGTGGAGGTAGAAGTTGAACTTCACTGTACGGAGCTGAGGATAGAGCGCATCCTTCATATATGTGAAGTAATCGGCCTTTCTCATCTGGAGCTCCCTCCTGTCGAGATTCTCTTCCTTATTCATAAGATCGGCGAAAGCATTCTTCTGGTCCACGTTCAGCACCTTGTCATTCTCTACAAGAATCCTGAGGTCCTCCCAGTTCTCCGGGATGCTGCGCGGAGTCAGGGTTATCTTCTGTCCCTCGAACGCCGACTTCATCTCACCGTCACCCTCAAGATCGAGAGTGAAACCTGCTGCGAGCTTGACTGAGTCGGTATATTCCTTGATATACTTCTCGAAGTAATTCGACACCGACACTGAACGCTTCTGAGCGAGAGAGGCATTCAATGCGTATGAACCGTCAGGTGAAGCCGCTGCGCTTACTATGATGGAATCAAGGTCGAATGTGTCGTTATCGATCAATGATGCAAGATTATCCTTGATCCTCTGTATTCCTACGGCATTATCCCCAAGTTCCGGCTTGACGTCCGCCCTTCCGACCTCGAAATCGATTCGGCACTCGGTATTTGCCGATGCACGACGCTCGATCACTTTTGTGAGGTACCTCTCGGTATTGTCAACAAATGCAGAAATCGAACTGATATAGAATGTCAGAGGTTCGCTTCGAGGAATGGTATAGAGGCGCTGCTCCTGCTCATAGATGTCACCTGACAGGATGATGTCCGCCCTGCGGAGCTTAGGACGGGTGTTTATGGTCTGGATGTAGTTATATACGAAGTCACCCTCAGGACTGACGATAACTGTGTCAAGCCTGATGCCTTCTGTCACGATAGGAGCCTTTACGTACTTGTTGTACATCTTGCCCATACGTGACTTACGTCTCTCGTTGTTGCCCTTCGCAAACTTGTTGGTGTAATGCTCCACAGCCTGCTGCTGGCTCACGCCGTATGCCGAATAGAACACCTCGTCGCTGACCCAGGCTGTATCGGCCTTGAATGCATAGATTTCAGGGATATTCCTCTTGAGGAATATCTCCAACGCCCTGATGTTTATGAACTTTGTGGAGTCGCTGACGATCCTTGAAAGGAAACGGTCATACTGCTGGTATCCCCTGAGCTGGGCCTTTCTATATGCTTCTCCCGTGATCACTACCGGATCCAGTCTGATGCTGTCGCCGAGTATGAACATATCAGGATAGAACCTGAGCTGCCATTTGCTGTCACGCATAGACTCCGGTACGATGACCTGGAAGGCCAGATCGACCTTTCCGTGGCGTTCGGCAATATTTCGGAAACGGGCAGTCACAGTAGCGGCTTCGATCACGTCCGTAGCCACCATCTCTCCTGTTTCCTCGTCCTTGATTGCCTTCATAATCAAGATTTCCGAACCATCGTCCTCGACGATCTTGAGAGTGTCTCTTGACTGCGGTGAATTGTTCTTTACTTCAGGGACATAGCTCTCCTGCTTACCGAGGGTAAGCTGTACCGAAGGACCTTCTCCCTTCTGAAGGGTGTTCAGCTTCTTTTGAGTCGAGCAGGCCCCCAGTATTGCGAGGCATATCAGTGTCGTCCCGACAGCCAATATGTTTCTAGTAAATTCTTTCAAAATGGTACCAATTATAATTAACACAGAAGTGCAAAGATACGCTTATTTTCATAAACTGCAAAATGACAGTCGGTTTCACATAAAAAAAGATGAAAACACATAAAATAAAGAAAATTTTCGTCACATTTTTCTTTATTTTATGTTGTAGTCTTCTGATAATTCGTATCTTGGCGGGGAATAACAGGGGTGATTGAAAAAATTCTTAATGGGTGTATAGGGCCCGATGTGTAATTGTTCAATTTTTGTTATTATGAGAAATGATTCAAGAAAGACCCCTGAGGTAAAGATGATTGAAGTGGATGGAGTGGAGTATCAACTGATCGATGGCAGGCTGTACCGGTATGCCGACATCACGTTGGACAAGGGCTTCAAGATTGTTTTCGGCCGTATCGGAAGTGAAGATGTGCTGATGAATATGCTTAACAGGCTTCTCGGCACCAAAATCCGGCGATTAGAATATCGCAACACCGAGCATCCTGGTATGACGGAGGATGAACGTTTCTCGAGATTCGATGTCTATTGTGAGGATGAGGAAGGAAATGCCTTTCAGGTTGAGATGCAGAACTGGAGCCAGAAGTACTACCACAAAAGGGCTGTATATTATTCATCCCTTGTCCTGCTTGACCAGGCTGAGAAGGCCAGGAAGGTCTTCAACGAGCAGACGGCCAAAGGCTCAAGAAGGTCATGGGATTATGATTACCGTCCGTTGTTTGTAGTAAGCTTCCTGAACTTCAGCAACGACTGGACCACCCGGAAGGCTGTTTCCAAGTCAGTCCCTTGGATTTCAACCTATCGGTATTCGGATGTTGATACTAAAGACGAACTTGGTGATGGTACGAACATCGTATTCATCGATCTTCACGGATTTTCAAAGAGTATTGAGGAATGTACGAGTCTTGAGGATATGTGGATGTACAGTATAAAGAATATGAGAGAGCTGACATCCTGCCCGGATTCCGCCAAAGGTACGGAAATAGAAGATCTCTACAGGAAATCTGAACTGGCAAAGATGACTTATGAACAACGTAAAAGAATTGAGGAGGATATTATGACACAGAATGACATTCTTAATAGTATCAGAGAACAACTCGAGGATGGAAAGTTGAAGGCAATGGCTGAGGGTCGCGAGGAGGGCTTGGCTGCAGGCCGAGCAGAAGGCTTGGAACAAGGCTTGGAACAAGGTTTGGAACAAGGACGGAGTGCAGCGAGGAAAGAGTTGGTTATGAAGATGCTTGCAGCAGGGATAGCGGTTGAGCAGGTCGCTATGATTGCTGAAATGAGCGTGGATGATGTATTGAAGCTACGCTGATGGATATATGTGAGATGCCGCGTAAGCATCCGGTGAAATGCATATTGTAGCGGGCAGCGATGCTCGCTACTTTTGCATAAAAAAGGAAAGCTTATGATGACACGTGAAGAAATCCTCTCGACCGAGGAGAAGAACGAGAGCTATCTCACGATTGAACTCCAGACACGTACTGGCTGTACAATAAACCGGTGAGCCTGCTGAAATAGCGAGCAGCTTCGGTCTTGCGGACCTCATATCTGCAGCCCGATCCGCATTGGAAAGCCAATATGTAAGACGTATGAAACTGCTCTCAAAAAGTCTCTGAAACACAATGCCTTGAGTAAAGAAAATCGGCGTTTTACTTGCGTAGGATGCTGATTTTCGTATCTTTATACTTAGAAATTGATAGGGAAATGTCATCTAAGGATCAGGAAATATTGCGTCTTCAGGCGGAACTTGCAAGACTTCAGGCCGAGGTCGCCAACCTTCAGGAGGAGAATATAGTCCTCCAGCAGAAGAGCTCGGCCCTCAGCCAGAAAGGCCTTGAGAAGGACAGGAAGATTGTTGAGATGGATAAGACGATCGAGAGTATGCAGGCGACGATCGACAGCCTCCAGATCGAGGAGCCAGAGAAGCAGACCTTCGTCATCGCTCCGCTTCCTGAGATGATAATCCCCAAGGGAATGGCTTCAGAGAGCCTTCTGGCCGACATCCTGATCGACAAATATGTATATCATCTCCCGTTCTACAGGGTGATACAGAAATACAAGGAGCTGGGAGTCCTTCTGAGCGACTCCACCATCGGGGACTGGTTCAACGCGGTCTGCTCGAGACTTCGGCCGCTGTATGACAGGCTTCGTGAAAGGATTATGTCTTCAGACTACATACAGGTAGATGAAAGTACGTTGCCGGTCATCGACAACGAGAAGCATCGTGCCGTCAAGGGATACATCTGGGCGGTAAGGGACGCAGTATGCGGTGACGTGTACTTCCACTATGACATAGGCTCACGCGACGGTGATACAGCAAGGAAACTTATCGGAGGCTATCGTGGAACCATCCAGACAGACGGTTATGAAGTCTATGAGGCATACGAAGGTGCACCAAGCAAGCGGATGATCGGCTGCTGGGCTCACACAAGGCGCAAGTTCGTGGAAGCCCTCGATGAGGACAAGAAACACGCAAGCGAGGCTCTTGTATATATAGGCAAGCTGTACGGCATCGAGAAGGAGATGCAGGAAGCCGGTCTTGATTATGATGTAATCCAGAAACGCCGTCAGGAGGAGTCCTACAAGATAATCCAGGAGTTCGAGAACTGGATGAACTCCGTGTCCGGATGCTTCACTCCAAAATCCAGAATGGGAAAGGCTCTGGTCTACACCTATACTCTTCTCCCACGCTTGAGCCGTTATGTCCTTGATGGCAGATATAACATCGACAACAACGGAGTCGAGAATGCGATCAGACCTCTCGCCATCGGAAGATCGTATACTCACTCTTCAGCAGCTGTAAGGCATATGAAATTGATGTTCGATCGTGGCTGGAGGACACACTCAGAAGAATCCCTACAGAAAAGAATATTGGCCAGCTACTACCAACTACTAGACGCCACTACCGGGTACTACCTCAGTAATGGCGGCTAATTGGTCAATATGTACTTTGTCGGATGCTTACGATCCCGTCTGGTATCAGGGTAGCCGGGCAACAGTCAAGCGCTCCGTACGGCCTTCAGGTCGAGCCGTCCGGAACGCTTGATCTGTAGTCGGCGGAGACGGTATATTCCGCCGATGGTGACCGTTGATTTGAGAGGGGATCAGTAGAGCATCTGCTTTTAGAGGATATGATTTAATGGGATGGAACTGATTGAGGAACTATTTGGTCAATCAGTTCCAGTATATATTCTGCAGGATGGACCCAAGCGAGTCCGCTGTTTTCCGACCTGATTTCAACAACCTGTTTAGTTTGAGTATTCATCAATTCCTCTCTGTAAGGAATATATGAATGAACTATTCCTATCAGCTTACACTTAGGGCAATTAGGAGTTCCTTTAAGCGTCATCTGCTCCGGCCTGAGAATGATAGGGCTGCCGGAATTGCCCGGAAAATTCTGGATATCAACTAAAATGTTGCCAGTCTCTTCAATCTGAGTCCTGCTACATCTCGCTATGCATCCCAAGCGACATATAGGCAGACCAGAATCGACATTCACCAGTCTCATAGGGAATCCCAACATATACACCAGCGAGCCTTCATCCGCTCCGTTGCTTCTTAATCCTTCGGAGTCCATCAAATTATTATCAACGTCAAAGCAATAAAAAAGAATGGAATTAGCATTGAGCATACCCACGTCAAGGGGAAGAACAGCAATATCTATTTCCGGGTTACCGTGCGTATGAAATAATGGTTTGCCATCAGCATCCAACAACGGAAGGTCAAGAATTACAAGCTCACCTGTATCTTTCTTCATAAGCCTTATAGCGATGTTTCCTTTGTTGTTGAAGACGTGCCTGTTAGACACTAAAAAAGGATAATCCTTCTTTTCTCCTTCTTTCAGCGTACGACACAAAAGGAAGCCTGTTCCACTCCATAAAATGTCGCCATTGCCAGTTCTAACGCCAATTGATACTACGGCATTCTTGAATTCATTAGGTATAAGTGACATATCATCAGATTTTAAGTTTTCAAATATAGCATAAAGTTCCCGACGAGAGTTTTGCCGGGAACTTTGGATATAGTACAGCAGCTGATGCTGCGGGGGCCTTATTACTCTGCTACGCAGCGAACCTGAAGGCCGTTAGCAGCAGAGAGGCCAGTGTAAGCGTTATCAAATTCACGAGGAACTAAAGGGCGAAAGGCAGATAATACTTTATCTGTTCTATCTTCGTTCACTTCGTCAGGATACGGTTTCCACTCGCGACCCATACCGAGGTAACCAGTTTTCTCGTATTTTTGAATACCATAAACAAGAGCGTAATCTGGGGAAATGTACGTATAGTATAGCGACGTTGCTTTATCGTTACTCCAAGAAGCACCCATAAATTTATAATAGTAGAGATCAAATTTAGGATCAACATATCTTGTATCTCCTACACTTGGATAGAAATCAAAATTCTCAATCGTACCGCTATAACTACCATCTAAATATTTATCCGCCTGTGAAATCAACATCTTTCCGTCATCAGCTTTCAAATAGCCAAATGGATAATAGATCTCTGGATTATGGTTATACTTATAATATGCAGCGTTTACCTCTGCATCTGTAGTTCCTCCCCACCAAGTATCTTGTCCTGTATAGACATCGTCATTAGAGGTTTTCCAAGAAGTTGTCGACGGTACCTTATAACCAGCCGGACACGGGTCGTGAATAGTCTTTTCAGAACTCCAATTGTCATCACCTGGAGTCCAATTTTTATAAAAAGTATTCGGATTAGCAATTGCTAAGTCCATAGATGGTGTTTTTGTTATTCCATCAAAAGTTTTACCCGACTGTGAGAAAGGATCTTTACGTCCCCATTGGTAAAATAGACCACGTGTTTTAGCATCAAATGCACCAAGAGAATTGTTTACATTGCCATTGAGCCAAAGATGCCAAGACCACACAATATTGTTACTGCCGTTCTTAACGGAAATAATAGAATTACCATCATAAAGTGTCGTATTTCCAGCATCTACAACAAAGTAAAGATAGTCCCCATAAATTGCATCCACGATAATTTCATTTTGATCTTGGTCAGTGAAAACGAGTTCATCGTAAAGTTGTCCTTCAATTTTATTTGTACGGTCATTTCCCCTACATAATGGAATTTTATATTTCCCTTTTTCATTTATTATGTAGCAGTTAGCAGGGCCTTCAGTTTGTGCTAAATCGGTATAGTCTTCCGCAGCAAAGTGGTATGCATTCTGTCTTAGATTTACTTCAGTTGCTAGGCATCCTGAAGGAGTGAACACCGCAAGAGTACATTCTCTATAATCATCTTTCTGAGCGGCATCGGTCACAATATATTGTTTCATATTGATCTTTTGCTCAATTAAACCATTATTGTCCTGTGTAACCGAGCCAATACTAAGCCAATCTTCTCCACCAGACTTATACTTCACGTTAACAGTAAGGGGCTTTCTAGCTGTTTCGTCCTCATTCCAGCCCAAATTCTCTTTGGTTGTGAATGAAACAGTCAAGTCAGACTCATTACCTTCCTTCTCTTTGATTACTACACTATTTACACCTAGGTTGCCGATACCTTCTGACTTCAAGCCTATCTGTTCAATGCAGGTTGTACCATAGTAAGGAACGTATATAGTAAGTTTACCCTCGTTTTGAGTATCTCCATCATATGCCGTAGTTGGCTTAACTGTCACGCTGAAGCTATAAGTTCCTTCGCTTGAGCCAGCTGCATTGACTTTACCAACGGTTATCCAATTACCTTCACATGTTGCCTTTGGAGATGGAGTTTCAACGAAACTTCCTGTCACATCAAAGGTTACTGTTGCCTCATAGCCAGTTGTCTGCTTTGCCCATACGTAACCATCGCTACCTGTCGTAGTAAAGCTAATAGTAGCTTCTCCCATCCATTTCATCAGCTCGATAGTTTTTTCAGTATCTTTAAATGAAATGGTAACTTTTGCGCCATCTGTAGTTATGCCACTTATACCACCTGCGTTGGTGTCACCTACATTCAAGCCGTCATCAATCGTACAGAGTACTGTCCAAGCATTTTCTTCACCTTCAGGATTATCTTGTTTTGCCTCTTCCTTAGAAACCCAAATTTTACCCTGATAGTATGCCAGTTTAGGAACAAACTGAGTACCAGCAACTGATATTGTATCTACCAGTTTAAATATCGGCCTACCAGTTTCCTCGTCTATATAATCTAAAGCATAGATCTGCCACATCCATTCATCTTTATCATCAAGATATGGAAGAACATATGTGCTATTGTAGATATATGATGTATCAGGAGTTATGTTTCCTTCATCATCAACAGTCACTGTAGATATCTTATATCCTAATATTGTTGTAGTATTAGCGTGATAAACTGGCTCAACACTTTTAACAAATGTCCGATCCATCGCTTTAAGGAGGTTGCTGAAAGTTTCAATAGTTTTATCCATTTCATCAATCTTCTGCTTGATTTCCTTTATCGCCTCCTGCGTCGGGATGGTAATAGTCTGACCAGTAGCACTTAGAGTTACCTGCAAGTAATAAATTACATCATTTTCACTTGCTGTCTGGGCATTCTTATTAAGTGCAGTCACTCCTGAGAACCATGAATCTCCCTGAGGGCCTTGAGGACCGGTTTCTCCCTGAGGACCCTGAGGGCCAGTTGGTCCCTCGGAACCTTTGACATTGCCGATTTCAGTCCAGGTTTCCCCGTCATAAGAGACTTTGAGTATTCCGGTTTCTGAATCATATTCGAATTGAGGCTGATACCAGGCCTTGCCGAGGTTATCCTTGAAGAGTTTACCATCAATGTAGACATCCCAGTAACCATTTTCATCAATTCTTAATTCTGGAGTTGATCCAGTAGCTTTAACACCCATTGAAGTCCATTCTGTGCCATTGACAGAGTATTCCCATTCGTTGGTTTCTTCATTTATCCTTACGAAATGTCCTTCTCCATCTTCGCCATCTTCGCCAGGAGTGATATCATACGATGAATTATCATTAAATACAATGTTAAAGCCGATCTCATTTCCAGCCTCATCTTTGATAGGATTGACGCTCTTGATGAAATTATCGGTTGGCAATGCTTCAACAATTGTCTTAATCGCATCAATCTTAGTGTTTAATTCTGTCTCAAAATCTATTATGCGCTGCTGGAGAGCCTCATAAGTAGATGCCGCAGGAATTACATAAGACTTACCATTTGTGCGCTTCAATATAATATATGCTACTGGGGCATCTTTATTAGCGCCGTTTTCTGTAATCTGATTACCATTTTCATCAAGTTCTACCACATCCTCGAAGAAAGCATCACCATCAGCACCAGGATTACCTGTCGCCTGGCCCAGAGGCTCTTCTTCCCAAGTCTTTCCATCGTCGTATGAAACATACCACTGGTTATTCTCGATCTTGAACTTTGGAGTAATACCAGAGGCGCCGGTAGCGCCGGTAGCTCCGGTGTCACCCTTTTCTCCGACAGCTTTGTACTGAGTAGGTTCGCCATTGATTACCCAATAACCCTCCCCATTGATTTCAACGGTAGGAGTAGTTCCTGATTCTCCGGTAGCACCAGTTTCACCCTGATCACCCTTATCTCCCTTATCACCTTTCTCGCCGTGGTAGATTGTCACTTTACCGCTATACGCAAAGGTAAGGGTATATCCGATGACCTTGTCACCATCCTTAACTTCTTCAACGTCTGTGACATAGTCATTGTTCTCAAGAGCTGACACAGCTTTCTGAAGAGCGTCAACATCGGCGTTCAATTTATCGACATTTGACCGAATCAGTTCAATAAGCCACAAGGTAGGAATCCTATAGCCTGTGGTTTCAGAAGTCTTAAGGTATATATATGCAACATCAGAACCCAGATTGTCATTATCGGCATTAATCGGTTTTCCGTTGATATCGCATTCCAGGACATCGGTAAAGAAAGCATCACCGTCAGCACCAGGATTACCTGTCGCCTGGCCCAGAGGCTCTTTTTCCCAAGTCTTTCCATCGTCGTATGAAACATACCACTTGCCGTCTCTGATCTCGAATTTCGGAGTAACTCCGTCTTCTCCGGCAGCTTTGTATCCTGTATCTTCACCACCGATATACCAATTTCCATCATCTCCGATCTCGATGCTCGGTGCAGTACCTTTATCACCCTTCTTACCGTGATAGATGTAGATCACGTCATTATCTGTGCCTTCGTCAGGGCCATCGGTAAGAACCAGTTTATAACCGATTTCAACACCGTCTTCCTGTACAGGACTGTAGCTGATGATGTGCTGCTTCTGTTCGATTGCAGCAACAGCATCCTGAAGTGCCTCCACATTCGTATTAACCGCACTGACAAGACCTTCAAGTCTCTGAATTTCCTCCTGAGTAGGAATGAGGTATGAAGGATTATCGTATGGATCATCATTACCATCGGTAAGGACAATTCTAAGATATGCAACATAATTCACATCTGCTCCGAATGCGTCCTTTTTAACCTCATAAACTCCGGCAAACATAGAATCGCCTTTCTCACCCTGAGGACCCTGCGGGCCTGTCTCGCCCTGATCTCCCTGGTCACCTTGTGGGCCCTGTGGGCCTTGGTCACCGGTTGCCTGGCCTACCTTGGTCCAAGTCTTTTCCTCGTCATAAGATACATACCAGTATCCCTCTTCAATCTTGAACTTTGGAGTAACACCAGCTTCACCCTGTTCTCCTTCTGCACCTACAGCTACGACAGGCTTACCGTTCTGATCAGTCACGATACTCCAACTTGAACCACCGTCAACGGACATTTCCCAGTAGAAGGTATTGGTGTTGATTCTGAGCAATGGGGTAATTCCCTGGGCTCCTGTTTCACCCTGGATTCCCTGGTCACCCTGATCACCCTTGTCACCCTTCTGACCATGATAGATGATCACTGGGTTCTGCCTGTTGGCAAATGTAATCTGGTAACCGATTACAGTAAGGCCATCTGCGCTCTTCAGTTCTTTGATATCGGTAATATAATCCCTGTCTTCAAGTGCCTCTACAGTTGCCTGAAGAGCCTCGATATTGCTATTGAGCTCATTAGCCCTCTTATTGAGCTTATCGGATGTGTACTTGGTAGGGATTGTGTAAGTAGGGTTATCCTCGTCGGTCTCAGGAGTATCATCGACAAGTACAAGGACGATGTAGGTAATCTGCTCTACACCCTTCTCATCTGTCTCGGTGATGGTCTCAACATTCTTGAAGAAAGCGTCACCGTCTGCACCGGCAGCTCCGGTGTCTCCGGTCTCACCCTTGTCTCCGGTCGCCTGACCTGCGTCAGTCCACTCGCCACCTTCGCTGTACTGAACATACCAGCGGCCGTTCTCGATCTTGAACTGAGGAGTGAAGCCTGTGGCTCCGGTCTCACCGGTGTCGCCCTTGTCACCAGTAGCCTGGCCAACCTCTATCCACTCGCCACCTTCACTATTCTGAATATACCAGAGGCCGTTCTCAATCTTAAGCTTAGGAGTAAAGCCGGTAGCACCGGTCTCACCCTTCTCACCATGATAGATGACCTTCTCGCCACCCTTGGCGAATGTGAGCTTGTAACCTATTACATTACCTGCGTCATCTGTAACATCAGCCACGCTGACAACATAGTCATTGTTCTGAAGGGCTGCAACCGCTGCCTGAAGAGCCTCGATATTGCTGTTGAGCTCATTAGCCCTCTTATTGAGTTTATCAGTGGTGTACTTGGTAGGGATTGTGTAAGTAGGGTTATCCTCGTCGGTATCAGGAGTATCATCGACAAGTACAAGGACGATGTAGGTAATCTGCTCTACACCCTTCTCATCTGTCTCGGTGAGGGTCTCAACATTCTTGAAGAAAGCGTCACCGTCTGCACCGGCAGCTCCGGTGTCTCCGGTCTCACCCTTGTCTCCGGTAGCCTGGCCTGCCTCGATCCACTCGCCACCTTCGCTGTACTGAACATACCAGCGGCCGTTCTCGATCTTGAACTGAGGAGTGAAGCCTGTCTCACCGGTCTCACCCTTATCACCCTTTTCTCCAAGAGCTTTGTATTCTGTTTTAGTTCCATCTATCACCCAATAGCCATCATCGCTGATTGTAACCACTGGAGAATGTCCGGCCTCACCGGTAGCACCAGTTTCACCCTGATCACCCTTGTCACCCTTCTTTCCATGATAGATGACCTTCTCGCCACCCTTGGCGAATGTGAGCTTGTAACCTATTACATTACCTGCGTCATCTGTAACATCAGCCACGCTGACAACATAGTCATTGTTCTGAAGGGCTGCAACCGCTGCCTGAAGAGCCTCGATATTGCTGTTGAGCTCATTAGCCCTCTTATTGAGTTTATCAGTGGTGTACTTGGTAGGGATTGTGTAAGTAGGGTTATCCTCGTCGGTATCAGGAGTATCATCGACAAGTACAAGGACGATGTAGGTAATCTGCTCTACACCCTTCTCATCTGTCTCGGTGAGGGTCTCAACATTCTTGAAGAAAGCGTCACCGTCTGCACCGGCAGCTCCGGTGTCTCCGGTCTCACCCTTGTCTCCGGTAGCCTGGCCTGCCTCGATCCACTCGCCACCTTCGCTGTACTGAACATACCAGCGGCCGTTCTCGATCTTGAACTGAGGAGTGAAGCCTGTCTCACCGGTCTCACCCTTATCACCCTTTTCTCCAAGAGCTTTGTATTCTGTTTTAGTTCCATCTATCACCCAATAGCCATCATCGCTGATTGTAACCACTGGAGAATGTCCGGCCTCACCGGTAGCACCAGTTTCACCCTGATCACCCTTGTCACCCTTCTTTCCATGATAGATGACCTTCTCGCCACCCTTGGCGAATGTGAGCTTGTAACCTATTACATTGCCTGCATCATCTGTAACATCAGCCACGCTGACAACATAGTCATTGTTCTGAAGGGCTGCAAACGCTGCCTGAAGAGCCTCGATATTGCTGTTGAGCTCGTTTATCTTCTCATAAGCCTTTGCTGTAAGCAGAGTTATGGTAGTCTCACCGTCTGCAAGCGTGAGGGTCACGTAAAGGCCGTCCTCTGAGGTGCTGATTCCGTCCTTTGCGAAGATCGAATCTCCGTCCTCACCATCCTCACCTTTGTCACCCTTCTCTCCAAGGGCCTTGACGCCTGTATCTGTCCACGAAATACCATTATCGGTAGAGATCTCCCAGTTCATAGTATCACGGTTGATCTGGACCTTAGGTGCAACAGCGTCCTTTCCGGCCGCTCCATCCTTACCTTCTGCCCTTATCATCTTGCCGGATGCATCCTTCAGGAATTCTCCATCGAGAGTCCAATAGTACTGGTCATCACCGCCGTTTGCCTTTTCCCAGATCTGTATGCCGATCTGTGGAGTCTTTCCGTCCTTGATTGTAGCTGAAGTGCCGTCGCTGAACTTGATGGTGTAACCGTCAGAAAGAGTCACGACCTCTGTCACATACACCATTCCCTCGAGGCCCTCGACTGTACTTTCGAGGGCTGACAAAGCCTTCTGGATAGCTTCGATATTGCTCTCAGCCTCTGCCACACGCTTTGCAAGCTTCTCAAATGCCGCAGCTGTAGGCACCTTGATAGGCTCCTTGGTCTCATCCACGAAGTAGAAAACATAGTAGTCGCCTTCTTCCACTACTTCCTTGAAGTATGGATCGCCGTCCTTACCATCATCACCAGGCTTGCCGTCTTCACCGGTAGCCTTTATTCCTGTTGATGTCCATTCGCCGTCTCCGTACTTGATCTCCCACTCGTTGGTGGTCTGGTTGATCCTCACCTCTGGGGTTACGCCTGGCTTGCCGTCCTTGCCCTGAAGCGGGATAAGCTTTCCGTCGCTGTCCTTCAATGGCTCGCCATCGATAGTCCAGTACCAGGTATCGGTGTCTGCGTCATATTCTGCGCCGACAACAGTGCCGTTATAGCCGTCGAGACCGTTCTTGATGGTTCTCTTTCTTGTAGTCTCTTTGAGCTGGCCGTCTTCACCGATGCTGTACTTCACGAATGTGATTTCATAGCCTGTGAGGACAAGTCCGTCATAGAGTTCTGTAACGTCCTTGATGTACTCGGCGTTCTGGATTGCGTTCACGATTGTGCTCAATGCCTGGAACTGAGCGGCCAGGGCATCGATCTGCTTCTGAAGCTCTCCGATCACATAGTCCGTAGGGATCTTGTAGCAAGGATTGTTGGTATCATCATCATCATCGTCGTTGAGAGTGATGACGATATATGACACGATAGGCCTGCCCAGGTTATCCTTGAGGACATTGCCCTTCTCGTCGGTTGCATATTCCTCTGTCACAGACTTGAAGAATGCATCGCCGTCTGCACCGGCTGGGCCCTGCTGGCCTGGTTCACCCGGTTGTCCTGGTTCACCCGGCTGGCCTGGTTCTCCCGGCTGGCCCGGTTCGCCAGGAAGGCCTGGCTCGCCCTGCTCACCCTTGTCGCCTGTAGCCTGTCCGATATTGCTCCAGCTGTTACCGCCGTCTGTAGAAATCCACCAGAAGCCGCCCTCGATCTTGAGCTGAGGAGCTATAGCATCCTTTCCGTCTTCGCCGTCTTCGCCGTCTTTTCCGTCTTCACCGTCTTTTCCGTCTTCACCATCCTTTCCATCCTTAGGGAGCGGAATAGGATTACCGTCTGCGTCAAGTATGAATTCATCGTTGGATGTCCAGCAAAGGCCAAATTCAGGATGTTCCTTCACTCCGATCTTTGCGCTCTGGCCGTTCTGGCCGGCCTTGCCGTGGTAGATGTTCTTGTCACCTGACTTGGCGAAATGAAGGGTATATCCGATCAGTTCACCGGTCTGGTCGTTGTAGATGTCTGTTACACCTGTGATATAGTCATTGTCCTGCAGGGCTGATACGATCTCCTGAAGAGACTCGAAGTTGCTGTTGATCTGCTGCACATAATCTGCAAGCTCCTGATATGCCATCCAGGTCGGAACAAGTATCTGAGTACCGTCCACGAGCGTGAAGATCACATAGTAGTCGCTTGTGATATAGTCGATTCCGTTTTCTGCAAAGATCGAGTCACCCGCAGCTCCTGCAGAACCGTTCTCGCCGGTAGCCTTTCCGAGCTGTGTCCACTTGTCATCACCGTAGGATACATACCAGTATCCGTCCTCGATCTTGAACTGAGGAGTCTTTCCGTCCTTACCGTCGGTTCCATCCTCACCGTCTGTACCGGCATCACCTGTAGTCTTGACCTTGTTGCCGTTCTCGTCGAGGAGCCATTCTCCGTCAACGGTCCAGTAGTAAAGACCGTCACCGCCGTCCTCTGTCTTCCAGATCTTTACTCCGATTACAGGAGTATGTCCGTCCTCACCGTCTTCACCTGGTGTACCAGGGACTCCTGCTCCACCGGTGGCACCGTTATATATGGTCACGTCTCCGGCATATGCAAATCGGAGTGTATATCCGACCACATTGCCTTCAGCGTCCTTGATTTCAGTCACTTTCTGAACATAATCATTGGTTTCGAGTGCCTCTAAGGCCTTCTGAAGCGCTGTTATGTTGCTGTTGAGCTTCTTGATCTCATCCGAAAGAATCTGATGAGACTCCCACGTAGGGAACTTTATGACTGTCTCGCCGTCAGCAAGTGTCAGTTCCACCCACTGATCGTTATATTCTATCTTACTGAATATAGAGTCTCCGTCAGTACCTGATGTTCCGTCGTTTCCGGTTGCCTTTCCGAGACGCTCCCAGGTCTTGCCATTGTCATATGAGACATACCAGTAGTCATTTTCTATCTTGAGCTGCGGAGTCACGCCGTCCTTTCCATCGGCACCGGCCGCTCCGTCCTGACCAGGTTTTCCGTCCTCACCGTCTTCTCCGTCTGCACCTGGCGCACCATCCTGACCAGCAGCGAAAACCTTTTCTCCCTTGCTGTCAAGCATAAATTCTCCGTCGATAGTCCAGTACCACCTTCCGTCGGTGTCCTGTTTTACTCCTATCACCGGAGTCGATCCGTCCTTACCTGCAGCACCGGTAGCTCCATCCTCTCCGTGATAGATCTTCACGCTGCCGCTCTGGGTGAATGTTATTTCATAGCCTATTACCTGTCCGCCCTCTGTGATAGGAGTGATATCCTCCACATAATCATTCTTCTGCATTGCATCAACTATGCTCTGGAGTGAGGATATATTAGTGTTTGTCACCTTGCAGAGGGAGTCCAGACGAGCCTTTATGTCATCAAGTTCAGTATGTATCTCATAGAGTTCCTCACGAAACATATTCGTACAGCTGCAGCAGAGGAACAGTACAGATACCCATATTACCGTCAGAATCCTTTTCATAATTCCAAATAAGGTTTAATTCTAAAACACATACATTATAGATAACGACAATTCGTCGATAAAAAAGAAGTTTCTCGCACCGCTATCCAGCAGTTCTCTGCTGGAAACAGTACGGTAGCGTGCATATTCGAGGTGTCTGCCACCCCAAGCGCCTCCGCCTAATTCAAGGTTCAGGTGCTCATTCAGCATAAATGTATATCCGAACAGCAATCCTGCACCAACGCTTCTGCCCTCAAAAAGTTTCGGACGCAGCACGCCTGTCTCCTGGAAATCGAGATATCGCACCCTCGCTCCGAGCCACCATCCCGAATTAACATACCATAGCCAATAACGGCAGCCCAGATAGGCCGTCGTCTGATTGTTATATACAGGCATTCCTGACTGAGTGTTGAACTTCCAGGGATTGTATTTTCCTCCTAAGTGGAGCGAGACGTGCTGAGATAGGCTCATTCCCGCCTCGACATTCACAGTGCCGAAGTTCGCCCACTCAAGCATATTTGTACTCAGCGAGAACTTTTGTGCGTCGGCACGATGTGTCAGGCAGCATAGAAGGGTCGCGAGCAATATCGCTCTCAGGATCAGATTACGTATCTTATGCATCTGATTTGTCATTTTTTCATCTAGGATGGATTTCTTCTTAAGAATTTAAAAGAGGCCCGCCTAAAAGGCAGGCCTCGATTATTCAGTAGTGATCGTCAGATCACGGAGTTTCAATTACTCTGCAGGCTGAGCTACAGGGTTCACAGTTACTGTGAGGGTTCCCTTAAGTGTACCCCAAACGTAGTCTACTGAAGCTGGGATGCGGATTTCGTATGTACCACCTACTGGGCTCTCAATGTTGTGATATCTCAATGTGAGACCATCCTGAGTTACGCTTGCCTTTTCAGGGAGCTTACCGCTTGAGAGGTTAGTCTCGATCATATTGTTTCTGAGATCGAGCTTGAGGTAAGGCTCCTCAACCCAAGTACCGTCCTCATTTGGTGCGTATACACCAGCGATTCCATAGAAGAACCAGTATTCGCCCCAGTTGAAGTCATAACCATCTCTATAAGCCTCGTACCAAGTCCAGCATCCGTTAACCTCACCATTCTTAGTTCCGTCAACTGCAGGGTAAGCAGTATGTGATCCATCGTGTGCTGGTACAGTTGTCTCATAACCAGGAACAACCTCGAATTCAGCTGGGTGATAGATTGGCTCAGCAACAGGGATGTAAGCAACTGCCTCTCTTGTTGTTGCAGTAGTGGTTTCTACCTCACCTGCGTATGCATAGAAGTTACCGTCGAGTGGGTAATTGAGCTCAGTAAGCTTAATATCGAGAGCAACCTTAGCAGCCTCTGGTGTTGCATACTTAGCCTCTACCTCGATAGCCTTAGTCTCAGGCTCCTGGAAGATAGTCAACTTAGCAACTGTTGCCTTAGCACCGTAAACTGTAACTTCCTTCTCGATAGCCTTCTCAGTCCACTCAACTTCCCAGTAAGCAGGAGTCTTGACACGCTGAGTCTCTGGTACCCAAACAACCTCGTCGCGGCAAGTTAACTGCCAGTGTGACTCGTTGATGATATACTTGTACCCATATGGCGGAGTGATAAGCTTGTTTCTCCAATCAGTAAGGAGGTCAGCTGTAGCGAACTCAAGGAGGTCACCACCATCCTCACCGTCTCTTACTGAGAGACCTACAGGGAGGTTAAGGTTAACTGGTCTTACGAATCTTACGTAGAAGTTCTCAATAACGTGCTCATCCTTATTGCCGAATACATAAACGCACTGGAGTGGAACTACGAGACCATCCTCAGAGTTGAGCTGTTTCTTGATATCATTGTTACCTCTGTCAAGAGTAATGTACTCAGGATTACCATAGATAGTGATACCCTCAGCAAGTTTTGCGTTCTCGAGAGCCCAATCTGGATCTACTCTGTAGTATCTTGTGAAGCACTTAACATTAGCAGTGTTGCTGATAGTGATTGACTGCCAAGCCTCGTCAATCTTCTGGTTGAACTGGCAGTTCCTATCGCCTTCTTCTGGTGACTGAGGAACGTTTACATTTACAAGCCACTCGTTGTCAGCATTCCAGAAGAGAGGCTTACCGTCAGCTGTTGTGAGCTTCTTGAAGTCATCTGTTACAGTAGGGAGAGTTACCTTCACTACGAAGCCGAGAGTTACCTTTGTAGGATACTCAGAAGCATCAGCATACTTGTTGTAGAGAACTACTGAAGCATTGAGGACAACTTCCTGACCATAACCGATAGTACCGATCTGACCGTGCTTGAAGTCCCAAGTGATAATCTTAGTTTCTCTACCGTCAGCAGTTACGCCGTCAACGATTGCAGGAGCAGGGAGAGTGTGCTCCTTCTTAGCGTATGGAGTCTTGTAAACAACAGTCTCAGGAACATTGTCGTACTTAACATCGTATCCGTAGATATCCCAGAACTCCTGGTGGCTGAGTGATCTTACACCGTGGATGTTCTCGATTGCGCGGTAAACGTTCTGACGCATCCACTCCTCGTTGAGCTCGAAGTGTGCCTTAGTGTCAGCGCACTTGAATGTGAGGTTCTCGTTCTTCTTAACCTCCCAAGTCTCGGCTCTCTGAGCAGTTACCTTAACCTTTACATAACCACGACGAACGATGTTATCAGCCTCGTCAACGATCTCAACCTTAAGGATAGGAGTACGGCCGATAGCCTCGCGAGAGATTGCCTCAGGAATAGCGT
Organism: Bacteroidales bacterium; assembly: GCA_015060395.1. Lineage (GTDB taxonomy): Bacteria > Bacteroidota > Bacteroidia > Bacteroidales > UBA932 > Cryptobacteroides. The sequence continues at coordinate 34,078 of SUYP01000027.1, forward strand.
AGAGACCCTTTACAGCGTCAGTACACTCGATTACAGTCTGCTGGTTTGTATCAGTCTCTATTGAACCGATGAAGTACTCACGGTCAGCAACATAGAAACGATAGTCGAGTTCGTATGCAGCGATATCGAATGCCTCACCGTCAACGCAAGTCATTACAAGTGAACGGAGGTCGAATACATCGTCATAGTATACCTCGAAGAGAGGAGCCATCTCCATTGCCTCTTCCATATAAGTTGCGAAGTGGAAGTGACCTGCTGAGTGTGCTCTCTGGTCAGCTATGAAGAGATCGTTAGCGTTGATGATGTTATCGTTAACGAGAACGTATGGTGAGCGGATAACAACTTCCTCGTTCTTATCGTTAGTGTAAACAGCCTCAAGAGCAGCGAGGTTCATAAGAGGAGCCTTAGCAGCTGTGTGAACAACGTTACCACGACGAAGCTGGAAGTCTACAGTAGCCTCATCAGCGTTCTTCTGTGGGTTAGAAGTGAAGCCACCAAGATACTTAGCCTCTTCAGTCTCGATCTCGAAGAGAACGAAATCATCAGCCTTAGTATCAACGCAGTTTACGTTCTGAGCAGCGCGTGCGATGAACTCATAGTTAGCGTCAGCAAGGTTGAAGTTAGATGGGTTAAAGTGGTAGCTTGCTACAGCGAGCTCTGAAACTGAGAGAGCCTTCTTGTAGTAGTCACCTCTGAGGTCAGCAGTTGTAGGAGTGTAGTCGCAACGATCACGATATGTGTCCTCATTTGTCTCGCAGTTGTCCTTTGGATTAACCTTTGCATACCAAGTGTCGTGCTCTGGTGCCATTGGAGCATAAGCGATAGAGTTGAAACGGATAGCCTCAACACCGTCTACGAAGAAATCAGGAGCAAATGTAATGCTGCGGAGAAGACTCTCAACAAGAGTCTTAAGTGTGCTAAGACCATTGTTGATAGTTGTTACGTTAGCCTCGAGAGTTGTTACTCTTGGAGTGAGAGCCTCAAGACCAGCCTTTACTGCAGCAATCTCAGCGCGGAGCTCTGTTCCGAGATCCTCTACTGAAGCAGTAAGAACATCGTAGTAAGTCTTCATATTTGCCTCAACACCGTTGATACGCTCAGCAACCTGCTCAACTGTCTGATCAAGAAGCTCGTTAACAGCTGCGATCTTCTGTGCGTTCTCAGCTATCTTTGCGTCTGTCTCAGGCATATAAGCCTTGAGAGCCTCCTCGATAGCAGCGATGTCGTCACCAGCAGCAGCAACTGCCTTAGCGATCTCGTTGATGCGAGAGTCGTTTGACTCCATATAACCCTTGAGAGCAGCAGCAACCACATCAACAGAGTCGATAGTAGCCTGGATAGCACTTCCATTGAGACCGATGAGCTTCTGGAGCTCGTTGTAGTTCTCGTTAGCAAGGTTAGTGAGCTCCTCACGGATAGCCTCAGCCTCTTCTACAGTTGCATAAGTAGTGTCAGAGTAAGCCTTGAGAGCTGCGATCTGGAGAGCGAGTTCCTGGTCAGCAGCAAGAAGCTTAGCAACCTCTTCATCGAGCTGAGCTACAGTAGCCATCTTGTTAAGACCAGCCTCGATACCCTCGATCTTTGCACCGAGAGTTGCTGCGAGGTCATTAAGACCTGCAGTTGCCTGATCGATAGCAGCCTGAAGCTCTTCCTTAGAAGCCTTGCCTGCGAGAGCTGTGTTGATCTCAGCGATCTTAGCCTCGAGAGCAGCCTTTACGATTTCGCACTCAGCCTTAGCTTCCTTGATTGCGTCAGCCTTAGCCTGAGCAGCAG
>SUYP01000028.1 GCA_015060395.1 Bacteroidales bacterium
AAATTTAGCAAAAATATCAGTAGCTTAACTTTTATATGAAAAACTTCTCGGGGGTCTGCCAAGCGGCAGGGGCCGACAAGCCCCTGAGAGCGTCTTTCAATAGATTACAAACATAGGTACTTTAACTATGAAACGTATTCTAATTTTAACTTTAGGATTTTTACTCTTTGGAACCACTTATGCTCAAGATTTGCCAGATTCAGACGATTGGGGTAATGCTTCTACAGAATGTTTAGTGCGTGTCGGGACTTTAACTCCTGATTCTGAAATTATAGATGGTAAGAGTTATATATGGCCACTGTTATCTGTCAATGGTATCATATTCAGAGATGCAGAAGCATTGGATAAAATAAGGAACAGCTGTAAGGACGGTAAGATAGGTCCATACAAAATCATCAAGAGGAAACTCATATATGGCCCTGAGGTTCTTAAGATGGGCATTAAGGATGCAGACCCTCGACACGGTGTTGTATTAGTCAAGGTTAAAACCACCAAAGAACAATTGTTTGATATTCAAAATCTATAAACTAAATTCGGATTTATGAAATATAAGACAATTCAAATCGACTGCAATGATATGAGCGAAAAGGAGTTAAACAAAACAATGAAAGAGCTCCTTGGTTTCCCTGATTTCTACGGAATGAATTGGGATGCAATGATAGACTGCCTCAGTTATATGCGTTATCCTCACGAGCAAATGACAGAACTGACCTTAGAGGAGGACGAAATACTAATCATCTACTGCAAGAATCTTCCCAAAGCGAAGTTTGATATTCCAATCTTTATCGATGTGATAGATGCAGTTAATGAAAGGGAAATGAATGACGGACATTCTCCTCAGATATTCCTTTGTCCTATATGCTAAATTCGAATTTATCTAACAGCCTTGACACAGTTCAGCTGACGCTCCCGACCAAACTTACCCTATCTCCGCTCCTACCAATAACTATATACGAAATGAGACCGACTAACACTTATTAGTCAGCCTCTTATTTTATTTTGTAGTTCTCAGGACTATCTTTCCTTTTTTCAATACCCAGATTTCTTTTTTTGCGAAAGCCGGTAGATGAGGATTGGCCGCATCAGGCTGACCGATGCCGTAACCGACTTCTATATTGCCGGTAATCCAGCCGGCCTTGATCTTGCCGAAACTTCTGTATTTGCGGAATACTTTCTTCAGCTCCTTGCCTGAAAGAATCTTGCTCTCGCCGTTGCTCTGAGGAACCTCTACTCTGTCAAGGTATAGGCGTCCGCGTTTAATATACCAATATGCGATATATCCGCGATAATTTGCTGTGCTGATGAAATCTCTCTCTCCTAAAAGAGCGGTGAATGCATCTTTCATCTCCGGCTGCAGATATTCAAGAGGGAATGAAGTTATTTCCCAGGTCTCTCCCTCGAATATCACCTTGTCGTTGATCTGCTGCGTAGCTCCTGCCACGAAAGATGCAATGCTAAGCAATGCTATCAGAAACACTCTTTTCATAATAAGAACAATTAGAAACTGTTTAAATTCTGTGCAATATACGAAAAATAATCGGAACGTCCGTCATATTCTTCTACCGGTGATTATCAGATTGCCTGAAATGTCGGATCTTAGTCCGAAAATGTGGACATCCCCTCCGGATGAACATCCTATCTTCTTCCTGAGGGCATCGGAGGTCATCGGAATGTTCCTTGCCGTGACTTCTGCCTTCGGATGAGCCTTGCCTGCTTCCTTTATGCTGCGCTTGTCCAGAGGACTGCAGCTCAGTATCTTGAATACTTTGCCGAAGTCTTTCAGCTGTTCGGCCTTGTCAGGATCGGATGTAATGTAGTAATGTGTCGATCTGCCGATCTTACCCAGACCGAAACGTATTCCAGTGATGTTGAATGCACCGGCCTTGGTCAATGATTTTCCGGGTTCGAACATATAGCCGGCAATTTCTTCTGCAGGCTCAGCGCAGCCGGTCTTTTCCTCTTCAGGAGTGAATGTCAGGACAGCAGCCTCCTTTCCCGGATATCCTGCCGGAAGCTCAGCGGCTTTAATGCAGAACCCTCCGGTCCACTCCCTGTCCATCCATATAAGCAGTTCCTTGCATTCTCCGTCAGAGGAAACTATGTGCACTTCACGGCATCTTTCTCCCAGCCTGTCGCAGACCATCGAAATGTCGGCCATAGGGGAGAGCTTCACCAGGATATGGCGGCAGATGGCGAATATTTCATCTTTCAATGTAAGTATGTCGGGACTACATTCTTCAATAAGAAAAACCTTTTTCCCTCCTTCACCTCTTCGGGCAGGATCCATATATATGATGTCGGGACAGAATCCGTCAAGCAGATCGGATATGCTTCCCTTTTCGGCAATCCTGTTCCTGAGCAGGATGTTTCCGGATCCCAGGATATTGAAATTATGCGAAGCCGCATTGTATAGGGAAGTCTGCATCTCGTTGTACAGCACCTTGGATGCTTCTTTTGCAAAGAACCAGCTATCTACTCCCAGTCCTCCCGTCAGATCGGCCAGCTTCCAGTCTGGCTTTCCGGCAATCCGGGCCGCCAGCTGTGCCTTGTATATCCCGGTAGAGCTGCTGCTGCACTGCTCTGCCGACAGCTTGAGAGGAAATATCAGCCTTGGCTCATCATACCACTCCTGCACTTTCCCTTTTAGCTTGCGTCTGCTTTCGATGCAGTTGACAGCCGTTTCCATATCGATTTCCGGCCATTTGCTCTTGTCGAGAATAAGCCTTGTGGTGTCGTCTGACAGATGCTCGGAAATGAAATCAAGGAGTTTGTCCATTCTTGTTGAAAATTTATGCAAAAATAGATTTTTTCTTGAATATTTATCAGTATATTTGCTCGGATATAATGCAATTTAACATTAAAATAATATACCAATTATGGAAAGAGATTTCAGAACAGTAGTCCAGAGCTGGCTGGACGGTAATTTTGATGAGGCTACTAAGGCTCAGATCATCGCACTTCAGGAAAATGATCCTGTTGGTCTTGAGGATGCATTCTACAGAAATCTTGAGTTCGGTACAGGCGGTCTCCGCGGTATAATGGGAGTCGGCACCAACCGAATGAACAAATACACTGTAGGTATGGCTACACAGGGACTTGCCAACTATATGAAGGAAAACTGCGAGGGTCCGCTCAGTGTATGCATCTCATTCGACAGCCGCAACAACAGCCCTGAGTTCGCTCAGATAGCTGCAAACGTTCTTGCTGCAAACGGAATTCACGTCTATATCTTTGACAAGCTTCATCCGATTGCACTTATGAGCTATTCCGTAAGAATGAAGAAGGCTACTGCCGGTATTATGATCACTGCATCCCACAACCCTAAGGAATATAACGGTTACAAGGTGTTCTGGTCTGACGGTGCTCAGGTGACATCTCCTGTTGACAAGGACATCGTTGCTGAGGTTGCCAAGATCACTGATCCTTCGATGGTCAAGTTCGAGCCAGGTGAAGGTGCTGCTCCTATCGAAGTTATGGGTCACGAAATGGATGAGGCATATCTGAACTCGGTAATGACTCTGATGCTTTCTCCAGAGGCTCGTCAGGCACATAAGGATATAAAGATCGTTTATACTCCGATCCACGGTTCAGGTGTGGAGATCGTTCCTGAATTCCTTCAGAAGCTCGGCTTCGAGAACATCTACCACGTTCCTGAGCAGGATGTGGTTGACGGAAACTTCCCTACAGTGATGTCTCCTAATCCTGAGGAACCTTCTGCTCTTGCAATGGCAGTGGCAGTTGCTGACAGAGAGGGTGCTGATATCGTGATGGCTACCGATCCTGATGCGGACCGTATTGGTATCGCAGTACGCGACAACGAGGGTAAGATGGTGCTTCTCAACGGTAACCAGACTGGTTCAATCCTTACATATTATATCCTTCGCCGCTGGTCAGAGCTCGGAAAGCTTGATGGTAAGCAGTATATCGTAAAGACAATCGTGACCACAGAACTTATGCGTGCAATCGCTGAGAAGTATGGTGTGAAAGTTTACAATGTGCTCACAGGATTCAAGTGGATAGCTGACATCATCAAGAAGAACGAAGGCGATACTACATTCGTATGCGGTGGAGAGGAAAGCTATGGCTTCAATGTAGGTGAGTTCGTACGTGACAAGGATGCTCCTATCTCTTGCGCATTCGTTGCTGAGTGTGCTGCCTGGGCTGCAGAGCAGGGCAAGACTCTCTATCAGCTCCTTCAGGACATCTATGCTGAGTTCGGATATTACAAGGAGTCTCTCATATCAGTTACCAAGAAGGGCAAGGCAGGTCTCGAGGAAATCGCTCAGATGATGGTTGACTATCGCAGCAATCCTCCTAAGGAGCTTGCAGGTTCTCCGGTAATCAAGGTAATCGATTATACAAAGCCTGAGGAGACAGGTCTTCCTTCATCTAACGTTCTCCAGTTCTACAATGAGGCCGGTGATGTTGTTACAGTCCGTCCTTCAGGTACAGAGCCTAAGATCAAGTTCTACTTCGGTATCAAGGGTGCTGACGCTGATGCTAAGAATGAGGCTCTCAGAGCACAGTTCAGCAAGTAGCCTGATCATATAAAAACAACTGTTGACCTACCGGTGACCCCCGCCCTCGCAGGCTCGGGCACCCCCTAGCCGGGGGTGGCACGTCACCTATAGGTCAACAGTTGTTTTGTATGCTACCTGTCTCAGTGGAGATTACAACTCATTCCCGATATGGGAAAGCCAGGTGATGGCAGCAACAAGGGAAGCGTTCCAGTTGATAGCGATTTCGTTTGATGCATACGACGGCTCTACATCTTCGTATGATTCGTCAGGGAAATCAGAACTGTATCTCTTGACTTCCGCTATATCCTGCTGACCCGGGTTTGGCCCTCCGACAAGAAGACCAGGTATCGGCTCTTCGATGCCGTCAGATGCACACAGACGGCTATGAGGATGCATCGGGCTTTTTGTACCGAACCCGGTCACATAACAATATCCTGTGGCATTCTGACCGAGGACATAGTTGACATTTCTGAATGCATTGTCGAGATATTTTCTGTCGCCGGTAAGTTCGTATGCATAAAGGAAGCATATCGCCTGGTCGCAGAAGCTTGAGCAACATCCCCATTGGAAATCCTCGGGCCTGTTGCCGTATGCGCTGTTGTAGCAGGAACCTTCTACCGCTTCAATGGCCTTGTCGCAGTATTCAAGAAGCATATTTACACATTTCTTCCTGATCTCTTTCTCCTGCTTTACATTAGGATTCGACCAGTCTGAAAACAGTTCTCCGAACTCACGATAGTGCATCTCCATTTCAATCCAGTTGAACACTCCCAATGCCGCTACATTTCCCCACGACATCAGAGTAAATTCTTCCGGCATATTCTCAATCACATCTGTCAGATATACATCCCTGTCTCCCGGGTAATTTGCCATATACTGACTTGTAGCAGCCCAGAACAGTTCATCTGATGCACTGCCGTCTCCGTATGCTCCTGTAACCACGTCCGGTTCATATATTTCGTTCATCTTGTCCTGATGATAGAAAGCGTCCGGATTTTCTTTGGCCCATCGGTATGCATCCGCTCCATCTTCTGCTCTTTTCCATACGCCTCTTGTGTTGATGTCCCATAGCAGATTGCCGCCGAAATGAGTGCCCCAAGTCATTCCCATTTCTGCACATACCGCAGCAAAATCAAGTGATGCTGTAACGGATTTCTGCACTACATAGCGCTTCTGACGGCATTCTGTCGGAGCGATGAAAGCCTCGAACGAGGGTGTCGTGAGCTTATGATAAACTCCTCCATCGGACGGGTCCTTCATTGTAAGGAGCCATTGATGATTATATCCCAGTTCTTCCCAGAACCTGATGCTCTCTTCCCGGGTGATGAGCCTTTTCATTGACAATACGCGGAACACATTTGCCATAAGTCCCATCGAATATGCCGAATTCACAACATACTTATTATAGTCCCCCGCATCATACCAGCCTTTCGGAGAGGATATCACTGTTCCTTCCGGCCTTTCGGGAGTTGCAGCACTTCCGTGTATATATACGAGGGTGTCGGGATGACCTCCTTTGCGTGCCCATTTCCCTGCTATGGCTGTGTCCAGGTCCATTCCGCTCCTCTGATGATAGAATGCTGTCAGGGCAGCCTCGGATAGTGGCTTGAGAGCATCCTGGCTGATGATGAATTCTGCCGTTTCATCCCCTGCAATGATCGTATATGTCCCAGGCTCTGTGATATCGCTGAAATCAAAGATCTTACGTACCTTGCCAGACCATTCAGATGCCGCAGTACGCACATAACCTCCCTCCCAGACTGTCGAATCCGAACCTTTCCTGCAGATGCTTATATTTTCTGCCGGATTTTCACTTTCAAGTGTCATCGTCTTTTCCTGTAGCGGATAGAACCCGACCTGATTGATTCTGATGGAATCGCTTTTTTCCTCCGTCTTGCTGCAAGACAATTAAAGCAGCATCATTGCTGATGCGGAAATGATACGTGTCGATAGTTTCATAAATTTATGTCCGGCTATTGTTCGCTCACGCAAATTTAAGATAAATTGTCATATAACGCTCGTAATCTATTTGTTAGTTTAAAGATTTTGCGTAATTTTGAAAGTTGTTTAGAAAAATCATTAACCACTTAATTTAAAGATAACTATGGCTTATAAAGTAATCGACATTGAAGGTGTAGGCGCAGCTTACGCTGAAAAACTTGTTGCTGCCGGTCTGAATACAGCAGCTCAGCTTCTTGAGAAATGTGCAGCTCCAGCTGGCCGTAAGGCTCTTGAGGAGGAGACTGGAATCTCTGGCAAGCTTATCCTGAAATGGTGCAATCACGCTGACCTTTTCCGCGTAAAGGGCGTAGGTCCTCAGTTCGCAGAGCTTCTTGAGGCAGCTGGCGTTGATACAGTTAAGGAACTTGGCCATCGCAAGGCTGAGAATCTTGCTGCCAAGATGCTTGAGGTAAATGAGGAGAAGCATCTCGTTCGCCGTGTTCCTGTAGTTAAGGAAGTGCAGAAGATGATCGACTGCGCTAAGGAACTTCCAGGTAAGATGACTTACTAGAAATTTCATTTGACTATATGGTGCTGTCTCTTTCCGAGGCAGCACTTTTTTTATTCCGTGGCCTGGACCTTGCTATATCCGCTTTCGAATTTTGATGAAAGGATATATGAGAAAGATTGCCGTATCGATGAGTGTGATGATATGTATGCTGGCCGCCGGAAATTCCGGTGCCTGTACGGGGATTGCTCTGACCGCAGCCGATGGAAGCAGGGTAGTGGCACGGACTGTGGATCGTGCTGATGCAGCTATGCAGCCGGGTTATGTAGTCGCTCCACGCCGGCATCTTCATCAGTCGCTTACCCCGACAGGTGAAAACGGCCTCAAGTACAGATCGCTTTACGGATATGTCGGTATATACGATGAGAATGAAGCTTTCGTCTATGAAGGAGTAAATGAGGCAGGACTCTCGGCCGGACTTTTCTTCTTTCCGCAGTACGGGGAATATGCTCCATACAATCCGGAGAACAATGCTTCCACACTATGCGATATGCAGTTTGTCTCCTGGGTCTTGTCCCAGTTCTCTTCTATCGATCAGGTCGTGGATACGTTGCCGTCTGTAGATGTCGTTTCTCTGGGTGCTGATGCTCCGGGTCTGCATTGGAGGATATCTGAACCAGGCGGGCGGATGGTAATCCTGGAATTTATCGCAGGAGAACCTCATTTCTATGAGGACTCTACAGGAGTTCTGACCAACGGTCCGGGATTTCAGTGGCAGAGAGCCAATCTCTACGATACCTCTTCCATCCTCCCTGGAGATTCTGCGTCACAATCCAGATTTGTCAGAGCGACTTATCTTCAGGCCGGATCACCGTCGATGAAGACCGGCCCTGACGCCGTTCAGCAGGCATTCCATATACTCAATAATTTTGATTTGCCAGCCGGGATACAATATACCATATCGGAAACAGAGGAAGTACTTCCCAGCGCCACCCAAATAACTTCAGCTACTGACCAGACTGCCTTGAAACTCTATTACAGAACTGTCTGGAACAGCGCAATACGCTGTATCGAACTGATGAACATCGACTTCAGCAAGGTCAGATACCAGTCCCATCCGTTGGATCAGGTCAGACAGCCTGTTGTGGAGATAGTGAAAGTGAAATAGCGCTTTCGTCCTCGGGCAGTGGTCAGGCCAACCAGACGCTGAGGCTCATCATATTTCACCTTTTTTGCAGTCGCCGGTTCTGTTTCAGACAGTTTCCGGCGACGTCTTGCTGTTGTCCTTTTCAGAACCTCCGCTGATATGACTGAGAACTTCCACAGAAAGAAAAACGAAAATGATAACTGCGAGCCACATAATAACTGTTTTTAAAGGTTTATGTGGCAAAGGTAGCCCCTGCTTGTGCCAATGTGTGGCATAAGCAGGGACTGGTGCAAAAAAATCTGATTTTATTTATGAGTCAGTCTTTTCAGTACATCCGGGGCTTTTGCTGCGAGCTTCATAATGTCTATATGCGTACATACTTCTTCGCTGAGGAATCGTGATGTCGAGCCTGTGTTGGCCGGATCCCAGGTCAGGAGGATTGTGTGGGTCTTGAGGGCCTTGAGCTTTCTTGCCAGCATTTCGTGGTCGGCATCACCGCTGATGAGCACGACATAGTCAAATTCCCTGAAAAGGGTCATTTCGTAAGTGTCAAGTGCGAACCAGGTGTCAATCCCTTTTTCAATCACTCCTCCGGAAGGATTGGGGCGCAGATGCTTATAGTGGAAGATGATATCGTTCTCTATCAGCGAGTCCTCGAACAGCCTCTCTTCGAAAAGAAGATTCCTGTTTTCAGCATCTGTAGCGCGGAAACGTCCTCTGTAATAATGTGCTTCAGTTATATAAAGCAGCTTCTGGTCAATCCCGAAATGCTTTGATACCATTTCCGGAATATACTGGAAGAGTCCTTTTACATTGACCTTTCCCATATTCTTCTTTCCAAGTCCCTCATCGATCTTTGCGAAATAACCGCCGTCGATGAATACTCCAATCGATAAATTGTCTGCGTGTGCCATAATTTTCTTATTCAGTAAATGTCATTTCGTCAAAGAGATAGTCAGCTTCTCCGATCTTGTCGATGGTGAAGAGGACGTAGCGTACGTCGAGTGCAATGTTGCGGCAGATCTCAGGATCGAAGACGATGTCGCTCATTGTGCCTTCCCAGACACGGTCGAAATTGAGGCCTATGAGGTCGCCGTCAGCATTGATCACAGGGCTGCCGGAGTTGCCGCCGGTGGTGTGGTTGGTGGCGATGAAGCATACCGGAACTTCTTCCGAGGCATCAGCCCAGCGGCCGTAGTCCTTTGTTGCATAGATGTCGCGCAGGCGCTGAGGTATGTTGTAATCGAAGATGTCCGGATTGTCCTTCTCCATAATTCCCTTGATTGTAGATGAAGGAGTATAATAGACTCCGTCAGCAGGGGAGTAGCCCTTTATGTGGCCGTAAGCGACACGAAGGGTGAGGTTGGCGTCAGGATAGAATGCCTTAGGGACCCTCTGAGTGCGGCAATAGACCATCTGTCCGCGCATATAGTCACGGTAGGCAAGCTGAAGTTCCTGATTCAGACGAGTGGTGACTGGCTGGATATCTGCTGCGTACCACTTGAGAAATTCGTTGAAGAATTCCGTCGCAGGGTCTGCCATTACGAAGTCCTTGTCCCCGGCTGTCAGTGCTGCAACCTTGTCCGGGTCGGTGAAGATGGAACCTGTGAAAATGTCCTCGGCCCAGGCATTAACGGAACCGTATGATGCGAGCTTTTCCTTATAGTATTCCGGCTTGAAATCAGCAGGCACATTCTTGTCATATTCAGCCATCACCGCAACAAAGGATTCCTTGTCGATAGGGAGGTACCAGTCCTTGTAGAAGGCTTCGGCAAGCGCAGCTGCCTTTGCGGAATCAAAGGTTATTGTCGAGTCTTCCTGAACAAACAGTCTTGCGATGCTCATAGCGAAATTGGCGATCTCCACTGTGCGGACAGTCTCGGAATAATAATCAGTAGCGAACTGATATGGCTCAAGCTCCTTGTAAATCCCGGCTATCCTGTCTATGACTCCGTCAAATTCGCCTCCCTGAGCCCATCTGTCGAATGCCTTTTCGAACTCCTGCTTCGTCAGTACGGTCTTCATCTTCTTAATGCCCTTGACCTCTCCCTGCCACTTCTTCCAGGCATTGGATACATTGGCGTTCTTGGATGAGTACTGTATGCGGACCTTCTGACTTTGAGCCTGATACTTGTTCATAATGTCCAGACGAAGAGTGCGGAGATTTATCTTATGCGGGTCGCCGATTTCCTCTATATATCTTACACCTTCCGAGTGGATATATTCCTTGGTGCTGCCTGGGAAACCGTATATGAATGTGAAATCTCCCTCCTGTACTCCTTTGGTGGAGATGCGGAAATATTTCTTCGGCCTGTATGGCACATTGTCCTCGGAATACGGAGCCGGGTTGTTATCCTTGTCGGCATAGATACGGAACATAGAGAAGTCACCGGTATGACGAGGCCACATCCAATTGTCCGTGTCACCTCCGAACTTTCCGATTGAAGAAGGCGGAGCCCCCACAAGACGCACGTCTTCATACTGCCTGTAGAGGAAAAGGAAATACTGGTTGCCATAATAAAGTGCCTCTACAGTTGCTCTGAGGCCTTTTCCTTCTTTCGTTACTTCATCGATCAGGGCTTTGGAGTTGTTCCTGACAATCTCCACTCTCTGGTCTTCGCTCATTCCCGGCTCATATCCCTTAAGGATGATATCTGTCACATCCTCCATCCTTTCCAGGAAACTGACGCTAAGTCCCGGGTTAGGAAGCTCCTCCTCGCGGCTCATTGCCCAGAAACCGTCCTTGAGGTAGTCGTGCTCTACGCTGCTGTGCTTCTGGATCTGTCCGTATCCGCAGTGATGGTTTGTTAGCAAGAGACCTTCAGCAGAGATAAGTTCTCCTGTACATCCGCGTCCGAAAAGCACCACGGCATCCTTGAGCGATGCCTGGTTGACACTGTAGATGTCCTCTGCGCTGAGTCTGAATCCCTTTTCCTGCATATCGGCGATCCTCTGGGAAATCAATGACGGCAGCCACATTCCTTCGTCTGCCTTTGCCGAGATTCCCATCAGTATCGTTGCGATGAGTGCGATGAGTCTTGTTCTGTTTTTCATATAGTGGCATTTAAATAGTTTATTATCAATCTGTTATGTGATATCTATAGGGCGAAAACGCCCGCTGTTCTATGCGTAAGTGACTGCTCTGTAGTCAGTTGACTGCAACGGCACCGAGTTCATACTTAAACATCTTACGGTAGAATTCCGCCTTTTTCTCCAATGGGAGGGGGTAGGCCCTGGATGATGACGGCATTCTCCAGAATCTGACCGTCCTGCCGGAGCCGATGGAGCATACCGTACATTCTCCTACGGCCGGCTCATCACAGCCGAACATTCCGACAATCACATCCGTAGCCTTCTGACCGGTCGTCACGATGGCCCTGCATTCAGGTATCTTTTCCAGAAGAGCTGCCAGATCGGTCGCCTCCACGATTTCCAGAAACTTATCAGATGCATTGTCCTTCAGCCTTCTCACCTGACAGGCTGTGTCGTAAATCGCTATCCCTCTTTCAGCGGCAAATCCGGCGCATCTGTCACGGTCGAATCTTCTGACTTTCCTGCCGTCAGCCTCTTCCGCTACAAAATATTCCTTGTCATCGAAGAATATCAGTCCCCATATCCTCCACATATCATTTATCCAGTTGGGGTAGAAGAATTCCATCGACCATCTTTTACGTGCCGGTGGAAAGCTGCCGAGCATAAGTATCCTGGCTCCTGCCGGTAGAAATGGCTGGAGAGGATGCTTCTCTATTGAACCAGATTCTTTTGTCATAATTGCAAATATACGAAATTGCCCTGAAATTGATGTCAGGTATGTTCTCAATTGATTATATTTGTGAAGTCAACAATCAAAATCCCTAACTTATGAAGAAATTCCTTTCTTTCTTTGTGATGATTCTTTCAGCGAATCTCCTTTTGGCCCAGCCGGGTGGATTCTGGGGTCCACGTTCTGAAACTGTTCAGGTATGGCCTGACGGTGCTCCTAATGCTTTTACATACGACTCTTCCGCAGATCCACAGGGAGAAAAATACAAGGATGCTCTCCTTGAGATTTATCCTGCCCGCAATCCCAACGGTTATTGTGTGCTTGTCTGTCCTGGTGGCGGATATGCTATGCTTTCGATGACTCACGAAGGAAGAGATATAAAGGATTGGCTCAATGCTCGTGGATTCACCTGCTGTATGCTCCAGTACAGGATGCCGAGAGGCCATCACGACGTGCCTCTCAGCGATGTACAACAGTCGATGAGGATAATACGTGGACGTGAGGATCTGGGCATCACGCATATAGGAGTGATGGGATTTTCGGCCGGAGGACATCTTGCTTCTACAGCGGCGACACATTATGTGGATGCGGCTACACGGCCTGATTTTCAGATACTTGTATATCCTGTGATTACATTCGAAAAACCATATACACATAACGGTTCGGTTTACGGCCTTCTCGGAGAGAACCCCTCTCAGGAAATGCTCGACCTGTATTCAAATCAGAAGCACGTGACATCTGACACCCCTCCTGCATTCATCCTCGCCGCTTCTGATGACTGGCTCGTTCCAGTTAAGAACAGTCTGATGTATTACGAGGCATTGATCGAGAACAAGGTCAGCGTATCGATGCATATCTATCCTACCGGTGGCCACGGCTTCGGCTGGGGTGACAACTACATCTACAAGTCCGAATGGTCTGCCGAACTCGAGCGCTGGCTCAATACTGTGGTTATCAGATAGTCTCTGCTGCTCTGGTCGGTACATAATATTTTGGAAATATGCTGAATAATTCCTAACTTGCAATCTAGGATTTCTTTGACAGAAGCGGATGGCAGCTTTGCCATTTCCTGGTGCATTTTGAATGTTTTCACCTGAAGAAATCTTCAAGTTCCAGACAAAGAGCCAACTCTTAAAATAATTATATTATGAAGTCTTTAAATATATTTACATTGGCAGCTGCTGTTCTGTTCATTTGTTTTTCTGCAAACAATGCCTATGCTCAGCAGCCAGAAGTGAATCATCGTTCTTATATCTATTGTGCCGTCTCGTTCGGGGCAGCTAAAGAAAGTTTAGAAGAGAATATTGGTAATTCATCTTATACAAGGGAGGTCAAAGAATGGAAGACTACTATCTATGTTGACTATGGTCAGCGAAATGAAGGTAAACCTTCACCCCTTGCAGGATCAGATGGCAAGACGATATTCTTCAATTCCAGAATGGCTGCACTCAACTGGCTTGGTATGAACGGCTGGGAACTTGTTGCCACAGATGATTTCATTCAGAACGGAACAACGAATGAAAGCAAGGTCTATCTCCGTATGGATGTTACTGGACTGACATATAAAGAAATAAATGACCGTCTGGTAATATTTACAGATCCAGGCTTGAATGATTCCTGCAGGTCCCAGCAGCCGGACGGAATGTTCTGATCGTCCTATAATAATTTGCATATATAACATTTGTCTATGAAACGAATTTACTTTTTGTTAGCATCGGTACTCCTCATCGCATCTCTGGAGATGGCAGCTCAGACAATACCGGTGAACACCAGATTCGGAAAAGTCTCCAAAGAGGAAGTGGAGCTAATGGAATATCCTGCAGATACTTCGGCATCTGCTCTTATGCTCTATGAATATACTTCGGTGTCCATAGATTTTGATGCTTCCGGCGGATTCAAGCTCAATACAAGAAAGCATCAGAGGATAAAGGTGCTGAATGAGGAAGGACTGGATTGGGGTGATGTGGAAATGATCTACTATAACTCCAATACTTTGCGCGACAATATTTCCGGAATCGATGTCTCTACATACAATCTTGTGAACGGTAAGGTAGTGGAGACCAAGATGCCGTCAAAATATGTCTTCAGAGAAGACTTCACCGAGAACTACAAGAAACTGTCCTTTTCGGCACAGGAAGTAAGGGTAGGTTCGGTCATTGAGATCAGATATACTGTCAGCAGCAATATCTATTGGGAAATCGATGACATATTCCTTCAGAAGGATATTCCGGTAAATCTCTCGGAGTGCATCATACGTCTTCCGGAAATGTTCGAATTCAACAAGAAGCAGCTGGGATTCAATACCGTAAAGTATGAATATGCTGCCGAATCCGGCTCCCTGCCACTTGGAGGGGGCTCGGTATATTCATATACCGTAAATGTAGATAAATATTCTGCAGCCGATATCCCGGCTTTCAAGGAGGAGCCTTATCTGTATAATGCCTACCAGTATTATACGGCACTTCATTATGATATAAGGTCACTGACGATTCCGGGAAGCGTATATGAAGACTTCAGCGTGAACTGGGGCGATGTGGATGATTCGTATCTGGATTCGGATATGATGCGTCGTTTCAGGGCCCAGTGCCAGTTCAAGGATGAGGTTGCGGCGCTTCCGGCTGATGGAAGTGATAAGGACCGGATCGTTTCTGCCGTAAAACTCGTAAAGGGAAAGGTCGCTTGGGACAAGTCATATAAAGTCTTACCTCAGCCGCTCGCACAGGTCGTCAAGGCACAGTCCGGAACCAATGCGGACATCAACTGCCTCATAGCGGGATGCCTTCGTGAAATGGGTTATACCGTAGAGCCGGTGATGATCAAGCTCAGGTCTTCAGGACTACTTCTGGAGCATCAGCCTGAAATGCATCCATACGACACATTCATATTGAAAGTAACAGCTGCTGACGGCACCTCATACTATCTTGACGGAGGCTCCGATGATGCATATATCAATGTACTCAGTCCGCTTATGCTGGTGGAAAAGGCGCGAGTGCTTCGTCCTGAGAGAATGAGCCAATGGGTGGATCTGACCAGGCTTGGAAGGAATGGTACCATTATGTCCGTAAAGGCCTCGGTTGCTCCTGATATGACACTGTCCGGAACGGTAAGCAGTAAATTCTCCGGTCAGGATTCCTATAGCATCAAAAGGGATTACAATTCATTTGATGATGAAGACGGCTTCATTGAGGATATTGAAAACAATACTCTTCAGGAAGTGCTCGAATTCAGTCAGACCGGAATGAAGGACTATTCTTCAAATGCTTCATACGAATATAAATTCTCCAGCGACCTTGGACCGGAAGGAGACAGGATCTATATCAATCCTTTCATCAGCCGTTTCCATTCCAAGGATTCATTCCAGTCGATCAAGAGAGAGTATCCTATCGATTTCCCATATCCGTATATGATCAATTATATGTTCATACTTGAGATTCCGGAAGGATATGCGGTAGAGCAGATGCCTGAGAACGCCCTTGTCAAGCTGCAGGGACTTGATGCCACTCTTAAGCTGCTTGCAAATGTAAGGGGCCAGGTGCTGCAGATTTCGTTCAGCTATACTCAGAACAAGATGATCGGTCTGGTCAATGATTATGAGTCCATCAGGGAATTCTGGCAGTATATCAATGATACATACGAATCTATGATTGTCCTTAAGAAGATCTGATTATGAGACTTTGGCTGTGTGTGGTGGCATTGATCTTTGTCAATGCTTCATTATATGCGGAGGAAACGAGGAAAGCCGATGCTGTCATATTGTCCTACGATATGACTTTCGATATGGCATCACCGTCTTCCGGTACGATGAAGGCCCATCGTAAGGTGATTGTAATGAACAGGAAAGGACTCAGCTCGGCCTTGTTCAGCGTCTATACTGATTCCTTCAGGAGCCTGTCTTCCTTCTCCGGAAGGATAGAAGCAGGTGGAAAGACACTCCGAAAACTCAAGAGTTCAGATCTTAATACTGTGCTTCTGGCCGATGGTATAGCAACCGATGCATTCGTCTCGTTCTATGAGCCGAATGCACCGTATCCCTTCACTGTCGAATATGAATATGAGGTGTCTTACCGCAAAGGCTTCGTATCATTCCCGGCTTTCATACCGGTGTCCGCTCCGGATGTAGCTGCAGTCCAGACGTCATACACTCTGTCGGTTCCTCCGGGAACCCGGATCCAGTATAATGCCAGTGCTGAGCCGGAGAAATCTGCAGACGGCAAGAAGGATATATACAGGTGGCGTTTTGATGGCTATTCCGGCTATGTCTATGAGCATCTTATGCCGGATGTTCTGGACTTTGTTCCATACGTTTACTCCGGACCTGTAGCATTCGAATATGCCGGGACCTCGGGATCCTTGTCGGACTGGAAAGATCTAGGAGTGTGGCTGTACGGCCTCCAGAAGGGTCTTGTGACGGTGCCGGACGAACTGAAGACCAAGGTGGAGGCTCTGACTTCCGGGCTCGACAGCGACAGGGCGAAGATAAAGGCATTATATGATTATCTCAGAGAGAATACCAGATATGTCAGCATACAGCTGGGAATCGGCGGTTTCAGGCCATTCCCGGTGGAGACCGTATATAAGACCGGCTTCGGTGACTGCAAGGCTCTGTCGGTATATATGCAGGCCCTGCTTGATGTTGCAGGCATAAAATCCGATTATCTGATCGTCAATACAGACGAGGAGGATCTTGTACAGGACTTCCATACGCCAGGCCAGATGAATCACGCGATGCTGTCCGTACCGATGGAGTCGGACACTCTCTGGATAGAATGCACCAATCCACGTTACCCACTGGGTTATCGTCACGATGCGGTTGCCGGCCACCAGGTGGTGTTGGTGAAAGAGGATGGGGGAGAACTTGTCAGGGTAAAGTCTTATCCGGATTCTCTGAGATTGCGTTCTGAAAGTGTAGAAGTACGCCTCGGTGCTGACGGCAAGGCTTCCTGCAAGGGTTTGCGTCGTCTTCTTCTGGACAATTCAGAGGCATATATCGGTTTCCGCACCTTGGACAGCAAGGCGCAGTTCAATGCGATAATGTCCGGTAATTCTCTCAATCCGACCGATTTCAGCATCACTTCCGTATATGACAACTTCAATGACTGGGTCAATATGAAGCCGGGAGAAGAATATGTTCCCGAAGTGAGAGTCGGTTATTCGTACGATGTCAAGGATTATGCAAAGGCCTCGGGTGACAGGATCTTTATGCCGTTGAATCCCTTTGCAAAGAGCATATCCACGGACAGAAGCGCCAGAGTAAATGACATTGAACGCAAATATGCTGCTTCGATGAGCGATACTGTGAGAGTGGCACTTCCTTCAGGATATATTCCGGAATCTCTTCCTACGTCTGACCGGATCGAAAGTCCGTTCGGATCATTCTTGACTGAAGTTGACTACGATGAGGAAAAGGGAAGCGTAACTGTCGTTCAGACTCTCAGGCTGATTGCCGGACGTTTCCCAAAAGATTCATATTCGGACTATCGTACCTTTGCCAGGTCTGTCTCCCGTGCATACGATGGAAGGATCGTCCTTGTAAAGCAATAGATGGATGATAAAAGATGGCCGCCTGTCGAAATCACTTCGACAGGCGGCTGTTCAGTTCGTTCAATATTTATGTCTAACTAACTTGAGTGCATTCATATAGACGCATATTCCGTGCCAAAGCTACAAGAACAGCGAAGATTTTATCGGTTTTTAATTATAATGGTTGTCCTTGTATTGTAAATTGTTGATATTCGGTGTTATCTGAAGTGAAGGGTAAAGACGGTGGATCTTTCATCACTCCTGGTGAGCTGGATCGTTCCGTTATGCAGGCGCATTATCTGACGTGAAAGGCTGAGGCCGATGCCGGTGCCTTCCTGCTTTGTCGTGTAGAAAGGTACGAATATTTCCTCCTGACTCTCCTTGCTGATCGGCCGTCCGTTGTTGGATACGTTGATTATGATGCTTTCGTTGAGGTCTATCTCCGCTGTGATTTCAATTCTGTCCGCTCCTGCCTGACAGGCGTTCTTTACGAGATTGACCAGAATCTGAGATATCTGGCTTTCGTCAGCATACAGCAGGATGTCATCGGATTTTTCTTCGAATACGCATACGACGCCTGCTTCGCTTGTCTGCCTGCTTGTAAGCTGGAGGACTCTGTCAATAAGTTCCTTGACGATGAATGCCTTTTTTACCGGAGCAGCCACGCGTGTGAGATTGCGGTAGGACTCGACGAACTTGATGAGTCCGCGCGAAGACTGAGATATTGTTTCGAGACCTGCCTGAAGTTCCGGTATATCAGCATTCCTGTCCATATACTGCGATAAGGTTTCGCTCAGAGAGGCTATAGGGGTGACGGTGTTCATAATCTCGTGTGTCAGCACCCTGATGAGCTTTGTCCAGGACTCCTGCTCGTTTTCAGCTATTTCACTGCTGATGTCATTGAAAGCCACGACCTTTACTTCCTTCCCGCCGATCCTGGCCTGTGAAGCGGTCAGGGCTATCGTCTTCTTGCCGCTTTCATTATAGTAGCTTGCCCTTTCTTCGTGGCTTCCTGTCACCTTGTAGAAGGCCTCATAAAGGGATTCGCTGGCTGTTCTGAGCTGTCGGATGTGGCCGAAGGTCGCGATTCCCAGCAGAATCAGGGCTGTCTTGTTGCAATAGGTTACCTGCCCGTCCATTTCTATCACGGCTATTCCGGTCTGGACGTGATCCAGCATAAGTCCGTAATACTGCTCCTGCTCCATAATCTCCTTCCTTTCCTTGTCGAAGATATTGCGCAGTCGGTTGAGAGTCTTGTTGAATCTCCTGCCGAATACCCTTTTCTCATCAAACCGGAAGTTGAGTTCCTTGTCTTCCAGGGCATCCAGCATATAAGTCACCTTGCCCCTTGTCTTTCCAGAAGTGATCAAGGCGGTGATGACAGCTGTTGAAATGATCGATGCAGCTACGGTCAATATGACTTGCGTATCTGTCATATATTGTATTTCTTCAACTTCGCGTAAAGTGTCGGGCGGCTGATATCCAATGACTTGGCTACCATAGACAGATTTCCGCCGAAGCGGTTCATTGCAGCGCGTATGGCCTTTTCCTCAGCCATTTCCAGAGTCTCTTCACCGCTCATCTCCATCTTCTCCTGTTCCTCACCTCCGGATGGTGCCAGCTGGATGTCATTGCCGGTAAGCATATAGCCTTCCGACAGGATCACGGCCTTCTCAATGCAGTTCTGCAGCTCGCGTATGTTGCCGCTCCATCTGTGCCCCTTAAGTTTCTCTTCTGCATCCGGAGAGAGCCCATCGACATTGCGACGATACTTCTCCGTATATTTCCCGATGAACATTTCCGCCAGGGGAATCACTTCATCCGGCCTCTGGCGCAAGGCAGGAAGGTGAAGATGCATAGTGTTTATCCTATAATAGAGGTCCTCACGAAACTCTCCGTTTCTGACCATTGCCTCCAGATTCTTGTTGGTGGCGCATATAAGGCGGATGTCGATAGGGATTGCCTTTGTGTCACCGACGCGGGTGATTGTCCTGTTCTGGATGGCTCTGAGCAGCTTTGCCTGAAGGTGAAGCGGGATGTTTCCGATCTCGTCGAGGAAAAGAGTGCCTCCGTCAGCCTGTTCGAATTTGCCTGTGTGATCGGTGTGCGCGTCAGTAAATGCTCCTTTCACGTGTCCGAAAAGCTCGCTTTCAAAGAGTGTTTCCGTCAGTGCTCCGGCATCCACGCATACCATCGGCCGCAGAGCCCTGTCCGACATCCTGTGTATCTCTCCTGCCAGCACGTCCTTTCCGGTACCGTTTTCACCTGTAATGAGCACTGTGGCATCTGTCGGAGCAATCTTCTCCACCGTTCTGTGTATCTCGGTCATTTCCCGGCCCTTTCCCCAAAACATCTTCAGTGAAGATGCTAGTGTCTCTTTTTCCTTGCCGCCAGTCTCGCTGATCCTGCGGTCAAAAGCAGCTTTCAGTGTAGATACCAGTTTTTCATTCTCCCACGGCTTCACTATGAAGTCGAAGGCTCCTCTCTTCATTCCCTCCACCGCCAGCTGTATGTCAGCGTATGCTGTAAACAGCACCACCTGGATGTCAGGGCAGCGTTTCTTTATCTCCGAGAGCCAGTAAAGTCCTTCGTTTCCGGTATTGATATCTGTGTGGAAATTCATATCCAGCAGCACGACATCAGGCCTGAACTCAGCCAGCCTGCTCACCAGCTCGTTCGGTGACGGGATCAGTTCCACATTATCGAAATGCATAGGCAGGAGCAGCTTCAGTGCCGCCCTGATTCCGCTGTTGTCATCCACAACCAGTATCTTTCCTTTGCTTTTTGCCATTTCAGATTTATTGTCTTACAAAAATAGTTAAAAATATCTGCCTTGTTCTATATATTCTCGGATTATTTTCTTCTCCGATATTTGTAACTGGCGCGTAAATGCCTTATTGTCAATCTTTTATGTGGGATGCCTGCTGCGTTTGTATAGCAGGCATCTGGCGTAAGTTTCTGTGTATGAGTCGTTTATCTGCCATTACTCCTTTTTCAGCGAATCTGTCGGGTTGGCGCGCATAAGGCTGAGTGCCTGGAGCATCACCGCCGCGATGACGATCAAAAGCACGAGAGCTACTGCGCAAATGTATATGAGAGGGGAGTTGTCGATCTTGAAAATGTAATTCTTCAGCCAATGTTCTGCATAGACATATGCTGCCGGAACAGCAACGACTGCGGCGACGAGTACCGGAGCAGTAAATCCCCAGACAGTATTCCAGAAGATTTCCTTACGTGAGATTCCGAATACCTTTCTGATGGCTGATGTACGGGCATTGATCTTTGCATAGTAACTGCTCAAGGCCGTGATCGCAATGATTGTGATGATGATGGAGACGATTGTGAAGAGGATGAGGAGTCTTCTGAGGTTGAGTTCTTCCTTATAGGCCTCCTCAAGAACACCTGTCGCAGACTTTATGTCAATATGCAGGTCGCCATATCCCTTCTCTTCATAGAACTTCCTTATCTTCTCAATTCCTTCCCTTTCATTGACATTTACCTTTGCAATGATGCCGTCCGGAGTGTTATATTGTATCAGCTCATCAGGAATCACGTATATGGATGTAAGTCCTCCTTCCGGTTTTCTTTTCAATGTTCCAAGCTTGAAGTCGGACGCAGTGCCGCTCATATGCTGGTAGGTGGGATAAACTGCTCTGCCCTGGGAGTACAATGTATTGTCATTCAAGAGGAATGAATAATCTTTATATGAGCTTTCACATAAGTACAGATAACCTAAATATGCGTTTCCGGCAATCCTTCTGTCTATGTCATATCTCTTGATGCCAAGTATGTCGAAGGCCGTGCTGTCGCCTTTCAGATAGAAATTATGGTATGAGTTTTCGTTGGCTTCATCGTTGAAGTATCCCTGCCACCAGCCTTCAGAAGGTAGTGCAGACAAATGTCCGGCCTTGTCGATAAAGGATTCGGAACGAAGTTCATCTATGAAGCGGTTGCTCTGCTCGGAATGGAAATCGATATATATGATGCCGTCTGTCTCATATCCTCTTGGCTCATTCAGCATTGAATTCGTCTGAAGGACTATGACCAGGCAGGACGTTACGGCAAAAATGCTCAACAGGCCTTCGAAGCAGATGAATCCCTTGCTTAAGTACATCTTGTCGATGAACCGCTCTTCTCCTTTTATAACAACGATCGGATTATGGCGTACTGCTGCAACAGATGGAAGCAGGCTGGCTATAACCGCCATCAGGCCTATGATGAGCACCAGAAGCAGATATTCGCCCGAATGCTGCATCGGGTCAAGCTTGACACCAAGGATACTGCCTACCTGTGTCTTCAATGCGATTGCGATGAGAATGGCGAATATTGCAGATACGGTCAGAAGCAGGAGCGCTTCAAGGATACATCTGACTATTACCCCCGACTTGTCGGTACCGAGCAGTCTTCTCGTCGCTATTTCCTTCATCCTGAAGCGTGAAAAGGCGATTGTTAGTGCGATGTAGTTGAAAAGGGAGGCGAGTACAATGAACAGGCACATTACCCAATATGTGTTCAAGGTTTCCTTATCCTTTATGTTGTCGAAGACATATGCAAAATATTCATCACTCTGATTCCTGATCTCGTCGAATTGCAAGATGGCTTTCTTCCTTATTGAGCCTGCATCACGATTCTTATTATAGACGTAGTTCAGTCCAGATTCTACATCCGCCACAGATGCATTCTTCTCAAGTCTTATGAAATCAATCGATGCGCTGTAGGCGACATCGCCCATTGCCTTGTACTCACTGTCACGATAGACTTCGAGATTGATGATAATGTCCGGCTGCTTGATTACGCTCTTTGGAAATTCCTTGAAGACACCGCTGACTGTACAGTCATTGTCAAAGAAATCAGCCGAGAAGAGCTTTAATGACTGCCCGATAGGGTTCTTTTCAGGAAAGAGCCTGTTTGCGAGGGCTTCAGAAATGACGATACTGCTATTTGATGCAAGTACATCTTCCGGATTTCCTTCAAGCAGCGGAAAGGTAAAGAATTCAAAGAAATTCCTGTCTGATGCCATCAGCGATACAGCATTGTCCTGATCATCCTTGATAATATGGGCGATATCACTCCATATCCTTTCCGGACGCAAAAGAATACAGCATCGCTCCTCGATGGCAGGGATGTCGCTGTAGATATCGGTCCTGTTGAAGCTATAAGGTTTGTTGTCCTCCAGACATAGGTATATATTGTCGGTATTCTTCAAGACTTTGTTAACGCTTATATCATCGACAATATAGCTGCTCAAAAGTATCACGAACGCCAGCGCGACGCTCAATCCCACAACTTCAATTGTGGTGTACAGCTTGTTTCTCGCAATGAATCGTATGTAGCTTTTCATGTTTGTGTTTTTTATTATTTATGTTTTTTCTTGTCATTCTGAGCGTCAGCGAAGAATCTTTACATGATTCTTTTGGCCAAAGATCCTTCACTTCGTTCAGGATGACATTTGAAGACGTTCAGGATGACATTCCGTTACGTCATGCCGGCACCGACCACGCATCATTCCTTCTTCAAGGCCTCGGCAGGATTGGTGCGGGCGGCGCGGAGGGTCTGCCAGAGGACGGAGGCGAGGGAAATGGTTATTGAGATCAGTATGGCTGCGACATATACCCACCAGTAGGTATCTATGGTATTTGCAAATGTGGTCTGTTTCATCACGTCCAGCAGCAGATATATTGCCGGTATGGCCAGTATGTCTGAAATCAGCGTCATGCGGATGTAGGTCAATACGTTCCTGAAGGTCTCCGAATCAGTCGTGCCGCCGAATACCTTTCTTACTGCGATTTCATGACGACGTTCCGATGCGTAGTACACGCTCATGCCGGTGAGACCCATCATCGTCATTGCGATTATCAGGATCAGTACCAGCCTCATGAGTCTGATGGTGATGTATAAAGGAGCCAGGTTTTCCTTGTGGATCTCTCTGATGTATTTCGATTCAGTTGCAAAGTCCATTATGTCGGTGACAGGTTCCTGATAGACTTTGGAATAGGCTTCAGCTATCACTTTCCTTGCGGCGTTATGGTCAGGAATGGTCTTGATCAGCAGAGGCGGAAAAAAGTCGATTTCCGAAGAAGGGGAAACAAAAACGAATGAGGGTACAGGACCATGGGTTCCTTCTAAGAATTGTGCAGGGTAGGTCTCTATCCTTCCGGCCGGATCTGAATGTCGGATGTATTGCTTATCGGTAAGCCACTGCAGGAATTCCGGATTCTCTGCAATAACCTTTTCTGCTTCCGGAGTTAGCCAGAGGCCTGTTATCCTGTCTTTGTCGAACTGTTCCTTAACTTCGAATTCCAGAATGTTGAAAGCATTCTCGTCGCATTGCAGATGAGTATAGAAGAATGAAGGCATCTGGTCTTTCATGTATGGCCTTGATGAACCGATACCCGGGAGTTCACTATAGTATCCTGTCATACCTGCAGATATGATC
The DNA here is from genome assembly GCA_015060395.1 of Bacteroidales bacterium. GTDB lineage: Bacteria > Bacteroidota > Bacteroidia > Bacteroidales > UBA932 > Cryptobacteroides. Next base: position 23,836 of record SUYP01000028.1, read on the forward strand.
TCGGGATGTTTCATCAGTTCCAGTCTCAACTCTTCCGAACCCCCGCTGCGCAGATACCCCGGCTTGAGGTAGAATACATCGTCCACATTACAATGAAAATCAACGTTCACAAGTTTGCTGTAGTTGATTTCCATCACCAGAGACAAGGAAACCACCACTACAGATATCATGCTCTGGAAACAGATGAATACCTTGCTCAGGCGCTTCTTGCTGTGATATCTGAAGTCACCTTTGGTCACATCGAGAGGAGTGAAGCGCGAAACTATCAGAGCGGGAGCCAGTCCGCATATGAGGGACGTCACCAGAATCAGGACTATGAACAGCAATATGTCGGAAATGGTCCATGAAACGGATATGACGGTTCCTGCACCGTTTGTCGCCTGGATGAATGAGTTCAAGGCCGGTACGCTGACCTTTGTCAGAGCCAGTCCGAAAAGGAAGCAGAATGTCGTGAATACGAGTGATTCCGTGCAATACTTCATGATGATTCCGGTTCTGTCGGCACCATTTAGCCTTCTCATCGCCATTTCCTTTGCTCGTTTTGTGGTCAGAGCGACACTGAGGTTTATGTAGTTGATGAGGGGGATTATGAACAGAAGCAGGCATACCACGCCAAGAAGCCATCGCAAACCGGCATAATGGTTCAGTCCGAATATGTTGGACCCGTCTGTGGTTATTTCGTCATATCTGACAAGTCTGTACCAAGTTTCATTACGATAGGATTCTCCATTTGCGCCCCAGGTTTCTACGGCACATTTCCGGAATTTTGCCAGCACGGAATTCATGTCCGCATCATCTCTGACAGAAAACAATGTCATGACCTGATTTGCAAGCGGATACTCTGACACAGTAAGATTCTTCATGGTCTCATTGCCCGCAAGCATGTCAGGCTCAAGAAGAATACCGCTGCCATAGTCATCAAAGACTGCCGCTACGGTATGTACTCCACGCAGTCCGATTATCTGACGTCCCAGAACAGGTCCGTCCTGGGCCAATACCTTCGCATATTCAGCGGATACCGCTACAGCATTCGGGATATCGAGGAAGTTCTCATCTCCTTCAATGAATGTGCATGGGAAGAAATAGAAGAAGTCCTTGTCTATGAAATCCGTCTTCCTTTCATCATCACCGACTATCTCCTGTTTCTGAAGTACAGGATTGGTGACCTTCTCGATTTCCGGGATACTCTCTTTAAGGTAGTCTCCGAAACGTGTGGAGCTTCCCTGCATCTCGTTATAGCATACACTATATATGTTCTCATAATTCTCATGGCCTTTGCTGATCTGCCTGATACTGTTGTTGTAACACAGCATTGGCACCACAAAGGAGATTGCGACACTCAATCCCACAATCTCGATCACGGTGTACAGCTTGTTTCTCGAAAGGAATCTCAGATAGCTTTTCATTCGGTATAGTCGTTTATTTCATCAGTCCGGATATTGTCCACCTATTTTATGCCAAAAGATATAAATTATTGAGGCTGAGCCCTTTATTTTGCGAGGCTCAGCCTTGTGGTGTAAAATTTCTTTACAGTCGGTGTAAAGAAATTTGATATTCATCATCTTTGTTATATAAGATTTGCTCCTGTCAGCTGATCAACCCGGGGAGGGCATCTGCGACAATCTTTATAACGTATGCAATTATGACGAAGATGCTGATGATCCAGGAGATGAAAATTACAAGTCCGGGTTTCCAGGATGGAGACTTGAGGTCGAAAAGAAGCATAACACCTCCGTAAACCATTCCTACGCATCCGAGTCCGAGCATTATCAGCACGAGTCCCCAGAATGTAGTGCCGCCCAGAAGGTCTGAAATGAGCTGTTCTTCTGCGTCAAGCGCTCCCCATCTCATTATGTGGTCTTGGAGATGGTTGCCTATGACTTCAGGCATTTTCGGAATGAAGAATCCTCCGAGAAGCCCGCTGAGTCCGATGGTAAGGAGAAGAAGCCCGAGGAACACACCGCCTGCACGCTTCAGAGTGCGTCCGGCAGGGGATTGGGCTACTTCCTTTACTTCTCTCTCAAAATCAAACTCCTTTCCTTTGTAGCCTTTCAGGTCAGTCGGCCTGCCGTGCAGCTCGCGTTTCTGCTCACCTGTCCTTGCAGCTGGCATCGCTATCCATAGGCATAGATATGCAATGATCGAGAACAAGATGTATGGTCCGTCATCGATGCCTATTATGCCTATCATAAACAGTATCAGGAAGATGATCCTGATAAGGACATTGTCTATTCCGAAATATATACCCAGGCCTGAGCAGACTCCTCCGAATACGCGGTTGTCTATATCTCTGTAAAGTCTTTTGCTTTTCCAGTTCTTCTTTTCCTGTTTTTTCTGAGGATTCTCTTCTGCTCTCTGTGCAGCCGGCTGGTCTTCAGGCCTTTCCGCTTCATCCTGAGCCAGTTCCGCCGGATTGCCGATCCTCTTCTTGATTTCCGTTATCATCGCGAGGCTAACAACCATCCCTGGAACGGTCTGTTCCTTAAGCAGTTCCGCTATGCGTTCCTCAATGTCATCGATTATCTCATCGGCGCTAGGATCGGTGCTGAAAGCTTTCCTTACTTCTCCAAGGTAAGTGTCAAGTACGTCGTATGCATCCGTTTCAATCGTGAATGCATATCCGCCGAGGCTTATGTTTTCTGTTGTTTTCATTTTATTTCAAGGTTATGCCTTAGATACCTTTCTTATTGTTTCTATGCCTTTTGCCAGTTCGTCCCAGGCTGCATCAAGACCTGCAAGCTGTTCACGCCCCAGATCTGTGATCATATAATATTTGCGTGGCGGACCCTGCGTCGATTCTTCCCATCGGTAGGTCAGAAGGTCAAGCTTCTTGAGGCGGATAAGCAGGGGATATATGGTACCTTCCGCGACAATTATATTTACTTCCTTCAGCTTCTGAATGATCGACGAGGCATATCCGTCACCGCCGGCCAGGATGAGAAGGATGCTGTATTCCAGCACCCCTCGTCTCATCTGGGTCTTGTTGTTTTCGATTATGCCTGTATCCATAAGTCTTTATATGCCTCTTGAGAATCTCTTTATGTTTTCTGCAGTTGCCGGGATGCCTCTCAATTCACATTTTTCGGCTGCAGTCCTTGCTTCAGGAGCTGCAATCCATATCACGAGATAGATCCAGAATCCGGCAGAGCCGCAGATCAGCGCCACCAGGAAGATTACTCTGATGAGCACTACATCCACATTCAGGAACAATGCGATTCCAGAGCATACTCCTGCAAGCTTCTTTCCGTCTGGATCTCTGAACAGTTTTCTTGCAGGCTTTTCTCCGTCTGTTCCGCTGTAGTGATACTCCTCCTTCGGTGCCTCTTCCTTGCCGGTCTGTTCTTCAGCCGGATTGTAGCCTTCAGGATAACCCAGTTCGCCGATTACAGATTGTGTCATAGCAAGATCCACAACCTGCCTTCCTCCAAGTCTGCCTTTCAGAAGGTCTGCGATCCTGACTTCAAGTTCGTCCATAACTCCGGCGCTGGAACTTGTGCTGTCGAGGGCTGCCTTGAAACGCTCCAGATAGTCATTCAATGTGTTGTATGCATCTTCGTCAATTGTGAAGCTGCATCCTCCGATTGCTACGTTGATTGTCTTTTTCATATTTTCTAACCTTTATTACTTTTATTATCCATACTTAACTCATTACTATTTTCGAGGGTGTGCATAAATATGAAAATATATCTACGTTACCCCTTCCCTAAATCCCTTCCCTCGGGGAAGGGACTTACCATCGCTTCGCTCAAAGTTTTCTAAGCTTATACCTTTAATTTGTCATTGCTTAACTCATTACTATTTTCGCGGGAGTGCATAAATATGAAAATATATCTACGTTACCCTCCTCCTAAATCCTCCTCCTCGGGAGGAGGACTTACTATCGCTTCGCTCAAAGTTTTCTAACCTTATAACTTTAATTTGTCATTACTTAACTTATACCTTTTTAGAAGGTGTACATAAATATGAAAATATATCTTTTCTAACCTTATAACTTTAATTTGTCATTACTTAACTTATATATATTTTCGAGGGTGTGCATAAATCTACAGGTCTTCCGGCTGTATTTCTGACGGGCGCTTTGCAAATTTTTCATCGATCCTGCCCTCTTCGTCAATAATCATATTCCAAGGTATTGCCATTGATTCGGAGCCGTATAAACTGTACAGATCCTTCAAAAGTCCCTTATCCGCGCGTATATGTCTGCCTTTCAGCCCGAATCCCTGTAACATCTCCCTCCATTTCCTGTCATTCTTCTCATTATCAATGGAAATGTACAGCGCTTCATATCCTTTTTCCGTAAGCAATTCGTGCAGGCGTGCGGTATGTTTGAACTCTTCCTTGCAAGGGGCGCACCAACTTGCCCATACATCGATATATACCTTCCTGCCTTTGAACATAGAGAGAAGATCTTCGAAACTCTCCGGCTTTGAGCTGCCTTCGATTATCTCGATCCCCGACTGCCTGAGTTCAGCTTTACTGTGAAAATCCACGACCGGCTGTAAGGTATTACCGAGCACTTCCTTATAATTGCTCTCCGGAAACTTTTCCTGGAAATCCTCGAAGATATCAATCAGCTCCTTGCTGTAATCCTTTTGGAAGCAAGCATTGAAAAGCCTGTCAGCTATCATATATTCAAGATTACTGCCTTCAAGGATCCTTTTATAGTTGTCTATATATAATGTGTGCAGCCTTCCTGCTTCGACTTCAGCCATAAGCTTTTCCATATCGAGGTCAGGGTCACCGAAAATCAGATATTCAGTACAACTTTCTGCCAGCTCCCTGTAATATCGGCTTGCTGTCAGAACCGGATCATTCATATCAATGTCTTCAAATGCCGATTTCCAGATCAGATGGTCTTCATCTGAAAGTTTTCCTGCACTATTGAAGTGACAGTAGGCTACATTTGCGGTTATGCTTCTCCAATATATGTCACGCTCCGTGGCAATCGCCTTGAAGAGTTTCCTGTTGATTTTGCCTTCTCTGCGCAATGACTCGAATACGGACATCTCTTCATTATGCTTTTCTGAGATGATATCCTTAAGTTCGGTATATGTTGCCGCAGAAGCATACTTCCTGGCCTCGGTCGTGAGATGATTCTCGATCAGCGGTGGGGGAATGGAACCGTACTTTTCCTGAGCAATGTCATTGACGACTTTAAAGCCGGTTCCGTCGAAAACAAGCTCATACCTCTTCCCATTTTCCAGCATCATATAGATTCCAGGCTTTCTCAATTCCTGAATGAATAATGGGCAAGGTCTGTCGATGTCAATTTCGATCTCTAACTGCTTCTCCAAGGTTATGGTGTCGCATTGAATGTATGAAAAAGAGTTTCCGACCGGTTCAGTCATTCTAATCGTTACAGGCTGACAGTCAGGGGATTCGTTGGTAATGGCGATGACCGTTGGCATACGGTTGCAGGCGCTCAGGATCAAAAGTGATGTAAATATTAACAGGCGTGTCATAATGTTAGTTGTTTTATTGTACTACAAAGATATATAAATTTTCGAATACCTTGCAACACAAGGTACTAAAATTTTATAAAAATCTTCAAAATCAGGGGAGTCGGTAGATAAAATTAATTTTATCCTCGATAAAAAAGATTGAAAAAGGATAAAAAACAGAAATACTTTCGAATGCAATCCGGTATTTCGCCACATTTCTTTGAATGCTCTCCTGATTCCTCCGAACTTCAAATTTAAAAATGCAGAATTATCGTCTTGCCACGGATGAAAACGGCTCTCCTTTCGTGCTCAACAGCAAGTGGTCGATCGATTTCGGTTACATCACCGAGGAGATGAATCTGCCTCCGGCGCCTATCAGGATTGCGGAAGGACTGTCTGGACCTAAAGGCTACGGCTTGAAACATATCATAGAAGGACATTCTAAGGAGATAACAGGTTCCGGTTATAAGTCGGTATATGAGTTTATGGAAGATGTAGCAGGTAATTTCACTGAGATTAAAGAGGGAAGGGATGGATCATACCTGTTGGAAAAAGGAGATGCGTATCACAATACGTTATATGTCGCTTTATCAAGAGAAGGTGACTATTGGAAAGTAATAAGCGGAGGGATTTTCCGTATTAGGTATTCCAAAAATAAAAAGATAATCCATTCTGCCTCCGAAGTGCGGACATCTTCTCCTGCAGAAGATGAGCTTTTGCCATTTGAAGATAAAAGTTAACAGGAGTCTTCAAATGCTACCGGTAATAGCTCTGGACTATCCTTTCACTCTGCAAATATATCAAAAAACATTCAGAATCAATGTCTTCGAAGAAAAATTATCGTCTTGCTACGGATGAAAACGGCTCTCCTTTCGTGCTTAACAGCAAGGGTTCGATCGATTTCGGTTACATCACCGAGGAGATGAATCTGCCTCCGGCGCCAATCCGTCTTCCAGAAGGGGTTGGAGGTGAAAAAGGCTATGGACTTTTGCATATTGAAGAAAGAAGGATTGGACAGATCAGGAGCTTCGGATTCAAGGATGTAAAGGATTTTGTCGAATATGTCTGCAGCTGTTTTACAGATATAAAGGAAGGAGCCGGGAATTCATATCTGCTTGAGTTAGGGGATAGATATCGAAACACTTTATATATATCACTTTCAAGAGACGGTGATTATTGGAAAGTTATAAGTGGGGGAATATTCAGACTGAAATATTCGCAAAATAAAAAGATAACCTATTCTGCCTCTGAAGTGCAGTCACCTCAATCTACCCCTGAGGTGAAGGTTTGAACTGCCAGAAATTGCAGGTAGAAATATTCCTGACAGCAGAGCAGAACTCCTTTATAGGTCATCTTTCACTCTGCAAATATATCAAAAAACATTCAGAATCAATGTCTTCGAAGAAAAATTATCGTCTTGCCACGGATGAAAACGGCTCTCCTTTCGTGCTTAACAGCAAGGGTTCGATCGATTTTGGTTACATCACCGAGGAGATGAATCTGCCTCCGGCACCTATCAGGATTGCGGAAGGGGATGACAACTATGGACTGAGGCATATTGAGTTGAGGCACGGTGATCAGCTAAGGAATAATGGCTTCAGGTCTGCATACGAATTTGTGGAATATGTCTCCGGTAATTTCACGGAGATTAGAGAAGGGATAGGGGATACATATCTCTTGGAAGTTCATAATGACCATAATGACACTTTGTTTGTCAAGCTGGTGCGGGATTTCTGTTATTGGAAAGTTATAAGTGGGGGAGTATTCAAGCTGAGCTATTCCAAAAAGAAAAAGGAAATCTACTCCGGCTCTGACAACCGGCCACCGCAGCCAGCCCCTGACGGTGAAGGTTTCAGTCTCTCGAAGATGTAAGGCAGGATAATCTTGAGAGACGAGCAGTATAACTCCTTTGTAGAAATCCCTTTCTATTTGCAAATATATCAAAAAACATTCAGAATCAATGTCTTCGAAGAAAAATTATCGTCTTGCTACGGATGAAAACGGCTCTCCTTTCGTGCTTAACAGCAAGGGTTCGATCGATTTCGGTTACATCACCGAGGAGATGAATCTGCCTCCGGCACCTATCAGGATTGCTGAGGGAAATGAGAGTTACGAATTAGCTCATATTTTCAAGAACCATTCAGTGCAGCTGGCTGAATGTGGCTTTACAGATGTCCTTTCTTTTGTGGAATATGTGGCTCTGAATTTCACTTCAATAAAGGAGGGACATAACGGTTCCTATCTGCTTGAGGTCAATTCTGATAGAAATCATACGTTGTTTGTGGCCTTATCTAAAGGAAGTGAATATTGGAAGATCATAAGCGGAGGAGTATTCCGGCTGAAATATTCCAGAAATAAGAAAAAGATCTATTCCGTACCCGCATTCCGGATGCCTGAACCTGTCTTTCAGGCAAAGGTTCCTGCTTCTGGCGAGATTCAACAGGACTCGACCGAAGCGAGCGGGAATTCCTTATAGACCTTTTCTGTCTGCAAATATATCAAAAAACATTCAAAATCAATGGAATGGCTGATATTTATTCATCTAAGTATGTTTCGAGGATATCCTTTGTCTTTGGGATGGAAGGCCTGAGATGCTCCCCGAAATCGACTATTATGCCATCCTTGTCGATGAGAATGTAGAACGGGATGCCTCTGCCGGTGTGAAGGATCGGATCCAGCCCTGCGCGCTGCTCTTCTGTCAGATGATATGTTTCGATCATCGGATGAAACGGGTTTATGCCGTCGGAGTTGTTGTCGAGATAGAAATTGACGATACGTAACGGCTCACTTTTCAATGTGTCTGCAAGATTCACCAGGTGTGGGATTTCGTGCCGGGTTCCTGGACACCAGGTCGCACCGATATTGATATATACCACCTTGTCTTCAGCTTTCGATATCACCGAGCGAAGCAGCTTCAGACCTTCATTCGCCTTGACGAAAGCCTGGCCTTCCCCTGACTTGTCAGCCTGAAGGATGGCATCTGACAAAAGCCGCGGATTCTCCTTGAATGCCTTCTTGACCACATATCTGTCTCTGGTGTTGAGTTTCAGAAGAGGATAGGTCACATTCTCGTTGAAGGATGCGAAGTTTTTCTCAAATGCCTCTGTATCATTGGTTTCCAGCAACAGATTGTAGAAATATGTTGTCATCATCTGACGGAGGGCCTTGTTCCTGACGGATTTCCTGATGAAGCGGCTCAGTGCAGAATAGTCATTCGTCAGACGGAGAGCCTCCTCCTGGTCTATGGAATAGAGCAGCCAGAGGCTGATGTTCTGCGATAGCTCGAACAGATTGCCGGACACGCAGTCCAAGCTGAACAGATCTTCGGCATCCTTGACTCTGAAATGATCCTTGACCTTCTGTCCGTTCCTTTGATATCGCAGCAGGCTCTGGATCAGTTCAGAATAATAATCAGCCTCAATCTCCTGGCGACAGAGTCTTTCCAATTCAACTCCCGGCTTTTGATCATTTATAAAGGCTTCAAGTCTGGACAGATGATATTCCAATTTCTCCTTGGCAGCCTCGGCGTAACTCTCTGCGTCTGCGTAATCTTTATCAAAAGGCCAATCTTCAGGAAGATAGTAACGGAGATGGAACTCATTCAGTTTCACATTATTATCTGCACCTCTTCCCGAGTATCCGACCTTCCCCAACTGAGCAAAATCAAGCTCGATATGGATCGAGTCCCCCGGACATACTACCAGATGGTCAATATATGGCTCCATAGAGACCGTACGCGGTGCATACGGAAGAAGTGCAAAGGCAAATCTGTCATCGAAGATCATAGAAGACAGCCTGCTGTCCACCCTGTCATAAAACGGAATGGTAAGATTGATTTCTGCCGTATTCGGATATACGTCACGATTGGCTATATGACCGGTTATGACAGCCGGCTTTGAATAATATCCCTCGTCTCCTTCTATATTGTCCGTCAGAAATACGAATCCCTCGGGAGAGTCTGTGGGTTTCTGGCTGCAGGAGACAAGGGCTAGTATTGACACAAGGAGTGCTGTTCGTTTCATTTCGAGAATAAATTGCAGTATGAATGTCCGGAATGTATCATCGTGATCCCGCATTATTTCAGCAGGATGCTCAATTCTTCAGCCAGATTCTCTCCGCGGAGGCCTCTGCGGATGATTATGCCGCTTTCGCAGTCGATAAGTACATTGTCCGGTATGCCCCAGACGCCATAGAGTGAACTGAGGCCGGCTTCCTTGCTGTCGCATACATTGATCCAGCTGATGCCGTTTTCTTCTATATACTTTCTGCAGGAATCCACCTTATCATCAATGGCCGCTCCGACTATTTCCAGACCCTTCTCCCTGAACTGGTTATATGTGTTGATCAGGTTCGGCATCTCGTCCCGGCAGGGACCGCACCAGGTAGCCCAGAAATCCACCAGCAAATATCTGTTCGCCTGGTTTTCAATTACGGACTTCAGATTCATCGGCTGTCCGTTCAAGTCGTTGATGCTGAAGTCTATATAATAAGGTACCAGATCCGATCCTTCAACCTGAGGCTCTGTCTTGGCACGGTTGGACAATACACTTTCATATTGCTGTGCCATCTTCAGATTGCGGTATGATTCCGGCAGTTTCTTCAGTTCATCCACAAGAAGTGCAGACGGGTAGTCCATCATTTTGTTATTGATATAGTACAGCCTGAATGCCGGAGTTATGTCCTTGCCGAAGATTTCTCTGGTAAGTGAGTCGGCCTTGAGCCTTGCTTCATTCCTTGGAAAATTGCGGTAATATTCCCTGATTCTGTTACGGCTGCTGTTGAACAGGTCGTTCATTGCAGTTCCGGATGCACCTGAAAAACGGTCAGCCCTGAGATCGCCCTCAATAACTATCGTGCCAGGCTCCAGAATGAATCTCCTCACTTCACCTTTCCTTTCCCCGTTGTCCGGCAGGCATTCCATTGTAACGAATGTCTCGAATTCCACTTCTTTCATTTCCAGGGTGAATGTCCCGTTATTGTACCTCGCAGAGTCTATGGCCTCGAATCCGTTCGAAGCATCTTCCAGATAGACCCAGCCTTCTCCCTCAAGGCCGGAGATATTGCCGTTGATGGTGCAGCTTCTGTCTGTGCAGGAGGAAAGAACCGATACTGCCAATGCAATTGTTAATATTCGCTTCATAATGTGGGTTTTTGACAAATTTAGTTATTTAATCGATATCTGATGCTCTGTTTCCTGAATTGCCTTAGTCTCTATTGCTGCATTATAGTATTGCGCTGTCGCGTAATTTGCTGTATGTCAATGGTTTGTGTTAAATGCCTGCTGTATGTGTGCAGCAGGCATCTGACGTAAGCGATTGTGAGATAGGGGTTTGTGTGTCACCGCGGCGCCACGTCATTCCTTCTTCAGTGCTTCTGCCGGGTTGGTGCGGGCGGCGCGGAGGGTCTGCCAGAGGACGGTGGCGGTGGAGATGAATAGTGAGATGGCGATGGCGATAAGGAAAATCCACCATCGGTCACCGAGATCGAACCTATAGCTGAACTGCTGAAGGTATCTCTCGCTTATCCAGATTGCCGGCGGGAGACCCACCACAATGGCCGCAGCAATGATTTTCAGATATACGGCCATACAGCGGCGTAGCTCGCTTTTCGTTGTGCCGCCGAAGACCTTATGTACTGCTATCGGCTTGGTGTTGCCTGTAGCATAGTGGACGCTCATCGCCAGGAAAGCGAGGCAGGAGAGGAGAATGGAAATGAACATAAAGAGTTCGATCAGACGCATATCCTTGCGTGTACGGTCGT
>SUYP01000049.1 GCA_015060395.1 Bacteroidales bacterium
GAAGCTGCCAGAGAATTGCTCTTGCCTGAAGTCAGCAGGACAATATTTCCTTTCAGTGAAGGGAAGACTTCCTTGAATATTCCCTCCGTGCCTCCGGTCCTGACATAGATCACATCCAGGTCGTGCTGCCCGTACGTCCCGAAATCAGCCCCCTTGATGTCGAATCTGCAGTCCAGTTCGTTTTCGATCTCCTTTATGAAGCCGGCAGAAGCCGCTTCAACAGCCTCCTGATTATGCAACGGAGAAGTTATTGTGTATAGTCCTATATTCATCTGGTAATTGTTCTATATGAAATACTTTCTAGTCCCTGATGCCGTACAGATAGGCCAGAAGAGCCATTTTTCCGCGCATAGTCTCGCGTGGGGTAAACTCTCCATTGACCCACATATAACGTATGTTGAAGAAGGATTCCTGATGAGGCCAGCCGCCTGTGTACCAGTCAGGATAGCATCGGTTCAGGATGATCCGTGCATCACCGCCGTTTCCAGGTGACCAGGTCTCGGTTCCGTTGAAAGGAGTCTGGCCGGGGTGAGAGCCGGGAACTCCGTCATTGCGGCCCGTAGTGTAACAGTCGATGATATGGCGTTCTCCCAGACCTGTCATTTCCACCGTATTGGATGGATTTCTTCCCAGTCCCCATCCGGCTTCTATGTACATCGCCTGTTCAAGCTGTGCGCGACGTGGCTCTGAATCAGCGATATAATGAGCCAGAAGCACCATCTGAAGATTCTGGGATGTCTGCCAGCGAGGGTCATTTGCAGTTCGACGTGACGGACGGTTCAGCTGATGGGCCACATTGTTCTCATCAGCCTGTCTGTTCAAGCTTTCGACAAGATTTTCATAATACTCAGGATAATGTCTTTCCTGCGGGCAGGTAAGATATGCAGCCGCTCCCCAGATCTGATAATACTGATTGCCACGTTCCTTGAAAAAAAGAGGAGCGACGCCATCCTTGATGACACTTTCTTCAACCATAACATCCTCCCACTGTCGGTCTCCTGTGAGATTATATATGAATGCGGCTGCCATCTGTCTGAAATCACGGCCCCTCATACCTGAAGTACCGATATTCTGCAGATCATCCAGCTGACTTGTCTCCTGCTTTTCCGCAAACCGGAATGCCTTGATGGCTTCAGCAAGATAATAGTCCCGAAGCTCTTTATTTCCATTGATTCTGAATGCCTCGGCAAGCATAGCGCAGTTAGCTGCATTAGCCCAGGCTGCCATTGTAGTGCAGCCGGCCTGATACATCACCGTCCAGTCCGAAGACGGATTGGTAACTCCCTGCGAATAAGCTTCTCCATCCCTTATGCTCAGGAAGAAATCCACCTCATTGCGTGCTTCGTCGATCAGGTCAGGAATGCCGTTGCCGCTCTCCCTGATGCTGAGATTGTCTTCAGCCAGACGACCATCTGTAAGGATATACGGCAGAAGGAGGTCATATATATTGCTGACGTGTGCCAGATGGCGGTCCCAGTCCATTGCGTCGGAGTGTCCTCCGCGTACGATTTCATTCACCGGATTGCCCGGAAGCCTGTGTTTCCAGAATTCAGACTCCTGAGGGAGCTTGAAATGGGGCTCATCCCACACATCTCCTCTAAGCTTTCTCCAGTCAGGATGCCAAGGATGCAGATCAGTCTTATATATCACAAGACCTTCAGGATCCTCTCCCGGAATGAATTGAGGCTGACGAGGGACAGGAGAGATGCGAGGGTCAATCGGTTCACCCAGACGCATATAATAATATCCTCTCAGCGAATAATGATATGGCTGGAAATAGACCTCATTGCTGATATCGAAGTCCATACTGCAGCCTACGTCTTCCACGACAAGACGGTAACGCCCCGGCTCTGAGGCCTTGAAATCAATATTCCAGACATCCGAACCGGTCATATTCTTCCCATTGGCTTCTTTCCCATATTCCTGAGCACTCATCCAGAAGCTCACCTGACCGGCTTTCTGTTTCCTGCCTGTAGCCGTATTGTAAAGCCACACCGTCTTACCCTCAAATGACGTATAGTCTCTCTGTCCACCTTCTCCAAGCCATAGATACAGATCGGCAGCCTTTACTTCCTCTTGTGGGGCATAGCCTATTATATTGACGTGCACGGCCTCTGAGACAGACGACCATATATCGAATGTGACCACAGCCGACACAGCATCTGCTCCTATGTCATCAGGTATGGTCACAGAGTAGGTACAACCCTGCTTCATAGACTTCGGGAGCTGAAGGAAAATCCAATGATCGAGCTCTGAAGTGAGGGTATTGTCCGTATTCATCGGCTTTGATTTCCTCCACGCAGCCACAGCATTCTGCCTGCCGAAAGACTTGTCATCCTTTGATGTTATGATCCAGTCCCCTGCTTTTGCGGCAGCTTCAGGATCCAATCTCTGTCCGAAGACAAAAAGCGTGTCGTCTCCTTCCACGAAAGTATGTCCCAGGTATGCGCTCGGTCCCGTTGCATCGTCACGGTACCGCACTTCCCCATCACGTAAATGCACCATAATGTAATCCTTGTCGATAGTCCTGACATCAATGAGTTTCGTCGCATTGAGGATCTGCGGAAAAATGAGGGCAGCCATCAAGGCCATAAGGTTCAGAAGTCGTTTCATAATAATAGTGCGGTTAGAGTTTTCTCAAAGATAGGAATTATTTGCCAAACAGAATGCAATGAAACAATTAAAGCCAACTTATCGGTCACGGTAAGTCGGCTTTTATTTCCAGGCCCATTATATAATCATTCATATAGAAACCGTTCCCTATATGAAAGTCTCCTTCACACAGGATGTCCATACCCAGATGCCGATAAAATCCGACAGCCGGGTTGTTACGGTTCACGTTCAGTTCCATTCTGGCAGGAAGCTGCGGCGTCAGAGAACGTACAACTGCGACAGCGGTCCTGAACAATATTTTCCCCAGCCCTTTCCCCTGTTCTGAAGGAAGTACATATATCTTCTGAAGATGATATAAAGGCATCCCATCTTCTGCGATGCCTTCAGGCTGGACTGAGACATATCCGCAAGGACGCTCTCCATCGTATGCTATATGATATATATGGCCTTCGTCAAGCTGCCGGCGGAGATTCGGCAATGAATACATCCAGTCCATCATATATTCCATCTGCTCAGCGGACAATATCTCCCTATAGGTATGACGGAAAACGATTTCCGCCATATTATGCACCAGCTGCATATCTTCCTCGCCGGCCCTTGCAACCTTATATTCAATCATTTCAGAAGGAGTTTCTAACGGATCAGTTCCTCGATCCTTTCCGGGATATCCGTATTCTTCATAATGCCGGCAAAGGCTTCAGCTCCGGCACCGTATGCAAAGACAGGAACAAGCGTTCCGGTATGGCCTCTTGTGCTGAATATGAGACGCGGCTTGCCGGCTTCATAACCGGTATAGTTTACGCCGGTACCTCCTGTCTCGTGATCGGCGGTAACCACCAGCAATGTATTAGGATGCTCATTGATATATGCGACCAGCTGGCGCAATGTCCTGTCGAATTCCTGCATCTCCTCAATAAGACCTTCCGTGTCGTTATTGTGGCCATAGCCATCGATGATGGCGCTCTCGATCATCAGGAAGAAGCCATCCTTATTTCGAGAAAGGACATCCAAGGCCTTTGCTGCAGCCTTTTCCAGATATACGGTCGGTTCAGAAAGGTGTGTTGCGTCAGCATCTTCAGCAGAAGCAGCCAGTTGGGCGGCCAGACAGACTTCCTGTCCTTCTGCAGCTCCGGCGGTCTCGTTGTCAGACTTGCTGCGATGCACATCAGCCAAAGGGAGAATGCCGACAAATTTTTCCGAATCGGTATCCAAGACCTTCTCCCAGGAGAGATATACATCATATCCCTTCTCGATCAAAGTAGCAGTCAGGTCCAGCGAGTCCGGACGATTGATGAAATGGTCAAGTCCTGCACCGACCGCCACATCAACACCACTTTCAGTAAACTGTCTGGCAATGTCGTATGTCTTGTTTCTATTGGTCACACCGGCATAGAAAGCAGCAGGAGTCGCTTCTGTAAGAGTCGTATTTACCACGATGCCGGTTTTCTTACCCATTTCCTGCGCCTTGCGCATTATGCTTGTCAGCTGCCTGCCTTCAGGATCGACTCCGACATAGCCGTTATTTGTGCGTGTTCCTGTAGCCAAGGCTGTTCCTCCGGCAGGAGAATCGGTCACATAGTTGTTGGCAGAGCTGGTTTCACATAGACCGACGACCGGATCCTTTTCAAAACCAGTTTCAGAATCTTCCGAAAGTATAAGGGCAGAAACTGCTCCGAGGCCCATACCGTCACCTATCAGATAGATCACATTATTAACTTCCATCTTTCTTGCAGTACCGCAGCCGGCAGTAATGAAAACGAGCGCAAGCATCACTGCCGATGTCAGAATATTCTTTTTCATAGTCTTTTTTTTGTTTCAACTTGTAAACTTACATCAAAAATTTCGTTTTGCCCACATTTTTCACTAATGTTCAAGCACTCTATTCCCGAAAATCACTAAATTTGCACTTACTTAGACGGCCTGAATATGAGTAAAAAGAAGAAAAATAAACTTCCGATGGATAGATATTCCAGCTATGGAGCAGTAATTCTGGGCATCCTTACCATTGTCTTTATTGCGGTTACCTGGAATTCGACCGGCAGATATACAGGCGAGGCCACAGGAACTGTAACCGATATCTTTCACGTAATGCCGGACCGTTCAGGGAATTGGGTCAGAAGGTGCGAAGTCGCATATACGGCTGATGGGAAAGAGTATAAGCTACGGACAGATTGTCCGGGCCTGACATCCATCGGAGACACCTGCAAAGTTTCATACCACCCCAAGAGGCCGAAGAATGCCTTTGCAGAATGGTAATCAACCGCCTTATATAAGCGGCTTATAGACATCTGCAGGGTAAGAATACTCTGTCAGCAGCTTGCCTTCTGTGTCATAATACTTATATGAGATCACCATTTCTTCATCACAAGCAGTGCGTGTAAGCAGATCCGATCGGAAGCTGTGACTGAAACTTTTCAACAAGTTCCCCGACAGTCACCACCTTATCATCAGCCTTCTCTTTAATATACTTGAGACCTTCTATCATAGGCCAGATACCCAATATAATGGCAAGAATGCCAAGCACAATAATAAACGTCTTTCTTTTCTTATTCATAATCATCAGTCATTATTTTGTGCTAAGATAATATGAATTCACGGAATTGCAATCAGACCGTTTCCAACCGACTAGAAGTGGCAGAGCGTTAATGCCATCTGGCGGATCTTCTCATAATAATCGTAGAAGATTGTCTATTCTGGAATTCTTTCTATATTTGAAACTGTAATCGTTACTCTATATGGAAAAGCTGTCTTTCAAAAAATTACAGGATGTCAAGAAAGTAAAGATCGAAGAAGACCTCAGGTTTGATATTCCAAAGGGCAGGGTCAAATTCCTGTGCAGGGCTCTATATGACAACCTTTTCGTTTTTCCGAAAACAAATATTCTTTATGCAGTTCTTCTGGTCCTGGCTGCCGTATCCGATCTGTTGAATTCCGAATTCCTGCATTTCTATATAGCCTTTTTGATTATTCTCATCCTCAAGGTGGCCTTGGTCTTCCTGATGAACAATCAATACAGTTCTTTCAAGGAATCCGGAATATTTCCGGTCATCAGCAGAGATGGAATCGCAGAGGTGGCAACATATACTGATGGTGGAAGGTACATTGTGATGTCGAGGGCAAGGTGGATACATATT
>SUYP01000029.1 GCA_015060395.1 Bacteroidales bacterium
GATCGAGACTCAGATCTTATATGCCGGTTACAGGCTGGCTGCTCTTCTGAACAGCATTTTCTAAAGAAATCAATATTGCAGAAATGTTTAAGAGAATATTAAATTTTTACAGGGTAAGCTCTCCGGCTGCCGACAGGCTTCCGGCTGACAAGGCTGACCGTCAGTACAAGAAACTGCGTCTCCAGGCATTCGTGGCGGCGACTCTGGGCTACAGCCTTTATTATGTGTGCCGTACCTCGCTTAATGTAATGAAGCAGCCGATCATCGATTCGGGTGTGCTTGATGCTACCCAGCTCGGTATCATCGGTGCCTGTCTCTACTGGACATACGCAGTGGGCAAGTTCGTGAACGGCTTCCTGGCAGATTACTGCAACATCAAGAAGTTTATGGCCACGGGACTTATAGTCTCTGCATTCGCCAACTTTATGATGGGCGTGCTCGGCTTCTGGGGCGGTTCTGCAGGCATAGCCAGCGCTTCTATGTTCATTATGTTCGCCATTATGTGGACATTGAACGGATGGTCTCAGTCAATGGGCTCTCCTCCTGCCATCATATCGCTTTCCCGCTGGTATCCTCTCAAGATAAGAGGAACTTTCTACGGCTTCTTCAGTGCCTCCCATAATTTCGGCGAAGGCCTTTCATTCCTGTTCGTGGCGGCTCTGGTTTCCGCAGCCGGATGGCAGTGGGGCTTCTTCGGTGCCGCACTTGCCGGAGTCCTCGGCGTGACACTCATAGCCCTCTGGCTTCACGATACCCCGGAGAGCAAGGGACTTGCCCCTGTGGAGGTTCTTGCCGGAGAAAAGACTCAGGAGGAGTATGACAGGGAACTCTCCGAGAAGAGCGCCCGTAGTGCGGACAATGCTGCAGAGACCAGCAGGATACAGAAGGCTGTGCTCCGCAATCCGGGAGTATGGATCCTGGCTCTTTCAAGCGCCTTTATGTATATGAGCCGTTATGCCATCAACGAGTGGGGTATGTTCTTCCTTCAGAAGACCAAAGGGTTCGAGCTGCTTGAGGCCTCTTCGATAATAGCTATAAACACCATCGCCGGCATCGTCGGAACCGTATGTGCGGGATGGATATCCGACACCTTGTTCAAGGGTGACAGGAGATGGCCGGCTCTTGCGGCAGGTATAATGGAATCAATAGCCCTCGTCCTCTTCCTTTATGGCGGCGACGGCTGGTTTGTGAACATTGTGGCGATGGTTCTCTTCGGTATATCCATCGGAGTGCTCATCAGCTTCATCGGAGGTCTGATGGCCGTCGATCTGGTGCCAAGGAAGGCTACAGGAGCCGCACTCGGTATCGTTGGACTCGCATCCTACGCCGCTGCCGGACTTATGAACATCATAAGCGGCTGGCTGATCGACGGACAGGCAGTCCGTGACGAACTCACAGGTGAGATCATCCAGTATGATTTCACGTATGTGTCCGCGTTCTGGGTTGCCGCTGCGGTCATCTCCTTCCTTCTTCCTATCCTGAACTGGAAACGTCCGAAGCAGGAGATATGATTTATCTTAGATAGATACTGAAGAATTTCCAGATCTCGTTGCAGGTGTCCATATCGTTGAGAGCCCAGGTGTGCTTTCCGCCGATCACCTCATAGAGACGTACTTCTGTGGCGGGTCCGCCTTTCCAGGCTGGCTCGCCACCTTTGTATGTATGGAGTATGACCTTGTTCCTGACGAGAGGGAGTTCTGTAGTTTCTTCGTATGTGCAGCGGGCGTTGGCAGCCCAATAAGCTACGGCCTGAGGGACTGCGAGATAGGCACCCCAGCCTCCTTCGTTGTAAGGGTCGCCCTCCCATAGGGATGTCTTGTCTGCTGTTCCGTGCACCTCCATCATAGGTACAGGACGCTGTGCTTCATATTTCCTGTAAGACCATTCCATCGAAAGTCCTGCAATCGGAGCGAATGCCGCGAATACATCAGGCTTGAGGTAAGCCATCAGATAACACATCTCTCCTCCGTTGGACATACCGGTCAGGAAGGTGTTCTGCCGGCTCAGACCGTGGGTCTTCTGAAGATGGCGCGCCAGCGAGCAGAGGAAATCCACATCATCGGTCTTGAGATCTTTCTGGAATGGATATCCGACATTCCAGCAGGTCTTGCCTCTGCCGTCCACAGCGCCTTGTGGATAGCACAATGCAAAGCCGTTCTCCTTTGCCACAGTCATCATTTCGGGGCGGTATCCCTTTGCGCTGGCCTTATAGCCGTGAAGCAATATCACCAGAGGAGCATCCTCGGGCAGGTCGTCTGGCAGATACAGCCAATATGTCCTGTCCATACCCTGATGCTTGTAATGGAATTCTGTAGCTTCCTGAGCCGAAGCCATCCAGAAGAATGATGCGCAGACAAGAGTCAGTGCCGCGCGTAAGATTGTCTTCATATCACTTTTTCTTATATTGTTGTCTATATTGACTCGGGGTAAGTCCCGTATAGCCTTTGAATGCGGTGCTGAAATAGCTCTGACTTGCGAATCCTGTCATATCTGAAATTTCAGCGAGCGTCATATTGTCTTCTTCAATGAGCCTTTTGGCCTTCTCTATCCTTATCTTTGTTATATATTCTTTTGCTCCTGCTCCTGTTATACTCTTCATCTTGTTGTAGAGGGAGGCCCTGCTGATGCCGAGTTCCCTGCAGAGAACCTGCTGGTCAAGCTCCGGATCGCTGATGTGTTCTGAGACTATTCTGTTGAGCTTCAGGATGAAACTTTCCTCGTTCGAACCATAATCGGAAACACCCTTTTCCTCGTTGTCAAGATATTTTCTGCGTATTTCGTTTTTCTTTCTGAGCAGACTCTTCAAGACTTCCAGTAAAGTCTCCACTTCGAAAGGTTTTGCAAGAAAGGCATCCGCTCCTATTCTGTAACTGTCGCTCTGACCCTCCTGTTCACCACGTGCTGTGAGAAGGACGATTGGGATATGGCTGAACTTTTCATTCCTTTTCAGTTCTGCACATAGACTGTATCCGTCTCCGTCAGGCATATTTACATCACTGACGATTATGTCCGGAAGTATTCCTTTCCGGAGCAGTGACAGGGCACTGTTTCCACCGGTGAGTGTCATCACTTCCGCAAATTCTCCGGTCATAGCCTCGCGCAGGAAGTCCAGAAGATCCTGATTGTCGTCAACCAGCATCAGCTTCATCCTTGAAGTGCTGAAATCTGATGTAGCCGGTATCTTTATGCCTTCTTCGGTGTTGTGCCCGATAAGTTCGTTCAGATATGCTTTAGGTGTGTCCTGAGACTCCTCTTCTGCCCTCAAAGGTATCTCCCACCAGAATGTCGCACCTTTGTCGGGATTGTTTTCCGCCCCTATGCTTCCTTTGTGAAGTTCCACCAGAATCCTGGAATACGACAGTCCTATTCCGCTTCCGTACTGCTCACTGTTGCTCTGATAGAATCTGGTGAACATCTTGGATATGTCGATGTCTCCCAGACCCGGTCCTTCGTCAGAAATGCTCACCCGGACATATCCAGTGCCGGTCAGAGAAGTCCTGAGCATTATACAGTCTCCCTTGGAGCTATGCTTGATGGCATTCATCAGAATGTTTGTAAGAACAGTGTCGCATTTCCTTTTGTCGAAATCGACCAGACCGACGGACGGATCAAATTCCGTCAATATACGTATTCCTTCTGCGTTCTCCTCCTCTATGATATCGTTCACGCATTCAGTAATCCAGCCGTTGAAATCAGCTCTTGATATTGACAGGCCGCTTTTACCCACTTCCATTTTTCTCAGGTCGAGGACCATATCAAGAAGATCCTTCATTCGTTTTGACTGCCTGTAGATGCGGTGGAGGGTGGCGGAATCTTCACCATCGTCTGTCTTTCTGCCCAGCAGTCTTTTCAGAGGTGCCATAATCAATGTGAGAGGCGTCCGGAGTTCGTGGCTCATATTGATGAGCAGCCTTACCTTCTCTTCATAGACCTTCTGCTCCTGTTCCTTGAGGGCGATCTTAAGCCTGCTGGTCTTTCTGTGGATGATACTGGATATAATGATTCCGGCAATCAGTACGATGAATATCAGCGCGCTGCAGATAAACCATCCTTTCATATACCAAGGCTTGGGGATGTAAATTGTCATTATCGCCTTAGGGGTAGTCCAGTCTCCGTTTCTTCGGGTACAGGAAGCATAGACATCATATTTACCGGGATCGGGTATCTTATACATCTTCAATGAAGGAGATCTTGTCTCATACACCTTGTCTTCTCCCGAAAATGAGAAACGGTATCTCTTTTTACGGAATATGTCCCTCTCTTTTGTTGACACAGAAATCGTCATAGCCTTCCCGGATGCAGGGACTTCATATATATACTGTTTGTCTGCATATATCTTCTCATTGTCAACGATCATTTCATTAAGGACAATCTGAGGCTCCTCCTGTTCGTCTATCATATATCCGGCATCAATGCTCAGAAGTCCCTGTACTCCTCCCATATATACGTCTCCCTCGTTGGAAAGCAATCGTGGCTTTGGCAGATATTCGTTCGGAACAGCACCGTCTGATTCCCCGAATATAGTGAAACCACCTTGATCCGGGAGATAGGCGTAAAGATGTTCGTCAGTCCCGACCCACACACGTGAGTCCCTGTCACATACGACTGACGATGCCTCATCGGTAAGTGGGGTCGCTATAATCGTACCGTCGGCTGCATTGCACCGATGCAGTCCTATGTTTGTGGCTATCCAGATGATTCCGTCTTTGCCGAGATGCCCGCTTCTGATCAGAACGCTGTCGGAGGAACATTTTCTTACCAGTTGCCTTTCGTCGGGAGGAAGGAGATAAATGCTCTTGTTGTCGTGCATCCAGAGTCCTGCGTCCGATCTTCCAATGGCCATAAGATTGCCCCTGACGGATTTTCCGTCATCTGTCGGAATGAGTGAACATTTCCCGTCAGGTCCGAGCACCTTCAGGGTGTTGCTCAATAAAAGGAGTCTTCCGTCCAGGGTATTTGAAAGATTCAGACTCCGGCCGGCATAACGCATAAGATAATTGATATCATTGTCTTCTATTTTCAGCGGCCTGGTCATACCGGTCCGCTTGTCGAACAGCCATACCCTGTCAGCATATACTGATAAAGCGAGTTCGTCCTTTGAATATGATGCAATGGATACTACCTTGGTCTTGAATGTGCAGGCGAAATGTTTGAATTCATTGGTTGCCGGATCGAACCGGTTGAGTCCCTCGCCATCGGTGCCTATCCATATATATCTGGAATCGCTCTCTTGATGCAGACAGAGCACTGTAGGATTGCTCAGACCACTGCTCAGACCGATATGACAGTCTTTGTAACTTTTCATACCGCTCCTGCTCACTCTTATCAATCCTTCCCGGATGCTTCCCACCCAGATGTTGTCATATTGGTCTGTATATATGCTTTTGATGGAATGGGCAGGCAGCGAAGACGGATCGCCTGCAATGTGCGTGAGACTGGTAATTACATCAGTTTCAGGGTCAATGATATTTATTCCTCCGCCATCGGTTCCGGCCCAGATGGTTGAACCTCTTTCCGTGAAACATAGTACGACGTTGCTGCTCAGAGCGGAGTTGCCGGTCTCATATCGTTTGAGGGAATTGCCTTCTTTGTCAAATACTTCGATACCGTGGTTGTAGTATGCCATCCATATCCTCCCTTTGCTGTCGATCATCGCAGCAGATATTTCACTGTAACGATGGTATGGAGAGGGGGATGTCTGTCCGCTTATCTTGTCGCTAAGCACGCTTCCGCTGTGTGAACAGCATAGGAGGGTACTGTCGTCCAGAGAGCATATATCCCTGCAGATGAAGCCAGGATTATCCTCAAGGTTGCAGAACAAGGACAATTCTTCTTTTCCGAAGTGATATCGGAATATCTTTCCATAACTTCCGAACCATATCCCGTCATCATCATAACATAGGCTGTGGAACGGATATCTTCCGCTTACTCCCTCTGCTTTCATCATACTGAAATCTTCTTCCCCTGCCTTTCTGCACAGAACCCAGTCATTGGTCAGAACCCAGAAATTTCCGTTCTTGTCTTTGCTTATCCGGTATATGTCCCTGTCTTTGGTAAGAGAGTCTGTGAAATGTATCAGTTCATATCCGTTGAACCGGTACAGACCGTTAGGGGTTCCCAGCCATACATCCCCGTCCTTTTCCTTGTATATGCAGTTGACGGTGGATGTCAGTCCTTCCTTGCGTGATATCTGTGTGTAGATGAGCTGCTCTTTCCCGGAAAGAACAGCGGCGGATGCAGTCAAGAGAGCATACAGTATGAAGAATAGTCTTTTCATCAGAAGCCAGTCAGAAAAATATTCATTTCCATTGAGATAGACAAAGTTAAAAAATAAGCCGGTCTTTTCAAAAATGTCCAATTGATTTTTGAAAAATGCTTTTTGCGCCTTCAGATAGACAAAAACTAAAACTTAATGGCTAAATTTGGATGCACGTCCGCCAGGCGCCTTGTAAATTTGCACTTGAAACAAAACCGACACGAAAAATGAAAAGACTGAACTTGATTTTGTCTGCACTCCTTCTTGCTGTAGCCTCTGCAGCACAGACACAGGCTTTCTATGGTGACACTCTTGCGATAGATGAAGCTGTAATTGTAGGAATGGATGTGCAGAAGAAAAACACCATCACGGCCTCGGTTTCCATTGTGAAGTCCGGCGCAGTGTCGTCGCGTCCGGTGACAGATCTTACGTATGCGCTTCAGGGCAATGTAGCGGGACTGGATTTCCAGACTGATGCTATGGAAGGCGGAACCGGAGGAGAACCGGGAGCTGCAGTGAAGTTCAATATAAGAGGTGTCGGATCCATCAACGGAGGTGAGCCATATATACTTGTCGATGGTGTCGAACAGAGTCTTCAGAATGTAAATCCTGCGGATGTGGAAAGCGTGACCGTGCTCAAGGATGCTTCTGCATCGGCTGTATATGGAGCAAGGGCAGCGTACGGAGTTGTTCTTGTGACTACAAAAAGCGGAAGTGCGGGAAAGGCCTCTGTGCATTACGGCGGAACGGTAGGGTTCAGTTCTCCTGTCAATATGCCGCAGATGATGTCGTCGGTTGATTTTGCCGGTTATATCAACGAAATGAGAGTCAATTCAGGCAAGACTGTCCAATTTTCTGAAAGTGCTGTCGAGAGGCTCAATGCATTTGCCTCCGCACCTTACTCTTCGGAATATCCGGGAGTCGAAGTCAATGCCAGCGGTGACGGATGGGCTTCTGCATATTACAATCAATATGCTGATACAGACTGGTTCGACTACTATTTCAAGGATCATTCTCTTCGTCACACCCATAATCTGAGTATATCCGGAGGTTCGCAGAAAGTGAAATACTATATAGGTGCCGGCTATATATATCAGAACGGACTGATTGACCGTGTCGATGACCACCTTGAAAAATACAATCTCAATACGAAGCTCTCATTCCTTGCCAGACAATGGCTTAAGGTGCAGTTCTGCAACAACCTGACAATTTCCCGAATAAGGCGTCCTATGGCGGATCAGACCATATTCTATGCTCAGATATCTGACAAATTTCCCACTCAGACCACTGTCTTGCCTGTAGAAGGAGAATATGCCGTTCCATCCTGGAATGAACTGATGTACCTCAAGGAGACACAATACGACCGCCTGTCCGTTTCAGACGCGATGTCCCTGTCAATGACCGTAACCCCACTTGAAGGCTGGGACATCACGGCTGAAATGAAAGCAAGGCTGGACATACAGAACAACAGTTTCCGTATGGGTTTTCCAAAGACTACGCTCCCAAGTGGGGTAGTGGTCGTGACTTCAGGAGGAAAGCAGGGCTACCAGTATCCCGGTATGCATTGGAAGAATACCAGCTTCGGATCATACACCCGTGGCAATGTGTTCAATTACTATCTTGCGCCTGATGTGATGACATCATATTCGGCAGACTGGGGAAGACATTATTTCAAGGCAATGGTCGGATTCCAGGCTGAACTACAGGAAAATTCGAGCGGATTCACCTACAAGGACGGTATGCTGAGTGATGATGTGTTCTCGTTTGACAATGCCGCCGGCAATCTGGTTGCGGACGAGGCTCGTGACCATTGGGCAACTATGGGAGTCTTTGCAAGAATCAACTGGAACTGGCGTGAGACGGTGTTTGCCGAATTCAGCGGACGTGCTGACGGATCCTCAAGATTCGCACCGGGGCACAGGTGGGGCTTATTCCCTTCGTTATCAGTAGGATATGATGTGGCTGGGATGGATTTTTTCCGTGAATCCTCCACCCCTTTGAACCAGCTCAAACTACGTCTTTCATACGGCCGTCTTGGCAATCAAAGCGGAGCCGGACTGTACCGGTATATGGATGTTATGAGCCTTGATGCTGCTGATGCCAATGCCTGGCTTCTGCCTGGAGAATCGTCAGAACCGGCTAAGGGAACGGTAGCGCATACTCCATCTATGGTAAGTCCGTTCATTACCTGGGAAAAGGTTGACAATGCCAATGCCGGTGTGGACATATCTGTGTTCTCAGACCGTCTGAACCTCACATTCGATATATGGCAAAGGACAACCCGTGATATGCTCGGACCTGCTCAGGCAATACCTTCCATCGGCGGTCTTGCAGCGGCCGACAGAGCAAAGGAGAACAATGCTACCCTCCGCAGCAGGGGGTGGGAACTTTCGATGAGCTGGTCAGACGTGACTGTCGGAGGATTCTTCTATCGTGCCGGAGTCAATATATCCGACTATAAGTCAGTCGTGACCGGATACAACAATCCTGAAGGAATCATTTCCAACAATCACACAGGCCTTTCTGTCAACAAGGGATATTATGAGGGAATGGATCTGGGCGAAATCTGGGGCTACAAGGCCGACAGGCTTTTCTCTTCTGATGAGGAAGCCGCTGCATATCCTGTGGATCTTTCGTTCTTCAAGCCA
Source organism: Bacteroidales bacterium (assembly GCA_015060395.1). Lineage (GTDB taxonomy): Bacteria > Bacteroidota > Bacteroidia > Bacteroidales > UBA932 > Cryptobacteroides. The sequence continues at coordinate 8,905 of SUYP01000029.1, forward strand.
CAGAATCTATGGAAGGCAGGAGATCTTCGTTTCGAGGATATGAACAATGACGGAAAAGTCAACCCGGGGAAAGGTACCGTTGAGGATCACGGCGATCTTACCATCATCGGAAACGCCACTCCACGTTTCTGTTACGGCATCAATCTCGCCATCGGATACAGAGGCTTCGAGGTGTCGGCTCTTCTGCAGGGTGTAGGTAAACGCGACTTCCCTATGGCCGGAAGCACATACCTTTTCGGCGGACGCAATTATTTTACACATCATCTGGACCACTTCTCAAGTGCGCGACCCGACGGCTGGCTTCCACGCCTGACGGATGGAACGGGATCGGGAGATGCAGACTGGAAGGTCAACACAGGCTACAACACATCAAGGTACCTTCTGAATGCGGCATATATGAGAATGAAGAATCTGATGGTGTCATATACATTCGGTGACGGGCTGATCGAGAAGATGCGCCTCAAAGGATTGAGGATCTACGCATCCTGCGACAATGTCTTCACCCTGGATGCACTTCCCGATGCCTTCGATCCGGAGACCATCAATATTGTCAATACCTGGGCAGGAGGAAGCCGTGCTGCAGCGCCAGGACTCACATCCGTTATGGTTCAGAACGGAAATGCCAAGGTCTATCCTCTCTCAAGAACCTTTGTTTGTGGAATCGATATAACATTCTGATGCAATGAAAACACTTCGATATATCTTAGTAGCAATATATGTCCTTGTTATGGCAGGATGTGCGGATTTTCTGGATAAGGGTCCGATAACATCCCCTGTCGGCAGCACCTACCTTTCTTCGGAAAACCAGGTCTATAGTTATGTGAACGGGCTTTATCAGGCTCTTCCTTCGCTGACCCAGTACGGCAGTGGAGTGCGTGCCGTCGAGAAGAACAGCGACAACATAATTTCGGAAAAATACGATCCGCGCATAAACGGAGAACTGACTCCTTTCGACGGATACCGGGACTGGTCAGCATCATATCAGAACCTCCGCGATATAAACTATTTCTTTGAATATTATCAGGTCCCGAAGGAGAGGGAGACCGAAGGAATACTCTCATTGTGCGGAGAAGTTTATTTCCTGCGTGCCTGGTGGCATTTCAATCTTCTCAGAAAATTCGGTGACATTCCTTTGATGGACGGCTTCTGGGATGGCAATGCCACTCTTGAAGGCCTTCAGATACCGGCGACCCCTCGCAAGAAAGCCGCCCTGTTCATACTTTCGGATCTTGACAAGGCCATATCCCTTCTGCAGTGCCGCAGCGTCTGTTCCGGTCTGAGGATAAATAAGGAGGCTGCTCTGATACTGGCTATGAATGTGGCTCTTTATGAAGGGTCGTGGGAAAAATATCATTCATCAGATGAATTTGCTGCGGAAGATGCCGACCCGGATATGTTCTTTGCCAAGGTGATGGAATACGGTGACGGACTTTTCGCCCATATACCGCCTCAGAAGGGACTCAACACCCTGGAGAATGATCCTTTCGGTGCTGTGGACGGAGGTGAAGCATTTGCGCATATGTTCAACCAGAAAGACTATTCTGATGTTCAGGAGGCTGTATTCTGGAAGAAATATGATGTCAGCAAAGGAGTGCAGCACAGTCTGACAGTGCTCCTGGCCTCCGGCACCGTGGACAACGAAGCTGCGGCAGGATTGACCAAATCGCTGGTTGACACTTATCTGAATGCAGACGGTACGGCCATTGACCCGTCCGACCCTGATTTCAAGGATTTCAATCGTACATTCGAAGGAAGGGACCGCAGATTGACAGAGACCGTGATGAGCACAGGGCATAAATTCAGGTCCGTTTCGATGACTATGCCGATGAAGGTCGCGGAATATATTTATGATGACACTTCGGATGAGGCGTTGAGACACAATGCATCTCTCAATCCTCCTCGCCTTGGCGGTGACGGGAACAGCCGTAACATCACCGGCTACCATACCGCTCTCGGAGTGGACACGACGTACGTCAATGCCTCCTTCTGGGATACGGGCCTTGTCATAATACGTTATGCTGAAGCCCTTCTGGCATACGCAGAAGCCGCTGAGGAACTTGGACGCTGTACAGACGAGGTGCTCGGCAGGACCATAAAACCTTTGCGTGAAAGGGCAGGGGTTGCCTGGAAGACTCCGGAATATGATCCTCATTTTACAGATTACGGATATCCTCTGACCCCGAATATGCAGGAAATCCGTCGTGAACGCAGGACAGAGCTGGCGTTGCAGGGATTCAGACTGGATGACATCCTCAGGTGGAGGGGGCATAAGGTCATTGCCGGGCAAAGGGGCAGAGGAGCATATGTAGGAAAGGACGGAGTGCTGTATAAATCCTTCAACCGCAATGATCCGGCGGTTGTCGAAGTTTTGGCCTCTCTGCGTTCGGATGCCCAAGGCTGGGCCGATCCTTTGCAGGAAAAGCTTCCGGACGGCTACTCTTTCAGGCCGGACAGGGACTATCTGCTGCCCATACCTCCTGAAGATATTACATTAGATGTCAAACTTGAACAAAACCCCGGATGGCAGTTATGAAATATCTGATATCATATATGTTTATGCTGCTGTCAGTGCTTGCGGCAGCGCAGGAATATGAACTTGTATGGCAGGACCATTTCCGTGGAAGGCATCTGGATGAAACGAAGTGGTCGAAGATAACACGCGGACAGGCAGACTGGAGAAACTATATGTCTCCGGATGAAAGCCTATGCAGGCAGAGAGGAGGCAAGCTGAGACTCAAAGCTGTGGTCAATGACGGCATAGTTCCTTCGGATACTGCTTCCTTCCTTACCGGAGGAGTCTATACAAAGCATAAGTTTACCCTTACGTATGGAAAAGTGGAGATACGGGTCAGACTTCAAGGTGCGAAAAGTGTATGGCCGGCGCTTTGGATGCTTCCGCAGACAGGAGTATGGCCTGAGGGTGGGGAGATAGATATTATGGAGCGTCTCGACAAGGATGACTTTGTGTATCAGACCCTTCATTCGACATATACTCAGGTCCTTGGATTCAAGAAGTCTCCTCTTTCATACGTGCGTACGCCTTTTGATTCAGACAGATATAATGTCTTTGGTGTGGAAATCCTGCCCGACCGTCTGGTGTTTTCTGTCAACGGAAAGACGACATTGACGTATCCGCGTCTGAAGTCAGGTGAATATCAGGGCAAGGTCCAGTTCCCATTCGGAAGTCCGTATTATATATTGATGGATATGCAGATCGGAGGCTCCTGGGTCGGTCCTGCAGATGGTCGGGACTTGCCGGTGGAAATGTCAGTTGATTGGATAAAAGTGTACTCCCTTAAACAGTAAGTCCCTTAAAATGAGAACGATACGAAATTATGTGTTGGTCACGGCCATTGTCGTGACAACGCTGGGTGCTTGCCGTAATTCTTCGGTAGATGAGGATAATAAGTCAGAGTTCAAGTTGGTTCCCGAGCCATCGGGGTTATACGGAAACGACAGCTTGAAATTGCGTTTCAATGGGCCGGTCAGAGGAAATGAACAGTCCGAGGCTATGAAAAGGGCTGCGGCGCAATGGAACAGGAATCTGTATCTGAGCGGAAGTTACCGGTCGCTGGAAGAATATGCGGCTGATTATGAGTCAAATCCGTGAATGTGGAACTTAACCATATTCCGGAGTTTTGCAAATATAATAAAAAGGTCAATCGATAGTGCCGAAAAATTTAACTTTGTTACATTCTTTACGCTTTTTGCTTAAAAATTAATCAGTTATGCTGTTGTTTTTCTCGAAAAATTAAATAATTTTGTCAGCCCTTCTGATAGGAACAACCTGTCTGAGGCCGATTTGATAACAACACAAACTAATGACAATATGAATAATCTATTCTATCTTGTGCCGGTGGCAGCAGTGATAGCACTCCTGTTTGCCTACCTGTTTTTCCGTCAGATGATGAAGGAAAGCGAAGGAAATGCGACGATGAAGCAGATTGCTCAGTTCGTACGTGAAGGTGCTATGGCTTATCTGAAGCAGCAGTACAAAGTCGTGATCATCGTCTTTGTCATACTGGCGGTTCTTTTTGCCGTGCTGGCATTCCTCGGAGTGCAGAACAGCTGGGTGCCGTTTGCATTCCTTACCGGTGGATTCTTCTCAGGCCTTGCAGGTTTCGTGGGAATGAAGACCGCTACATACGCATCAGCAAGAACTGCAAATGCAGCTCAGAAGTCTCTCAACTCAGGTCTTAAGGTGGCTTTCCGAAGCGGAGCCGTTATGGGTCTTACAGTAGTAGGTCTCGGACTTCTCGATATCGCAATATGGTGGATCATCCTCAATCAGTTCGTTGACATCGAGGGTACCCAGAAACTCGTCTTCATAACTACAACAATGCTTACCTTCGGTATGGGTGCCTCTACACAGGCCCTCTTCGCACGTGTCGGCGGCGGTATCTATACAAAGGCTGCAGACGTCGGAGCTGACCTCGTAGGTAAGGTTGAGGCAGGTATTCCTGAGGATGACCCTCGTAACCCGGCTACCATCGCTGACAACGTAGGTGACAACGTAGGAGACGTTGCCGGAATGGGTGCAGACCTTTACGAGTCTTACTGCGGATCGATCCTCGCGACAATGGCTCTCGGTGCAGCAGCATATTCTGCAATCGGAACAGAGGCACAGATGAAGGCTATCCTCGCTCCTATGCTCATCGCAGCTGTAGGTGTCGTTCTCTCGATCATCGGTATCTATGTGGTACGTACAAAGGAAGGAGCAGGTATGGACCAGCTCCTGAAGTCTCTCGGACGCGGTACAAACCTCAGCTCGATCCTCATCGCAGGTGCGACCTTCGGCATTATGTACCTTCTCGGCCTGGAGAACTGGTGGGGCTTCTCGCTTTCAGTGGTCGTAGGTCTTGCTGCAGGTGTGATCATCGGCCAGGCTACAGAGTATTATACTTCACATTCATATCGTCCGACCCAGAAGCTCGCGGAATCTGCTGAGACAGGTCCTGCAACAGTAATCATCTCCGGTGTAGGTCTCGGTATGCTCTCGACAGCAATCCCTGTCGTAACCATCGCCGTGGCTATCCTTCTCGCATATCTCTGTGCAAACGGATTCGATCTTTCATTCTCTGCCGACAGCCTCTCGACAGGTCTTTACGGTATCGGTATCGCTGCTGTGGGTATGCTCTCGACTCTCGGTATCACTCTCGCAACCGACGCATACGGCCCTATCGCAGACAATGCCGGCGGTAACGCCCAGATGAGCGAACTCGACCCTGAGGTACGTAAGCGTACAGACGTCCTCGACGCTCTCGGAAATACAACTGCAGCAACAGGAAAGGGCTTTGCAATCGGTTCTGCAGCCCTCACAGGTCTCGCACTCCTTGCTTCATATATCGAGGAGATCAAGATCGGTCTTACACATCTCGGAAAGCAGATCGTTGACGTTGCCGGCAATACCATCGATGCAGCTCAGGCGACTATTCCGGACATTATGGCTTATTACCACGTTGACCTTATGAACCCTGTAGTTCTCGTAGGTGTGTTCATCGGTGCGATGATGTCATTCCTCTTCTGCGGTCTCACAATGAACGCTGTAGGCCGTGCTGCCCAGAGTATGGTGACTGAGGTGCGTCGCCAGTTCCGTGAGATCAAGGGTATCCTTACCCGTGAGGCAACTCCTGACTATGCACGTTGCGTGGAGATTTCTACAAAGGGTGCTCAGCGTGAAATGCTTCTTCCTTCACTCATTGCCATCATCGTTCCTGTACTCGTGGGTCTTATCCTCGGTCCTGCAGGTGTGATGGGTCTGCTCATCGGAGGTCTCGGCTCAGGCTTCGTACTCGCAGTATTTATGTCCAACTCAGGTGGAGCCTGGGACAATGCCAAGAAGTATGTAGAGGAAGGCCACCTTGGCGGAAAGAACTCGGAGGCTCACAAGGCTACCGTGACAGGTGATACAGTAGGTGACCCGTTCAAGGATACATCAGGACCTTCACTCAACATCCTCATCAAGCTTATGAGTATGGTGTCTATCGTGATGGCTATGCTTACAGTCGCTATCCACTAGGATGCTTGAAAAACTGATAATACTAATATTATTGATAGTTTCTCCTGTGCTTTCGGCGCAGGAGAAATTTTCTGTTTCCGACCATCCGAGGCTGCTGATGACTTCCGGGCAGGAGGAGGATGTCAAGGAACTCATAGCCGGGGATGAGGCTATGGCCCGGATCCACAATGCAATTGTCTCCGAGTGTGATGCAATGCTGGAAACGCCGGTGCTGGAGAGGGTGATGGAAGGGAAGAGGCTCCTGCACACATCCAGGGAGGCGTTGAGGCGCATCTTCTGGCTTTCATATTCCTACAGGATGACCGGAAATGAGGCATACGCCGTCAGGGCGGTCGAGGAAATGCTGGCGGTGTCGGCTTTCTCAGACTGGAATCCGAGCCATTTCCTGGATGTGGGCGAGATGGTTATGGCTGTTGCTATCGGCTATGACTGGCTTTATGACCTTATGACGGACCAGCAGCGCAGGACGGTTAGGGATGCCATAGTCTGTAAGGGATTCGAACCTGCTGATGATGAGGATTATGCCGGCTTCTATAATGTGGCGAACAATTGGAACCAGGTCTGCTGCTCCGGCCTGCTTTATGGAGCGCTGGCTACATACGAGGAATATCCGGAAAAGGCGTCTGAACTGATCGACCTTTATGTGAAGTCAGTGCCTTTCGCCCTCAGGACGTATGCCCCGGACGGAGGTTATCCGGAAGGATTCAATTACTGGGGATACGGAACGTCTTTCCAGGTGATGATGATAGCGGCCCTGGAGTCTGCGCTGGGATCGGATTTCGGCCTTTCTGAAGCTCCGGGCTTTCTGGAGTCTTCTGCATTCGTGCAGTTTATGACAGCGCCGAGCGGAGACAGCTTCAATTTCTCAGATGCCAGAGAGGCAGCCTTCTGCAATCCCGCGATGTTCTGGTTTGCCGCAAAGACCGGCGATATGTCCCGTATATGGATAGAAAAGAAGTATCTTGACAATCTGGATGAGGACTTTATGAGGAAGGTCAGCCTTCATTTCGCCGAACCGCGTCTGCTTCCCACTGTCCTGATATATTCTTCCCGTATGGAATTTTCGGATATCAGACCTCCGAAGGAGAACATCAAGGTCTTTCAGGGGCAGAACCCGGTATTCATTTACAGAGAGGGCTGGGAAAGCCCGGACGACACGTATCTCGGCATAAAGGCCGGTACGCCCAAGGCGTCTCACGCTCATCTGGATGTGGGCTCTTTCGTATATGAATATGACGGTGTCCGCTGGTCGATGGATCTTGGAATGCAGGAATATTATTCGCTCGAAAAGCTCGGAATCGGAATCTGGGACGGCGGTCAGGGAGGCCAGCGCTGGGATATATTCCGTATCGGCAACGAGTCCCATTCCACTCTGACATTGAACGGAAGGCATCACAGGCTCAAATGCGATGTCCCGTTCATCGGTCTTTGGACAGGAAAGTCGCGCAAAGGGGCACAGATGGATATGTCCGGTCTGTTCGCAGGTAGCGCCGAGAAAGTTTTGAGGTCGGTATGGCTTGACAGGAAAGACCATCTTCATATAGAAGACTTCGTTGAGGCCGGCAAGGACAGTGTGGAAGTAAAATGGATAATGACGACTCCGGCCGAGGCCGAAATCATAGAAGGAGAAGGTATCCTGCTCAGAAAAGACGGCAAGGAGATGCTGCTCAGGATGCAGTCAGACCTGCCTCTCATCCCACAGATATGGTCTAACGAACCTCCTCATCATTATGACGCTCCCAATCCGGGAACCTGCCGTGTCGGCTTCACAGCTGTAGTAAAGCCGGGGGCATCTGCAAGGTTCAATGTAAGTCTTCGTCCGCAGTAGCTCTGTCTCAGACCTCAGGGAGATAATTCTCTTTATGGGTATATTGAGTGTCGAAGAGTATGGTCTGCCTTCCCATACCGGCGAGTATTCCGAAACCGCCGGTGATCGTGTTGTTCTCAGGACCTGAATCCGCCATCCCGAAGTATGAGAGATAATTCTCGCTGTTGAGGTGGGCACTGAGATAATAATCATACAGATCTTTTGTGATCCGGAACAGGCTGGCCTCGTATGCGTAGTCGATGGTCTGCATCCAGCTTTGGTTTTCGATATCTTTCTTGATGTATATGTCGAAAGCGATTTCCTTGCTGCCTGCAACGGTGTGTATATCAGCATTCTTCCAGAAACATATTCCCATATTGTTGTTGAATGCACGTATGTTGAATTCAGGATACATCTGGAAAGGATCGAACTCATATCCGAGAAGAATGTCTGTCCAATAGACATATTCGTGGACTTCCTCGACCCCGTCATAAACCATCCTGCTGGTAGTGGTCTCTTTCTCACGTATCATAACTGCGTAATATGTATCCTCTGAATCGTCTGTGTATCTGATGCTTACGCGGGATTTGAGGTGTCTGTCGGGCTCTCCTATGCTGAACTCCATATTCTCCGGAGCGGATGGGACCTGAGTCTGTGCTGACACGGTCCCCAGACCTTCGAGGCTTGCAGTCATCGAGATTTCATCGTGCGGATGGATTTCTGATGTGACATAGAAGCAGTCTGTCGGGAGGCTCCTTACCGTATCCTTGGCATTGAACCTGACTTCCTGCCTTTCACCGTTTATGCGGAAGTCTATCTCAGTCTTGCTGATGTCATATCTGTTCTTGTCACCGGCAAATCTTGCCACATCTATGAGGATGGCGGTCGTGTCCTGTGCACCGGGAACGCAGAAGGCGAAAAGCTTTGAGGGCTCTTCCGGTATGTCAAGGTCAAAGCGCATCTCGCAAGAAACGGCGGCAAGCAGTATGAAGGATGATATGATTATATTTTTCATAATGTCAGAATTTGAGTGTGTAGCTGAATGAAGGGATGATAGGAATCACTCCTGTAGCGACGCCGTATGCAGTTCCGTTCTTCTCAGTCCTGATCTCCGCAAGCATAGGATTCATCCTGCAATAGACATTGTACAGGCTGAGGTTCCAGATGCTCTCATTTCCTCTTTTAGTGGTCTTGCGGAAATTCATACCGATGTCCAGGCGGTGATATGGAGGTATCTGCACGTTGTACGGGGCCCCCATCAGCGTAGGGTAGCCCTTGAACGGATAGTCGAAGTAATTGTCCAGTTCGTATGATGGGACGCTTATCCTGTTGCCGCTGCGGAAGTTCCAGGATCCGTATATTTCGAATCTTTCGCTGAACTTGTGTACGGCGGATATGGTCAGCTTGTGACGGTTGTCGTTCCAGTTGAGGAACCAGTCAGCCTGCAGGTTGTCGAATTTTCTCTTTGTCCAGGACAGGGTGTATGCCAGAGATATGTCGGTCTTTTCAGTGCTGTAGCCTAAAGCCAGTTCCGCTCCGTATGAAATTCCTCGGCCTTCGGGATAGAACTCTTCCCACATCGAGAACGGAGGGAAGAGCATAGAGTGTCCCGAATAATCACGGATATGATCCATTGTCTTGAACCAGCCTTCCACATCGAGGCTGAATCCGGCAGGAAGTGTGCTGTATATGCCTGCAGCGACCTGCTTTGAATGCAGAGGCTCTATGTCCTTTGTCGATGGAAGCCAGATGCTTGTCGGAAGATCCACATTGCTTGTGGTCAGGTTATGCGCATACTGGTTCATCTCAGTATATGATAGCTTGACCGAAGCCTTCCTGTGGAACATCCAGCTGAGGGTGGCGCGGGGCTCGAGCCTGTGGTAAGCCTTGCCGTCAGTTGCGAAGATCACATACCTCAGTCCCAGGTTGGCCTTCAGCTTTTCGCCGAAGGAAATGTCGTCTTCCGCATATACAGATATTTCTTCAGTGCCGGATGAAATGCTGTCCCTTTTGTAAAGAGCCTCACCTTTTCCTTCTCGAATGACCGATTCTTCGTGCATTCTTCTGCCATTGTAGATGTGATGCTCGTATGCGGCTCCGAACCTTATGTCGTGCACCGGGGAAGGCTGCCAGCGGAAACCTGTCTTCAGGGCGATGTCACTGATTCCGGATCTGCCGTTCTCTTTCGCTCCTTCCAGTGCGAACACCTCTTCACCCAGATGATCCCACCAGTAGGAATGATATTCGGTGCCGCTGGAAAACTTCGTGTAGTAGGCGTTTATATCTGAGGTGAGCTGGTCGGTCAGTCTGTTCTGCCACCTCAGGGATGCGAGGATGTTTCCCCACTTCAGTTCAATGCCGTCGCTGTCTGTCAGGTCTTCCCCTCCCGGAATCAGTTCGCCGTCCTCATATTGACCCACATAGTCGAAGCCGAAATTGAAGGAGTCCTTTCCATAATAGAATGCGGCAGTGAGCTTGTTGTCCGGAGCAAAAAGGTGTGTGACCTTTGCATTGAAATCTCCGAATGCATAGTGCAGCCTGGTCTTGTCCCGCATAGTTCCGTTGACGATTGCGAGAGCAGGAACGGACAGCACATCTATCCAGCTTCGTCTCATAGCCACGTTGAATGATGTCCTGCCTTTCACTATCGGCCCCTCGAACTGGAGCCTGCCGTCCAGAAGTCCGATGGAGAAGAGTCCGTGGTATTCCTGCATATCACCGTCCTTAGTGCTGACATCCACTATGGACGACATCCTGCTTCCGTAACGGGCAGGAAAGCCGCTCTTGTAGAAATCCACATTGTCGATGATGTCCGTGTTGAATGAGGAGAAGAGTCCGGCCAGATGACTCACCTGGTAGAGAGGGACTCCGTCCAGGAGGAAGAGGTTGTCGCTGCCGGTGCCTCCGTGTACATACATTCCGGAAAGAAGCTCAGTGCCGGATGCTACTCCGGGGAGAGTCTGCAATGTCTTTATCACATCCGGCGAACTGAGCACGGCAAAACCTTTGTTGAAGGCCTTGCCGTCAAGTTTTTCAAGACCGGTCCGGGCCGAGCGTACCTTCTGCGTATGCCTGTCCGATATTACCCTTGATGCATCCAGGGTGTCGGACATTTCCTTCAGCTCTGCTGCAGCTGCAATCTGCACAGGTTTCCTGGGCGCATTGAGCACGATATGGCCGTTGTCTTCGATCGTCCATTCTATGCCGGTGCCGCTGAATAGGGATTCGAGAGATTTCTCGAGACTCCTGAATCTTAGAGGCCTGCCTTCGTAGGGGGAATCGAGGCTTAGTGAAGAATCATAGATAAAGCGGACATCGAAATGTCCGCTGACCTCTTCCATCATTTCCCTGACGGTCGTCTTTTGCTGAGCCTGTGTGGATAGGGAGATGCACAAGGCCGCTGTTATTGATATTATCTTTGTTAAGTATATTTTCATCCGGTTTCAGTTGTTTTGACAATAAGACGACTGAATCAGGAAAAGGTACTATTCCGTACGGGAAATTTTTGAATAGCGTACCAAGGCTTCCAGGAAATAGTAGTCGGCATAGCTTAGAGCCACATCGATCTCACCGTTTCCGGGAATGTTTCCTACGGAATGCTTCAGGATGAAATATCCGTTGGTGCCAGGTCCTGCCAGATACTCGTCCGAGCCCAATGTAAGCAGCTGTCTGCGGGCTGTGTCAAGATATCTTGCGGATGCCTTCTCGTCCGGTGAGATTGTGCTGAGCTCGATGAAGGCTGATGCCATAATGGCCCCGGCAGATGCATCTCTGAGAGGGGTTTCGAGATAGGCGGCTGCATTGAGGGTGGCTCCTGCTGCTGTGCTGTCCATAGCTTCCGGAGTGCCCGGAGCATTGAAATCCCAGTACGGGATGCCGTCTTCCGGAAGTTTTGCAATGATCATATCTCCGATATTCATCGCGGCTTCAAGATATTCCTCCTTTCCGGTCTCCCTGTACATCATAGTATATCCGTAGAGAGCCCAGGCCTGTCCTCTGGACCAGGCAGAACCGTGTGCATAGCCCTGGACGGTCTCGCGGTATCTGACCGAGCCGTTCTCTGGATCGTAATCGAGCAGATGCCAGCTTGTCCAGTCGTCGCGGAAATGATTGGCAAGGGTCGTGGAGGCGTGTGACCTGGCAATATCGGCAAGAGCGCTTTCTCCGCTCAGACGTGCTCCGACGGTCAGCAGCTCCAGATTCATCATATTGTCGATTATGACAGGATAGACCCAGTCGTTGCGCAGGAAGTTCCAGCTCTTGATGACTCCGGCTTGCGGACTGAAACGATCAGCTAGCTTGTGTGCGGCGGCAACATATAGCGGAACGACGGTGGTGGAATCACCGGTGAGACGCAGGGCGTTACCATAGCTGCAGTTGATCTGGAAGCCTATGTCGTGGTCACATACGCAGTCCAGCAGGGGCTCCAGCCTGCGAGTGTATTTCCAGGCCATATCCTTGAACTTTTCATCACCCGTATATTCGTAAATATACCAGAGAGACCCGGGGTGGAAGCCGCTGCACCACCATTCCATATCGGCGGTAGTGACCAGGCCGCCGTCCTCGTCCGTACAGCGCGGATATCTGTCCTCAGCGAGAGCCGTGTCCATCAATGAATACTGTTCCCGGGCCACAGCGAAAACACGGTCGGCCATTTCCTTTACGGGATCCTTTTGTGTGCATCCGGCAAGTGCTGCCATCGCGGAGATGATGATGAGAATGCGTTTCATTTCCCTTGATTTATGGATTTCTACAAAAATAGGTATATTTGCCGAGAATATGGATTTTTTACTTCCGCATTTGCGGAACTTATAAACAGTTTCTTAATAGACTGAAGATGAAAAAAATGATTTTGATGATGGCTGCGGCCATCGCTTTGGCCTTTTCCTGCACCAAGCCTGATGACGGTCCGGCAGGAGGTAACGGCACCCTTGTCATTGATGCCGACAGGTTCGAGATAGTTGCGGACGGACAGGACGCGGCTCAGATCACTGTAGAATATGACGGAAAAGCTGTGACTGATGGCGTAAGTTTCTACGACGCTGCCACAAATGTCCCGGTATCAGTGAAATCTATGCGTTTCACCACCAGGACGGTAGGGGAGCACAGATTCTATGCCACATATAGTGGAGCTAAGTCCAATACGCTGAGTATCAATGCTGTGGAATATGCCGCTCCGGAAGTTCCTGCAGATCCTGACCCGTCAAAGACATCTTTCAGAAAGAGGGTGCTGCTGACACAGTTTACAAGCACAGGATGTACATACTGCCCGATAGTCGTGGGCCTTTTGAGAGAGCTTTCGCAGGATGCCGGATATAGTGACAGGTTCGTTCTTGCCGCTTCACACGCTGATATGAACGGATACCAGAACGGTGACGACCCTGCTTCATACCCGGGTGTATCAAGCTTTATGGGAGCCTTCGACATCCTGGGCTATCCTACCTTGACTGCCGATCTGGGAGATATGCTGGACGCATACGATATTTCAAAGCTCAAGGCTCTTGTTGACGGATATTACGGAGACGGCACTGCGGCTGCAGGCATATCAGTGGCATCAGCGGTGAATGGAAATACCGTTGTAGTAAGAGCGGCTGTAAAGGCCGGCGAGTCCGGTACATACAGAATCGGAGCCTGGCTTCTCGAAGACGGCATCTATGGCAAGCAGACAAGTGCTCCGGACGAGTCCTACAATACTCATAACAACTGTATCCGTGCTCTTGATGCAGGCACTTCATATATGGGACATCCTGTCGGAAAACTGGCTTCCGGAGGAGTTGCCGACCATATCTTCACATTCAAGAACAATGATTCGGAGTGGAATCTCGACAAGTGCAAGGTGCTTGTCTATGTGACTTCATCGACGGGCAACATCCAGATTGTGAACAATGCCCTGACTGTCCCTGTAGGAAAATCTGCCGGATACGAATACAGATAGTCTATTCTTCCACACGGATCCAGTCGATCTCCATCCATCCGCTGTCGTTCTTCGATGCGAAGCGGTTGCAGAAGAATCCGAACTTGGCTCCGATCCATTTGCCCGCACTGGCAGTGAATGAATATCCGGACGCGGTTCCAGATGGCTGGAGCTGCGTCCATTTCTTTCCATCGATGCTGTACCAGAATGTCGCCGTCAGGTCGGGAACATTGCCTTTTCTTTCACGCGGAGCCACTTTCAGACGCACATATACATCTGTGGAGGTATATGCCGCCGGTGCCACAGGAGGTACGGTGACTGACATATATTTGCTGGAATACGGTACTGGAAGGACTTCCGACTCCATAATGGTCTCGTACAGGACCTCTTCCTCCCTGCCTTTCAATGCGTTCCGGCATTCGAGGTACTGAAGCTTAACGCCCTCCGGGGTGTCGCTGAGGCGGATTGCTGCATAATCCTGTCCCATAAGCACAAGTCCGCATTCCTCTCCCTTTTCCTTGAGCTGAGGATTAGGAACGAAGGATATTCTTGCCGTAGCGGTGAATCTGTCTGCCGGTGTCTTCTGCAGGAGCAGGTTCGGAGTGTCGCCGAGATTCTTCCATCCTTCAGCCTGATCGACGGAATATAGTCTGAGCTTTCCCGGAGCGGTATAGTACCAGTATGGTGACGGAACTCCGTGCCACTGCCACTGAAGACCGAGTTCATTGCCGTTGAACTCATCGCTTTCGGCCGGCTGGAACACTCCTGACGATGCCAGATCCGGCTTTCTGTATTTCCTGACAGGCTCACCGACCCCGTCTCCGTCCTTGTCCTCTCCAATCACTGGCCAGCCGTCTTCCGTCCATTCCATAGGCTGCAGGTGCACCACTCTTCCGTATGCCTCCTTGTCTTGGAAATGGATAAACCAGTGCTCTTCCCCGGCAGTTTCTATCCAGGCTCCCTGATGCGGGCCGTTCACTCCCGACCGTCCTTCTGCCATAACGACCCTTTCCTCGTACGGTCCCCAAGGGCTCTCCGACCTCAATGCCACCTGCCAGCCCGTAGGCACTCCTCCGGCTGGGGAGAATATATAGTAATATCCGTTTCTTTTGTAGAATTTCGTGCCTTCGATCGTCGGCTGGGTCTCGTGTCCGTCATATACGATGCGGCTTGCTCCGGTGAGATGCGTTCCGTCTTCCGACATAGGTGCCACGAAAAGGACGCTCTTTATCCCTGCGCGGCTTCCTGCACATCCGTGTGAGAGATATGCCTTCCCGTCATCATCCCAAAGAGGGCAGGGGTCGATATACCCCTTTGCCTTCACAACCCACACCGGGTCGTCCCATTTTCCGCGAGGATCCTTGGTCTTGACCATAAAGACGCCTCTGTCAGGGTCTCCGCAATAGATGTAGAACTCTCCGTTGTGATAGCGGATTGCAGGAGCCCATACTCCGTTGCCGTGCTGAGGGACAGTGCGCCACTGTTCCGGGCCGGGGACATCATCGTATGGCCTGTCAAGCTGCTGGCTCAAGGTCTCCCAGGGACGTTCGTCCGACCAGTTGCGGCCAGGATAGTCCGTAAGTGCTGCTCCGATTATCTCCCAGTTCACCAGATCGGTGGAATGGAGGATCTGCAGGCCGGGGAAACAGGCGAAGGAGGATGAGGTCATATAGAAGTCGTCGCCCACGCGGCATACGTCAGGGTCGGAATAATCGGCGTTCAGCACAGGATTGACATAGTGGCTTCCTTTGTCCGGGTTCCAGGCCTGGGACGGGTGCTGTGCCTGTGCGGCCGTTACGGCTATGAGGACTGCTGCGGCAGTGGTCAGTATATGTTTCATAATCAATGTGGTCTATATTGCAAATATAATCCGAATTTCTGCCGTTTGCATCATATTTGATGAAAATTGATTAGTTTTGTGGGACATAAAGTTTCAGCATTTACAATTCAAATATCTTAGAAACTATGAAGACTTTTCGGTTTATAATTCCTGTCATCCTCCTGATTCTGTCTGCCTCTTCCGCTTATGCGCAGGATTCAAGGGCAGAAAGGAAGGCAAGGAGAATCGAGCGCCGGGAGGCACGTCGGATTGAACGGATGGTACTGGATTCGCTGAGGATGAGTCAGATGGAGGGCGACTCCGTCAATATAGGCTATGGCTATGTAAAAAAGAAGAATCTGACCACATCTGTGTCGAAAGTATCTGTGCGTCAGAGAGATATAAACGGATATACGAGCATCGGGGAGTACCTTCGCGGCCGTGTGCCCGGACTTATGGTGACCAAAGTAGGGGGCTCATATAAATATTCCATAAGAGGCGTCAATTCCATAAATTCCTCGACCGATCCTCTTTTTGTCGTAGATGGAGCGGTGGTGATGGATATAGACTATCTTAATCCGAGTGACATTCAGTCAGTCGAGGTGCTGAAGGATTCTTCAACCTCCATTTACGGCACGAGAGGAGCCTGCGGGGTCATCATCATCACGACACGCCGCACTTTAGACTGACGGCTGCGAGAACTCCAGCTGTATCAGCTCGCGCTTGAGTCTGCGTCCCAGGGCATATTCACCGAAATCTATGCCCTTTTCCTTCAGTATGCTGGTTATGCACAGGTCGTCTCCTTTGAATATCGTGGATTCGGCCTTCCGGTTGATTTCCTTCATCTTGTCGATCGACTCCTTAGGGATCACAAGATGGCAGGGGATTATTACCGCTATGGGGTTCAGCCCGATAGCGTGAGCCACGGCGCGGACACCGGCCCGGTTCTGGCAGAGTCCGGCGAAGTCGCTGTAGCTAATGAGCCTGTTCCTCTGCTGAGGCACTGACCGGCTTTCTGCTGATGGCTGCGGCTCGTCGCCACACAGGGCGTCTGTACTACAGGATGTTTCCAGATGGGTCAGGTCGAAAAGCTTTTTCCACACCTTTTTCTGGAAATCGGTGCCGTGCAGGAGGAGATCGTCCCAGGAAGCTTCCTGACGCAGCTTCCATATATATTCGAAATCGACAGCCGTAGCCGTGATTTCTCCGAATTTCTGTTTCGGATCCTTTGCCAGCCTTGCCGATATGGCAGCCAGCTGCCTGTAATCGGTCGAAATCGCCGCAATCTTTCCGTCAATCCTTACGATGATCCATTTCCGGTCTGTTTCCATAGACTTAAGCTTTTGCAACTCCCAAATATACAAAAACTTAAACAAAAATCATATACTTCCCATATAATATCTGTCAATTGTCCGACCCAGTTTTCACCTTCGGGCTCTCGGATGCTCCTGATTCGGCCTTTCGATCGAGGATAGCCTGTCCGTTCATCCTATAAGACTTTCAAAAGCACAAAAATGCCCGTTTTCGTGTTTTTTACGACAGTGCCAGCAAAATCTTCTGGCATTCCAGCGCGGTTCTGGTGAATTTTGTCTGCGGAAACTTCATCAGAACCGGTTGTAAAGCCTTTTCCAATGCGAATCTTTTGATTTCCAGTGAAGTTTGCAGCCCAAATGTTCACTAGATTTGGACACACTGATAGCCAGACACCAGAGTCAACTTCTTTCAAAGATAGGCTCCGACCGGAGTCAATCTCAATCAGGAAATGACACCTTCTTCACATTCTGGCAGAAAAACGGCCGAGGTGTCCGGTTCTATCATCAAAAAACTCTGTTTCCGGAACACCTCGGTCATTTTTCTGGCCTTTTCTGTCCAAGGTGTAGGGTATGGGTAATGAAGAAGATCGCTTGAACATCTTTGGATGGTCGGGAGGGGGATTTCTCCATTCACTCCGTTCGGTCGAAATGACAGATCGGTGCTGAAATGACAGGAGGAGGGTAATGTGATATCCGATATCGGTTGATAAGGCAGAAAGTGGGGCTGTTCGAAGTTACTTCCGAGGGCCTGGCTCCCTTCGTCATTCCCGCTCTGACCGGGAATCTTTCGAGATGGCAGAGCGGATATGGGACCGTCCGACATCAAAATGGCGAAAAACATGATGGACGGTCCCGTTTTGGGATGTTTCACCGCCATTTTCGGCACCGTCCGACATAAATTTGCCCAAAAAGTTGTCGGACGGTGCCTGGAGGCAATGGGGTGGACTGTCAGAGTGTGATGTCTGACTGGTCAGAAGAGGTGGGTGTTTATTTCGGAAGCACAAGACAGCGTCGTATCTGTGATTCGCTGAGGTGGCGAACCCTGTAAAGATATTCGGCGATGGACTGCTTCTCTTTCAATGTCAGCTGATATACGGATTGCCTGCCGTACCTGTTGCGGGCCAGCGCGTCCAGTTCCGTGCAAATATCTATATCTGACATGTTCCTGTAGTCTGCCTTCCCGCTTTCGAATATCAACATCTTGGATTCGTCATGCATGTTGACTCCGCTCTCAATGCTGAGCAGATTGATGGGAGGCATGCCGTTGGCGTCTTTCTTTTGTTCCGCCTCCCACTCCTCCGATGATTTTCTGCTCATATGGAAGTTGAACGCTCGCGGTGTCCCGTAGAGATCTTCCATCTGCGGGATGTCCAGCACGCTTTCTCTGGTGAACACTCCGCTTTCCGTCATCTTATAACTGTCCGGGTATTCTGCATATCTTCCCAGAAATCTGGAGTATGATCTGGCCGGCAGGAGCGCCTCGTCCTGGAATTTGCCCATCTCTCTCCGGAAGATGGCATTTGCCGAACAGTGCGGATATGCAAATGGAAGCGGGGCAACACCATGGTGCATGGCATTCCTTAATATATAGCTCGCTGCAGCAATGGTGTGGTGATGCCCGACTACCTCTAATGTAAAATGGATGCCTTCTCCCAATCTGCCTGAACGTCCGTATTTCTTGTTGAAATATTTGGCATACGGATTACGGAAGTTAAACATCAGGTCTTTGGGAGCATGAGTCTGCACGAGTTTGTGCGTATGTGTGGACATGAATGATTCGACAAGACCGGTGCTGTCGGTCTTGTATAGCGCCAAAGCAAAACAGTTGAATCCCTTGTAGTAGTCTTCGAGGTCCCTGAACAAGGCCTCTTCTCCTGCCGAAAGGCAGAGGTGGTAAGTCTTTTTCATACATTTTATCCTTTACACGGTCTTTCTCTTCCATCGTTCGCCACATCTCTCTCGAAATGTCATGAAGTCAGTACAAATCTATAAAAAGATTCTCTTATCCCGTGTAGATATCTTCCGGAAAATGTTGCTGTTCAGACCGTCCGACATAAAAATGGCGAAAAACATGATGGACGGTCCCGTTTTTGGGTGTTTTGCCGCTGTTTTCGGTGCCGTCCGACAGGAAATCGCTTAAAAAACTGTCGGACGGTCTGTCGTTGCGCTCCGGGGGCGTAGTGTTTTCTTGGGTGGAATGCCGGACATGTAGATCTCTCCACCCGCTCCGCTCGCTCGTCATTCCCGTTCTGGTTCTCTTCGTCATTCCCGGTCTGCCCTCTCCGTCATTCCCGGCTCGACCGGGAATCTCCCAACTCTAAAGTAAAACCTATATTATATATTTTCTATAAAAATTCTATAATATATGGTAAAATATATGAATATTTTATATTTTTGCTGAAAAATAGGATATGATAGGAAAAAACAAGAAGTACACAGCAATGAATGTTCCTGTGGAATTGTTGCAGAAATTGAAAGCACTTAAGAAAGCAAATCTGGCTGCATACGAGAAAAGTATGTCTTATGAAGAAATTATTGAGATACTCATAGAGGGAGTCAAGTCCTTTGATTCAGTCTTATATAAGTATTATAAAATGATTTATGAGACTGAATTTAAGGTTGATGACGAAGAATACTGTAGTGAAAAGGTTGGTATAAATATTCAAAAGAAGTGTAGGACTCTTCATGAGGCTATTACTGAAGTTTTGAAGGCGGCAGGTCGCTCGATGACAGTTCTTGAGATCTCGGATGTTATTCAGGCAAATGGTCTTTATGAAAGGTCAGATGGCTTGCCGGTCCCTCCTAATCAAGTCTCGGCACGCATAAAGAATTATCCTAATCTGTTTACTGTTGATAGGAGTGTCAGTCCCAAAAAGGTGTTTCTGAAAGTTATGGGTGTTAATGATAAAGACAAGTGATTTTATGAATTTGATTCAATTGAAGTTTAAGGTTCAGGATAGTCTGGAAAATAAGGGCCTTAAGAAGCCGAATATCAGGCATGGTGCTATGGAGCATATTTATCAGTTTATGAAAGACAATAAAGATATGTTTTTGGGTGCAAATGGAGATGTCAGGCTTCCTTCTGATGAGACAGTAATAAAGAACGCATACAAGAAATATAAAGGCAGAGAATTGAGTAGTGCGGAAATGTCAGTAATAAATGAAATGTATAGATTTGTGTAGGGCATGGAGAATATTTATAATTGGAAATCTTTTCTGGTCGAGATTATGCATCTAGGCTTAAGTGACATACAGTACTTGTCAATATTGGATGATATGCCTGAAGATAAAAAAGCTTCAGCTGATGATGCGGATTTAGTGCATTTCCTGGAATTAATAGAAAGAGATGTTGATGAATCGGACAATAGAAGACTTGCGGCGCAGATAATAGGGTCCGCTCTGACATCATATATGGAAGGAATGAGAGAATATGAGGCAGAAGAGGCAGAAGAAATTCCTTTAGAATGTTCTTTTGCTCAGGATGAGCAATTGAAAAAGAAATATTCGTCTTGGACTGATGATGATATTTTTCAATGGGTTTCTGAATATATCAGGGATTGCTATCCGGAATTTCAAGACGGCTTTGATCTAAAGTTATTCAGAGCTGCCAAACAGAAGTTCTGGTCATACAACAATATAAGTAACAGGTATGCGTTAGGATGGGATTTTGTTGAAAAAGTAGGATTGGCATTCAATCATGTTGAGCAGGACGTTAAGAGGAGGTTTTCAGAAAGGGTTGAAAGAGAATCGGACACTTGGATAGCAGAGTATCTGGATTGGCTTATAGTGAATAATTTAAAGTGTTCCAAAAGCTCGCTGAAAACTTATTTTGGTCATATGCGCCTTCATATTGATGATGCGGTGTTGACTGAAGTTCTGCTGTCTGCCAAGAAAGCTATAAGAGAAAATAAAGAAAGAGGATATAAAAACATAATGGAAAATATCGAAAGTTGGGTTCTGAATTTCAAGGAATGGGCCGATCAAAAACATACAAAGTATACCAAGCAATCCCTGAAAGTGTTTTTTGAAGAGATGAATATAGAAGTTACGGAGTTGGTGTTGGATGAAATCAAAGGAAGAATAGGCAGATTCCACTGAAGATAAGGTTTAGTCTTCAAATCAAGATGGGATGTTATATGAAAGCAAATAAAGAGCCTCATGGATGTGTGGTACTACTCATTCTGACAAGTATTATAGTGGCTGCTTTTGCTATAAGCGAATCCACCCCTTATATAGGGATCAATTATTGGCAAACAACGGTAGAGGCTTTTCGGGAGAAGGATGTCGAGCAGGACTTTAGTATGGATACATTAGTGCGATCTTCTAATAATAAGATTTTATATGACGACAGGCGGACTATATGTACGGGAATGAGTGATGAGGAGATCGTAAATCAGCTGTCACTTGATTATCAGGATTTATATGATTATTATGGAGGTGAAGAAGAATTGTATTGAAGAATTCGGTCAGATGGTTTTTACCGGGTTTTTATCTGTTGACTCTTTAAAGGAATCTTTGACGCTGAGACAGGTTCCGGATGTTTCAGGAGTATATCTTGTCTTGCGTATTTCCGATGTGGCTCCGGTGTTTCTTGAATCAGGTACTGGAGGTTTTTTCAAAGGAAAGGATCCAAATGTACCCATTGAAGAATTGAAAGCTAATTGGGTTGACGGTACGAATGTCTTGTATGTTGGTAAAGCGACCTCCTTGCGAAAGCGTTTAGGTCAATATATACGGTTCGGGCAAGGAAAGCCTGTGGGGCATTGGGGCGGAAGATACATCTGGCAGTTGTCAGATTCTGAGAATCTTATCTTGTGTTGGAAAACAGTAAATGTATCCGAGGATCCAGATGTTTTTGAGACGGAACTGATTGACCGGTTCCGAAGCATTTATGGATGTCGCCCATTTGCCAATCTTACCAAGTAGTGCAGCTCTGTAAGTACATTTATTTGCAGAGCTGTGTCCGTTTTTGTGGAAAAAAGTGCGCAGCTCCGCCCGAAAACCTGTGATTCCTTGGAAAAAGGTGGCAGCTGTCCCCGAAAACCTGCAAAAATGGTCGCAGCTTGGTTGGAACGGTGTGTCGTACTGCGAGAACGGGACGGGCAGTCGTCATTCCCGTCCTGCCCACCCCGTCATTCCCGTCTCGACCGGGAATCTCCCAACTCTTCCGGCTCGACTCGCCGCTATATGCTGAATGCCGAAGTTATCAACAATACAAAGTGCTGAAAAACAATATTTTTGTTGATAAATAAAAAATTATTCGTATATTTGCAGCCCCCAAAATATGGGGAAATGAACATAAATAATTTATTTACAAACATTTATGCCTACAATTCAACAATTAGTTCGCAAAGGAC
>SUYP01000030.1 GCA_015060395.1 Bacteroidales bacterium
TCTAAACTCAAAGATCAAAACCTTTAGATCCCAACTACGAGGTGTAAGCGACTATACCTTCTTCATGTATAGAATCTATAAGATCTTTGGATAACTTAAACACGGAACTTTGCAGGTGAGCCGAATTTTCCCTTATTCATTCAAGTATATGTTTGGTTCATCAATAAGACGTAACACTATGGAAATACTACTATTACAAACCGGACGGAAGTATGATTGTCCCATACTTAATCTTCATATTCTTCGTCTCCGGGCTGATATTCCAGGATATCTCCCGGCTGGCAGTCAAGAGCCTTGCAGAGAGCAGCCAGGGTCGTGAAGCGTATTGCCTTCGCCTTGCCTGTCTTGAGGATGGACAGGTTTGCGGCCGTGATCCCGATTTTCTCCGCCAGCTCTCCGGAGGACATCTTCCTCCGGGCCAGCATTACATCTACGTTTACTATAATTGGCATAGTCGATCCTTCTTTAGATGGTTAAATTATTTTCTTCACTGGCTTTTACTGCGAGTTTGTGCAGCAGTCCAAGGATAATGATCAGGAGAGGATATATGAATATGTCGGTGTCAATGGAGTTTACGTGCTTGGCAGTTGCCGCATTCATTGCTGTATATGCATAGAAAGAATATAGGGTGTAGATGGCAGCGCCAGCAAATATCACGATGGTGTTGCATCTGCTGAATATGACACCTTTCTTCAATCCTCTGAATATGTTGATGATGAAGGTCACCATAATGGCAGCAAGAAGATATGTCGTTACTATATTGCTGATGATTATTCTGCGCTGCCAGCCGATGATTTCTGCATTCCATTCCACATTCCGCCATCTTTCACTCCAGAAGTATGTGTCAAGCCCTGTTTCGAGTGCTATCATTACTAAGACGGCGATGGATATGCCTTTGATGGCTTTGATTGTCTTTTCTTTCATAATGGGGTAATTTAGATTGTGAGACTGTTTTCTTCGCTGACCTGTACGGCATTTCTGTATATGAGCGCAACGATGCATATAATTATTGGAGCGATGAGTTCGGCGACTCCTATATTTATATGTCTCTCTCCCATTACTATGTGCATATTGCCCCAGCAGAGCAAGGTAATGAATGAGGAGGCAGCCAGACCGAACAATATGCCTATATTCTTTCGTGGGAAGAGTACTCCGTTCTTCTGTGCTTTGATCGCGTTGAACAGAAAAGCCAGGAGTAGGGCGAAACAGGTGATTGCTCCGATAAACCTCAGGATTATTATCGAAACCTGCATACCCTTGAACCCTTCGATCCAGACGGCTTCCTGCCGTACAGGATATCCATAGAAGAAACCGAATGTCTGGCACGTGATGACCGACAGTGCCAGAAGGCCGAGAACAATGATTGCTCCTGTGAGCCATTTCAGGGATTTTGTTGAGTTCTTTTTCATAATCAATAAGTATTTATTGTTTTTCGATATGCAAATATAGGACCTTTTTATTGAAAAACAATAAATTTATCAAGAAAATTGATAATTTTTTATTTTTAAGTGATAGATGATGCCGCTACATTATTTAATAAACCTGCCGCAAGTTAAATTTACGTGATAAAATGTTAAATATATTTGATATTTAGAAAAATGTGTTTAACTTTGCCGCAGGAATTCCTGATAAGTTGAATATTAAAACGAATTTTATGAAAATGAAAAATAAGACTTATATGCTCCCGCACTCATTAAGAAAGTATGGATATGGCCTGATGATAGCTTCTGTTCTGTCGCTTTTGCTGGGCTTGCTTCTGGCGAATGTCTTTGAAATCATCCCTCAGACCCACACAAAGTTCATATCTATGGTGATGTACCTCCTTTTTTTTCTTGGTGTGTTCGTCCTCGTGATGACGGAAGAAAAGGATGATGATGAAATGATCGGCTCCATCAGACGCAGATCCATCGTCACGACAGCCTTCATCGCTTTCGGATTCTATATGGTCATTAACCTCGTTATGGCATTCCTGCACGGTTTCAGAAGTCTGTATTCCGTACCATCTGTATCGTCGTTGGCGACATTTATGACCGGACCAATATTTACAAGTGTCAATACATACATATACCTTTATCTCATAATATTCCGCATCTCGATCTGGAAGATGCGAAGACAGTGCAAGGAGGACGAGGTATGAAGAATACAGTAAAGGTAGAAAGGGCCATCAGGAACATCACCCAGCAGGAACTGGCCGAGGCTGTCGGTGTGTCGCGACAGACCATCAACTTCATCGAGACCGGCCGATATATGCCCTCGACGGTCGTTGCTCTGAAGATCGCCAGATACTTCGGCAGACACGCTGACGAAATCTTCCAACTCGAAGATGGCGACTGATTTATGAATCTGGTGCAGATGTTGCCTGATAGAATATTTATTGTGAAGGTGTTGAAAATGTTATAAATGCTGATTTTTCAAGAGAAGTTTGTCTTTGTAATAATAATTTTCATATCTTTGCAGCAACACGTTCACCCCGCTTCCCGTCAGAACAGCGCGCTTAGGGTGGACTTTTTATTTTATACTATATGGCAAAGACGCTCTATAATGATTCTCCGCTGACCACAGGAGGCATAATTCAATTGCTTAAAAGCAGAGGACTGGCATTCAAGGATGAAACAAAAGCATCCCACCTGCTTGACCATATCAGTTTCTTTCGATTCAAGAGTTATCTTCAGCCTCTTATTCAAAACAAACAGACTGGTACATTTAAGATCGGGTTCGCATTCGAGGATGCCTATACCCTCTACAAGTTTGATTCAGCCCTTAGAAAACTCATCTGCGCTGAAATGGAAAAGATAGAGATATCCTTGAGAACAATAATTTCACAGGAACTCTCTCATACATATTCCCCATACTGGTTTACTGACAAGACTCTGTTTTCAAATCAGACGAAGTACTCCGGAATACTATCAGGCATCGAAGCCGAACTGAAACGCTCGGATGACGACCAGATACTCGGTTTCAAAAAGACATACAGCAACCAGTTCCCGCCAAGTTGGATGACAATGGAAGTTTCTTCTTTCGGAACACTATCCCTTCTGTTCAAGTATCTTAACGGCGGTAGAACAAAACGTAACATCGCAAACCATTTCGGAGTAGCGGATACCGTCCTTGAATCCTGGATTCACAGTTTCGTGTATGTAAGAAACATCTGCGCACACCACAGCAGACTCTGGAATAAGACTTTGCGAGTAACAGGAGGGTTCCCCAAACGAACGTCACACGGATTCATCAACACAAGAGTTCAGAACGACAGAGTCTATTACATCCTCTGCATCATCAGATATATGCTCCTGACAATCAATCCGAACAGTTCGTTTACAGCAAGACTCAAGCAACTCCTGCAAGATTACCCATCAGTTGACATCAAAGCAATGGGTTTTTCAGCAAACTGGGAGTCAGAACCGCTTTGGAATACTAAGTAATGTGTGAATCAACTCAGACGGATATGACAATATTCAGGAAAATAGGATTATCGAAACGGTATGGCAAGGTGATATATGCCGTATCTGCTGTGCTGACATTGGCTTTATCTTCCCTTGTCTTCTTCAACCCATACGCAATCCCGATGTGCTTACTGCTGAAACTGCTCAGTATCCCTATCATTCTGTATCTTTATACTGCTATTACCAGAAAGATGGACATATACTTCTATCTCAATCTCGGCATCAGCAGGAATGAATATCGGTTCATCCCGTTTGTGGTGGAATTCATCGGCTTCATATTGTTTATAACCCTCATTGGATATTTAGGAAATGCAATCCGTTAACCGACTTCTTGTTGACAGCGTACATCTGGAATTTGACAAGCTGCAGGTGCTCCAGAGTGCCTTCATCACTGCGCAGACCGGCCGAGTGACCGGAGTGCTCGGCAGGAACGGCTGCGGCAAGTCCTGCCTCTTCAAATGCATTATGGGTGGAATAAAGCCGCAGAACATATTCATCCGTTTCAATGATGAACCCGAAACCGATTACGGGTATATCGGCAGACGTATCAAGTATCTTCCGCAGAATGTGTTCATACCGTCCGATATGACCCTCGGTGAAGCATTCAAACTGTACGGAGTCGATTATGACGGTCTTGTCGCCTTCGACAATAAGTTCCATACATATCAGAGAATGACCCCCGGCCAGCTGTCCGGGGGAGAGGTGAGGATTGCAGAAATGTATATGGTTCTGAACTCAGATTCCGAATTCTGCATATTGGACGAACCGTTCTCCAATGTCGCTCCCAAATATGTCGAGATGATGCAGCGGCTCATCCAGACCCATAAGGCCACCAAAGGCATCATAATCTCAGACCATCTGTACGAATCGGTTATGGACATAACGGATGATCTCTTCCTCCTTCGCGACGGTTATACCTTCCCGATAAAGGCCAGGGAGGATCTGATTCATCACGGGTATATTCTTCGGTAATCCTTTCCTGTCAGATCCTAGGTTTCTGGAATGTACTGATAAGGATGGAAATCAGGTAGATGAACATAGAATACACTATAGGCAGGAGAGAACAGAGGATTCCTCCCCATACGACCGGGGCGGATACATCCGGATTTACCATAAGGGCTGTGCTCATCTGTACGAGAGTTATGGATACCCAGCATAATGATGCTATCAAGGCTGCGAATCCTATATCCCTTACCCAGTTCGGTGCTTTCCAAGCCGCTATGAGCACACCTATAAGAAAGATGGTAAGTATGGTCATAGGGCCAGAACCTCCCATAAAGAAATAGTCTAAAAGATTGTAGTTTGTGTCAAGAATTTCTGTAGATTCCATTTTGATGTGGTTTTAATTGTGTCAGACTTCTAAGTTTTGGAATTCCATAGGGCAAAGGTATTCAGGTATAACGAAAAATGCCAATTCAAATCCATCCGACCCATTGTTAAAAGCCTATGATTTACGGATCGGCTGTTATTTATGCGTTTTTTTTGCTAATTTTGACATTGTCAATTGATACAAGATGAAACGAATCCTGCTTACTGTCTCTTACTGGTCAGTCTCTGTTCTTATGATATCCCTTATGCTCATAAGTCTGGGATATTGCTTTTCAGATGCTATGTTCGTAAGTATGTCTTTTGTGCCGGGATGTCTTGTGTTGAGGTGGCTCCTGCCTCATATATCGTTTTCAGATCTGAAGAGGGGAGTCTTGAACCTGGTGTCTGCAGTACTTGCAGTCATTCTGACAGATATTCTTCTGGTGATATGGTGTCATATACTTATGAACGGTATGATGGCTTCCTTTTATTCCGGATTCCCGACTCTTCTTGTCAATCCAGCCTTTCTGGCGCTTGTAATGATTGTGCTGACAGGCGGGGATTATGTGCTGTCGCGCTATCTGAAGTCTCGTTTCCGGGATGAACCGCATCCGGTGACATTCACTTCTGACTATCGTAAAGTGACCCTCGATCTGTCGGAGATCATATATGTCGAGTCCAGAGATACAGAAGTAAGGGTATATGCTACTGAAGGGCGGCACTACCGTAACAAGACCGGCATCACCCAGTGGGAGAACCTTCTCGGAGAAGACTTCATAAGAGTCCACAGATCATTTGTCGTCAGAAAAGAATCGATTCAGGATACCTTGTATGATTCGCTCACACTTGCGGATGGCACTTCTGTTCCGGTTTCAAGGAAATATCGTGAGATGGTTGCTACGTTAAAAGGCATTCAGCAATGATCTCAATGCCTTGCTGTTTCTATATTTAGTTCCCGCTTCTCCGTATTAAAGATCATTTCTTTTGCGGAAAATCCGCGGTTTTCTTATATTCGTGTCGGAAAATCAATGTTTATGGATTATCAGAAGATTATTGAAGATATCTGCCGTGAGATAAGACCTTTTGCTGAAGAAGGTAAACAGGCCGATTATATTCCGGCCTTGGCTAAGATAAATCCCGATCAGTTCGGCATCTGCCTGAGGACGGTGGATGGACAAATATATGCTCACCAGCAGGCTGACACCCGTTTTTCCATACAGAGTATAGCCAAGGTATTTGCCATTGCCATTGCCTTGTCGCTTCGTGGTGAACATATATGGAAGAAGGTCGGCAAGGAACCTTCCGGCACTGCTTTCAATTCGCTCGTGCAGCTTGAAATCGAAAAGGGCATTCCGCGCAATCCCTTCATCAATGCCGGTGCTATAGTAGTGGCTGACATCCTCATAAGCGAGCTTGATGATCCTGAGGGCGAATTCCTGAATTTCGTCCGTACGCTCTGCAAGGATGACACTATATCATATAATGAAGAGGTCGCATATTCCGAAAGAGAACACGGCTATCTGAATGCAGCTATAGCTAATCTTCTGAAATATCACGGGACGATCGAGAATGATATAGAGGATGTGCTGATGTTCTATTTCAAGATGTGCTCGGTCGAAATGAGCTGCAGGGAACTGGCATTGGCTTTCAGGGCTTTCACCTGTCATCGTGATTTCAATTATGCCGGCTACAAGCTGACGGTTTCTCAGGTCAAGCGCCTCAATGCGGTGATGCAGACGTGCGGGTTCTATGATGAGGCGGGGGAGTTCTCTTATCTTGTAGGCTTGCCGGGAAAGAGTGGGGTCGGTGGCGGAATCGTTGCGATTTATCCGATGAAATATTCAGTTGCGGTTTGGAGTCCTCGTCTGAATTCCAAGGGAAATTCGGTTCTGGGAATGAAAGCATTGGAACTTCTTACTACATATACCGAAGAATCTATTTTCTGATATATTTGTTCGTCGGGAAGCTTCTTTTGTTAAAGAATCTTAGCTTTAGTGCCTCATATTCGACAAAGTGTAAGTTTTTGAATGTGAAAATTTACACTTTGTTGTTTTATGTCCCCTTGAGATTGTGTTTTATAAAAATGCCCCCTTGCACTTCAGCCGGCTATTTTTACCATTCGTCGGACTTGTCTGGAACAGTTATTGCAGATGTCGCAAAAAGCAGTACCTTTGCATTCGAGTTGATCGAAGAGTTATTCTCAAACTCTCACAACTTATTGGTTATTAGTTTTAGTGTTATTAATTATGTGGTTAGTATGAGGCGTCCCCGCGTGAGCGGCGAAGTCTCATTTTTTTTTGATATGCATATCAAAAAAAAATGAGACTTTTCTACCCCCAGTCACTGCGTGACAGCCCCGAGGGGCATACCGTCCCTCACTTTGTTCGGGTATGTAAGATGATTCTTAGAGGAGAGAGTATTCCCAAAGTGAATGGCCTTCCTGAAGCCAGGCCCCGATTGCCCTGATATATGACATATTATGCATATCGGATGCGAGGAATGATACTATACCTTCATCGATGAGGCTCTGAGCTACGGCCTGTGCTTCTGAACCGTAGATACCGGCAAGAGAACCATAGTTCGACTGGATCTTCACACCGGCATCAACATAGCTTAGCAGCTTGTCGTGCGACAGATAGAAATATCTTTCCGGATGGGGGAGGATAGGAGTAAGCCCGAGTGCGATTACCTTTCTGAATTCATCCAGCGGATCCAGGTCTCCCATTTCCGACGGGTCATTAATAGGAAATTCCATCAGTATGAATCTGTCCTCAATTGGCATAAGATCTCCTTTCTCCAGAAGAGCCGGCCACGTTTCAGGATTGAGTCTATATTCAGCAGACATTCTGATGTCGATATCCAATCCCTTTTCAACCAATGCGTTATGCAGGATGTCAAACTTTTCCTGAATCACTTCCCGCGTGTTTCTGAACTTCCTTGTTATGTGTGGAGTGCAGGTAATCCTTTCGAATCCCCATCCGGCCATTTCTGAAACAAGCTGTACTGATTCTTCAAGTGTCCTGGCTCCGTCATCGATGCCCGGGAGTATGTGGCTATGAAAATCGACCTTCATATTCCTATCCTATGAATCTGATGAGTTCCTGATATACAAGATGAACAGGCAGGCCCATAATCGTGAAGTAAGAGCCTTCGATCCTGCTGATTCCAATATAGCCGATCCACTCCTGTATTCCGTATGCCCCAGCCTTGTCGAATGGCCTGTATGTATCGACGTAATACTCTATTTCGTTGTCAGACAGCTCCTTGAAGTGGACTGTCGCCGTGTCGCTGACTGTGCTGCAAGAACCGCTGTCCCTGACTGTAACAGCTGTGATGACTTTATGACCTTTACCTGAAAGGTATCTGAGCATATCTATTGCTTCCTCGCGTGAATGAGGCTTGCCCATAACTCTTTCGTCGCAGAGTACGAGAGTATCGGAAGTAATGAGTATCTCGTCCTTTTCCAATGGTCTGTGAAAGCCGTATGATTTGCCCTCGGACAATACCTCGGGAATGCGTTTATGTGGTGTGGCCTGATCATATACCTCCTCGAAGGTGTTGCCGGTATCTACGGTGAAATCGATATCAAGCCCCGCCAGAAGTTCTTTTCTTCTGGGTGAATTGCTTCCTAGAATTATCTTTTTGCCTTTTGTGTCCATATCGGGCGCAAAATTAAGATTTTTATCCGAATAAATCCGGTAAATCCCCTCTTAAACTTCCTATGGTCATCTTGACATATCCTTCGCTGATGCAATTAAGGTCGGCGATGCACTTGGTGCAGAGCCCGATCCCGGAGAGAATGATGATGTTTTTCTTGATTTCCGGCATATCCTTGACAAGAATCTTGCGTATAAATGGAAATGCTGCCATCACATCTTCGGATGACAGCAGGAAATGGAGCTCTTTCCTGATCCGGGTAACGTTTCTGACGGACCATTCCTTCCTGTCCGGTCCGGAATACAATCCTTTGATGATCTGGTATCTGCTGGCTGCAGAGGACTCAAGCAGCCTTTCCAGAATTTCGTTCAGTTTTGCAGTCTTCATATATTAGTAAGCTTTTGATATCAAGACGCAAAAGTATAATAAAAGTCAGCGGCTCCACAAGGAAACCGCTGACAAAAGTTTGAGGTCAAACTTTTCTTACTCGGGAAGGATGATCTCCATATAATAACTCTCGATCTTTTCCTGACGGTCGTCTCCTGTTTCTACCAGAACGTATTTGTCCTGATAGAACGAAAGCGGCCATCCTGTGTCCAGATGTATTTCTTCAGATGTATATTGCTCCCATACAGCCTTTATCTTGGTCTGTGATATAGCTTCGTCAAAAGCGGTCCCGAGTTCTGTACGCAATGAATCAGTCATTTCGATATGATCGTATGTCGTGTTTACCTGACCGCTGATTGCTGATTTCATTGCATCTTCGCCAAGTGTTGCGGCAGTATGTGTGCGGCAGACGGTGCTGAAAGAGTCTGTCAGTTCCTTTTCCGCCCATAACTTTGTTTCTGCTGTCATCTGTTCCATACCAGGCAGGATGAAGTTCAGCGGCTCTTCCATCGTGTATGTTTCTCCCGGCTGAAGACGTGCTCCGTGGAAAAAGAAAAGGCGGCCGATGTCATCTAGAACCGAGGTCTGGATTGAATGCGGGTTGGCAAGTGACGTCATAAGCTGCTGCATCAAACCTTCAACGTCGAATCCTTCGATTTCTTCCGGTGCAAGAGATTTCATTATGAGATCGGTCAGCGGACCAATTGCCTTCTCGTAAGCAACTGTCAGTTCCGGCAGATTGTCGATTGACATCAATGCTCCCATTCGGTTCGTACTGAACAATACGCTATAATCGCCAGCAACCTTGTGCATTATATCGTGGATGGCCTGATTCATTTCATTGCTGTATTCGGCATCTTTATACGTGAGCTTGAGCTGATAAGCCTCATCCGTCATTCCGATGACTTCAAACTCCATAGTCTCCATCGAATATTCTCTGGATGTGGTATCTCCCTGGGCATCAACTTCTTTTGAACTTCTCTCGCAAGAGTATGCATACTTGTCTCCGACCTGCCAGTACGACACGATCTGCACGGTCGAATCCGGCATCATCTGGGCAGCTGCGCCGAGTGCCGTCAGCAAGGCTGCAGTAATGGTGATAATTCTTTTCATAGTGAAATTATATTATTGTACAAATATATGAAAAAAGCAGAAGACCATAAATCTTCTGCTTTTTCATTAAAGTATCTTTTTTACCAGTCCGAACAATTTGTATGGCATATATCGGAACGGAAGGTCGATCCTGGTGCCGGTAGCTATGATTGATCTGGTGTGGCTGAAGGCCTCGAAGCTTTCCTTCGAATGGTATCGGCCCATTCCGGAATTTCCGACGCCTCCGAATGGCACGTTTTCATTTGCAATATGCATTATCACATCATTGATGCAGCCTCCTCCTGATGATGTCCTGCTGATGATTTCCCATCCTTCGCTTTCCTTTCCGAAATAGTAGAAAGCCAGAGGCTTTTCGCGCGAGGTTATGAATTCCATAACGGCTTTCTTGAAAGTTCCTTCACTTCGTTCAGGATGACAAGGGGAGATAATTGAACCGTTGTCGTCAATTGTTATGATCGGGAATACCGGACCGAAAATCTCTTCTGTCATAAGAGGGGAGTCAAGTGCAACATCTTCTATCAGAGTCGGTTCGATGAACCTGCTTTCAGCATCAGTTCTGCCACCATAAATGATCCTGCCATCCTTGAAGTATCCGGTGACTCTTTCAAAGGCCTTGTCATTGACCATACGGACATAATGTCTGTCCTCCTTGATGTCGTCTCCGTGGAGGTTACGTACCTCTTCGGCAAAAGCCTGGACAAACTTATCCTTGACATCCTTATGAATGAGTATATAGTCCGGTGCAATGCAGGTCTGACCGCTGTTCAATGTCTTGCCCCAGGCGAGTCTTTTTGCAGCCGTCTTTATGTCTGCAGTCCTGTCGATTATGCAAGGGCTCTTTCCTCCGAGTTCCAATACTACCGGAGTCAGATTCCTTGCAGCTGCAGTCATTACTTTTCTTGCGAGGGAGGGACTTCCAGTGAAGAATATCAGATCCCAACGCTGTTCAAGAAGCATTGTGTTCACATCTCTGTTTCCTTGAACCACAGCTACATATCTCTCTTCAAAAGTACTTTTGATCATCTCCTCAATGGTTCTTGAGACAGTGGGGACGTAAGGGGAAGGCTTCAATACGGCTGTACATCCTGATGATATCGCTCCGACCAGAGGATTGAGAAGAAGCTGCACCGGATAGTTCCACGGAGATATGATCAGAGAACATCCGAGAGGTTCCTTGACAATGTAACTCCTTGAAGGAAAGAGCTTGAGAGGGGAGTGAGCCTTCTTCCTGCGGGCCCATCCGCCGACGTGCTTCAAATGATTCCTTATCTCTGCCTTCACGATGCTGATCTCGGTCAGATATGCTTCTTCGTATGACTTGTGCAAGTCAGTCCAGAGTGCCAGAGCGAGTTTGTCTTCCCATACTTCCATAGCATTCAGGAACTTCTTGAGCATCTGCTTCCTGAAGCCGATGTCAAGGGTCGCTCCTGAATGGAAATACTCCTTCTGCGCCTGGTGTATTCTTATTATGGTCTCTGTCGATGTGTTTTCCATAATTTGCTGATTGTTGAAAATGATCCGCCAAATTTACTCAAAAACCTGGCATCCCAGCCCGTTTATGATGCTTTTGTTGCGATTGTTCCCGGTTTCTTCCTTCCAGTGAACTCGTCCATCGTATGGTAGATCCCGAATACTTCGCCGAAAAGCCAGTCGAATACTCTTGTAGGAAGTATTGCCTGCCAGAATCTTATGAAATGGAATCCGAAGGGAATGCCCTTGAATGATTTGTCTTTCTCGATGGCCTTGATGATCTTTCCAGCTGCATATTCAGGCTTCAGAATCGGGATGATCCTGGACTTGACACCGTCAAACATACCGGTATTGATATAATAAGGTGCGACGGTCGTCACCTTTACCTTGCTCTTCATATCCTGAAGTTCTATCCTTACGGAATCTGACCAGCCGATCGCACCCCATTTGCTTGCGGCATATACGGACATCTTGGGATTCGAAAGCATTCCTCCGGCAGAGGCTATCGTGCAGATGTGTCCACGGTTGCGTCTTATCATATCAGGGAGCATCGCTCTGGCAACAAACATCGGGGCAATGGTGTTGATGGCCATCGTGCGCACTATTTCATCTGTCGTCTGCTGATCGAAAGTCTTGTTGCTGGTGACGATTCCTGCACAGTTGATCAGTATGTCTATATTTCCGCACTCGTTGACAGCTTTATTATAAGCTTCTGTGACAAGTTCGTTTCTGGAAACATCTACAACCTGTCCCCTTACCTTTCCGATTTTTCCCAGTTCTTTGATTGTGCTGGTGATATTCTGCGGATTTATGTCCCATATCACCAGACAGGATGCTCCTTTCTCCAAAGCCATCCTGCCCATAATCCTGCCGATTCCGGAAGCTCCTCCGGTGATCAGCACATTTGCGTTCTCGAATTTCATAACCACTTTTGCATTAATCCACGCAAAAGTAAGACAATAATAATACCGGCCGAAATCTTCGGCCGGCAATGTCGTGAAACTCGCAGATACGTTGTAATTGAGGCGATTCTGTGGTGAAACAGGTCTGATGTGTGGCGAAATTCCGGAGAAATTCTTCTCAGAAATGGCGTCTGTACTCTTCTACGTCCAGTTGCCAAAGTCCCTGAGCTGTAAGTACGGCCTGAATTATCTCCCTTGCGCATCCTTTTCCGCCCGGCTTGGTGCTTATGCAGTCTGCGATATCCTTCACTTCATCTACAGCATCAGCCGGACATACTCCGCATCCGCAGGCGAGCATAACTGGGATGTCCGGGAGGTCGTCTCCGAAGTACATCACTTCCTCCGGCTCAAGAGAGTGTCTTGAGCAGAAGTCATCGAAGTCAATCATCTTTGCGCGGGAACCAAGATATACATCCTCCGGCTTGATTCCGCAACTGCCGAAACGTTTCCTTATGCTTTCGGAACGTCCGCCGGTTATTATGGCCAGGTGAAAGCCTTTCATCACGGCCATCCGGATAGCCATACCGTCCTTCGAATCGAAGGTCCTGTACAGCTCGCCGTTCAGGTCGGCCAGGATGCCGCCATCGGTGAGAACCCCATCGACATCAAAAGCGAATGCCTTGATTCTCAGGAATATATCTTCCCTTGATTTTTCAGAAGCCATTATCGTCAGGATTTAGCACCGCCACCGAAGCCACCCATTGGGAAAGTCGCCTTCGGTTCGCCTCCGAGGCCTATCTGGCCGTGCTGGCTTTCATATTTGTTGATGTTGTCCTGGAGGGCAAGGTAGAGCCTCTTTGCGTGTTCCGGTGTCATTACGATACGGTTGCCTACTTCGGGCTTTGGAAGACCGGGGAGCATTGTAGCGAAATCGATTATGAACTCGCTGTGCGAATGCGTGATGATAGCGAGATTTGAATATGAGCCCTTTGCAACTTCTGGCCTGAGCTCGATCTTGAATTCCTTTTCGTTTGCCATAATAGTTTTATTCTCTTGTATATTTTACTTCTATCGTCATATTGCATATACGAACAATGCAAAGATACTGATTTTTTTGCTATATTTGCACGATTATGCGCTCATTCCTGATGATAGGGCGCAAATGAGGTGAATAATAATGATTTAAGACGAAATATATGGAACTTCCAGCAAAGTATGATCCTGCCTTGACGGAGGATAAATGGTATGCCTATTGGCTTGAAAACAAGTTCTTTCATTCAGAACCTGACGAAAGAGAACCTTATACAATAGTGATTCCGCCACCAAATGTGACCGGTATCCTTCATATGGGACACGTGCTGAACAATACATTGAATGATGTGCTTGTGCGTAAGGCAAGGATGGACGGCAAGAATGCCTGCTGGGTGCCAGGTACTGACCACGCATCGATCGCTACGGAGAACAAGGTGGTGCAGAAGCTTGCTGCAGAGGGAATAAAGAAGGAAAACCTTACACGCGAGCAGTTCCTTGAGCACGCGTGGGAGTGGAAAGAGAAGCACGGCGGTATCATTCTCAGCCAGCTTCGCAAGCTCGGCGCATCCTGCGACTGGGACAGAACGAAGTTCACTATGGACCCTGATCTCAGCGATGCGGTGATCAATACCTTCGTTTACTTCTATAATAAGGGATATATCTACAGGGGAGTGCGAATGGTTAACTGGGATCCTGTCGGCCTTACAGCTGTCAGCGATGAAGAAGTGATCCACAAGGATACAGTGAGCAAGTTCTATCATCTCCGTTATTTCATCTCTGATGGAAACGGAAATCCTACCGATAAATATATAATCATCGCTACGACCCGTCCTGAGACAATTATGGCGGATGCTGCGATATGTATCAATCCGGAGGATGAAAGATATCACTGGCTCAAGGGCAAGAAGGTCCTTATCCCTCTGATCAACAAGGAGATACCAGTAATTGAGGATAGCTATGTGGCTATGGACTTCGGTACAGGATGTCTCAAGGTCACTCCGGCCCACGACGTAAACGACTATGAGATCGGTATGCGTCATAATCTGCCGGTGCTTGACATCATCGATGATCA
Organism: Bacteroidales bacterium; assembly: GCA_015060395.1. Classification (GTDB taxonomy): domain Bacteria; phylum Bacteroidota; class Bacteroidia; order Bacteroidales; family UBA932; genus Cryptobacteroides. The sequence goes on from SUYP01000030.1 coordinate 14,385, forward strand.
CGGCCGTCTCAACGAGAAAGCGCAGATCCTCATCGGCGAAGACAGATTCGATGCCCGCAAGAAGATCGTGAAGATGCTTGAGGAGGCTGGCAATCTTGAGAAGATGGAGGATTACACATCTCCTGTCGGTTATTCGGAGAGAACAAATGCCGTTATCGAACCAAGGCTTTCGATGCAGTGGTTCCTCAAGATGGAAGCTCTTGCAAAAGATGCTCTCGAGTCTGTGGAAAGCGGCGCTGTGAAGCTTATTCCAGACAAGTATCGTAATACATACCGCCACTGGATGGAGAATGTACGCGACTGGTGCATCTCTCGCCAGCTCTGGTGGGGACAGCGTATCCCGGCTTACTACCTTCCTGATGGACAGGTTGTTGTAGCTTCTACTTCAAGCGAGGCTTTAGCTCTTGCTCAGAAGATTGATGCTGATGTCAAGGCAGAGGATCTTCGTCAGGACGAGGATGTGCTCGACACCTGGTTCTCTTCTTGGCTCTGGCCGATTTCAGTGTTCGACACAAACAAGGCCGGACATCCGGAGGCAGAACCTAACAAGGATCTTGCATACTACTATCCTACCAATGACCTCGTGACAGGACCGGATATCCTTTTCTTCTGGGTTGCACGTATGATTATGGCAGGAAACGAATTTATGAATGATGTGCCTTTCCACAACGTATATCTTACAGGTATCGTACGTGACAAGCTCGGACGCAAGATGTCGAAGACCCTCGGCAACTCTCCGGATCCGCTTGACCTGATCGAAAAATATGGTGCCGATGCTGTGCGTCTCGGTATGCTTCTCTGCAGCTCAGCTGGAAACGATATTCTGTATGATGAGTCGCAGATCGAGCAGGGACGTAACTTCAACAATAAGGTATGGAATGCATTCAGGCTTGTAACAGGCTGGAATATAGATACATCTGCTCAGCAGCCTGAGGCTTCGGCAGTGGCTGTGAAGTGGTTTGAGAACAAGCTCAGCCAGGTTGTTGAGACTGTGGAGGATCATTTCTCGAAGTTCCGTATCTCTGATGCCTTGATGACCATATATAAGTTCTTCTGGGATGATTTCTGCGCCTGGTATCTCGAGGCCGTGAAACCGGCATACGGTGCGGGAATAGATAAAGCTACATACGATGCTACTATCTGCTTCTTTGATGCTCTTCTCAAGATGATCCATCCGATAATGCCTTTCATTACCGAGGAGCTCTGGCAGAATATGGCGGAGCGCAAGCCGGGTGAGACCATTATGAACCAGCGTTATCCTCAGGCCAAGGCATACGATGCAGATTTCATCGCAGCATTCGAGATGGCTTGCGAGGCTGTGGCTGGTGTCCGCAACATCCGTCAGAGCAAGAACCTTTCTCCAAGGGAGGCTCTCGATCTTAAGATCAAGGGTGATTTCCCTGCAGAGGTTCTTCCGATGGTAATGAAGCTCGCCAATGTCACTGTCGGTCAGGCTGAAGGTGATATGTCGGCGGCGCAGAGGTTTATGGTCAGGACAGTGGAGATGTTTGTGCCTCTTACAGGACTGATCAATATGGAAGAGGAGATCGCGAAGCTTGAAGCAGAGCTTGCATATCAGCAGAAATTCCTTGACAGCGTACGCAAGAAGCTCTCCAACGAGCGCTTCGTAGCTAATGCACCAGAGACCGTAGTGGCTGTGGAACGCAAAAAAGAGGCTGATTCCCTTTCAAAGATAGAAAGTATTACCGCTTCACTCAATGCGTTGAAAAACAATTAGTTTAACATAATTGTTTATAGTGCTAACATTTTTGTTATGATGCAATCTGAGCTCTTTTTGGATGTCAGGTACTATGAAACCGACCAGATGGGTATCGTTCATCATTCGAATTATGTGAGATATTTCGAGTGTGGACGTACTGATATGCTGAAGAAGCTCGGTCTTCCTATTGAGAAGATTGAGGAGGCCGGTGTTATGCTTCCGGTAGTGTCGGTGGTCTGCAGATACAAGGTGCCGGCAAGATTGGGAGATACCCTGAGGGTCGTATCTGTCATTGAAAAGCTTCCGATGGCAAAGCTTGTCATCCGAAACGAGATCTATAACCCGGCAGGAATGCTTGTCTGTGAAGGAGAAGTCGTGCTCGGTTTCATAGATTCGGCCACGAGAAGACCGGTCAGATGCCCGAAAGCATTGATTGAAATATTTGAAAAACACTTTAACCAATGATATTATGAATATTCTCGCAATCCTTCCATTGGCCATCCACGGATGGGAATGGATAATCATCGCTCTTGTTATCCTTCTTCTGTTCGGCGGAAAGAAGATTCCTGAACTTATGCGCGGTCTCGGCAAAGGAGTGAAAAGCTTCAAGCAGGGAATGAAGGAAGTGGAAGAGGATATGAAGGAGATCAAGAAGGATATCGAAGCTGATCCGGAAAAGAAAACTCAGGAATAGTGGCTGTCCAGACTCAGGAAATGACCTTCTGGGATCACCTGGAGGATTTGAGGAAGAGCTTGTTTCGTGTTGCAGGTACATTAGTGTCTGTGACGGTGGCCTTGTTCTTCTTCAAGGACTTTCTTTTTGATGATTTCGTCCTGGCTCCTTCCAAAGGAGATTTCTTCCTATATAGATTGATCGGAACTGATTTTACCCTCTCGCTTGTGAATCTTGAGGTTGCAGCTCAGTTTATGATACATATGAAGGTTACGTTCGTATGTGCCTTGATCTGCACTCTCCCATATCTTATATATGAGCTGTGGAGGTTCATCGCACCGGCTCTGTATGATAATGAGAAACGTGCTGTCAGAGGGGCGTTTACATTCGCATCAGTCCTGTTTTACCTTGGTGTGGCTGTAGGGTACTGCGTGATTTTTCCGATTATGCTGAACTTTTTCGTCAATTACCAGGTCAGCGCCGAGATTCCGAATACATTTTCTCTGAGTTCATATATATCCTTATTTACATCCACCGTCCTGACTTTCGGTCTTGTGTTCGAGTTCCCGACTGTCATTGCGGTTCTCTCTGGATTGGGAATTGTGACGAAGGAGATGCTCAAGGAGTACAGGCGCCACGCGGTATGTGCGGTTGTGGTGCTGGCTGCCCTGATCACTCCGTCAGGAGATCCGTTTTCATTGCTTACGGTGACAGTGCCTCTGTATCTCCTGTATGAGTTCAGCATATTGATATGTCGTAAGGAAAGTGTGGAGCAACTTACTGAAGAATAGAACGCTATGATATCCATTAATAGTCTTACTGTAGCATACGGAGGATTCGTTCTGCTGAATGATATCAATTTTCATATCAGTGAGAACGATAAGATCGGTCTCGTGGGAAAGAACGGTGCCGGTAAGTCAACCATTCTGAAACTTATCTGCGGTCTCCAGAATCCAACCAACGGCAAGGTCGCTGTCCCGAATGATATGAAGATCGGTTACCTTCCTCAGATTATGGAACATCACAAGGGGCGTACGGTCATTGATGAGGCTATGACTGCCTTTGCGGATATGTTCGCTCTTGAGGATGAACTCGAGAAGATAACGGCGGAACTTGCTGAAAGACAGGATTATGAATCAGAGGAGTATCAGAACCTCATAATTAAGATGAATGAGGTCAATGACCGTCTGGCATATACTCGTTCTGATAATCCTCAGGTTAAGGCAGAAAGGACCCTGCTCGGACTTGGATTCAAATATGAGGAGCTCACGCGCAATACTGAGACGTTCAGCCAGGGATGGAATATGCGTATCGAACTTGCAAAGATTCTTCTTTCCAAGCCGGATGTGCTCCTTCTTGACGAGCCTACTAACCATCTTGATATTGAATCCATCGAGTGGCTTGAGGGTTATCTGAAGGACTACAAAGGTTCTTTGGTTCTGATCTCGCACGACAGGAAATTCCTTGACAATGTCACGAACAGGACTGTGGAAATAATGGTCGGAAGGATTCACGATTACAAGGTGCCATATAGCAAGTATCTGGAACTCAGGAAGGAACGTCTCGAACAGCAGCGTGCAGCATTTGAGAATCAGCAGAGGATGATCGAGAAGACAGAAGAGTTCATCGAAAAGTTCAGATACAAGCCTACAAAATCGAATCAGGTTCAGTCCCGCGTCAAGCAGCTTGAAAAGCTGGAAAGGATAGAAGTTGATATCGAGGACAGGTCTGCGCTTGCTGTGAAGTTCCCGCCCGCCCCACGTTCCGGTGATATTGCCTATAAGGCTGTGGATCTGAAAGTCGGATATGGTACGAAAGTGGTTTTCGAAGGTGCTCAGATAGAAGTGCGGAGGGGAGAGAAGGTTGCTTTGGTAGGCAGGAACGGTGAAGGAAAGACGACCCTGATGCGCGTGATAATGAACGAGCTTGATCCAATGGCCGGAGAATCAAAGGTGGGATATAATGTCAATATCGGCTATTATGCTCAGAATCAGGAGGATATACTTGATAAGGAGGATACTGTCTTCGGGACTTTGGACCGCATCGCAGTCGGAGACATAAGGCTGAAGCTACGTGACATTCTCGGTGCATTTCTGTTCAAGGGAGAAGATATAGATAAGAAGGTGGCAGTCTTGAGCGGTGGAGAGAGGGCGCGTCTGGCTATGGCCAAGCTGATCCTCAAACCATATAATCTTCTTGCTCTCGACGAGCCTACCAACCATATGGATATCCGCTCTAAGGATATCCTCAAACAGGCTCTCAAGGCTTACGATGGTACTCTTGTCATTGTTTCACACGACCGAGATTTCCTTGATGGTCTGGTTGACAAGCTATATGAGTTCAGAGATGGAAAGGTCAAGGAGCATCTTGGTGGAGTACAGGAGTTCCTTGAAAGAAGGAAACTTGAAAACCTCAGTGAACTCGAAAGGCATTATAAACCTGTTGAAGCAAAGCCTGTAGAAGTCGTGCAGAAGAAGGAAGAAGCCAAGCAGGAGTATCAGGCTAAGAAATTCGTATCTAAAGAAGAGCGTAAGATAAGGAATCGTATTTCGTTCTTAGAGAAGGGTATAGAGTCCATTGAGAATACTATGGCTGAGATCGAGGCCAAGCTCACATCGCCTGGAGAGGGAGATGATATAATGGAACTTACGCGTGCATATCTTGAGAACAAGCGCGAGCTTGACTTCAAGATGGAAGAGTGGGAAAAGCTTAATGAGCAATTGGAAGCTTAATTGATTTTGACAATATCAAGACTATGGAAGAAAAGAAAATGCAATATCTGTTCGGAATGCATCCGGTGCTGGAGGCAGTGAAGGCAGGAAAGAAATTCGATAAGGTGCTTTTGAAGCAAGGTCTGGAAGGCGCTCAGTTCAGAGAACTTATGGAACTCCTGAAAATCAATGAGATACCTTTCCAGTTCGTTCCGGGTGAACGCCTGAACAGGGCTGTACGTGGATCGCATCAGGGAGTGCTTGCATATATATCCCAGATTGATTACGTTGATATAGAGACACTTGTGAATAATGCTCTGGCAATGAGCGACAACCCTCTTCTGGTAATTCTGGATGGTGTCAGTGATGTCAGGAATCTGGGAGCTATAGCGCGAAGCCTGGAGTGTGCCGGCGGTCAGGGAATCATTGTTCCGGCAAAAGGTGGTGCAGCTATCAATGCTGATGCCGTCAAGGCTTCGGCCGGAGCACTTATGAGGATCGATACCTGCAAGGTGCCTAACCTTCGTGTTGCTGCATATTATCTCCAGCAAAGCGGTTTCAAGCTTGTCGCAGCAACGGAAAAGACTGATAAACTTATCTATGATGTAGATATGACAGGGCCTACAGCTATCATTATGGGCTCTGAAGGCAAGGGTATATCCCAGTCGATGCTTGATCTGGCGGATGACAAGGCTGCCATTCCTATGTCGGGAGAAATAACATCGCTTAACGTGTCTGTAGCTTCTGCTGTACTTATGTATGAAGCTGTAAGGCAAAGAATCAGATAAATTATGAAAAAGATGGTTTTGACAGTTATACTGTCTGTAATTGCTGCATTTGCAGCCGATGCGCAGAAGAGCATCTTCACCGAGAGTGATATGAAGGCTTTTTCTGCAGTGAATATCTCAGATGAGTTCGTCGTTACCTTGAAGGAGTCTGAGGACTATGTGCTTAAGACGAATATCGATGAAAGGATTGATTCATACGTTGCTGCATACGTGAAGGATGGTGTGCTTTATCTTGACATCGAAAGAAAGAAGTTCACGCCTGAGCTCAAAAAGGCGTTGAGAAATGTTCACGGCAAGAATCCGGTAATTGAAGCAGAGATTTGGGCTCCGTTTCTTAAGTCTGTGATAATCAGCGGCAACGCTGCAATCACAGGTTCTGACGATATCAAGACGGATTCCTTTGAATTGAATGCTTCAGACAAAGCGAGTGTGGCAAATATGGAAGTGATCTGCAAGACAGCAGAAGTCAAGGTCAGCAAGGGAGCGGAAGTGGATGTGGAGATAAATGCTTCTTCAGATCTTTCATTTTCATCGGCAGGTACTTCCAAGACTTTCATTAATGTAAAAGCCAATTCTCTCACCCTTGCCTCCAGCGGATCCTCTACTGTGGAGGCTGTGGTCGATGTTGAAGATATGAAGGTAGATAATTCCGGAATGTCCAATGTGAAGGTAGTTTCAGGAAAGGCCGGCAGTCTTATGGTTAATGCCTCAGGATCTGCGAAGTTCAATTCCGGAGACGTAGTGATTCCTACTGCATATATGATTCAGTCAGGAAGTTCCAAGAGCCTTGTAAATGTTTCGGATACACTGAAGGTGAATCTTGTGGGCAATTCGACTCTTGAATTCAAGGATAATCCATACATCGATCTGGAAAGAATTGTCAGCTCTACATTGACAAGATATTCGGAGTCATCAAAATAAGATGTTTGTACTTGATTCTCACTGTGATACACCGTCACAGATTCTGCGGCTTCGGGATATTTCCCTGGATAACGGATACGCTCAGGTCGATATTCCCAAGCTCAGGCGCGGCGGTGTTGACGGAGTATTCTTTGCACTATATGTCCCCGCATCTTACGATTCAGATCCATCAGCTGCCAGACAATATGCCGGCAGACTTCTGGAGGGTGTAGTAAGATCGATCGGGGAGGATAAGGGAGCTGTCCTGACCACTTCTGTGGAACAGGCTCTTGCCAATAAGGCCGAGGGGCGTTTGTCTGTATTTCTCGGCCTTGAGAATGGCTCAGCTATAGGGGATTCTTTGGATGAATTGCGCAGGTTTTATGATGCAGGAGTCAGGTATGTGACGCTTTGCCATACGGGGAATAACCAGATTTGTGATTCCTGCGCCACCGGAGAAAAGCTTTGGAACGGACTCAGCCCTTTCGGAAGGGAAGTTGTGGCCGAGATGAACCGCCTCGGTATGATGGTGGATGTGTCGCATATTTCAGATGATGCTTTCTATGATGTGATCAAGTGTTCTTCCAGGCCTGTGGTGGCTACTCATTCCTGCTGTCGTGCTCTGGCAGACCATCCTCGCAATCTGACCGATGATATGATCAGGAGCATTGCAGAAAAGAATGGAGTTGTACAGGTCAATTTCTATCCTCTTTTTCTGGACTCCGGCTTTGGCGCGGTATTGGATGGATCCGGTATTGCCGAAAGGGGAGAAACAGTTGAAAATGAATTCATTGCAGATCCCGCAGATCCGAAGAAGAGAGAAGCCTGGCATATCGTTCAGGATGAGTTGAAGTCGTTGCCGCGACCTTCCTATAGGAGAATAGTCGATCATATAGATCATATTGTGGATCTGGTCGGAATCGATTATGTCGGACTGGGATCGGACTTCGATGGAATAGCGGTTACTCCGGAAGGACTGGAAGATGTTTCAGGATTCAGTCTGGTTCTGGATGAAATGCGTGAGAGGGGATATACTGAGTCAGATATTGAAAAAGTAGCCTCCGGTAATTTCTTCAGAGTGATGAAGGCCTGTCAGTGATTCTTGGCGGTATGTTTGTGTGCTACCGTGAACATTACTGTGACCATTATCAGGACAATACCTATTATGGTCTTGATTCCGAAATGCTCATCAAGGAAAATCGCACCGAGAACGACAGCTGTCAGCGGCTGCAGAGCTCCTAGTATCGATGTGAAGGTCGGGCCTATGCGTCTGACAGCCTTGACTCCGGTAAAGTTCGAGACCATAGTTGACCATAATCCCAGTCCTGCTATGTAGAACCATTGCCTGCCATCAGTGACTATCGTCAGTCTGCCATCGAATATCAGTCCGCACACAATGAAATATAAGGCACTGAGGATCATAATCCAGGTCGTGAACTTCACAACCTCGATCTTGTCGGCCTTCGTGCGTTTCATCACTATATAATATGCAGCAAATGACAGAGCGGATATGATGGAACATATCAGACCTAAAGTCGTGTTTCCTCCTTCGACGGATATGCCGTCTCCTGATGCCAGCAGATATACACCGAATATCGATACCAGAATTGAAATGATGTCTGCCGGAGATTTGTGTTCTCCAAAGAAGATCATCATTGACAAGGCTACGACGACCGGATACATAAAATTGATCGTTGAAGCAATGCCGCTCGCAATATTTTCATATCCTATCAGGAGCGTGATTGCAGTTATAGAACGCAGAGCGCTTAAGAGAACTACTTTCCATACTTCATCGAAAGAAGTCAGTCTGAGGGTCTTTTTCTTGCAGGCAGCATAAACCATCAGAACTATTGCAGCTGTCGCCCATCTGTATGAGAGTACATCAAAATTAGTCAGGCCGGCAGCTATGAGACAAAGGCTGAAGAGGGGAGAGAAACCGAAGGAAGCTGAGGAAATAACGGCATAAAATACACCATTTATCCTTATCCTTTTCTGTTTTTTCTCGTATTTCTTCAGTGTTGTGCTCATTTTGGTGTATTTTCGTCTAATGTGTTTATATTTAATGAGTTATGTCCTTGTATAAGTACGGCTTATTGTTTACATCTTTTATGAAACAAAAATGTTAGCAACTTAAACATTTTTGTTTCGCAGATTATAAATCAGTGATTTAGCTCGTTTACAAGTTTTACCCTCAAATAATTCAGTGCAGTGGCTGCAAAACGCTCCATATTGCGTTTTCTATCGCCTTTGAATATGGTTTGGAAGGTCTCGGTTCCCTTGTCTGAGCTGACTCCGATCCATACAAGGCCGACCGGTTTGTCTGCGCTTCCACCTCCCGGGCCTGCGATTCCCGATGTCGCAACAGAGAAGTCGCTTCCAGTCAGTTTCCTTACTCCTTCAGCCATAGCTGCGACGCATTCTCTGCTGACTGCGCCATATTCCGCTATGATTTCCTCAGGAACGCCCAATACCTTGGTCTTTATTTCGTTCGCGTATGAGGTTACAGATCCAAGATAGTATCCGGATGAGCCGGGAACAGACGTTATCAGCTCGGAAATTGTTCCTCCGGTGCAGGATTCTGCAGCTGACAAGGTCTTGCCGCATCCACTTAACAGGCGGCCGATGCAGCCTTGAAGGGTATCTTCCCTGTCTGAATATATGATATTGCCTAAAATAGCCTTTAAACGGGCCGTTTCAGCCTCTATACGGGCTTCTTCCTCCTCTCTTATACCTCCGTAAATGGAAAGTCTCAGACGGACTCCTGTCAGCTGATTCGGCAGATATGCCAGATGAATGTCTGAAGGCAGACTGTCCTCCCATTCTTCAATCATCTTGGATAAAGCAGATTCCGCCACTCCGTATGTCATAATAGTACGATGGTAGATGTCAGAGATATTGTTATGTAACCTGATGTCATCCAGGATGTCATCGAGCGCTCCCAGGGCCTCGAACGGTACTCCGGGGAGTGAGTACAGGGCCGCCGGATGTCCGAAGCGTTCCTCCTCGAAACGGAATACCATAACCGGAGCAGTTCCAAGCTTGTTCGGAATCACTTCGCACTTATCAGGGACAGAAGCCTGGGCAAGATTGATGTCAAGTACATCCAATCCTCTGGCACTTAGTATGTTATGGATTATCTCAAGCTGTCTTTCGTCGGTTACATACGATTGCGAACCGGAGAGTCTGGCCAGAGCGTTCTTTGTTATATCGTCCTTGGTGGGACCTAGGCCTCCGGTCACTATCACGATATCATTCTTTAAGAGTTCCCCTTCAAGCGAATTTACAATTGTATCCAGATCGTCCCCGATAGAGAGCATACGTGTCACCTTGATACCCAACTTGTTGAGTGCCAGTGAAATATGTGAAGAGTTGGTGTCGATGATCTGTCCTATCAGGATTTCATCGCCTATTGTGCAGATTGAAGCTTGTGTCATTTCCCGGCTGTTTCAAGATACTTTATGATGTTCTTGATGAGGGCGGGACCTTCATATACGAAGCCGGTATAGATTTCCACCAGTGATGCTCCAGCGTCAAGCATAGCCTTAGCCTGCTCAGGCGTCATAATTCCACCCACTCCGATGATAGGAAGCTTGCCTTCGGACCTCGTGTGCACATACTTCACCAGTTCAAGGTTCTTTTTATGTAAAGGAGCTCCTGACATACCTCCGTTGCCGATTGCCTCGATCTTCTCCTTGGATATGCTGGTGATTCCTTCACGGCTTCTTGTCGTGTTTCCGGCCACAATTCCGTCAATTCCCGAGCGAAGGCAATAGTCAATTATTTCATCAAGCTGCTGGTGTGCCAGGTCGGGGGACACTTTCAGGAGTATAGGCTTGTAAGTATCATAGTACATTCTCAGGTCAAGCAGCTTGTCAACGATTTCTCCAAGGAATGTTATGTCTTGTAATGCAGTGAGTCCCACCACATTAGGACAGGATACATTCACAACGAACATATCGACGAAATCGTAGAGAAGTCCGAAAGATTTCTCGTAATCCCTGGCCGCATCTTCGTTTATGCTCGAAGTGTTCTTGGAGATATTTGCGGCAACAATCACTTCAGGACGGACTTTCTTCAGATGTTCCACCGCATTCTTTACACCTTTGTTGTTGATACCGAAGCGGTTGATCAGAGCCTTGTCGCCAGGGACCCTGAAGCAGCGAGGCTTTGCATTGCCATCCTGCGGGAGAGGGGTCAGTGAGCCGATTTCAACAAAACCGAAGCCGAAATTGGCCATATCATTATAATACTCACCGTTCTTGTCAAGTCCTCCTGCCAGACCGACAGGATTCGGAAATCTGATGCCGAATACCTCCCGTTCAAGCTTCGGTGATTCTTTTTTGTATATAGCTCTGATGATTGACTGAGCAAATGGTATATGCCTCAACAAAGAAAGGCCTTTGAATGTCAGATTGTGTGCCGTTTCCGGATTGAATCGGAAGAGGATTGGTTTGATCAAATGCTTATACATAATGCTGATGTTCTCTTATCGTGCAAATATAACAAAAAAGTACCGCCTAAGCAGTACTTTTCTACATTTCCTGAAATGTCCCGTCATCGTACAAGATGATTATTTTAGATACTTTTCTCTGTGTTACAGACATTTGTATCGTGGTATCTGGAGTATTCAGTGAATTCGAGGATGGCTCAGGTTCAGGAATTATGTCCTGATGATCGGTTTCTGTGATTCTCGCGGGGATTTCTATATCGATAGGAAACAGCTGACCCTCATCCGGAACTGGTGCCGAGTCTTTGTACATCCTGCCTTTCCCGAAGATCAGCCAGTCCATATTCAGGCGAGGGTACTGAGCCATCATAGCCTTGATGAAATCAAAGCTCGGATTGTTCCTTCCGGAAAGGACGTGCGACACGCTGGCTCTTACTACATTGATGTTATCGGCAAATTGTGCCTGTGTAATGTTTTCTGCCGCAAGAAACTGCTTTAACCGATTGTTCATAATTGTTGACATTGATGTTACAAATGTAGTGACAAAATTTGAATTCTGCAACATTATTTTTAGTTCAATTATGTAACGGGTAGGGGAGCAAGGCCTCGGAATTATATTATTAATCACTTTATATAATATTATATAAATATCTGATAATCTGCGTATATAAATATAAATTATAGAGAAGTTTGCCCTAAACCACCTCTATTTTATAGAAATATCCACACTTTACATAAATTACGTGTATTAAATATTTAAGATAAAGTATATAATTTACTGATAATAAGCACAATAATATATATAAAAAATCAACATAAGAAAATCTTATACAACAAATTTGAACGTTACATAGAATGTAATGATTCCGGCGGATCAGGCTCGTATAAATAACAAATGTAACTACGAATGTTAATGTATGTAAATTACAGATGTGAATCACTTCTGTGAACATTCACGATTTCATTCTTTATCTGTAATTTTGTATTTTTGCAAAGAATTAAACGATGATCAGAAATATGATTCCACAGATAAGAATAGAAGAATTTGATTATAACCTGCCTGATGAAAGGATTGCGAAGTATCCCCTGGAAAAACGCGATGCTTCTAAACTTTTGATGTATCGTGAAGGTAAGGTCAGCGAATACCAGTTCAGTACACTGCCCCAGCTCCTTCCGGAAGATTCGATTATGGTCTTCAATGACACCAAGGTGGTCCCTGCAAGGCTCCACTTTCAGAGGGAATCCGGTGCTCATATAGAGATTTTTTGCCTTGAGCCGGTGTCTCCTGAAGAGTATGTCAGTATGTTTGCCGTTACTGACAGCTGTAGATGGAAATGTATTGTCGGAAATGTGAAGCGTTGGAAAAACGATACATTGTCGCTTTACAATCCTGGAAATGCACGGGAAATCTCAGAAATGGATCTCAGAGCGGACCTCGTAGAGAGGTGTGGGGAAACCTCGATAGTAGAGTTCAAGTGGAGCAATGGGGCTTCATTCTCAAAGGTTCTTGAGGTGTGTGGTTCTGTTCCGATTCCGCCATATCTCAATAGAGAGACTGAAGATGTCGATCTGGAACGTTATCAGACTCTTTATGCACGTTACAGAGGATCAGTGGCAGCGCCGACAGCGGGACTTCATTTTACAGAGAGCGTGCTGGATGCAATCAGAAACAGGAATATATCGACGGATACTGTCTGTCTGCACGTTGGAGCCGGTACATTTCTGCCCGTAAAGAGTTCTTTGGTTTCTGAGCATACGATGCACAGGGAGCCGTTTGTGGTCACTTTGTCTCTCCTGGAGAGGATTCTGGCCTCAGAAGGTGATGTGATTGCTGTAGGAACAACGTCAGTAAGAACGTTGGAGTCCCTTTATTATATAGGTGTGAGCTGTATTGAAAAAGGAATGCCTTATGATGTAGGACAATGGGATCCATACAGCAGGGAATACGAATATTCTACCGAGGAATCTATCAAGGCTATAATTTCATATCTCAAAGAGAATGGCCTCGACGAACTCAAGGTTGGAACAAGGATCATTATCGTGCCAGGCTTCAGATTCCGTATCGTGGACGTGCTTGTCACTAATTTCCACCAGCCTCAGAGTACTCTTCTTCTCCTTATTTCAGCTTTTGTCGATGGGGAATGGAAAAGTATATATGACTACGCTCTGGAGAACGGATTCCGCTTTCTGAGTTACGGTGACAGCTCTGTTTTGTTCCGTAAAAGGTGATGATCTTATATTCTTGTCGCAATCAGGCTGTTTGCAATTTTGCAAAAAGATTATAAATTTGCAAAATGTACTAATATTTATACCTCAAAACGTATGGTTGACTTATCAGAATTCGAGAGTATCAGTCCTTACACTGACGCAGAAGCGGCCGAGGCCCTCAGCAAGCTGGCGGAATATCCGCTGCTGGCCAAGGTTTCTCAGCAGTTCTTCCCTGAAGAATCGCCCGACTTCCTGAAGAATCTCCTGAAGAATATAAAGACTATTGATGATTTCCAGATACTTGTGATGCAGAAGTTCGTGAGATGGGTTATTGAGCATACCGCGCGTAACTTCTCATACGACGGCATATCGAACATCGATCCGGAAAAGAAATTCCTTGCGCTTTCAAATCACAGAGACATCATACTTGATCCCGCCATCACGCAGCTTGTCCTTTACAACAATGGCATTCCGATGACGGAAATCGCTGTAGGAGACAATCTCATTACCAACAAGACAATAGAATACCTTATCAGATCAAACCGAATGATAAAGGTGGTGCGTGGTATCACAGCGAGGGAACTTTATCTTTCTTCTCAGCTTCTCTCCAAATACATCCGTCTCAATATTACCGAGCAGCGTAGTTCCATCTGGCTTGCACAGAGGCAGGGACGTACGAAGAACGGATATGATGTGACTGAACAGGGCCTTCTCAAGATGCTGGATATGAGCGGTACCGGTGATTTCCAGCAGAATTACGAGGAACTGAATATCATACCGATGAGTATTTCGTATGAGATCGAACCTTGTGATGTCCTTAAGGCACGTGAGCTTGTCATCTCACGTAAGCATAAGTATGTAAAGGCCGAAGGTGAGGATCTCAACAGTATCCTGGTGGGAATAATGAGCCAGAAAGGCAATATTCATCTTAATATCGGCAAGCCTCTTACATCTGAGGAGATTGCAGAGGCGGCACAGTGTGACAAGAACGACCGTTACCAGAAGATCAGGCACGCAGTCGATCTCAGAGTAATTGAAGGTTACAAGCTTTGGAAGAACAACTACATCGCTTACGATATAGCAAATCATTCTTTCAAGTATTCAGACCAATATGACCGTGCGGATCAGGAGCGTTTCGTTGCTTATATGGAGCATCAGCTGGATACTGTGGAGCCGAGCATAAATCGAGAGGATCTCAGAAGGATATTCCTTGATATCTATGCCAATCCTGTGGTTACGAAAGAACTTCTCCAGAAGGAAAAGGTTACAGGCAGCATACTTCTTTAGCTTAGGCTCAAGGCATAAAAAATCCGGAAGATTTTGTCTGATGTGACCCCCAAAAGTTGGACGGTTTAACATTATTAAGAAGCGGACCTGGATTGGAATAGAGCTCGGTATTGTACCGGGCTCTTTCCATTTAGCCTCAGTTTGATTCTATCATTATTGTAGTAGCGTATATACTTAACCAGTTCCTTCGCGAACTGCCCTACACTGTCCCACTCCTGCAAATATAGCAACTCTGACTTCATAAGTCCAAAGAAGTTCTCCATCATAGCATTGTCCAGGCAGTTGCCTTTACGGGACATACTCTGCACTATGTTTCTGTCTTTCAA
>SUYP01000031.1 GCA_015060395.1 Bacteroidales bacterium
TGCCGCCGGCTTCCTTCAGATTCTACCTCACGATAGACACCCTTGCCTTTGGCTATATGCTTCCCGTCATTAGGGCGCATTAGGGACTTTCACCCGTTAGAACATGCCCGTGCTGGGCGTACAAAGAAAAGGCAGATGATCAGTCATCTGCCTTTATCATATCTTTCTGTGCCTTCTCCCATTGGTCTTTTGCATATTCCTGCATATCCACGACCTCGTCTTTTTCATCGACGATCTCCTGACCAAGCATCGTTTCGATGACATCCTCCATAGTCACGATACCTCTGAGTGAGCCATATTCATCAAGGATTGCTGAAATATGCTCCTTCTTTTCCAGAAGCTTCTCCCATATATCAGCAACAGAATCCTCTTCCCCAAATGTCATTATAGGACGGATAATGTCATCAAGAGTAGTATTGAACTTATCCTCCGCCATCTTTTCCAATACCTCCTGACGAAGCACATATCCGGCTACATACTCATCATTCTCCTCATCGTAAACAAGAATGCGTGAGTGGGTGTTTTCGCTGTCATAGAACTCTCTGATAGTCATACTTCCGGGCACCATTTCCACAACGACACTCGGTGTCATAATCTCGTGGGCGGTCACCTCGTCAAGCTTGAGGAGATTCTGGATCATCTTCTTCTCATCCTTCTCGATGACCTCTTCCTCTGTTGCGACACTTACCATTGCGGAAATATCCTCGCGGCTAACGCTGACCTGGTTCGAACGTGATGATATCAGTCTCTGCATACGCTCGAGAATCCATACCAACGGGAAAGCAATGAAAATCATTGCATTGATGATCACGGATGCAGGCAATGCAAGCGAACGCCAATAGCTTGTACCTATTGTCTTAGGAATAATCTCAGAAAATAACAGAATGCACAATGTAAAAATTGTAGAGAATACGCCGACAAGAGCGTCGCCATATACTTCATATACAAGAGATCCGACAATCGATGCACCAACTGTATTGGCAATTGTATTCAGACAGAGGATCGCAGAGATAGGACGATCGGAATTCTGTTTGAGTTTCTTTAATCTCTGGGCTCCCTTGACTCCCTGTTCCTCAAGACCTGTAATATAGGACAAAGGTGTAGAAAGCAGAGTCGCCTCAAGCATAGAGCATAAAGCTGACAATGCTATTGAGACGAACATAATGATATATATTAACTGTTCTTCCATATTAAAATTTAATGAAGCTCGGCTATAACTGTTTCACAAGCTTTTACATAGTCTCCTAACTTGACCTTGATTTCAGCATCCACAGGAAGGTACAGGTCAATCCTCGATCCGAACTTGATCACACCGCACTGGTCACCCTTGATTTCGTTTGCCCCTGGCGTAGCGTATGTCACGATCCTGCGGGCAAATGTTCCTGCAAGCTGCTTGAAAAAGACATCACCGTATTCATTCTTGATTCCTACAGATGAATGCTCATTCAATTCCGAGGCTTTCGGAAGGAATGCAAGCAGATACTTTCCAGGATGATATTTATAGTATGTAACCTCGCCACTCACTGGCCAATAATTGACGTGAACGTTGAAAAAGTCCATATAGACAGAAACCTGCATACACTCCCCCTTTACATATTCTGGCTCATATACCTTGTCGATAACAACGACCTTTCCGTCAGCTACGGAAGTTACGACGTTATCTCCCGCCACGGTCTGACGGTTAGGTACTCTGAAAAAGAATAGAGAGAATCCCATCAATGTGACAGGGATGATGCAGAGAGGATATGATATGAACGGATACGGAATATAGCGCATCATTACAAATGTCAATGGTGCGCATACAAGCCATATCAGCAATATCGTCTTGTAACAGTCTTTCTGTATAATCATAACGGCTGCAAAAGTACGGAAAAAAAGGCAATCAGCCAAAACATCTTGCCTTATCAGAGCACATTCATAACGACCAGATAGATAATACCTATAGGAATGGCTATCAAGGCACTGTCAAAGCGGTCGAGAAGTCCGCCGTGACCGGGGATTATTGAGCCGGAATCCTTGACTTCGTAATGCCTTTTCCACTGGGATTCGATCAGATCTCCATATACACCTGTCACTGACAGCAGAAGTGCCATACAGATACAATGGATGAGGTCGAAACAGAAGAGTCCGGCATAATGAAGAGCTACAGCTACTGCAACAGCAGTCGCAAGACCTCCCCAGAAGCCGATCCAGGATTTCTTTGGAGAAATTGAAGGGAAGAGTTTCTTTCCATATTTCTGCCCCAGAGTGATTCCGAAGAGATATGCACCTACATCCGTACCCCAAATAATGGCAAAGAAGCACAGAAGCAGGATTCCATTGAAATCTCCTTGTCCGTTGAACACGGCAAAATTAAGGACTGACCAAGGAACAGCTATATAAATGAGAGCCGCATAAAGATTGGAAAACTTGTCGAAACGGCTTTTATCCTTGACATACAATGAATTGATCATAAGTATGAAAACAGGTACAAAGGCCAGAATCACCAATCTTCCCGGAAAGTTGAAACCTTTGAAAAGGAACGTAAGCGCAAAAAGAGTGGCTCCCGCAAGGATCGAAAGGATCTGCGAGAACCAGTAATTCTTTCCGCACGTCATCTTCAGAAACTCCTTCATCATAATGATGAGAGCCAGAAGCATAACCGTACCGAAAACATATTTGTTGGTAAGGAATGCCGCGAGCATTATCGCCACGAATCCTATGCCTGATATAGTTCTTTTGATAAAATTATTCATAAGCAAGCAGGTCAGCCATTAAAGCGGAACTATGCCTGTTCAGCCTCTGGTGATATCTCTTGTGTTTCGTCTGCCTGGACATCTTCAGTCTTGGCACCGGCCCTTGGACCGAAGATTCTTTCCAGATCATCTGCAAAGATAACTTCTTTCTCCAATAAAAGCTCGGCTAATTGCGTAAATCCGTCAAAATTTTCCTTCAGTATCGATTCCGTGCGGTCGTGGATCATCTCTACGAGTTCCTTGACCTCCTTGTCTATCAGCTCTGCAGTCTTTTCGCTATATGGCTTGGTAAGGTCATATCCACGGGCTCCTGTAGAATCATAGAATGACAATGTTCCTACCTTGTCGCTCATACCGTAATACATCACCATACTGTACGCCATCTTTGTAAGGCGTTCCAGATCGTTGAGAGCACCAGTAGAAGGCTGTCCGTTCACGATCTCTTCCGCAACGCGACCTCCGATGAGTGAGCACATTTCATCAAGCATCTGTTCCCTTGTCACCAGCTGACGCTCCTCCGGGAGATACCAGGCAGCACCGAGAGCCTGTCCGCGAGGAACTATAGTCACCTTGAAAAGCGGATTTGCATTTGGAAGCAGCCAACTTACGGTAGCGTGACCGGCTTCGTGATGTGCGATCGACTTCTTCTCCTGCGGGGTGATGATCTTGGACTTTCTCTCAAGACCGCCCACAATCCTATCGACAGCATCAAGGAAATCCTGTTTGTCGATGGCCTGCTTGTTCTTACGTGCTGCAGTAAGTGCAGCCTCGTTGCAGACATTGGCTATGTCGGCTCCCGAAAAGCCAGGGGTATGCTTTGCAAGGAATTCGAGATCGAAATCCTCTGCAAGCTTTAGTCCCCTCAGATGTACGGTGAAGATCTCTTCCCTTTCCTTGAGGTCTGGCAGATCCACGTGTATCTGACGGTCGAATCGTCCTGCACGCATCAAAGCCTTGTCAAGGATATCGGCACGGTTGGTAGCCGCAAGTATTATGACCCCGGAATTCGATCCGAATCCGTCCATCTCGGTAAGGAGCTGATTGAGAGTGTTTTCCCTTTCGTCATTTGAAGAGAATCCAGCGTTCTTGCTTCTTGCACGACCTACGGCATCAATCTCATCGATAAAGACGATGCAAGGGGCTTTCTCCTTTGCCTGACGGAAGAGGTCACGGACACGCGATGCTCCCACTCCGACAAACATTTCAACGAAATCCGAACCGGAGATCGAGAAGAAAGGAACATTTGCCTCACCGGCTACAGCCTTCGCAAGGAGAGTCTTACCGGTACCTGGAGGTCCTACAAGAAGGGCTCCCTTAGGAATCTTTCCTCCAAGTGCAGTATATTTCTTAGGATTCTTCAGGAAATCGACGATTTCCATAACCTCATCCTTTGCGCCATAAAGTCCGGCTACATCCTTGAATGTCACCTTGATACTATCCTTCTCCGCAAGTTTTCCTGTAGATTTGCCGACATTGAATATGCCGCCAGGTCCACCCGGGCCTCCACCTCCCATATTTCGGTTCATTCCACGGAACATAAACACCCACATAAGGATCAGAAGAAGAGGGAAGATCAGCCACTCCAAAATACCCCAGATGCTCTCGTGGTTCTCTATAACAACCTTCACCTGCTCATCTGCCGGCATCTGTCCGTTGAGTTCGCCGAACATTTCTTCAGCATTGAAGCTGCCCGAAACAAGGAAAATGAAATGAGGGGACTTCTTCGGAACCTTTCCGCCGAACTTGTCGGCATATTTATCCAGCTTGTCGGGTTTGATCGTGACACGGCCTTCATATTCATTTCGTATGAAGATGATTTCCTTGATATCCCCGTCCAGCCACTGCTGCTTGACTTCTGCCCATTCCTCCTTCTGAGGATTGGCCGCACCACCCTGGTTGAAGAACATATACCCTATTCCGAAAAGGAGGATGATATATATCCAGGATATATTAAAGGTAAATCTCACGGGTTTCTTCCCGCGAGGAGAGTTAATTTTTTCTGCCATAAGATTCAGTCGGATTAGTCCTCGTAAACGGTCTTGTCAGCATCTGCCCAAAGCTCCTCGAGCCTGTAGAATGCACGATACGGAGTCTGGAATATATGCACTACGATATCTCCATAGTCAAGAATCACCCAGAAAGCATTCTCCTTACCCTGGGAACGGGCGACCTTTCTCTTGCACTTTTCTATCATCCTTTCTTCAACATTGTCAGCAATAGCCACTACATTTGGTGTAGAATCTGCACTGCAGACTATGAAATGATCTGAAATAGCCGTTCCGATTGATCTGAGGTCAAGCGATACCACATCCTGTCCTTTCTTTTCCAGCATCGCATCAGCAATGACCTTGAGTTCTTTGTTATCCATATATAGAATTAAATTGTTATTTTTGTGAAAATTACCTGCAAAGATAATCAAATTCCGCACCATTACAATGAAGGCTGACATTATGTGGCTTGGCTCGACCGATTCGACCAATGAAGAGGCTAAAAGGATTATTTCTGACATTGACAATTTGTCAGTCCTGTCAGCTTTGGAGCAGACTGCAGGACGTGGACAGAGAGGAAATTCGTGGCATAGCGCGGCGGGCGAGAACCTGCTTTTCAGCATTGTCCTCAAATACAGGAAAGAAGGAATGCGTCCAAACTGTCTGCCCCCCGTCAGAGCCTGCGATCAGTTTGTAATAAGCGAAACTGCCGCTCTCGCCGTCACCGATTTTCTGTCCGGATACGGAATCAGTGCAAAGATCAAATGGCCTAACGACATATATATCGGGGACAAAAAGATCTGCGGAATCCTGGTCGAGCATTCCATACTCGGAGAATGGCTTTCTAACAGCATCATCGGTATAGGCCTGAATATCAATCAAAGAAACTTTGATGTTAACCTCCCGAATCCTACTTCAATGGCCCTTTGCACAAGCGGATCATACGACATCAGGAAATGTCTGGATGAGTTTATGACGATTTTCACAGCCTACCTCGAAAGATATCTCAACATCACCGGAGGATATCTGAAACTACGCAAGATGTATCTCTCACAACTATGGAGAAAAGATATTGAAGCAGTCTTCATCGACTACACTACCCTGCCGACCGGACATCTTGAGGGTCCGATGAACATACGCCCCCAAAATGATCCAGACTCAGGCATCCCACCACACATCAACCCACAAGACCAGCCCGGAAACGTATTTCCAGGAATAATCAGAGGGCTCTCGTCAACCGGCAATCTCCTCGTCGAAGACCTCTCCACCGGCCTTACACGCGAATTCGGCTTCAAGGAAATCGGGTATATCCTCTGACAATCAGCCGGAAGCGCTTCATTGGAGGGAGAACTCCTCGTCCACAAACGTACAGCCATATATTTTTCAAGCATTTGTCCACAAAGTTTATCAAGGAAGTTCTAGTGAATACCTTTAGGTTGCATTTCACTAAAACTGCTGAATATTGCTAATTCTGTAAGGTTCGGATAGATTCTAGTGAATGTGCGAGTCTAGCAATTCACTAGAACTAAACGGAAGATAAAGGAAATAAGAGACATTACATTAAGTTTAGGTAGTTTTAGTGTATTTCTTCAGACATAATTTCACTAAAACTTTTGAAAATTGCTTATCCTATAAACATTTAGCAGGTTCTAGTGAATGTGCTAGTTTATAAATTCACTAGAACTAAACGAGAAAGAGAGATACTTACAGTAAGATTATATCAAGAAAATTCAAATGTTTATCTAGGAAGTTCTAGTGAATTGCTTTAGGTCGTAGTTCACTAAAACTATCGAATTTTGATCATTCTGCAAGCATCGGGGTGGTTCCAGTGAAAGTACAAGTCTAGAAATTCACTAGAACTAAATGAGAAGGAGCGATACTTTCAGTAGCATCATATCAAGATAATTCACTCAAACTGTCAAGAGAAGAAAGGCATCACATATAGTCCATTGCCAGACACCTTCTGGCTTGAGCATCCCCTATTTTGTACAATTCTTTAATGATATGATATAATTCCTGTTTATGAGAATATGAAAGGCAGTAAACGGAAGGAACTTTATATTGATTGACAATGATCCGGTCAATTTCCTCACACAACTTCAAATCAGATATCCGATTGTAATCGTTACGGCCTTTCTCATTGATCAGCATCTGCTTAGGTGACGTCAAAGAAACTCCTTTTTCGATCAGTTCCATAGTAATAGGCTGCAACTGGACATTGTCACTCTTCTGTTCTTCAATCCAGTTATCATCCGATGGCCTGTTCATATAGTATAAAAAACTCTTTGGTGTGGAATACAGCAATTCAACCTGCTGGACAGCAGTAACATTCTTTCTTAATATCAGCCCCGATTTGTCCATTTCGTAACTGTCAGGCAACAGGACATTTCTACCTATATGACTATGTCTGTATCTTTTACCGAGAAGGTCACAATCCTGGGATTTGCCCAGTTGGGATTGAAATATGATATTGACAGAACTGTATGGATATGCAAATGGGGTTGGTGAAACACCGTGGTGCAAAGCATTACGGAGAGTATATGAAATCGCAGCCAAAAGATGAAACAATCCATCTAGTTCAATACAAAAGTATTCGCTCTCCCCTAACGGTCCTTTCCTATTGTACTTTGTATTCATATGCCTGGTATATGCCAGACGGTTGATCCGCATCATTCTTTCCGGTGCGTCAGTCTGGGCAACATAATGTCTGTGATTGGACATATGCGAATCAGCCAAAGAGCAGGAATCTGTCTTGTATAATGCTAGTGCATAACAATTGAATCCCCAATTGTAATCATCGTGACTACGGAACAGAACTTCCTCCTTAGAGGAATGACAAAGATGAAAAACCTTTTTCATAGCATAATTTCATATCTGGCTCTACTTCTACAACACTGTCATCACCTGTCTTCCATCAGACAGTCATCCGACAACAATCATTCAACACATTCTTCCCAAATGCTTGAAACACAGCAAATATAAGATAGTTTTTCAATACTTCACATTAAAAAATAGTTCTAGTGAACTTTTCTACTGTTATCTTCACCAGAAGTACCGGATAAAGCTGGATTCATATAGTATCATATAGTTCTAGTGATAGTACTTGACCATATATTCACTAAAAGTATGTTAAAAGTTTGTTATGAACATTTCACATCACATAAAAAATAGTTCTAGTGAACTTTTCTACTGCTTTCTTCACCAGAAGTATCGGAAACAGTGGGATTCATTTAGTATCATATAGTTCTAGTGATAGTACTTGACCTGACATTCACTAGAAGTTTGTTATGAGCACTTTAATGAGCACTTCACATAAACAAATAGTTCTAGTGAACTTTTCTACTGTTATCTTCACCAGAAGTACCAGATAAAGCTGGATTCATATAGTATTAGATAGTTCTGGTGAAAGTACTTGGCCTTACATTCACTAGAAGTTACATTCACTAGAAGTTTGTATAGGTAAATGAAATAGAGATAATCCTCAGGATTTTAATGGTTCTGGTGATAATCTATATGGATCAATTCACTAGAAAGTGCAGTCTGTAAATCATAGGCAACCATTATAGAAATCATCCAACGAAATGACCATATCGATGACTTCCAGATAGTTAGCGGTACCAGATGTAACTTTGTTGCCTTTCAGGAATGCATCATAGAATGCTGACTGCAGACGGCCGAGGGTCTTGCTGTAACGGCTGTTCCAGTACTCTCTCTGGGTATTGTACATTGCAATGACTGCCGGATTGATGGTTGAGAGGAATTGCCTGTAATCTTCCTCCGGAAGGACACGTGAGGCATTGATCAGAACGTATGGCAGCAGGCCATAGTAACCGGCATATCTCAACACCGGTTCATCAGAACGTGTACATATCGTGTAGGCCCAGAAATTTGCCTCCTCCTCGCTGCTGACTCCAAGGAGGTGAGAATATTCGTGTACATATACGAAGTGGAACTGCCAAGGCAGAAGATCATTATTCAGCTGAGTCTCGCAGAAGAACGGCCCGACAAATCCCATCACTCCGACTGACGAATACAATCTGTTGAACAGCAGACGTTTCGGATGCTGCCATTGACGTGGAACTGAAAGTCCGGCTGATGGAGGCAAGGCAGCAAAAGCAGCCTTGACCTGATCCTCAAAATAATCGTATCCGACATAGAACAAATCATTCGGAAGGGCTTCATATGTTGAATTCAGACTATCTGCATAATCGGCAATGAAATCCTTGAAGACGGACTCATCATAGGTCTGTCGTTCTACTCCCAATCTGGTATATATGCTTTCCCTGTAATAATTGCATCCCCATCCGATATAGAACCAGACGTAGATCCATAAAAGAAATTCAAATGCCTGAAAAAGGACTTTAACAAAACCAAGCCTCTTCCGGACGCCGTATATGATAATAGCTATCAGCAGCAGGACAGCTCCGACTACAACTATTTCTTCCAGCGAAAACGGGATCCAGGACACTGAATATGAAAGGAACCCTGATACGACCGGATAGATGACAACCGAATACCACTCGCCTATCTCGACCGAAAATCTTGCAGTCAGAACAAAGGCGAGAAGTATAATAAGAATGATATGTCTATGCCTGACCCTCACCTGAATTCTTCTTGATCCTATAATGGATGATATTGTTCACCGCAATGTGGGAGAAGACGAACACAGCAGCAAGAAACATCCACGGTGACAGATCCTGCACTAACCGCACTACCACACAAACGGCCGAAGCGACAGCAAGAACGGCTCCATAAATGATGTTGAACTTGATCATTCCTAAAGAAGGCAGCATTTCGGGGAATTTTTCCATCTTGATGCGTCCTGCCATAGAGGAAGGAATCATTACGACAAAGAGAATCAGAATGGCGATCATAATCCAGTCAGGTCTGGTACCGGTAAAGGCTGGAGAGAATGCAAATACCATAAACAGAAGGGAAAGTGCGGCGAAGAGCACACTTAATACTCTCAAAGTCTTCATATCTATTCGTTTATAAGTTCTTCAGCAGCAGCCTTATCACGTTTTCTGACCAGGACGCGTATCGGCATCGAGTGCTTTCCTACTCCCAAGGTCTCGGAAAGCCCGTCACAGAAAATTTCCACCGGAATGCCGTTGGATTCAAGCATTCCCTTGATTATATGCGCACTCGAAGAATCATTGCATTTTGCGACAGTCACTAGAGCATCAGGATCTTCTTCATATTTCCGTTCTTTTTCATACAATTGCAGATCTTCCGGAGCATTACGGAGAAAGGCATAACGAAACAGATATGCACCAGCAAGAGCAATAGGAATAAAAATAAATCGGACGATACCCGCTCTGGCGGTCAGGATCCACACAAGGGTAGAAGCAGACACAAATACTATCAGACCTAACACACATAACCAGATCTGTCCGATGCTGATCCACTCCGGCCAACCGCCACGCAGGAAATAGCGGATACTGCCTTCATTATTGATGAATATCACAAGAAAGCCCAAAACAAGCATTCCATACATTATGAGTATATTCCACGAGACATCGTGCCGGCCCACAAGTATGCAGAATCCTAAGATCAACGCAGGTGCCAGAAAAGAATAAGCAATTACTTTAAGATGTTTCATATCGGATTATTTACACGTTCCAAAATCAACCTGTACATATCTTCCACAGGCACGCTCAAGTTGGTCAATTGTATTCTGACAGGTTTTCCGCCATCAGTGAATTCGAGCAGGAGCATATCGTAAGTGGGAAACTCATACCTCAGCGTCGCCTTTGAAATATCATTGAAACAATATTTACGATACTCCTTCTGCCAGAGAAAACGTCTCTCTATGCGGTCTTCATAAATCCTGAGAACCGGCCTTTTCATTCTTCTGCTACGGATCACAAGGATGACGCAAACCGCTGTAAATGTACCCAGGACGAGCAGGTATTCTATTATATCGTCACGATCACCGATACTCATCAAAACAATCATTCCGAGGATGAATATGACAATAACATAAAGTACCGATACACGGTCAGGTCTGGAGTAGGCCTCAATTTCGGGAAGTTCGTTCATAGTACGGCAGTTATTTGAGGAGAATCACTGTTACTGTTGCGCCTGCTGCAGCGCCAAGGATTGCTAGTATCATAATCGTTCGTTTTTATGGTTTTCGATGCTACAAAGGTAGCACGAAACAGTTTAACGCGAACAATTTACAGCAGCAATATTCCGCGCATAACTCATTGATATTCAATGCTCGTGAAACTTAAATCTTTCACACATCGGATCACGAGTTTGACGCAGGCGGATTTTCCAGCAGATTCTTCAGGTGATTCGCCAGATTCTTGTCGTGTTCTCCAAGGCCGAGCTTGTGACGTATCACACTTCCGTATGTATAGTGCCTCTTCAGGTTTATGTATTCACCTATCTCCTTTCCATTCAGACCTACCAGATAAAGACAACAATAATTCACCTCCCAATCGGTAAGACCGCGTGAACGAAGGTAGGACATAAACTTCGGATGTCCGGCCTCAAACGACTTTCTGGTCGATTCGAGGAAAGCCTCTCGATTTGATATGAGCATCTCGATCTGGGCGTTGGCTTCTTTGTTGGCTGATGATGAATCTGTAATATATGAGGCAATCACCTTGTTGAGCAAGGCAAGCCTCTGCTTGATCACAACCTTCATCTCATCATCGGCATTCTTCGCTTCCGCCATCTTGCTCAAGGCATCACGCTCGATCAATGCATCAGCATATAGTTTCTCTACCCTCTCCTTCTCTATGCTCATAAGCACATTGTCCTGCATACTCTTGCTAAGACGTTTGCGGGTCTCACGAAGAGCAAGGAGGACTGCAATAAGAATAATGAAAAAACCAAAAAGAATGGTATTCATATCACGTCTTCTGGCTTCCTTATCTTCAAAAAAGAAATGTCTTTCCTCAATGAAGCGTGTATCGCTGGTATGTTGTATCCGAGCCAGAGAGTCAGCCAGAACATTATGACGTTCGAGCGCAGTCAGAGCTGCCTCAAAATCGCCCTGAGATTTAAGAACCTGATACAGAACAACATAATAATTCTGGTCACGGCTGATATCCTTGGCCTCAGCTTCCTTTCTTATGGCCTGGAGCGCCTTATCATACTCACCGGCCTCATTGTAATAGAATGCCAGAATACGCCAGTCTGGTGTACCTTCCGTCGGCAGATCAGCAAGATATGCATCAATCAGAGGAACAGCGGCCTCCGCTCCGTCTTCTAGTTCAGTCAGCTTTATCCTGCATAGATGATATGCGTGCTTTGCCTGCCCTTGATAGAATTTCGCGTTTTCCTGCATAATGATGATACACTGATGCGCGCGGGAAGCATCAAGATTCAGGATACAGGCATCACATAGGAGAAGCAAGGCATTGCAATAATCCAATGTATCTCCTGAAGCGAGGAATATTTCAGAACCATCTGAATATGAATCAATTGCTCTGTCATAATCGTAATAACGGTAATAGATATCTCCCTTACGCATCTTCAGAAAACCGAGTTCCGCAGAGGGGATATCTTCATTATAACACTTCTCCGCTCTGACCAAGGCATTCATTGCCTCCTCGTCCTTTCCCTGCCGGAAAAGTTCGTCTGCAGAACGGATATTTGTAACAAATTCTTCTGTCCGGTTCCCGTTGCAGGACACAGACAGAAGAATCGTGACAAGTAATGCGAATATTTTCATAGTGAGGGGATAAGTTCGTTTCCAGACCAGGGTCAGCCTCGCATAGAAGCGATGACAGCTGCCGGATCTTCAGCTTTGAAGACAGCGCTTCCGGCAACAAGAATTTCAGCGCCTGCATCGACCAGCGCCTTTGCGTTTGCAGGGCATACGCCTCCATCGACTTCGATCTGCACTGGAAGACCCTGACGGTCGATTTCAGCCTTCAGAGTACGGATCCTGCCGTATGTATCATCAATGAACTTCTGACCGCCAAATCCTGCATATACCGACATCAGGATGATATAATCACACAGATGTAGATAAGGATAGAGTGAATCGACCGGCATATCAGGATTGATCACCAGGCCGGCTTTCATTCCTGTTTCGCGTATATGCAGAAGGGTCTGCGCCGGCTTATCTGTGGCGTTGAGATGGAAACTCAGCATAGAGACACCGATACGGGCGAATCTTTCAATATACTTTTCCGGATGCACGATCATCAGATGTGCATCCATCGGCTTGCGCGCAACTGTTGCAATAGCTTCTACAACAGGGAAACCGTATGATATGTTAGGGACGAATACGCCGTCCATAATATCAAGATGGAACAGATCCGCATTCTCATTAACAATCTCGACATCCTTATCAAGATGCAGGAAATCGGCGGCAAGCATCGATGGGGCAATCTGAATCATATCAATCTATCATTCAATATATGAAACAATAAAGTTAACTATCTGTAATTCTGGATCACATCGACAAGAAGGGCTACGAACTTATCGAGGGAAGCCAGGTCAAGGCGTTCTCCAGGAGCGTGTACTCCGCGAAGTGTCGGACCGAATGATACCATATCCAGACCAGGGAACTTCTCTGTGAAGAGTCCGCACTCAAGGCCGGCGTGTATAGCTTTGACCTTCGGCTCGACTCCGAATAGCTTCTTATATGAAGCCACGCAGGCATCCCTTATCGGAGATTCTGCAGCAGGAGCCCAGCCCGGATATTCTCCTTCGTGCTTGACTATAGCTCCTGCAAGCACAAAGCAAGCATCCATCTTGGCAGCAGCCGCACGGCGCGCCGCAGTCACACAGCTTCTCTGACTTGAGCCGATACGTATCACACCCGGCTCAGTCATCTTGACAGAAGCGAGATTTGTAGAAGTCTCCACAAAATTCTCTATCTCCTGGCTCATAGCAAGCACTCCGTGAGGTGAAGCACACAAGGCTGCCACAAGATTCCAGGCGGTCATTTCATCAATTGCCTCAGAAGCATCTCCTTCATATCCGGAATAACCGAGATTGAGATCCTTCTCTATTGCACCATATTCCTCTGCAACTTCTTCGGCGTATGATTCCAGACGCTCATTGATAATGTCAAGTGTATCAGGCTCTGCGGCAATGACTGCCTTAGCCTCTCGTGCAATGGCATTACGCTTATTGCCTCCATCTATAGCCACCAGCTGCCAGTCGAGATCCAGAATGCTGTAAAGGAAACGGCCTAAAAGCTGGACAGCATTTGCCCTGCCTTTATTGATATCATCACCGCTGTGGCCGCCCATAGCATCTTTCACGAAGATTTCCTGGAGTTCGAAATCTTCCTGAACAGGTTCTTTCTTATAGTTGAATTCGGCAGTAGTATCGATTCCTCCTGCACAGCCGACGAATATTTCGCCCTCATCCTCTGAGTCAAGGTTAAGGAGCACCTTTCCTGTAAAGAAGTCTGGCTGGAGGGCCATCGCACCGTCAAGTCCGGTTTCTTCGGACGTTGTAAAGAGACATTCGATCTTTCCGCAAGGCATATCGCTGACAAGGACCGCCATCTGCGCAGCAACACCGATTCCGCAGTCCGCACCGAGTGTAGTGTCCGGAGCAATCATCCATCCGTTCTCGATGATATATCTGATAGGATCCTTGGAAAAATCGTGATCAACTCCTTCATTCTTTTCGCATACCATATCGGAATGGCTCTGAAGGACAATTGCAGGAATATTTTCATATCCCGGTGCAGCCTCCTTGGTTATAAGCACATTACCGGCCTCATCTGTCTTGCAGGCAAGATTATTCTTTGCAGCAAACTCCTGAAGATAAGCGATTATATGCTCTTCGTGGCCGGATTCTCTTGGAATCCTTGTTATCTCCTTAAAGAAGGACAATACTTTCTCTGAATTCATATCGTGATATCTTATTTTTGCAAATGTAACAATATTAAAAGGAAAATCCACCCCAAAGGAGTGGACTTTTCTATCTTCTCACAGGAACAAGTATCTTCTCGATATCTGTGACATATTGCTTGAATGTCTTGTCTGTAGCCATAAGGTCATTCACTGTCGAACAAGCGTGCAGCACCGTCGCGTGGTCTTTTCCGCCGATCTCGGCTCCGATGGTAGAGAGCGAACAGTTTATCAACGTGCGTGACATATACATCGCGATCTGTCTGGCCTGGACGATCTGACGTTTCCTGGTCTTGGACAGAAGATCATCTCTTGTGATGTTGAAATAGTCACATACCACCTTCTGCACCTTATCAATGGTTATATCGTTCTGCTGCTCACCGACAATCTTTTCGGTAATCTTCTCGGCCAGCTCGACTGTCACTTCCTTATGAGCAAGTGTCGCATTGGCCATCAGCGATATCAGCGCTCCTTCAAGTTCACGGAAGTTTGACTTGATTCTGGTCGCAAGGAAATGGAGAACCTCGTCGCTGAATCTGACGCCTTCACGGAACGCTCTGGCTCTCAGCATTTCAAGTCTTGTAGCGAAATCAGGTTTCTGCAGTTCCACAGACAGTCCCCACTTAAGTCTTGACAAGAGTCTTTCCTCGAAGCTCTCGAGATCCACCGGCGGTCTGTCAGATGTGAAGATCAGCTGCTTGCCGGACTGATGCAGATGATTGAAGATGTTGAAGAACGCGTTCTGCGTGCCCTGTCCCATCAGATCCTGGATATCATCCATTATAAGGACATCGATCTTCATATAGAATGCAAGGAAATCTGTAAGCTTGTTCTTTACATTGACAGCATCCATATACTGTGTCTTGAACCTGTTTGCCGGTACATACAGCACGACAAGCTCAGGATATTTCTTCTTGATCTCGACTCCGATAGCCTGTGCAAGATGGGTCTTGCCGAGACCAGGGCCTCCGAAGAGGAAGAGCGGATTGAAGGCGGTCTTTCCCGGAGCCATAGAAATGCTTTCAGCAGCGGTGAAGCCCATCTTGTTACACTCTCCTACCACAAGGTTCTCAAAGCAATATACTGGATTGAGGTGTGATTCGATACGTACCCTCTGGATGCCCGGGAAAACAAAAGGACCAGGATTACCGCTTTTACCGTATGTCTCAACGGCTACAGTTCTGTTTACAGGAACATTTCCGTGTGCGGCCGGATAAACGAGAGACTGCTGCTTCTGCACAGGAGTCACGACATACACCAGCTTTGCACCGGTTCCAAGCTCCTTCTTCAGCGATGCCTTCAAGATATCAAGGTAAGCACCTTCGACATATTCACGGAAAAACTCAGACGGAACCTCGACTGTCAAGGTTGATTCAACCAATGATACAGGCTTTATAGGCTTGAACCAGAGATTGAATTGCCTTGGATCGATGTTCTGCCCAATGAAATTAAGGCAGTTGTTCCAGACAGATATGTGTTTTTCCTGTGTCATTGATAAGCTTTAGTCAAGTTTTAGCCCATTGTTTCAAATGGGACTACAAAGATGAGGAAAAAAAAGTAATAAAAAATAAAAATATCTATTGCTTTTTAATTTTATTTTACACTCCCCCACTTTATACAAACCACCCCGACGAATTTTCTAATAAACTGATAATCATAGTATTACAAGCCCATAAAACTTATAAACGCCTATAAAACACGCAAGTTATAGTTTTGATTTTTTCAAAATAGAGCAAAACGCGTTTTTTCGCTGACAGAGCATCTTAGAACACAGATATTTTAAGATATTTCTTAGGATTTTCCTGAATTTTATTGACCAGATCATCAATGTCATTCAGCAGAGCATCGAATGAATCATAGACAGATTTATCAACAAAAAGTTTTCCGATCGTTCCGTCAGGATCATTAACATTATCCAGAAGATTCTTTAAAGAAGTCACCACCCCCGCGATATCGGACTCGGAAATCGAAGCGACAGTAGTATTTATTCCAGCCAAAACAGTATCGGCCTGTCCTGCGACAGAAACGAGCTTGTCAGAAACAATCTGCAGATTTGAAACAAATGCAGCGAGCTCGTCAGATTTTCCGCCAATAACGGCAGATAAGGCATCGACATTGGCCATAGTTCTATCAAGATGAGCAAGGGTGCTGGCAATTCTAGCACTGTTTTCTTCTGAAAGCATCCTGTTGATACCGGAAACAGTCACACTCAGGCTGTCAAGAGTCGATGTAACCTTCGCCATAAGAGGTCCTATGCCGCCTGCCAATCCATCCATCAGCCCGGCCTCGAAGGCAGGGGCAAGCGAATCACCGTCAGAAACAGCCAGCCCTGAAGTTCCCAGGTCGATCTTCACTCCTTTTCCACCCATAATATCGACGCTGTAAATGGTCATCTTGGAATCTGAAGGAATACGGAACTCTTTCTTTATCGAACAGACCACCTCGAAATCTTCCGCTTCGCTGTCATATATGACTTCAGAGACCTTGCCAGCCTTGTAGCCTTTTATATATACAGGTGCAGAGGGCACAAGACCTTCTACTGAAGCGAACCTGGAAGAAAGCTCTATCTCCTTGTTGAAGATGTCCTCTCCCCTGAGATAATTTATCAGGAAGAAAGACACGACAAGTATGCTTACCGCAAATATTCCTATCTTTATTTCTTTGCTCATATACGCATCATTTTACCATTTCTACTTTCGTACCGGAAACCTTGACTATAAATGCCTGAGGGAACTTCCTGCGCACAGAAGCAAGATTGTCAGCGGCTTCCTGACGTGTACCGAATGTCCCATAGACATATTTATAAATATTGGAGTCTGCAGCCTTTACCGGGCGGACATCCAGTCCTTTCAAGGCAGGATCATTGTTCTTCAGCAGTCTGCCCAGTCCCATTATCTGTATGCCGAAATATTCTTCAACGATCTCAGGCTGAGTAGTTTCCGGTATATGATGTTCCTCGTCATAGTCGGATGAAGATACTGACGAATCATAACGTGTCTTATATTCCTTGAAAGCCTTGAAAAGCCTTTCTGCTATCTCCTCCTGCCACTTCTCGGAAATAAGAAGCTGACGTTCGTTCGGATTGGACAGGAAGGCCGTTTCAATCAGGACTGCCGGGCAGGTCATTTTCTTGAGAAGATGGAAGTCGTTCTGATGGATTCCTCTTCCCCATTTATGGAAAGGATCGGTTGCAAGATTATCCACTACAAGCTGCGCGAACAATATGCTGTGGTCAAAATTCGCGTGAAAGAGCAACGAGTTAAGTATCTGATCTTCAGGCGAATCTTCTGTATAGCTGGACTGGTCTTCTTCAAACTGGATCACAGAGTTTTCAAGCTTTGTCAGTTCCAGATTCTCGTCAAAGAGGTCCCTGTCGGGATTCCTGGTGTCTTTTCTGGACAATATGTGAGCCGAAGATCCGGAAACAGTCTTCTTGGTGTTTGCGTTGCAATGGATAGAGATGAAAAGATCTGCATTGTTTTCGTGAGCGGTCCTGATGCGGTCCGTCATCTTAGGGAAGGTGTCGCCTGTCCTTGTATAGACCACCTTGACATCCGGATATTCTTTCTTGATCTTCTCTCCTAGGAACTTGGAAATCTTGAGAACAATGTGTTTCTCGTCATTTTTCCTGTCCGGCCCGGTCGTTCCCGGATCCTTTCCTCCGTGTCCGGGATCAATTACGACTGTCCGGAGCCCGACATCAGCGGCCGTCTGGCCGGAAATATGCAGTGATGGCATAAGCAAAGCCATCAGGCTTATCATTATAGTGGAAAATAGAAGTTTAATGTCCATATCGGCATCTCAATTTGGTAATAATTGAAATTAGTTTTAAATTTGCGACTTGCAAAAATAGCAAAAACTTGCAAAAACAGGAAATTATTGATGTCAATATATAATATAGGAAAGATGAAGATGTGGCTCGGGAGAATCGGACTGGCGGCACTTATGCTGCTGGTATTCAGCTCGTTCACATTATCGTCACAAGAAGACAGACGGAGCCGTCGCCTGCGTAGAAGCGAGCAGGTGTCCAAGTCGGATATCCGCGACCTCACCGATTCCCTTGACATCAACACAGATTCTCTTCCTGCCTTGAAAGACTCTGCCCTTTTCGTCAGAGACTCCATAGCCAAGGCTGACTCCATTTTCAGGCAGGATTCACTGGCTATGCTCAAGAAAAGTTCGCTTGACGCCCCGGCTTTTACTGCGGCGCGAGATTCCATCATAGAAGACTTCAGTGACGGCAAGAAGCTGATCTACTATTATGGTGATGTTTCCGTCACTTACGGAAATATGAAGCTCACTGCGGACTATATGGAATATGACCTGAACACTTCCACCCTTTTCGCACGAGGTACCAAAGACTCCACCGGAGTGATCACAGGTATGCCGGTGATGGAACAGGCAGGAAAGTCATACGAGATGGAGGAAGTGAGGTATAATTTCGAGACCAACAAGGCCAGAATCACCAATATGGTGACACAGGAGCAGGACGGTATCCTGCACGGAAAGAAGATCAAGATGATGCCAGACCGTTCCATCAACATCGCCAACGGACGATATACCGTCTGCGACTGTGAGGAGCCGCATTACTATCTTCATCTGAGCCGCGCAAAAGTTATGACAAAGCCATCGCAGAAGACCGTTTTCGGTCCTGCCTGGCCGGTGATTGCCGACGTTCCTCTGCCGCTTGCGCTTCCTTTCGGATTCATTCCCGACCGTCCTGACCGAGCCACAGGTATCCTCTTCCCTTCATTCGGAGAAGAGGCGTCACGAGGCTTCTATCTCAGGGATGCCGGCCTTTATTTCGTTATCGGAGATTACTTCGACATTGCCGTAACTACCGACATATACACCCTCGGTTCCTGGGCGGTCGATCTGAATTCGCGATATAAAGTGAATTACAAATTCAACGGTAACCTCTCCGTCACATACTCCAACGACCAGACCGGTGAAAAAGGAAGTTCGGACTTCTTCCAGACAAAGAACTTCGGAGTCCGCTGGACGCATACGCAGGATTCGAAGGCAAGACCAGGAACAAGTTTCTCCGCATCGGTAAACTTCTCCAGCCCCTCGAACAGCAAGTACAACTCGACTTCGGTGACTGAGGCGCTCCAGAACCAGATTTCATCTTCCATTTCCTATTCCAAGAACTGGAACGGCAAGGTGAATCTTTCCATCAACGCCCTCCACAACCAGAACTCGAAAGACAGTTCATACTCATTCACTCTTCCTAACGTCACGTTCTCTGTGAGCCGTTTTTATCCTTTCAAGAGAAAGAACAGAGTCGGAAAGGAGAAGTTCTATGAGAAATTCTCCCTCGGTTACAACACTGCATTCCAGAACAGGATCAACTTCAAGGCATCTGAGTTCAACAAGCCGGGATTCTGGGACAAGTTCCAGAACGGTATGACCCACACCTTCCAGATTGGTCTTCCTAACTTCACAGCCTTCAAGTACATAAACATCACACCGAGTGTCCAGTACGGAATGAACTGGTATTTCAGAAAGATCGAGCAGGAATATAACCCGGAGACCGGAGTGGTCGAAAAAATCCAAGGCAAGGCTTTCGGACATTTCGGAACGTCCCATAACTACTCCGGAAGCATCTCGATGAGTACACGTATCTATGGTCTCTTCAACTTCGGAAAACACCGCAAGCTGCAGGCCATAAGACACGTCGTATCTCCTTCGTTATCAGCATCTTTCAGTCCGGAAAAAGGAACATATTTCAATGGATACAGGACATTGACCTACACGGACAGGAACGGTCAGGTCAAGACACAGGATTATAACATCTACACCGGAGCAGGAACCGGCAGCCCTCCTGGAAAGGGAAAGACTGCGAGCCTCAATTTCTCCCTCGGAAACAACTTCGAGGCAAAGGTCCGCGACCTTACCGACACAACAGGAACCGGAACAAAGAAGATCAAGCTCATAGACCAGCTGAACTTCTCGACAGGATATAACTTCCTTGCAGAGCAGTTCAAGATGAACAATATAAGCGTAACGATGTCAACATCCGTATTCGGCAAGCTGGGAATCAACGCAAGCGCCCAGCTCGACCCATACGCTATGCTCGTTGACGCACAGCATACTTCCGGTCAGAGAATAAACAAGTTTGCCATAACTGAAGGCCAGGGTCTTGCCCGTCTCAACAGCGCCAGCGTATCCCTTTCCTACTCACTCTCAGGAGATGGAAAGATCAATGGAAATGACGGTGGACAGCAGGCAGGCGGAACATCCACAGCCAACTACACGAGAGTATTCTATCATCCTGTCACAGGTGAGTATATCCCTGGCGGATGGCTTTATTATATGAATCCTAATGCCCCTTGGTCTGTAAACTTCAACTATTCATACAGTTTCAGAAAGGGCTATCAGTTTGCAAACGGCAAATCGTCTGCAAACAACAGTCATACACAGACATTGGGAGTCAGCGGAAACGTCAAGCTTACACCTCGTCTGTCTATGAACCTCACGACAGGATTTGACCTTATGGCCCTGAAGATGACAACGACCCAGTTCAGTGCCCAGTACGACCTGCACTGTTTCAACATCCGCGTATCCTGGGTGCCGAACGGTCAGTGGGAATCCTGGACCTTCCAGATTTCTGCAAATGCTGCAGCTTTGGCAGACCTTTTGAAATACAAGAAGAGCAGCAGCTACTGGGACAA
This sequence comes from Bacteroidales bacterium, assembly GCA_015060395.1. Lineage (GTDB taxonomy): Bacteria > Bacteroidota > Bacteroidia > Bacteroidales > UBA932 > Cryptobacteroides. The sequence continues at coordinate 21,231 of SUYP01000031.1, forward strand.
CAATTTCTAATAAAAGAGACGTACGGCGTTGCTTGTTCTGTTTTTTTTATTACCTTTGTACATCCTCGTGCTTTGGGGATATTACTCTATTTAGATCTCCCTGATCACGGGAAGTTCCAAATTGATTACAATCACAATTTAAATATTTTTTATGCACAAGATTTTTGACCTTAGGGAAATGGATATCGACCAGCTCCGTTCTCTTGCTGAGGAACTCAAAGTCAAGAGTTACAAGAAGATGGAGAAAGAAGATCTGGTCTATGCTATCCTGGATGAAGAGGCTAAGCTCAATGCACTTAATGCACCGGAAAAGCCTAAAAGAGGCCGTCCACGTAAAGAAAAGACAGCCCCGGAGGCAAAAGCCGTGAAGGAAGAAGTAAAGGAGGCAAAGCCTGTGGAGAAGCCGGAAGAAAAGAAGGCAGAGAAGAAAGAAAACGTTCCTGCAGCAGAAGCAGACCCAGCTGCGGCCAAGGAGCAGAATGCAGGAAAGAAGCGTGGAAGGAAGCCGAAGAAGAACGAAGCTCCTGAAGCCAAGCAGGCAGAACCTGCAGAAAAACCAGAAGCTGCACAGGCTCAGCAGGAAACTCCGGCAGTGTCCGAACCAGAAAACAATGAAAATCAGGAGGCAAAACAAGAGAGGCCTGCACGACAGAAAAGGGCAAGGATCCAGAAAGGCCAGCCTGCTGTCGAACCAGTAAAGCCGCAGGAGCCTGCAGTAGCTGAAGCAACTGAGGAGAAGCAGAAACCAGCTCCGCAGCACAATCAGAATCAGCAGCAGAACGGCAACCGTAACAACAACGGTCAGAAAAGCCAGCAGCAGAACAATAAGGACAACCGCGACAATAACGGCAATCCTGCTCCAGGCAATAATCAGCAGAAACAGAACGAGCAGCGTCATCAGGAACCGGTCATAGAGTTTGAAGGCGTTGTCGAAGCGACAGGAGTTCTTGAAATCCTTCCAGAAGGCTACGGATTCCTCCGCTCATCAGACTACAACTATCTGAACTCCCCTGACGACATCTATGTGTCACAATACCAGATCAAGCAGCACGCGCTCAAGACCGGAGATACTGTAACAGGAGAAATAAAGCCACCTAAGGCAGGCGACAAATATTTCCCTCTGGTGCGTATCAAATTCATCAACGGACGTACTCCGGAATTCATTCGCGACAGGATTCCTTTTGATTTCCTCACTCCGCTTTTCCCGGAAGAGAAGTTCAACCTTCTCGGAAACGGCCACAATGATATGTCCTGCCGTATCGTAGATATGTTCACTCCGATCGGAAAAGGACAGCGAGGCCTTATAGTCGCTCAGCCTAAGACAGGTAAGACTATGCTCCTCAAGTCCATCGCCAATGCGATTGCAGACAACCATCCGGAGGTATATATGATCGTCCTTCTGATCGACGAGCGTCCGGAAGAGGTAACAGATATGGCCCGCAGCGTAAAGGCTGAAGTCGTAGCATCGACATTTGACGAACCGGCTGAACGTCACGTGAAAGTTGCCAATATGGTACTTGAAAAGGCCAAGAGAATGGTTGAATGCGGTCACGACGTGGTGATTCTCCTTGACTCGATCACCCGTCTTGCCAGAGCATACAACACCGTGCAGCCTGCATCAGGAAAGGTTCTCTCCGGAGGTGTTGACGCCAATGCCCTCCACAAGCCGAAGAGATTCTTCGGAGCTGCCCGTAACATCGAGAACGGAGGTTCGCTCACCATACTTGCAACAGCACTCACCGAGACAGGATCCAAGATGGACGAGGTCATCTTCGAGGAATTCAAGGGAACCGGCAATATGGAGCTCCAGCTCGACAGAAGGCTTGCCAACAAGCGCATCTTCCCTGCCGTTGACGTCACCTTGTCAAGCACACGCCGCGACGATCTCCTCTACTCCCCTGCCATCGCCAACCGTATCTGGGTTATGCGCAAGTTCCTGGCCGATATGACCTGCATCGAAGCAATGGAACTCCTTCAGGACCGTATGCGCCGCTGGGGAACCAACGATGCCCTCCTCCAGAATATGGACAAAGACGATATGTAAACTAAAGCCATAAACCACAAATTAAGCCCGAAGATCCATCAAAGACTTCGGGCTTTCTTTTTTGTCAACCAAATCTGATTTAATTGCAGGAAGTTGCAAAACAGTTATACATATAGTGATACAAAAGTTGACGCAAAACACGAAAAAACCGCAATAGAGATGCTTCTATTGCGGTTTCGTCGTGGTGTCACCGGCTTGCAAATTTGATACTCCCTAATACTGTTTTTCGTATCAAATTCGATTCCCAGCCCTATTTTGATACTCGCGGCAACTAAAAAACGTTGCAGGAAGTTACACAATCGTGATACATATAGTTATACAAGATCACTGCAATGGAGCCCCTATAAATCTCACTTGATCTAATTCTATAGTTGACACTCCTAGTTCAGATCTCATTGCATTAACTATTTTAGTCTGATAACTGATATGTTCGTGATTCAAAGTAGGCTTTCCTGCATTCGCATTATTTATAATTGTGTTATAATATTCATTAATTATAGTGGATAATTCGGGCCCTGCAAACAACAATAGCCTATTTGTTGACTTCTGTAATAATAAAAAATTATCCCTATTACTCTCATTAATCATTTGCTGGAGAACATCCAGATATAAGGAATACTCCGTTCTCCTTATCTGTTCAATTTGTTCTATACGAGCAATCTGATACTCTTTCTTTTTGCCTAAATAAGAAAAAAGGCACGGAACTAACGCTCCTAAACAAGCTGCAGCAGCTGCAATAATTGAAGTTAAGATTGTAGCGTTCATATTTTAGATTACTTTTCTTTATGCTGCAAATAGAACAGTTGCTTCTGGGTCTCTATCTCTGTGCGAAGCTCTTCTTCTGAAGGTAGGTATAATTTATATTTAGAAGCAAACAGCTGATCATTTCCATGCATTATTGAATATCTGGCAATATCGTCGTCTGTATCAGCACATAGAATGATGCCGATTGTTGGGTTGTCGTGTTCTGTGCGTTTTAATTCATCATACATCCTGATATACATATCCATCTGTCCTACATCCTGATGTGTCACCTTTGATGTCTTGCAATCAATCAGCACAAAAGCTTTTAAGATATAGTTATAGAAGACCAAGTCAATATAGTAATCCTGCTTCTCGGTATGTATATGCTGCTGCCTTGCAACAAAGGCATAGCCCTTACCAAGCTCCATCATGAATTTCTGAAGATGTGTAATGATAGCTCCTTCAAGACATGACTCCGTAAAGTCTGTATTCTGAGCAAGGCCTAGAAATTCTGCTACCACAGGATTCTTAACAAACTCAAACTTATCGGTATCTTGTAATGGTGCAGTAATCTCCAACATTTCCTTCTCTACAAGATCTTTATGCTGAGACTGCAGCAACCTATAATAATATTGGGACGAAATGTTTCTTTGAAGAGTGCGTACACTCCAAGTCTGACTTATTGCCTCCTGCATATACCAGTCACGAGCCTTCTTATCATATACCTGCAACAATGTCCTATAATGTGACCAAGACAACTGAATCGCTGATTTTCCACACGCCGTGTGGAAAATCTCTGGAAATGACTTATAGAACTCGCAGAACTGATATAAGTTACTCTTGTTGAATCCTTTACCATACTCATCAGTTAAATCCTTTGAGAGTCTTATGATCACATTTGCGCCATATTCTGCACGATTCTCTCCCTGCAATTCTTCTTCTGCAATACGCTTACCCAAAAGCCAGTTTCTCTCAACTAACGCAACATTGACAGCCGCATACGCTTTAGTTCGCGCACTATCAATTATCGTCCTCACATCACTTAGCAAATTGTCTGTGCTAACATATAGAATTTCCTGTTCCATCATAACAATATTTAATATTGCTAAGATAATGATATTTATTCAAAGAAGATCATTATGTCAAAATTAAATACTGAGTAGAAGGAATCCTCAGTGAGTAATACTCGAGACATCAAAATATTAGATGCAAATACTAGTAAGCTAGAATCACCTTTCCAAGGTTTTCGCAGACCTCCAATCTACACCATTCCTAAAATTTTGTACGATATCTAAAATGTAACAGCGTGCGTCTTAAATATGAGGTAAATGACTAGTGTAGTTATCCAATTTTATTATATTTTCAGTTAGCGATTCGATTCCTTCGGGGAATCCACAACACGCGAATCATAAAAGAAAGTTTAGAAAGGGGAATAAAGCACAGTTATACAAATAGTTATACAAAAACCTATAATTCAAGGCATACTTAAGCTTATCCGTGTCGGAGAGGAAAGCAACCGGCTTGCAGATATGTTAGGCCGTTCCGCTGACCTGCTTTCAGAAAACAATGATTCCTCATTCAAATCTTTGAGTACCTACATAGAACCACTTATGGTCACTCTTGTAGGAGGAATCGTAGCAATCATCCTGATAGCAATGTATCTTCCGATGTTCAGGATCGGGATGATTATCAGTTAGAGGTTTTGTTTTGCTAATAGCCGTTTGCAATGCCCTTCATATCTAATTAGATTTGAGTACCAAATGAATAATTATTCGTTCTCCATTTGGTACTCAGTAAACTCACAACTATTGATTTTAGTATATTCCTAGCCTATTTTTATATTACCTGAAATTAAGTGTTGTTTTATGATTATTCCAAACGGAAAATCCTTTGATCTTGTTTTCCTCAAATGCATCTACAAGTCTCTGGGAAAAGAAAACCGGAACCGAGCTCTGCAAGTTGATGATGTCTCTATTCCTATACGACTCCGGAAGGAATATATCTCGTACTCCACACCCATCCGGCACCATCGCTCTTTCATTATAACTGGAGAAATGCATCATACGTTCTGGAGTATAAACCTTAAAAGAACTTTCCGGGTATATTAATTCAGCATCAGATATCTTCTTGATAAATAACAGGTAAATTTGCCTGTCAGACCCTTCCACACTTATCGGTTTCAACACATATTCATCTTGCGACACATTCAGATCTTCCAAGATCCTTTTGACTCGTTCGCTAACAGCCGCAATCATACCAAAACGGGAATAAATGGCATCCATATAGTCCCAAGAGTCATCTTTATATATAAATTTGCCTTTAAGAGGTAAGGGAATCCTATCATATAACCAATCAAGATTGCGGATATGCATAAAAGTATCACTGTTGTTTTCCCGCATATACTCATCAAAGGCCTGAGTCAGGATTTTGACTGTCTGAGGCCCGGAGCGGCGTCCGAGGAGTTTCTGATCCCAAGAAACCCAAACAGCTTGATATTCTAAATTTTTCATATACATATTATTTTAAAAGTTCCTCAAAATATTTATTCATATTTTGTCCCGATATTTCCCATTCTTTCAGAGCATTATTAATATGCGATGTTGCCTCTTTCTTAAATGCGATAAATTTATCATAAGTTAATGCTCCCTCTGTTTGAAGTTGACTTAGTCTGAATCTTACCCATTAGGAATATGATGGATGATTTCCATGAAACCCAGCTGGCACAAGTTTTAAATTAGCTCTACTATCTCGTTTTAGAGACGCTGGAAGGCCTTCTAAAGTATTAAAGACGGCTTTAGGTATAATATGATGCCTATGCAATTTTATCGCACCACCTAATGCTTCAATATTCTTACCGAGACGGAGTGTTTTTGCTGTATCTCCTAAATATGGAACAAGGCCAACTACACTGATCAGAGCATTGCCATATTCGCCATTACTAAGATATATGGAAGCATTGGCTACATCACTCGCACCAGTAGGATCAAATATACCAACAACATCCAGTCCCGTCTGAAGATATTCTTCACCTTCAAAGTAATAATTACCACCCCAATCAATATTTAACTCGCACTGCAGGTCAATATCATCAGTTAAAATGACAAATGAACTATTGTTCTGGCCATATATAACAATATCTCTTCCATCTGGATCTACAAAGTTCACAGGATTATTGTTGCAGAAGGCGTACGGTGATATGCCGTAGTACTTCTCCGCCAGCGGGTCCGGGTTGTCCAGCGTGGGAGGAGGTTGTCGTAGAATCTCGCGACATAGTCAGTCAAGCCGACATTGCCTGTGACCTGCTCCTCCTTGCCGTTGTAGCGGTAGCGGTTCGCGCTGCCTGTCGAGCTTTCCAGCCTCTGGCCGAATCCCGAATAGTCATTATGTTCAAGAACTTCCTCATCCGCATCAGTCACGACGCGCACATAGCAAAGATAGTCATTTTCATAATACTTATGCTGCACAGCCCTTTTCTCCATCCTTCCAGCAGAGACCCCGTGCTCTCGAAATCCACCGCAGGGGCCGTCACGGAGAACGAGCAGGAAAGGACCTTTTCGAGCAAATGTAATACGGTCTCTTTTACCCTTTCCTTGCTGGTAAACATCGATTGTTTAATATGCCTTTTCAATTGATTCACAAAGAGCAGATATCTCTCTTTTAGCCCACTCTGAGGGTCCCAGACCAAAAGCCCCTAAAAACATATCGTTATATATATAATCTTCCAGATTTTTACGTGATTTCAGTATATCGAGTATATCATAAACATAATCTGTATATTCAGTACCTGTCACATAATCCGGCACCTCCAATGGGTTCCATAATGAAAGAAGATAATTAATTTGGTCAAATAGACTATTTTTGATAATTTCCGGTTGGTGGAGGCCCATAGACTGTAAGGATTTTTCTATGTTCATTTATAGATCTAACTTTGGGGGTTCTGTCATAAGGTTTAGTTTTGGAAATAATTGTTCTTCCCCGTTCAGTAGTATTTAGGGCGCGCAGCGCGGTTAGCTTCAGATTTTTTCAATGCCGCTGCTAAAGTTTCAATGACCTCTTCACGAGAACAGCCTCCAGGACATTCCATCCTCTCTTTGTTCATTCCGTCAGTACTCCACATCTCGAACACATAACTGTCATCAGGAAGATGCTCCATCATAATTATTGAAGTCGCTGTCTTGACAAGGCTTCCATAATGATAGCCGAATTCCTTCCTAAATAGTCTTTTGTCAAATAGAGGACCAGGAGAACCGGCATACTCAAGCCACCCGGTCTCAGCAGAATCAGGCATACGGCAATCTTTGTCCATCACACCTGCAATAGCATCAAACAAAGCGCCATGACCTGCATCTGATTCTACTTTAGTGATTGGAAAGGAATACCCGTAATCAAGTTCATTGATTGTCACACAAGGAACTATCAGATAATACTTTTTCTTCTGCATATATACCACCCGTACTAATCTTCTAGGTGACATTGTTGTAGATACTATCATATCGATTTGTTTAGTGCTTCTCTTAAAACTTTGGCTTTATCTGCGAT
>SUYP01000006.1 GCA_015060395.1 Bacteroidales bacterium
TCTGGAGCAGTGCGAGATGGCGGAAATCCGTCTCGACAGGTGTGAACTGACGGCGAGGGAGACAGATGAGCTTTTCACGGCCGACCTCCCGCTTGTGGCCACATGCCGTATAAGCGAGGTCGCAGCTATGGAGCCGTCGCTGCAGGAACTGACGGAGCAAAGCCGGGAGATAAAGGCGATGCAGATCGCTGAAAGGCGACTGATCAGGGCCATCGAGGCCGGAGCCCGGTATGTGGATGTGGAGATAGAGGCTCAGAAGCAGATGTCCAAGAGGGTGCGTCAGGCGGCTCACGAAAACGGCACTGTGTTTATCCGTTCATATCACGATTTCGAGGGTACGGATTCGCTTGAGGCACTCAAGGCCGTTGTAGAGAAGTGCGTATATCACGGTGCGGATATGGTAAAGATCGTGACGCTGGCTCATTCGGAGGCCGATGTGGAGAAGGTGATGGCATTATATCAGTGGTGCCGCACGGAGGCGGAGAACGGCAATGAAAGGATAGGCGCATTGGCTGATGGAGGTCTCATCGCGTTCTGTATGGGTGAAGCCGGAAAGCAGTCCCGTCTGGATTGTCTGAAATATGGTGCTCCATATACATACGCAGCGCTAAATGCAGAGGAAGCGGCGGCTCCGGGACAATGGCCGACAGCAGAAATGCGAAGGGCTGTATATGGGGATTTCCGGTTTATCGGGACCGGGTGCAGAAATGCAGTTTATAGCGAAAACTGCCCGCGGTGTACAATGCCGGTGTCCAAGAGTTTCGCCCAGCGTGCCATCATTGCTGCGGCTCTTGCGGACGGGGTATCTCATCTGAAGGAATATACATCCTGTGGCGACAATGAGGCTGCCCTGCAGGTGGCGAGAAATCTCGGTGCGGAAGTGCGGCAGGATGGAAACGTATTGACTATCAGGGGTATTGCTGCTCAGTCTGAAAGCCTTGTGGGTTTGCTTGGCGAGGATGGTAAGTCTTCTGTGGATGAGAACGGCAATCCTGTGCTGCACGTCGGAGAGTCCGGCCTGCTGACCCGTATGATGATTCCGCTTATGGCTCAGATATGTCCGAAACCGGTTACGTTCACTGGTGAAAAGACGTTGCTGGGACGTCCTCTGACCGGGGCACGGGAGATTGTCGAAGCTTTCGGAGCCCATATCGGCAACAAGGACGTTCAGGATGATGACGGTAGGCCTGTAAAGGTGCCGTTGACGGTGAGCGGACCGTTGAAGCCCGGACGTGCCGAGATTTCCGGCAGGCACGGCTCTCAACTTATTTCCGGACTTCTGATGGCCCTGCCTTTTGCGGAGCGTAACTCTTCGCTCATTGTGAAGGATCCCAAGAGCATACCATATATGTTCATAACCCTTGAAGTGCTCAAGAAATTCGGTATCAGGATCGGTAATGATATGCTCGGAGGTCCTGATTTCCTTGCTTCCGACGGAGACTGGTCACTTTGCACAGAGATGGTGTTCAAGGTGAAGGGAGGCCAGAAATATAAGGCTGCAGACATCGATCTCGAGGGTGACTGGAGTGCTGCGGCAAATTTCCTGGTGGCCGGTGCCGTCTTCGGAAAGGCTGTCCTTCAGGGACTTGACACTACCTCCCTTCAGGCCGACCTCTCGATTATGGATATATTGATGGATGCCGGAGCAAGTCTTTCACAACTTGACGGGGACAGGGGGGATATCACCGTGCAGCGTGCTCCTCTCAAGGCATTCAGTGTGGATGCTTCCAATTGTCCGGATCTCTTCCCGATCATTTCTGTGCTGGCGGCATTCTGTCAGGGCACGAGCCGTCTGGGTGGGGTCAGCCGTCTGGCCAATAAGGAAAGCGACAGGGCCAAGGCCATTCTGGAGATGCTTGGCCAGATGGGAGTGAAAGCATCGGTCGAAGGGGATGAAATGGTTATCGAAGGACATAGCCTTGCACAGCGCTTGCTCGGGGGTGCTTCGGGCGATCGGCAGTCAGTCGCAGAGCCTCTTCCAGGTCTGCTCAAAGGCGGCCGATACACATCCCGTCACGACCACCGTATGGTTATGGCCCTGAAGGTGGCTGCCCTTGGTGCGGACAGCGCTATAGAGATTGACGATGAGGAATGTGTGGCTAAATCCTTCCCGCAGTTCCACGACACCTTCCGGCTGCTGACCGTTGGATGCTAACCTGCTGTCTTTCAGCCGCTTGCTTCTGCTACGTGCTCCCTCTAGTGCGGCACGTAGAATGAGGAATCGGTTGATAATCAGAGTTTTATCCTCCTCCGGCAGACGGCCAATGAAAACTAAAGTCGTGACATATATGTACAACAAACAATAATGAAATAAACTTCGAAAATTTGAGCGTAGCGATAGGAAGTCCCCTTTCCGAGAAAGGGGATTTAGGGGAAAGGTAACGTATATATGTTCATATTAATGCACGTCCTTGAAAGTCGTAACCTATATGTACAACAAACAATAATGAAATAAACTTCGATAATTTGAGCGTAGCGATAGGAAGTCCCCTTTCCGAGAAAGGGGATTTAGGGGAAAGGTAACGTATATATGTTCATATTAATGCACGTCCTTGAAAGTCGTGACATATATGTACAACAAACAATAATGAAATAAACTTCGATAATATGAACACGATAGGCAGAAAATTCAGAGTAAGCATCTTCGGGGAATCCCACGGGGAACTCATTGGAGTCGTTCTGGACGGCGTTCCGGCCGGTCTGGAACTCTGTGAACAGGACTTCGAACAGGATATCCTTCGTAGAAAGAGCGGAGCAAAGGGGACGACTCCGCGTATAGAATCCGACCGGCCGACAATTGTCAGCGGCATTTTCGAGGGACATACTACAGGTGCTCCTTTGACGGTCATATTCCGCAACGCAAACACTCATTCGTCAGATTATGAGCTTTTTGCAGCTATGCCTCGTCCCGGTCACGCAGATCTTACAGCGGCTCTGAAGTGGGATGACTGCCAGGATCCGCGCGGTGGAGGACATTTTTCCGGAAGGCTTACTCTGCCAATAGTGGCTGCCGGAGTGGTTGCGAAGAAGATTCTCGCAGATGCTACAATGCTGGATGAGACACCTTTCACTGCCGTAAATGCCCGGATCGTGGAGTTGGGAGGAATCCCGGCAGAATCACTCGAGATGCCGGGGAAGGAGCTCGAGACGACAGATTCAGAGATGCCGGCCGGATGGCAGGAAGCCATTGATCAGACCATCAATGAAGGTGACAGCCTCGGGGCAATAATCGAGTGCACAGTCCCCGATATCGATCCCGGCTACGGAGAACCTTTCTGGGACAGCGTCGAGTCGATGATCGCTCACGCCATATTCTCGGTTCCGGGAGTCCGTGGCATCGAGTTCGGTGACGGATTCCGGGCTGCCCGTATGAAGGGCTCAGAGCACAATGACCCTATCGGACCGGACGGCAGACCTATGAAAAACGGTGCCGGCGGAGTCAATGGCGGCATCAGCAACGGCGCTCCGATCGTCTTCCGTGTGGCCTTCAAACCCACTTCCAGCATCCGCAAAGCCCAGCAGACCTTCAATTTCCAGACCGGCGAAATGGATAACCTTGAGGTGCCAGGCCGTCACGACGTATGCTTCGCTCTCCGTGCTCCGGTTGTAGTTGAGGCTATGACGGCTATCACCCTCGCAGACCTCGTACTGGTGAAATGACCTGCAGCACTTTTGCTGGAAAAACGCACCAGGTACCCATAAAAAACATCGTACCAAGAGCATTTTACCCATAAAAATGCACCAGATGCCCCCTGAAATGCTCTTGGTCTAACCCCCATAAGACTATGAAGACAAAAATTCTCACAGCGGCGTTCATCATCATCGCAGCAGTATCTGCAGCCGCACAGCCCCAGCCGCAGGATGAAGGCTACAATTTCATCCAGAACATCTCCTACACATCAGCCGACGAGACTGATGCATACAGAAAGGAACGCTGCGTTCTTGACATCTATTACCCTGAAACGGATAAGGGCTTCGCTACCCTCGTATGGTTCCACGGTGGTGGCCTCGAAGGGGGCAACAAGGAACTCCTGGAAGGGTTCCGTCGCCAGGGCTTTGCGGTAGTGAGCGTGAACTACCGTCTCTTCCCTAAATGCAAGTGCCCTGATTATATCGATGATGCTGCGATGGCTGTCGCCTGGGTATTCGACAATATCGCAAAATATGGTGGAAATAACGAGCAGATCTATGTCTCAGGCCATTCTGCCGGCGGTTACCTGACCCTGATGGTGGCTCTTGCAAAGGAATATATGGCAAAGTATGGAGTCGATGCAGACAAGATAGCGAAGGCATATCCGGTGAGCGGCCAGACAGTGACCCACTATACTATCCGAAAGGAAAGGGGACTTCCTGACGGCATACCTGTGATAGATGAATATGCTCCGATGACATATGCAGCCAGAGGCGGTGCCCCTATGGTCTTGATTTCCGGTGACAGAGAACTTGAGATGCTGGCCCGATATGAGGAGAATTTCCATCTCCAGGCTCTTCTGAAGCACTTCGGCCACGACTCCGTATTATACGAAATGCAGGGCTTCAACCACGGAACCGTGCTGGCTCCGGCCGTAGCCCTGATTAGCTCTGATATTAAGAAACTCTGGAAACAGCGTCAGAATCCGTAGCGGACTCCCAGAGATATCGGAATATTGGCGTAGAATGGTCCTATGATGCAGTCTACGCCTATTTTTATGTCTATATTGTCGTCGTTTTTCAGCTTGAACCTTTTGCCGACTCCCGAGCCGAGGAGCACTCCGCCGCCAGCCCATTCGTAGGTGCAGTAACTTTCCGTACCTCTGACGCGTGTCAGGTCAGTGTCAACCGCTACTCCGGCCTTGAATTCTGCAAAGAAAGGAGACTGCCTTCTGGAAAGGTTCACCTGCAGGTCTGCATATACAGGGAAAAGGAAATAATAGTAGGGACCGTATTCCTTGATTGTCGTGTTTCCGTTCTTATCTGTAATCTCCAATCGTGACTGTCCAGGATTGTGGATAGTCATATCTGTTCCGAATCCCACGCCAAGGAAAATCAGTTCGGAAAACTGTCTGCCGTAGACAGCTGTAACCCCAGGCCCGATGGCGTCATGGTTATCCTTGACCAGCTCGATGCCGACCATCCATCTGTTGTATCTTTTGAATTTCTCTTTCGATGCCTCCTGGGCAGAGACGGCGGCTGCAGATATGATAAAGGCTGCAACTGCAATAAGGACTTTTCTATACATAGTCTTTCATATTGAGGTTACAGCCTATGAGATGCATTTTTTATGCAATATGTTGCATAGACATCACTTTTTTTGTCCGATTATGGAAAGTTTGCTGATGTCCTTGACATCGAATTCACCTACTATCTCCATTACTGCCGAGCCCTGAGGGCTGCTGATGATCATCACGAAAGAAACGTTCTTTGAACTTCCGAGATTCTCCGATATGTAGAACTCGGAAAGGCTTCCGTTTTCGTTGATCTGGGAGATGATTTCATATTGCTGGCTCTGGTTCACACTGCGTCTGGCAGAATAGATGATCCCGTTGAGCGGCTCTTCGTGACTGATGATCCTAATGGTGCTTATCCTGTTCAGAAGGGCTCTGACGTCGGAACTCGCATCCTCCTTCATCATATCGAGCATACGTTTGCCGTAAATGATGGTCTGGAATCCCTGCTGTCCGCTGTATCCTGCAAAGAAATCATCCATATCGCTTTGCGCAGACACAGCCAAAGGAACCAAGGCCAATATCATTAGAATAAAAAAACGTTTCATACCAGTGAGTTTTAGAAACTGTTTGAATTTTTATCATCAAAAATATTATGATGTATTTTTGAGACTGTTTATTTCTGTTTTATGAGGAGGATAGTGGTGCTATCTGACGAAGAAAACAGAAGAAACAGGCCAAAAAGACGCATAACAGATTGATGAGAGAACCACAGTTTCAACAATTAATGTTTTTCGTAGAAAAATTTAAACAGTTTCTAAAATCCCCAGCGTATGCCGATGGAGGTGACATTTCCGTCATTGCCGATCCCTTTTCTGAAAAGAGGAGTGAGGCAATAATCCACATATATGCCGAAACCGTTGACGGTAGCGGATGCTCCGACCCTGTACCTGATGTTGTTGAATCCGCTGATGTCGTACAGTGTCTTCTTCGGATTCTTGTACATTGCAACGGATTTCGACAGCAGATCGGCATTGAAGTCGAACAGAAGCATCAAGCGGCTGATCTTGAAGCCCAGTCCTGCACAAAGTCCGAAATAACCTGCACTTATTCTGGATTTCTTCACATTTCCTTCTATGCCCTGAGGCAGAAGATTTCCATTTTCATCATTGATGAGAGTCATCGGAGTCTTGAACCTGTAATTTTCGACGTATGTGTTCATAGCTGCTCTGAGAAAGACAGTCTGCTTGCGGTCAAGTGACACCTGGATGCTGAAAGGTTCCAGACCGAGACGCATTCCGTGAGTATTGTCTGTCATAAAATTCTGTTCACCGGCCCAGTTCCCGTAGTTGGGCTTGTAGGTCAACACGTTGTATCCGAAGGTGATACCTATGAAATTTGTAGTGACTCTCTTCACTTTCGGTTTCGATGACTTCTGCCCGCTTCCGTTCTCTCCGAGGGTGATGTTGAATCCTGCTACGCTTATGCCGAGCTTGTCTCCCTGGGTGTCGAATACTACGAGTGAATCTGTCTGTGCGTGTGCGGCCGATGCTATAGCTATCAAGGCCAAAAGGGTTATGATACGTTTCATTGTCTATTTGTTTAGTTGTTGTCTTCCATTTCCATAGTGATCATCTGTGCTATATCGATCGTTGTCTCCAGCTGACTCAGATAGGCAAGATATTTTGTTCCTTCAAGTGCTTTCTGCGGATCTGTAATTGCCTTTCCGTCAGCATCATATCCATAGATTTCGCGGTTTAAGACCGAGATGCATATTGCAACGGATGCTGCGGCTGCGATTGTCCCCCATATTATCCTGCGTATGCTCATCTTCCGGACGGATCCGCGGGTTGTGTGCTGTCCGGTGCCGGAAGGACTGTATGTCATAGAAGCGGCCTCATCCATTCCGTAGAGCATCACTTTCACCGCCCTCAGATCAGCCGGAACATCCTCCGCAAGTAGGAAATATTCCTTCAGCACCTGCTCTTCACCGGCGGACGTTTCCCCGTCGAAGTATCTGTCACAGAGCGCCCGTATCTTATTTATATCATATTCCATATCCTATTTCCTTTTCTATTATTTCCCTTAGTGCTTTCCGGCCTCTGGAAAGTATTGTCCTTACATTTGTCTCGTCCGTTTCGAGGATGTCTGCGAGTTCTTTGTTGGAGTATCCTTCTATATCTTTCAGGTGGACGGCCAGCCTTTGTCTTTCCGGCAGTTTCGACAGGGCTCTGTGAACCATCTGCCGGTCGTTCCACCTGTCGGGATTCTTTTCGTCGGGCACATCCGGAATCTTCGGTGTCGTCTCTTTCCGCCGCCTTATCCTGTCGATGCAGGCGTTTCTTACGGCTTTTGCCAGAAATGAATCTATGTTCCTTACATCTTCGAGACTTTCCTGACGGCGCAGTATCCTTTCGGCCACATCCTGCATCATATCCTGAGCCTCATCGCTTCTTCCGAGGATGCTGCAGGCCAGCCTGAACATAAAGTCCAGCCGCTTCTGTCCGAATATGTTTCTTCCGTTAAGTTCCATTTCTGCCTATATGACGCACAAATGTACAAAATGTGTCACGAAAAATATGGTTATTTTGAGGGTGGAGTGTAAATCCTTGTTCTTCAGGGGATTATGCGAACTGCGTGCAGGGCAAAGGGGAGCACGTGGATAAGGTAAGTAGCTGATGTACAGGACGATAGCCTCTGCGGGCGGGGTGCTCCTCCGCTGTTAAGGCACTCCTCCGCTGGTAAGGCACGGCTCTGCTGGCAGGGGCGGGCTGTCACGGTCGTTGGTAGATGCGCAGGCCGAATTCGGGAACTATGCTCATCAGGTGGTCGAAAATGTCCGACTGCTTGCGTTCGAATGATGCCCAGGCCTTGTCATTGATGAAAAAATATACATAGACGGGAATACCGTATGGGGTGGCTTCCTTCTGGGTGACTATCAGGTCGAGAGAGGCATTGACATCAGGATGGTTCCTCAGGTAGAGTTCTGTATATGTCCTGAACAGGCGTATGTTTTCTATGCCTCCCTCCGGCAGACGACCTTCGGGAAGGGTGCGTCTCCAGCCATCCATCACAGGTATGGCCTTGCAGATGTCGGCAATCATATCCTGACTGCAGACCTCGAGGCTGGTGACATCGATGAATATGGACTTGTCTGCCCGGCGTCCTCCGCTTTCCTGCATTCCGCGCCAGTTCTTGAACGGTGTGCTGACGAGGGTATAAGGAGGTATCATCGTGATGGTATTGTCCCAGTTACGTACCTTGACGGTGTTGAGGGTGATCTCTTCGACAGTCCCGTTGGCACTCCCGTCCGGCATCTGTATCCAGTCTCCTATGCGGATCATCCTGTTCTGGGACAATTGTACGCCGGCAACGAATCCGAGGATGCTGTCCTTGAATATGAGCATAAGCACGGCGGCGGATGCTCCCAGTCCCGTCAGCAGTACGGTTGGGGATTTGTCGATCAGCACTGCGGTTATTATTATGCCTCCGACGAAATAAAGTATTACCTGCAGCCCCTGTACAAGGCCTTGAAGGGGATGACTCCGGTTCTTGTCGGTGGTTCTGTAGAAGTCAAGGAATGCCAGAAGCATTGCGTTGCCCACCATAATCATCACTATGAGCATATATATGATATCTGCTCTGTGCAGAAGCCTGATTATGCCCGCATCCTTCTCAAAAGCGATGTACGGAAGGAAATACAGTATAAGACCCGGAACCAGCAGGAGCAGGTGATGTCCTATCCGGCGCTTCACCAGAAAAGGATGCCATTTTGAGCGTCGGAGTCTTGCGCTATGAGTGGTCACACTTCTGAATATGCTCTGTATGAGCCAGTTGGTCCCTATCCCGATCAGGATCATCAGGAGTATGAGCACACTTGTACTGATAAAGCCTGCAATGTCGGCGCTGATTTGAAGCCTGTCCGTCAGAAATTGTTCCGACCAATTCGCTATATTTGTCATTTCCGCTGTTTTTATGTGACAATCTCAATATCTGTGCAAATTGCGGAAGTATTTTGCACAATGCTCCGTTAATAAAGGCAAATGAGTTATTATGACAGATCGGAACAATGCGCCCATAACGGCCATATCCCGGCATAGGATAGGCATTGACGGGGAAGGAGTCACAACCCTGGTGGTCTTTCATTCCTGCCCTTTACGTTGCCGCTGGTGTCTGAATCCACAGACCTGGCGCGAGGGCTCGACCTTCAGGATGATGACTCCGCAGCAGCTTCTGATGAGCGTGCAGATGGATGATCTTTATTTTCAGGCCACAGGCGGAGGGATCACTTTCGGAGGGGGAGAGCCGGCATTGAGGAGTATATTCATCGATGAATTCCGCAGGATCGCCCCTCAAGAGTGGAAGCTGAATATCGAGACTTCCCTGAATGTGCCTCAGGAACATATAGACAGGCTCTCGGGCATAATAGACGAGTGGGCGATAGACATCAAGGATATGGATCCCGATATATATAAGGAATATACGGGGAGGAATAATGCGCAGGTGGTGTCGAATCTTGAATTTCTGGCGCAGAAGGGAGTGGTGGAAAAGTGTATAGTCAGAGTGCCCCTGATACCGGAACATAATTCCGAGAATGACCGCCGGAACAGCATAACCGCTCTTAAGGCCCTGGGCTTCAGCAGGTTTGATATTTTTGAATACAAAAAAGACATTAACAAATAGATATGATTATGGAAAGAGGTAAAAGAATCTGCAACGTCCTTAAGGATGTGAGGAAGAAGATTGCAGAAGAGAATGAGATCGAGTATGTAACCACCGAATGCCAGCACAAGGGTGACTGCGCCGGCACCTGTCCGAAGTGTGAGGCGGAGGTGCGTTATCTGGAGTCGCAGCTGGCACGTCGCCGTCTGGCAGGCAGGACGGTGCGTCTGGCGGGACTCTCCCTCGGAATGGTCGCGGTTGCTCCGGCTCTTGTGTCCTGCGATGTGAAGGGTGACCTGATTGTTGACGGAGAGATAGGACCGCCGCTTGCCGGAGATCCTGCAATTCCGGATAATGTGCAACTTGGAGAAAATCTCATTTTCGACCTCATCCCGGCAGAGGCCTTCATCCCTCTTTTCAAAGGAGGATGGGTGGAGTCTGAGGTATTTGATGTGTATCCTGACGGTAAGCTCGGGAAGGAGATACTTTCCAATATTGACGGATATGTTCCTCGTAGATATTCCGTACAGTCGGATGAGGAGGTCAAGGAGTATATCTCCAGCGATGCCGATCCTGACCTTCGCGAATACAGGATGCATCAATATGCATATTCCCCATACAGCAACAGCCTTATGATCGGCAATGCCCTCAACCTGACCGTGGCCTCGATAGATGAGGACAGGATGGAATGCTATGGCGAAGTCTTCTCGCGCAACTGGGCACCGGATGCCTTTATGGGTAAATATGTGTTCACGCGCGTAAGCGATGAGACCGTAGCTGAATGGGATGCGGCATATACGACTCCGAAGGAGTAGCCTGATTCTGTCGTTTTTGAAACATTTTGTGGCCCTGTACCTGATGGTACAGGGCTTTGTCGTTACCACATTCGTATATCGGATGTAGTTATATAACAGATTGATAATCAGGAATAAATCGATATGTTTTCAAGTAAGAAATCCACTTCTTGCTTCAAATATGTCAGTTTTCAGATTTGATTTGTTACATTTGCTTTGATAAAGTGTCTGCATCAGGGCGCAGACCGTGAAAAGACACACATATACTAACCAATTAATACTAACAACAAATTTCTACCGTATGAGAAAATATCTGACTATGGTGGTGCTGCTTATTATGAGCATTCCGATGTTCGCCCAGCAGCATTCTGTAAAGGGTACGGTGGTTGACCAGAACGGACAGCCGATAATCGGAATGACCGTTATGGAGCAGGGTACACAGAACGGTACCACCACCGACATTGATGGTAATTACCAGATCACTCTTTCCTCGGGGGGGGCAGTACTGGAGTTCACCGCACTTGGCTATTCAACAGTCGTCGAGCAGGTCAATAACCGTGCTGTCATCGATGTTGAATCTGCAGAAGAGGCAATGGTCCTCGATGCAGTCGTGGCCATCGGTTATGGTTCGGTCCGCAAGAAAGACCTCACCACAGCCGTTTCAACTGTTTCGACAGAGGATATGAAGCTTCGTCCTGTAACTGAGGCTTCCGGATTCATCCAGGGTAAGGTTGCCGGTGTTACAGTACAGCAGACCAGCGGTCTCCCGGGAAGCGGTATGACAGTCCGTGTCCGTGGTGCATCTTCGATCGCATCTTCAAATGACCCTCTTTATGTCGTGGACGGTGTTCCGGTAGGTACCGGTAACTACGCGATCGCATATCTTTCTCCACAGGATATCGAGACAATGCAGATCCTCAAGGATGCGTCTTCAGCAGCGATCTATGGTTCACGTGCGGCAAACGGTGTCGTTCTCATCACAACAAAGCAGGGTAAGAAGAGCAGAGGCCCTCAGGTGAGCCTCAATGCTTCAGTAGGTCTTGCCAATGTGGCAAAGACTTACGATGTGCTTAATGTGGCTGAGTATAAGGAACTGATGGATGAGCTCGGAATGGTGAACCTTCCTGACGGACTCAAGGATGAGACAGACTGGTTCGAGGAGACTTACAAGACAGGTATCAACCAGAACTATCAGCTCTCTGTTTCGAATGCTACCGATAATATGAGATATTACATCAGCGGTGGTTATTCAGATGAGCAGGGTATCCTTCCAGTGGCTTTCAACAAGCGTTTCAACGTAAAGGCAAGCTTTGATTCAGACCTTTATGACTGGCTCAATGTAGGTGCCAACGTCGCTTATTCACATTATAAGAACAACGGTATCATCTCAGGTACAGGTTCTAACCGTGCCGGCGTTGTCCTTTCAGTGATCAACACTCCTACTTACGCAAAGCCTTGGAGCGAGACCAATCCGAACTGGTACTGGACTGAGTTCTACGGAGCAAACCTTACTACTCCTTCAGAGAACCTCGCCAGAACAGAGAACAATTACTCTCAGACTGACCGTCTCCTCCTCACAGGTTACGCTCAGATCAACTTCACAAAGAACTTCAAGTTCAAGTCAACCGTGTCTATGGACCGCAGATGGGTACACAGCTACTCGTTCCTCGATCCTATCAAGACTTCTTACGGACGTACACAGCACGGTGAGGCTTCATCTTCAAGAAGCGATGATATGAGAATGGTGTATGACAACATCTTCACATATAACAACAGCTGGAATGCAAAGCACAATTTCGAGGCTATGGCCGGTACTTCTGCTACAACTTCACGCTGGGAGAACCTCTCCGGTTCAAGAAGCCACTTCTCACCAGACTACAACAATGCCATCTTCGGTATCAACGGAGGTAACAAGGGTGGTCTCAGAGGTCAGTCACAGGGCTTTGCAAAGTGGGCCATTATGTCATATCTCGCACGAGTATCATACAACTTCGACAGCAAGTACTATGTGACCGTTAACTTCCGTGCCGACGGTTCTTCAAAGCTTGCTCCTGGCAACCGTTGGGGCTACTTCCCTTCAGCATCAGTCGCTTGGCGTATTTCCGGTGAAGACTTTATGAAGGATGTTACCTGGATCAACGACCTCAAGATCCGTGCAGGTTGGGGACAGCAGGGTAACCAGTCAGGTCTCGCTGACTATGCCTGGGTACAGCAGTACAATACCAACTATTATGACTGGACCAAGACCGAGTTCGCAGATGCAACTCCTACCCTCGGCGGCAAGAGCAACATCGGTAACAAGGACCTCACCTGGGAGACTACAACCCAGACCAACATCGGTATCGACTGGTCTATGTTCAACAGCAGACTCATCGTTACCCTCGACGGTTACTACAAATATACCAAGGACCTCCTTATGAACGTCCCTCTTCCTTCTCCATATCCAAGCATCTACCGCAACGAAGGTGAGATGTCCAACTGGGGTCTCGAGCTCGCTATCAATTCAGTGAACATCGAGAAGAACGACTGGAGATGGACAACCGACTTCAACATCTCTATGAACCGCAACAAGCTCGAGAAGCTCAACCTCCAGCAGGTTTACTACTATACGCAGACTTCAGAGGCTCTCAGCGAGTATGTGGTACGTATGACTCCTGGCCAGCCTCTTTCACAGTTCTGGGGCTATACTGCAAAGGGTGTCGATCCTGAGACAGGTATGATCATCTATGAGGACTACAACGGTGACGGCAAGGTGAATGTAGCCGACAAGCATTATATCGGTGACGCGAACCCTCTCTTTACTGCCGGTCTTACCAATACAATCAGCTGGAAGGGTCTCAACCTCAGCTTCCTCCTCACTTCTTCAGTAGGAAACGACATCTACAACGCTTCCAAGATCGAGATGATCGGTATGTACACCGGCGGTAACCAGATCAAGGATGTTGTAAGACGTTGGAGAATTCCAGGACAGATCACAGACATTCCGAAGGCAGGTGAACTTGACAACCTCAGGGCATCTACAAGATGGATCGAGGACGGTTCTTACCTCAAGGTGAAGAACATCACCCTTTCTTACGACATCACTCATCCGGCTCTCAAGAAGGCGAACATCAACCGCATCCAGCCTTACATAACCCTGGACAATATGATCACCTTCACAAACTACACAGGTTATGACCCTGAAATGAGCCAATATACAAGCGCAACTTCAATGGGTATCGACTGGGGTACATACCCTTGTGTGAAGACAGTGCTTTTCGGTGTCAATGTTGAGTTCTAATCATTAAATAAGGAAAGAAAATGAAAAAGATATATACAATTCTCGCTCTCGCTTCCCTTATTGTCCTCTCTTCTTGTGAGCTCACCCTCTATCCTGAAACCGGATACAGCGAGGGAAATGTAACGGTGGATGAAAATGCAAACGAGTCTCAGTACTCCACCAGAGAGGATATGAAGGGTCTTAGAGACGCAATGTACAGCAGCTGGACAAAGGATATCCAGGAAAAGGGTTATCTCGACTGGCTGGTTTATGCTGAGTGCCGTGCGGACAACGCTTACGGCGGAAACCCTGGAACAGGTGAGCTTATGGCCATCGAGGCTAACAAGCAGGACGGTGAGAACAAGAACGTAGTCCGTGACTGGGACTGGTATCAGGGACAGGTCAGCAACTGCAACAACCTCATCTGCAACATCGACCGTATCAAGGAGGCAGATCCTACAATGACAGACAAGGAGTATCGCGAGTGGAAGTCCGAGGCTTACTGCTGGAGGGCTTGGAACCTCTTCCAGATGTCACAGCTCTGGGGTGATATTCCTCTGGTAAACACCATTCCGCCTGCAATCACTGCAGAGAACATCGAGGAAGTTTATGACGCTTACTTCCCGGGCAGAACTCCAAGAGCTGATATCTATGCTCAGATCATCGAGGAACTCGAGTTCGCTTGCGAGAATGCTCCTGATATGGATCCTGGCAACAAGCACCTCTTCACAAAGGCTTTCGCTCACGGTATGCTTGCAAGAGTATATGCAGAGGCTACAGCTCAGGATTGGAACAAGGTGGCTCAGCATTGTGCTGCAATAGAGGGAATGGGCTACAAGCTCGTTGATGATTACGGCCAGATGTGGGCATACGATGATTCTGACGCAGTCCGCAATACTTCCGAGTCCATCTTCGAGATCACCTGGACAAGATCAAGCGGTAACTGGGTGTGGATGATGTTCCACAGAAATGCATACAATCCGGATGACAGCTACTCCTGGATCAAGTGGATCACTCCATCACGCGACCTCATCGCTGCATACGATGCAGAGGGTGACACTGAGAGAAAGAACGGATGTATCGTTTATGACGAAGCTATCTGGTCTAACTATTACCCTGGCACCGAGTATGCATTTATGCACAAGGTTCCTACCAATGCATCATCTATCATCCTTATGCGTCTTGGTGAGATCTATCTCCTTCACGCAGAGGCTCTTGCAATGACAGGTGACCTTGCCGGCGCGACTGAGTATGTAAACAGGATCCGCGAGCGTGCGGGCATCAAGACCATTTCTGTTCCTGCTTCACAGGATGCTATGATCGATGCTATCCTTCACGAGCGTCGTCTCGAGCTTGCGTTCGAGGGATTCCGTTTCTTCGACCTTCTCCGTCACGGATTTGACAGAGCAAAGGCTATCCACGATGCAATGCCTCAGCAGGATAAGTACTGGCAGCCAAGATTCCCTCTCACAGAGGAGACTGTCTATATGCCTATCCCTCAGACCGCTCTTGACAACAACCCTAGCCTTGTTCAGAACGCTGGCTATTAATAGTAAGACTATATGAAGATATCAAAGATATTTCTTTCCGGAATCCTGGTCTGCCTGTGTGCCTGCAACTGCACTACAGACAAGCCGGATAACGACCAGAAAGAACCTGAGAATCCGACACCGGAGGTTCCGGAAGTTGTTGCCAAGGACGTTGCAGCATACGTGACTTCGGCAGACAGCAGGAATCAGTTCAAGAAGACCACCTTCGATTTCGGAAAGCCGGGAAGTATGTCTCCGTATCAGGTGACATACGACAAGACTGCTCTTGCAGCCGAGCCTGTGGACGGTTTCGGACTCGCGGTGACCACTTCAGCAGCCTACAATCTTCTGAAGATGGCTCCAGCAGACAGGACAGCATTCCTTGAGGAGACATTCTCACGCGAGAAGGGTGCCGGTATGAGTCTCATCCGTGTGGCTATCGGAGCTTCAGACTTCTGTCTTGCCGACAACTACACCTGGTGTGACACTCCTGGTCTGGAGAACTTCGCTGTTCATTCAGAGGATAAGGATTACCTCTTCCCTGTTCTCAAGGAGATATATGCGATCAACCCTGATGTGAAGATCATCGGTTCGCCTTGGTCCTGCCCTCAGTGGATGAAGTGCAATATGCCTGGTGGAAACAACTGGGACGTGTCGAAGTTCAATGTTCCTGTGACTGACGAGACTACATATAATTCGTGGACAGGCGGCCGCCTCAAGCCATCCTGCTATGATGACTATGCAGAGTACTTCGTGAAGTGGATCCAGACTATGGAAAAGGAAGGCTTCGACATACACGGGGTCACAATGCAGAACGAGCCACTTAATCCCGGCAACTCTATGTCTCTGGTGATGCCTTGGCAGGATCAGAAGGAGTTCGTGAAGGTTCTCGGTCCGGCAATGGACAAGGCCGGTCTTGCTGATGTGGAGATTCTCCTTTTCGACCATAACTTCAATTATGACGGCAAGGAAGGTCAGGACAATTATCCTCTCAACATCTATGCTGACCCTGAGGCTTACAAATGGGCTGACGGTTCCGCTTGGCACAACTATGGCGGAAGTGTGACCGAACTTAATGAGATCTATAAGACCCATCCTGAGAAGAAGATCTATTTCACTGAGGCTTCTATCGGAGAGTGGATCGGCGGATGGGAAGACAGATGGGATTTCAACTTCCTTTCCAACTGCTTGGTTCCTGATTTCTCTACAATGTTCCTCGGCGTGCTTTCACGTGGTGGAAGAGGATCGGTTCTCTGGAACCTTATGCTCGATGACAAGAGAGGTCCGTACAGCAGACACGACGGTTCCTGCAAGACCTGCTACGGTGGTGTGACCATCAATTCGGCAGACTACAAGACCATCGTGAAGAACAGCCATTGGTTCGACTGCGCTCACGCTTCTGTAGCTCTCAAGCCAGGTGCAAGAAGGATGGAGCACAAGAGCTTTGAGCTTCCGTCAGGAATAGAGCTTCAGATGTATCTCAATCCTGACAACACAGTCGGAGTTCTGATCTGCAACAACAGTTCCAAGAATCAGGATTTTGTGTTTGCAAGCACAAAGCATACAGTCAAGTATAATGTACCTGCAAAGAGCATAGCATCTCTTATCTGGCAGGAGTAAATGACATTTAGTCATTCCCGGCTTGACCGGGAATCCAAAACAATAAAAAAGATAGATATGAACAAGATATTTAAAATAGCTGTAATGGCTCTTGCAGGTGCGGCAGTCTTGGCTTCCTGCCAGGAAGAGCCTGTGCTCAGACTTACAGATGTCGGCCCTGAAATGCAGGTCAACAGCTGGACTGAGAGCACTTATATGGGAGCGGACATCAAGTTCTCTGTAAGTATCAATGATGATGAGTTTGCCCTCTCTACTCTCAAGGCGAAGCTTCTTTATGATGAGACTGAGGTGAACAACATCACCATCAGAACAAAGGAGGATGGAACATACGAAGGTGTTATCCAGGCTCCTCTCTACAAGGATATTCCGGACGGAATCGCTACATTGGCATTCGCTTCCCAGAATGTCGGAATGGGTCTTACATACGATACGGTATATGTGAGCCTCAAGCGTCCTGATTTCGATGCTCTCACACTTACTGATGATGCAGGCAAGACCTATTCGCTCAGGAACGTGGGTAACTACAAGTATGAGCTTACTCAGGAGTTCCCGGCACTTGTGAAAGGTGTTGTGACTACTCCTGCAATCAATGCTGAAGGAGAGATTATCTCCCTCGGATGGGACGGTTCGGCGCTTTCTGTGAACAATGAGAACCCTATTCCGTTCTCATCAACAATCCCAGGTGAATATACAATCGCGGTTGACCTTATGAAGCTTACCGCTTCACCTTTCGGATATGTGATTACAGAGGAATTCGACCTCGCAGAGTCTAAGCCTGAGGCTGTTTACTCTCTCCGTCAGGGCATCGGTTTCGTATTCCCTGCAATCGAGGCAATCTATGACTGGGATCTCGATCCTGACTTCTTCACTGTGGACGGACATAATGTGACTTGGGATGCAGTCGATGGCTACTATAAGTTCCAGGCTGACTTCAAGAACACATTCATCAAGGTTCTCCCTTGTGATGCTGACGGCAACACTCTCTCACTCAATGAGAACGGAGAAGGTGCCGTATGGGTTATCGGTGCTAATTTCGGCAAGCCGTCGATCGGACCAGGCTGGGACACTACAAACGGTGCATACGCGATGTCACAGGTGTCTCCGAAGGTTTATCAGTTCAGCCTCAATGTAGGTTCGCAGATCAACGAACAGAGCGGTGAGATCAAGTTCTTCCATCAGATGGGATGGGGCGGCGAGTTCACTCAGGCTAACTTCGCTTCATTCGATGGCGCAGGTGTGTTCCAGATGACGGAATCAGGTAACATCAAGCTTGCTGATGGTGCTGCAATGACTGCAAAGAAGGCTTATCGCTTTACTCTCGACCTTACAGCAGGCTTGAATGCAGCTGTTCTCAAGGTCAAGGAGGTGGAGGCTATCGGTGGTGCTGCACTTGATATCCAGGTGAATGGTGTGAAGGCTGATAAGCTCTCAAGGACAATTTACAAGGTTAAGGCTATCGCTCTTGAGAAGGGTCAGGAAATAAGCTTCACAGGTATAGAGAATCCTCTCGAGTGGTATGTTGATCCGGATCACTTCGTTGTTGACGGTACAACTCTCAAGTTCAACGCAGTCAATGGCTTCTATTCACTCGAGCTCAATCTCGACCAGAACTTCGTGACTGTAAGAAGAGTGAAGGAAGACGGTGCAGCTGCAACTTACGCTGATGAAGGTGCCATCACAATGATGGGATGGGGTGTAGCCCAGTATATGATGACAAGTCAGCTTGCTTGGGAGACAGGTGCTCTCATCACTCTCGCTGAGGTCGAGGATGGTGTTTACCAGTTCACCGGTATCGCTGTCGAGGAGAGTGACGGTGAGACAGTCGGAGGCCGCTGGAGATATGATTACCTCTCTTACAAGTTCTTCGGACAGGCAGGCTGGGGTGCCGAGCAGGCTTCAGACCTCAACCTTACAGACGAGGCCAAGAAGTATATCAAGCAGTCTGGAGGAACCAACATCGAGATGGCTGACGGCGTGACCCTTGAGAAGGGAGCTACATACGTAATGACAGTTACAGATTGTACACCACTTGACGGTGACAACAAGTTCAACTGTACTATCGATTTCCGCAAGAAGTAATATTCTTCCTCTCATACGAAAGGCTGGTGACCCGTTCATCAGCCTTTTTTTTGTCTTTTCGGGCCTGACGAGAAATCTTTTGACTATATTTGCCCATCTGAAGATATATTATGAAGAATCTGCTTACAATATTCTTTGTCTGCACTCTTGCGGCATTCGGCATATATTCCTGCAATGAGACCAAGGATGATCCGCTTCTGGAACGTCTGGATGAGACACTTGAGATGAAAGAAACCTATCAGGGCTATTTCAAGGAACGTATTGCTGTGCTGAATGATGTGCTGGCAGAGCAGAGCGATCCTGAGCAGATATACAATCTCCGCAAACGTCTGGCTCTGGCATACAAGCCCAACAGCTTCGATTCCACCCTGAACTTTCTTCTGGCAAACCGTGCCCTTGCAATATCTGAAGGAGATCTCCTGAAGCAGGCAGAGACTGATTTTATGCTCGTAGAGGCCTATACAAAGGCCGGTTATCACTTTGAAGCCAGCGAAATACTTGGCGGATATTCGGCAGAATCCGTACCGGAGGAAATGCTCAGGGCATATTACAGTGCCGCTCATTGCTTCTATGGGGAGACGATGGCCTATACATCCTCTGACGCGCTTTATGCTGAAAAAGAGGCCCAAAGAGACCATTTCAGGACACTTGTGCTTCAGATGATAGAAGAGGGAACCTTGTATTGGTATGACCTGAAGAGGGAAGAGGCCGAGGCGTCAGGAGATGTCCTGAAAGCAAGGGAGTATGCCGGTAAGATGATAGAATGCACGGAAGTGAACACACCGGATTATGCGAGGTCTGCATATTTCTATGCACACACATTCAGGACAGAACCAGAGAATCCTGAAAGGGAGGAGTGGCTGATACGCTCGGCAATAGCGGATGTGATGTGTGCGACAAACGACTATGCTTCTCTGAATGAGATCTCACGCATCCTGTTCGAAAGAGGTGATATAGACAGGGCATTCAAATATGTTGCAGACCATTGTATGACAGATGCCCTGGCTTATAACGGCAAGCTCAGAGCTTGGCAGATATCCAAGTTCTTTCCGGAAATAGAGAGGGCCTATCAGGACAAGCACGCTCGCCAGACAAGGCGTATGGCGGGGGTTATGGCGGTAGCTGTAGGGCTGCTGATCATCCTTCTTCTGCTGCTGATGTTCATCTTCAAGCGTCAGCAGATTCTTGATTCGATGCGTAAGAAGCTTCAGGAATCCTATCTTCAGATTGACGGGCACAACCGTGACCTTATAGCTGTAAACAGCCGTCTGACCTCTTTGAACGCACAGATGCAGGAGGCGGATAAGGTGAAGCAGGAATATATAGCCTTGTTCCTCGGCATACTCTCGGAAAACATAAGCAAGACTCGTCAATACAGCAACCACGTCCTGAAATATATCCGTCAGGGCAATACGAAGGCACTCGTGGAAGAGATCGAGCAGATGCCTCCAATCGATGATGACATTCTCGAATTCTACAAGATGTTCGATGAGACATTCATCAATCTTTTCCCTGATTTCGTAGAGCGTTTCAATGAACTTCTTGTCGATGGGGCTGCGATAATCCCGAAAGGAGAGGATATCCTCACTCCGGAGCTCCGCATATTCGCCCTGATAAAGCTTGGCATCACCGATTCCAGCAAGATAGCCTCTCTCCTTCATTATTCGGTCAATACCATTTATAACTACAGGGCCAAGATCAAAAACAAAGCCCGCGGCTCCAGAGATGAATTCGAAGCCGCGGTACGGAATATCTGATGATCCATTTATCTGCCAAGTATAAGTCTGGAGATGGTGAGGGTCAGGTCTCCGGCCTCATTGTCACCGGCATAGTCCCAGTACATTCCTCCCAGAAGGCCGTTGTCCATAATATATCTGCATTTCTCAGAGATTGAGCGTACATTCTCGAAACCGAGATGAAGCGTTCCGTCCTGATCTGCATAATAAGGGACCTTGGCGATGTCGTCCCAGATTTCGCTATGGCCTTCCATCGGCCCTTTGAGCTCGTTGTAGTCAACTCCTCCTCCGTAGGTCTCCTCGTTTCCTCTTCCATAAAGAGGCATACCCATTACAAGCTTTCCGGCCGGAACTCCCGCCGCAAGATGAGCCTTTACTGCCTCGTCGGCACAATGACCACCGACAATCGGAGATATATTTCCTTGAGCATCTGAGCGATAAAGCGGTGCGTTGTGCTTTGGCGCCCATCCCATATCGTATGACATTATGTTCACAAAGTCAACGTATGGCATAATCGACGGAAAATCAATGTACTGCGCGGAGCATACGGTGGCCAGCGTCAGAGCCTTCTCCGTGCCGATGGCTTCCCTGATGTCGCGCATAAGAAGGGTGAAATTGTCCTTGTCTTCAGGCGATGCGGATATGCCGGCTGCAGAGTTTGTCGGATATTCCCAATCGATATCGATGCCGTCAAGTCCGAATTCCTTCACCACTCTTGCACAATCTTCCGCGAAAGACTTGCGGAAGGCATCATCCGCCGCCATCTCGCTGAATCTACCGCTTCCCCAGCCTCCGACCGACAGGAGAACTTTTAGTGAAGGAGCGTCGTCCCTGAGAGCGGTTATGCTCCTGAGCCTGTCTTCATTGTCGATGCGTACTCCGTCGAATGAATCCGATACGTGACCGAATGCATAGTTGATGTGTGTCACCCTGTCCGGGTCCGGCATCACCGTGCTCCAGGATGTGACGTATGCTACCACCAACTTTTCACTCTCGTCCTGGACTTCCTGTGAGCATCCTGCCGCCGTAAGCAGAACTGCAATCAATGTAAAGATGTATTTTTTCATAGTCATAGTGTTTGCTTTACAAATATATGAAATTTATCACGGGCAGACGCGATAATGACTATATTTACAAAAAATATTGATATGGAAAATCTTCTCTTCTCAAAGCGCAATGTGGCTATTGATATGCTGAGGGGGCTGACTATGCTTCTGATG
Organism: Bacteroidales bacterium; assembly: GCA_015060395.1. GTDB lineage: Bacteria > Bacteroidota > Bacteroidia > Bacteroidales > UBA932 > Cryptobacteroides. The sequence goes on from SUYP01000006.1 coordinate 22,044, forward strand.
GTCTTTGTCAATGACTTCTGGAGTGTGGATGGTGTGCCACATTTCCTGGAGCATTTCGATACATACGAGGATGGTATGGGGGTGTCTGATGTGGTGTTCCCTATGTTTCTGTTTGCTATGGGAATGTCCATCCCCTACGCTCTGGAACGTCGTTTTTCCAAAGGATTCTCGGGAGAATCCACCCTTGCACACATCCTTTCCAGGACCCTTGCTCTGCTCCTTATGGGAGTATTCATCGTAAATACGGAAGGAGGATTCGACTCTGTGATCGGTTATGGACGGGGGCTTTACCGCGTGCTTATGGTGGTCGGATTCTTCCTTATATGGAATACCTATCCTGAAGGAATGCGTGCAAAGAAATGGCTTCAGGCCTCAGGAGTGGCGATACTCGCTTTTCTTGCTTTTACTTTCCGCACTCCGGACGGAGGATATTTCAGTGCAGGCTGGTGGGGGATTCTCGGTCTCATAGGATGGGCTTACTGCTTCTGTGCCGTCGCATACCTGCTTGCCCGCAGAAAGCCGGCCATCCTTGTGGCTCTGTGGCTGATGTTGATGATTATCAATATGTTGCAGACGGGAATGAGGGAAGGTGGCAGCATCATCGATGGACATACATTCATAGGTGATATGGCCGGAGCTCTCAGGCTGGGCAATGCTTCTTCAGCAATAATGGCGATGGGAGGCGTCCTGCTGTCATTGGCGGAAAAGAAGTTCTCCGACAGGAAGGGGACAACGCGTATATGCTATGCTTTTGCAGCATCTGTCATTCTGGCTCTGGCAGCATTCGTATCGCATCATTGGTGGATCATATCCAAGAATATCGGCACTCTTCCCTGGTGCCTTTACGTCTCATCGCTCTCTATAGCTGTATATACTCTGTTGCGTATCCTCGAGGCTTACGGCAGGACAGGATGGTTCCGTCCGTTGAGCCCTTCCGGAACCGCAACTTTGACGGTGTATATGATGCCTTATCTTCTTTACAGCATAGGAGGATTTATCGGCCTTCATACACCTCAATGGGTTTGTGGAGGCCTGGGACTTCTGAAATGTGCGCTTTTCTCTCTTCTCTGTGTCGCACTGACGGCACTGCTTGGGAAGATCGGTCTTAAACTGAAGATATGATGTTATTTGTCAAAAGGGTTTCCTTCAGGGTCGCGGCTTACTATCCAGCGTAAGGCGTTGATGAACAGAAGCTGTTGCGTCGCATCTATATATTCTTCATCACCGTGTCCCATATTCAGATAGATCATTCTGTAATTCCTGTTTGTCCAGACCAGTGGCCAGTCGTCGCCATAGACGATATCCTTGAGTCCGATCGGATAATTCTTCCGTGAAAGTGAGACAAGTACTTCGATGTCTTTGTTCGAACGAGGCTCAGGTGTCCACTGATAGAACTCTGAAGGAGGTATGACAAACTCCTTGGGAAGATTTCTGGTGACCGGATGCCTTGCATTGGTGTGTGATGTATTTATCTTCGCCGCCTTTACGGGATTGGCATTTATAGATGTTCAGCAACTCGCCGCCGAACATATCGTGCAGGATAACAACGGACACTATTGGACTCGCAAGACACGCCAAAAGACAAATAATATGTGTAATATCCCGTTGCTGGATATCCCGTTGGCAATACTCAAAAAGTACGAGAACCACCCGACTTGCATCAAGCGTGGCGTATTACTCCCTGTTCCTTGCAATCAGAATATGAACAGCTACCTAAAAGAGATAGCCGATGTCTGCGGAATCCAGAAGCACCTTAGCACACATATAGCAAGACATAGCTACGCCACGTCTGTGTGCTTGGCTAACGGTGTGAGCATAGAAAATGTAGCAAAGATGCTCGGACACTATAATATCAAGATGACGCAACACTATGCAAAAGTACTCGATAGTTCGATATTGAAGGATATGATGAATGTGAAGAGTGCGATAGTGAATTTAGGATAGAAGTCTGCGGTACGCTTCGCCTGCTTTCGCCCCATTATAAAGTTAACTCGGAGGGTAACCAGAGTGAGTATAATTAGTTTGTTTGCGAGGGAAGAGAAAAAGTTTCGGCTTTTCTCTTTTTATTGTCGATTGTCAGAAGTCGTCAAAAACTTGGGGTTACTTTGTCGCAAAGTAACCCTTAATTGCTTGGGAAGCGGTTGAGATTTTTCTCAAGAGCCGACCAAGAAACTACTAAAACTTGTTTGTTATGTCACTTTGGGATTGGCTGCTTGCAGCGTGGATTTATGAGGAGTTGTTCGATGATGACTCGGACAACACTTCGAACGACAACACTCGCGACTATGATTCGTCATACGACTACGATGATTATGATGAGGATTAGTGATATGTTTTAAGCATAAGTCTTTCTCAGTTACACAACCTTCGTATAGTAATAATTGCTAACTTTGAGGGAGAATTTAAATAATACACCATACTTAATGTCTTTTATTTCAGAATTATCTCGACGAAGAGCAGCATACTCGGATCCTGACCAAGCTACTATGCAAGAAAATAGTTTAGAGAAACTGTCTTCTGGTATTTACACCGAGGGAGAACGTTTTATTTTTGAACTACTTCAGAATGCTGTTGATGCACATAACGCTATAGATTGTTTGAATGTTTCCATTTGTATACAAGATGGGTATCTTGTTTTTATGCACAATGGAGACTCCTTTACCAATGAGGATATTGAAGGTCTTTGCTTTGTGGGACGCAAAGGGGAGAAAGTTAGGAATACTAAGAAAATCGGATACAAAGGTATTGGATTTAAGTCAGTTTTCGGCATCTCTTCCAAGGTCTATGTCCATACTGGCAATCAATGCTTCAGATTCGATAAAGATTATTGGCGCTCACATTGGGCTGAGCATTGGGACTCTTCATTTGGTCCTAAACCAGATGATTTATCTGAATATACAATGCCTTGGCAAGTTATACCTATTGAATCGGAAGTCCCAATCTCTTTGGACGAGATTAATGCAAATGTTGCAACTTATATCGCAATTGATCCAGAAGACGAACAAAGATTAGCAGAAAGTGTAAAACTGCTTATGCAGTCATGTCGTTTCTTGATTTTCCTAAAGGATGAAAATATAAAAATGTCTTTCGCCTATCATGGTGCGATTCAGTGTTTCATAGAAAAATGTTCTTTGAATGGCGAAGTTATTCTATATCTAAATGGAATTGAGGATAGCCGATGGATAGTATACCGGAATCCAGAAGTGCCTCTAAACCTTACAGAAGAGCAGAAAAGAGTAATAGCGAAACATAAGAATACTCCTGAAAAACTAAAAAACGCCACATCATTTGATCTTTCTTTTGCCATTGCGATAGAGGATGGAAAGCTGAAAAAAGCAGACAATGCCGTGCTTTACACTTATTTGCCAACATCTTATAGTTTTGGTGAAGGATTTCCGTTCCTCGTAAATGCAAACTTTATTACTGACGAAGGTCGCCAACATCTTGATGTGGATGCTGAATGGAATAAAGTGCTTATATCCAAGATTCCAGAAGAATATCTTAAATGGGTTTCATCATTTTCAACAAATCAGTCTAACTATTATGAAGTTCTGCCAAAGAAATCATATGGTTCTACCAATGAGTTGTTAAAGATGTATGAAGAGGCTATGAAAGATGCTATATCAAAAATAGCGTTTTTACCATCAATATCTGCAAATGTACTATTGCGAGTTAAGGATGCTATAATTGACCGTGTAGGTATAAGCGACATTATTACTCGAGATAAATTAGTTTCACATATAAACAGTAATACAGATGATTTGACATATGCTACCAATGGATTTATAGCAAATGAGGGGGTTAAAATCTTGTCCAAATACGGTGTGTTTGTTTTTGGATCAAAGGAACTCTCAATCCTATTAGAAGACACATCGGTATTCTCATCGCTTTCCATAGAAGAGAATTGGCAAATCATTTCATATTTATTTAGACTTTTTAGTACTTGCTCAAGCAAGAGCGATCAAGAAGACTTAGTTGATAAATTGAGGACTACCTCTTTTATTTTAGCAGATGATGATAGTGTTATGGCTCCATCCTCATTGTATTTTCCGTCTAAATACTATGAGAAGAACTCCTTGGCATGTAATGAACGAATGCTTAATGGAGAACTATACAACCTTATATCAGAGCATCAACAAATACTAAAATGGCTTGAACATTTAGGAGTTCAAGAGTTGTCAGATATATCATTTATTCGTAATACAATCTGCCGAGGTTATTTTATTACAAAAGATAACGCTATAGAAGTTGGAAAATTCCTTTTTGAGAAAAGAGATATTCTCTTTAAGGAAATATCAGATTATTATTTGTCAGAGCTAAAATTCATAACTAAAAAAGGTACGCTTAAATTTGCGTCTGAATTATACTTTAGTCATGAATATGAGCCGCAATTAGACATTGAGAATGTATGCGATGTGGATGCATTTATTTCGGATGAGTACATTGGCAATAGCAATATGCTTGAATGGAAAATGTTCTTCTCGAGATTAGGGGTAAACGATGAGGTAAAAATCAAGCAACTTAAATTTACTACTTGGTCAAAAGTAGCTAATCTTTTAGATGCACAAATACAGTTCGCTAAAAAAACTCTTAAGAACTGGAGTCCCCTGCGTGAAAGATATTTTTATGTAAGTAGTATTGATGGTATATTCCTACAATATGTTCCCCTACTTAGCGTGCAAGATACACCATATATATTATCTAAATATCTATGGACCAGCATTCTTAAACGACCATTAGTTTTAATAGAGAAAAATGATTATATAAAGGGTGATACCGGAAACAACAACAAAGCATATGGCTATTTAGCGGATTCGGAATATCTTGGTACAAATTTCTTGAAATGGGTTATCAAGAACCATCAAACATTTCCAGCTAGTACGAATGAGATGCTTTTATCAAAAGATTTATACATCAATTCTGAACCTAATAAAAGAATTGCTAGTCGTTTCTTGCCAATTATAGACGTTGATTGTGTAATAGATGATTCTTGGTTGGATATTCTTAATCTAAAGCGAGAACTCGGCTTGACTGAATATCTAGAAATATTAACTAAAATTTCATTAGACACACAAAACATTGAGCAAAATAAGGATTGTATAAAAGAGATATTCAAGTTGATTATTGATAGAGGTTATATTCATAGCTGCCAAGAAGAGATTATCAAATGGGCAGAGACTAACAAAATTCTATCCAGAGATAACAAGTTTGTTTGTCCGAAAAAACTTAGTTATATAACCATTGATGGTTTTAGTTCCGCAGGACGAATATATATAGGAGATTTGCCTGTGCGTTCTAACGATGATTATTTGAAGTTTTTTGAATTATTAGGGGTACGTGTTATCACTGAAAGAAACATCACCCCCGTGTTTTCTGCTGCACGCCGTAATGATGAGTTGAGAAAAAAAATTCAAGAAAAATTATCGGTATTTGCCCTCTTGAAAGCTGGCGAAAAACCGACTCAAGAAGAGTATGATAAATGCTTGAGAGATATTGGTATGCTGATAAACCAGACTACATTCTATCAATGTGATAATATCTCTTTATCGTACGGAGATGAAAGCGATTGTATAGAAAAGAAGACATTTACGAGCGGGGGATCTTTCTATTATGTCGGGGACTTAAGACCTGCCAATATCATTCCATTATTAACACCTCTATGTAAATATTTAGGACTTAAAAACCTTGAACAAGAATTATCGATTATTTTCTTTGAAACTATTGAAGGTATTCGTATATATTTAGAAGACAAAGAATACAACATTAACTACATAAAAGATACCATTGCTAAGGCTATTTTCGACATTCATAGACCGGTTTCATATGATCAATCTGACAACGAGCGAAATGTAATAAATGGTGCTCGAGGTGAAATATTTGTTTATGAGTACTTTAAAAGTCTTGGCTACGAACCTCAATGTCCACAAATTTCCACATCTAATGATTATGATAGGGTAATTGCAGTAAAGGGCAAGGATTATTACTACAAAACGAGCTATCAAAACCACGATATGGTGATTGAGAACAATGGTGTGAATATTTACATAGAGGTTAAATCTTCCCGTTATAGAAAAAACCTAACAGAGAATATGCCTATTAGCTATAGAGAGATATCTATGATTGACAAGTGTAACGGCGATTCAATGCAGGCGATTTTGGTCCGAGTATACGAGGTAGAAACAGATACTCCTGACATTTATTTTTTTAACGGTACAACAAAGTTGAAGTTATATAATAAATAATAACCTATGCTCGCCTACACCTACATATCCCCTGGCAAGTTAGAGTTGATCGACAAGCCGAAGCCCAAGTTGCAGGGCCCGCGCGATGCCATTGTGCGCATTACGCTCGGCAGTATTTGCACCAGCGACTTGCATATCAAGCACGGCAGTGTGCCGCGTGCCGTTCCGGGCATTACCGTTGGCCACGAGATGGTTGGCGTCGTTGAGGAGGTTGGCTCTGAGGTGCGCTCCGTCAAGGCTGGCGACCGTGTGACGGTCAATGTGGAGACCTTCTGCGGCGAGTGTTTCTTCTGCAAAAACGGTTTTGTGAACAACTGCACCGACCCCAATGGCGGCTGGGCGCTCGGCTGTCGCATCGACGGCGGCCAGGCTGAGTATGTGCGTGTGCCGTATGCTGACCAGGGCCTCAACCGCATCCCCGACAGCGTGAGCGACGAGCAGGCGTTGTTCGTGGGCGATGTGTTGGCGACGGGATTTTGGGCAGCTCGAATCTCGGAGATTAAGCCCGACGACACGGTGCTGATTATTGGTGCGGGGCCGACGGGAATCTGCACGCTGCAGTGCGTGATGTTGAAGCAACCTAAGCATATCATCGTGTGCGAAAAATCGCCCGAAAGAGCCCGTTTCGTGCGTGAACACTATCCGAGCGTGGAAGTTGTTACGCCGGAGGATTGTGCTGCCACAGTGCGCCAAAAATGCGAGCGTGGAGGTGCTGATGTTGTGTCGGAGGTTGCGGGTGCGGAGGATACCTTCCGCCTTGCGTGGGAGTGCGCTCGCCCGAATGCGATTGTGACGGTTGTGGCGCTGTACGATAAGCCGCAGATGCTGCCGCTGCCCGAGATGTACGGCAAGAATCTGACCTTCAAAACGGGCGGTGTTGACGGATGTGATTGTGCGGAGATTTTGAGCCTCATCGAGGCGGGCAAGATTGACACCACACCACTGATTACGCACCGCTACAAACTCGCCGACATCGCCGAGGCGTACCACCTGTTCGGGAACAAACTGAACGGAGTGATTAAGGTGGCGGTGGAGCCGTAGAATTGACAACAAGAATGAATTTACCAAACATATTAAAAACCTATAATTATGACAGCAGAACAGCAGAAAGAATTTGATTCTATGTGTGGAGCCGCTAATGTGTTCAACAGTTCGTCAGTGTTGTTAGAAGATCTTATATTCAAACATTTAGCTCCAGTCGTGCTAAAACAACACGACAAAGACCTTCGTGGAAGTATAATATCTTCCGTTGTATTATATGCGTTGAGTTGTGAAATAAGCATAAAAGCATTATTGTTAAAAACAGATACTCCATTTCCTCGTTCTCATGATTTGAAGAGTCTGTTTGATAATTTACCAGTTGCAAACCAGAATAGTATTAAGGGGGAAATGGTGGATTTTGCAGAAGATTTTAATATTTTGTTGGAGCGCAATAAAAAGGCTTTTATTGAATGGAGATATTTTTATGAGGGTAATCACAAAGAAGTAGATATTACTTTCCTAAGAAAATTGTCTTTGAAACTAGGAGAAGAGTGTAGGAAATAGCACAATATATCTATGCTATTATGATCGACCACCTTTTACAACCATTGGTTTGTGAGCTTTTTTTGAATGATGCACGGTATCGGGAGGGGCATTTGCGAGTGGTGAATGCGCTTCCCGAAAGGCGTATCTGGGGCTGCACGCACCCGAAATGAAGCGGTACGCTTCACTTGCTTTCGCCCCATTATAAAGTTAACTCGGAGGGCAATACCTGCGAGTTCAAGCCCACGGGTTTTCGAGCAAAAAATTCTCTTCGATAATTTTTCACCCGAAAAAACTCTCCGGTATCACCGCCCGAGTTGAGAATGGGTTTGGGACGAAGCAAGCGAAGCGACCTACGACGCATAAATCAAGGTCAAATCTATTAAGAGTATCAATCTTCAAATTATAATCAAGCCGCCATTATTATAGAAAAACAGAGTTGGGGACAAAGGCAGCTCGCTCCCAACTCTGCATAAATTAGTGTTGCGTTGTGGACTTCTCCTACGCAAGACACAATGAACATATAATATTTGCTATAACACTAATTATTACGGACATTGTAAAACTCAGAAATATAGCTACTAATGGATATCTTTTTATCCATCTTTCTATTCGTAATATAAAAGGTTTCTTGATTTTCTTTAACTCCTTCTCAAATTGCTCAATAATTTCTTGTTGCACCTGCTTTTTCTTGAATTTACCCTTGCATTCATCACAAATAATAGGTTGCTCCGTATTATAAACAATATCACTTCGTTCGCCATTCATATCAAATAAGCATCCTCTCGTGTCCAAATGGACAATTTTATACACATCATTACTGGACAAATCCTTAATTAAATGCTTTATGGCGCACATCTCATAGATTTGTTTTATTACAAAATGCTCTATTGATATATTGTCTGTTTTAAGGATATCCGCAATGCCATATAATGATATTACTGCACTATTGTCGCTTATTCTGTGCAGATAGAAGTTGTCAATAAATCTATAAGGCATAATACCTACGACAAAATCGCAATCGGAGGGGCAAGAAATAAGTGGCGATAAATCATTTTTGCCATATTTTACATCAAGATAGCCATCTTGAATATCGCATTCCGGAAGGTGTTCAACACAATATATTCCTGTTATCTCAAACAATTTAGATTTCCAGGCCTTGATTGCTTTAAAATCAACGATATGCTGACAATGCCCTAATCTTACTATTGCTATCTTATATTTCATATTTATTCATTTGGGTAGTTAATACACTATTTTAATATATACAACTTTTCGGCAATGATAACCTTAAAGGCCTCTTTCATTTCGTCTGGCAAGAACGATTGGTCGATAAACTCAAACCACCTATCTTTGGCCTTTGCGAATTTGGCAAAGATGTTATTGATAACTTTCTCCTCCAACCCCGATGCTTGCATTGAGGTTGCAAAATCAGCCTTTTTGATTTTGCGTTTCTTGCCGTTGAGGGTCAATGCCAACTCCTCGGTATCTTCGGGCATAACCAATGCGGTGGAGAGCATATCGTATGCAGGCGTAAGAACATATTTCCCCTGCTCCTTGCTGTATAGCGAAAAGTTTTTCAGGTGCATATCGGCATTGCCCGTGATCCACGAGAAAACAACCTGCTCCCAATAGTTTACCATATCCAACTTGGGAACAGTCGAAAATCGTTGTATCGCCTTTGCAATCTGCTCATACGAGCCTTTGTACTTATGTTCCGTAAGTCTTTCCGTTAGCTGGCACATATCCTCCATAGGGAGTTTATCGCCTGTGGCTGTGCGGTCAATGCGGCGGGTTATATAGCACAACTCGCCATCAGCAAAACGAATAAGGCTGTGGGGTACAACTTGCATCTTTGCCAACTCTGCAAGGTGCATTGTCAAATCCTCCAATTCGGGCAGATGTGAAAAGCGGTCGGTCTGAGGTTTCAATATATATCGTCCCCACAACCCGACAATAGTGAAACGATCGGTCTCGTTTCTGCCACCCTTGTTAATATCCAACGACAACTTTGCCTGAACACCCGTCAAGGTCGTTTGGCTGCGGATTACCTGCTTTGCAAGGTCGGTCAGGTTCTCGCGTGTATATGGCAACTCGGGAACACTCGGTGTGCCGAACATCTTCTTTGAACAAGCCTTGTGAAAATCCTTTTCACCCTCGTTCAACTCCTTGTAACAATATAGACACTTTGCCATACGCTATTCCTTCTCATTGATTATGGGTTCAACACCAACTGCGCCTATGCAATCCTTGCAACACGCAAGTAACAACGACATACGATCGCGAGCATCAATCTTCCAATTCTTCTCGGCAATATCCAAAAGCCAACCTTCGGGAATCAAGCCATCGAAAAACGGAAACAGCACCTTGTCTCGATAAGGCTTATCGCTCAACGGCAAAGTAAGACTCACCGCCTCGGCGTTGGCAGATGTCAAGTAATTGGCATCATACTCAAATGTGTAGCCGTTCTCATCTTCTGTCAAGATGCCGGCTTTTACGCCACGCAAAAATACAACAGCCTGTTTCATCGCTCATCGGTTTTAGTCATTGGCACGACACCCACTTCGCTGCCAAAGAGATTCAATATCTGATTTACCTTATCAAGGCGCAAAGTCTGCTTACCCTGCTCCAATTCACGAACAAGGCGCAAGCCAACTCCCGACTTCTCGGAAAGCTCCACCTGCGTAAGATTATACTGCTTACGCATCGCCTTTACATATTTTGAAAGAGTTGTCTGTTCCATAAACACAATAAATTATACCCTATCGGGTGCAAATATAATGAAAGATTTTTATTTTACACCTTATCGGGTATAATTTTATTGTTTCAAGATATACATTACACCCTATCGGGTATAAAATCAATATTTACCACGATAGCAACTTTGCAATACTCTTTCAATATCGCTTTCACGATAAAGGATTTTTCCACCCAGTTGGCGGGTGGCAGCAACGATAACCCCAATGGAGCGTATTGAAACTCCATTGGGGAATAAGGTTGCTTTGCGTGAAGCTGTCATCAATGCCATAGTACATAATGACTACTCATTTGAAGTACCTCCCAAGTTTGAGATATTCCCCGACAGACTTGAAATAACCTCAGCTGGTCGCCTGCCTGAATCTCTCACAAGAGAGGAGTTCTTCAATGGTATATCCATTCCACGCAACAAGGAGCTGATGCGTATATATCGTGATGTGGAACTGGTAGAATCGTTAGGTTCTGATATTCCGCGTATTTTGCGCGCATACGGTGAAGATTGTTTTAAGTTTACGGACAACTTTATCCGTATAACTTTGCCTATAAGTGTACAAGATGGCACCCAGTCGGCACCCAGTTGGCACCCAGTGTTGAAAATATTGATAAGCTGATTGTTTTCTGTTCCGAGGCGCGTTCTTTTAGTGAGATGTTAGCTTTTATGGATCTTACAGATAGAACTAAGTTTAGGAGAAAATATATTCATCCACTTTTGGAGGCTGGTATCATAGAGCAGACTATGCCAGAAAAGCCTAATAGTCAAAATCAGAAATACCGCCTTACAGCAAAGGGTATAGCTTTGAAAAATAGCTTAACAAGCAATAAGTAATTTTACTCAACATATCATATAATATATAAAAACCACACATTTTCTATATTTTATGATAGGTTATGCTAACAAGTATATTTTGATATGAATAAAATAACCTTGGGAAGATCGGTCTTAAACTGAAGATATGATGTTATTTGTCAAAAGGGTTTCCTTCAGGGTCGCGGCTTACTATCCAGCGTAAGGCGTTGATGAACAGAAGCTGTTGCGTCGCATCTATATATTCTTCATCACCGTGTCCCATATTCAGATAGATCATTCTGTAATTCCTGTTTGTCCATACCAGAGGCCAGTCGTCGCCATAGACGATATCCTTGAGTCCGATCGGATAATTCTTCCGTGAAAATGAGACAAGTACTTCGATGTCTTTGTTCGAACGAGGCTCAGGTGTCCACTGATAGAACTCTGAAGGCGGTATGACAAACTCCTTGGGAAGATTTCTGGTGACCGGATGCCTTGCATTGTCGATCTCTACAAGTGCAGGCTGAGGTGGCCAGTTGTTGCATTTGAAGACTCCGCCGCCTATGAATTCCAGGAACCAAGGCCATCCGGTGTTCCTGTCGTTGTATGCTGCTGCGTGGAAACCGATCCAGCCTCCGCCGTGCTTCATATATTTCTCGAAAAGTTCTCTTTCCGCCCTTGACTGCGGAGCTGCGTTCACGCTGATGATGGTGCTGTATTCCATCAGCTGTTCGAGGGTGTAGCCGGAGAGATCCGTCGTCACATCCACCTTGAATCCGTCTCCCACAGTCAGCTTCTTGAAGAATGCGATTGACTGATGGGCGAACTGGACGTGGGCTTCTTCGGCATATTCCGTATAATATATCAATGCTTTGAAGCGTACGCGTGATCCGGCGTAGTTAGCCTGACGGGCAGGTTTCTGGGTCCCGCATCCGGATGTGGTCAGGATGATAAGGGCGGCGATCGCCAGAAGTTTCAGTGTGTTTTTCATATATGGTCCAGTTAAAATTCAGAAGTTAGTGAAAGCCATTTGCCTGCAGAAGTGGTCCAGACCTCCTTGTAGCAGGCATTGTTTACCGCCGGCCAGAACGGGATGTCGTCATTTCCGTATGAACGTATTCCGACCGGCATTTCCCCTGTTATTTCTCCGCTGGAGAAACTGCTCATTGACGGATAGTCATAGCCTTCTCCGTATATCAGCGACTGGCCGAAAGGATTCTTTCCTGTGGTCCAGTAAAGCTGTTCGGCAGCTATCTGCATCAGTTCATCGTCTTCGAAATACTTCCCGCAGATGGCAGCAGCCTTGCCGGTGGAAAGATGTATCGCGGTGTTTCCGTTGAAAATTGTCAGCCACACCGGGAATCGTCTTATATAATGCTTCTCGTCGATCTTCACCCCGTTGCGTACCTGGGCGGTGAATGTCTCCGGAGCATCTGCGGGAGCAAAGATATGAAGGGATGAGAATCCTTCTTCATCTTCCCATTCATCATCAGTCCATACTCCGCTCGGCAGCATCCCGTATGGCTCCGTGTATTGTCTTAGGCTTTTCAGGTATTCTCCATACATTTTCATAGATTCTTCCCAGAGCTGTCTGTCTCTGTGTTCCGGCTGTGTGCGGCAGAGAATCTCCATCGCCTGCATATATATCTGTTCACGCGACTGATGGATGTAATGTACTATCGACCTGCATTCCCGATTGCGATAGAACCATCCTCTGAGGCCGTTCCCGAGAGGCGTCTTCTCCTGACATTCTATGGTATATCTGATATATTCGGCCGCTATTCCGGCGTATTCCTTCTTGCCTGTAAGGCTGTACAGCTGGCTGGCAGCCCAGGATATTGTGGCCATATACTGACTCTCGGAAGTGTTGTAGCTGTGTTCGTACATAAAGAGGAATCTGTCGAAACCGTCCTTAAGGAATTTATGCATCGCGAAATCAAAGTCTTCTGCTGCAGCCTTGGCCAGCTCTTCCCTGATTCTGTTCTTACCTGGGATGTTCTTTGCTGCGAATGCCTCGTATCCTGAAAGAAGGAAATTGTCAAATGCCAGATTCTGTTTGCGGACGGTGGTTATGTCGTCAAAAGTGCCTGTGACTCCGTCGGTCCAGTGCAGGAGCCCCATACTGCTGGCCCTCCATCCGTCTCCAAATCTGCTTTTGAGCACGAAGTCAAGCCCCCAGAGTGCCTCTTCAAGAAGTCGTTCGGCCAGGACAGGATTAGTGTCTCTGGAGTTGAGGTAGGCCTCCATAAGGTTGTAGGTCACATCTCCCGTCTGCAGGGTCTGTTGGGACAGGTCTCCTGCATCGTGCCATCCTCCTCCGTATGATATGCTGTCTCCTTTGTGGACTGCAAACATATCTTTATGGCATTCGTCGTGGATGCCGGGAACTGCATATCCGCATCTCTGGCAGAAGACGAAATTCAGCACTCTCCATTTAGAATCTTCCCACACCTTGTCCGAGATCCTGAATGGCCTTGATGTCAGGCCCGCGGCCTTTATCACATATTCGCCAGGGACATTAAGGACAGAGAAATCAATTATGCCATATGTACCTATGCTGCTTTCTGTTCTTGCAATCCTCCCTTTGAGTCTGACGTCTCCTTCGAGGGTTTCCACTCTGAACCTCCCTCCTGCGATGCTGCCGTTGATGATGGCGGTCTTCTGTGTTTCAGGCATATATCCCGAATGGGATATTATGATCTTGTCAGCCATAGGCTCCCAGCCAGCTTGTTTCTCAGGGACTGACACGCTCTGCAGTCTTATATTCCTGATGATGAATCTGGCCGTATTACCGTATGACGCTCCTCCGCCCTTGATTGTGGTATGTATGCTCAGCTTATCTGCAGCTGCCCTTTCTATCTCGTCCAGATCAAGGATGCAATGATTCCATTCTTCATTCTCCAGGTTCATAAGATGGGCGGCGCTGTCGCCGATGGCAAGATTGAGGCCTGTGACGTAGGCTCCTTCGCAATCGGGATATATATCCAATGATATCCTGTTGAATCCCCTGAGATCACGCCCGTGCAGGTCGCATACCACCCTAGCTACGCCGTATGTGGCATAATCAGGGTCCTCTGGCGGACCTGCCGCTCTGTTGCCCGGATGTACCGGATGTTCCAGAATGAGGTCGCTGCCGTCAATGGAGTCGCGAAATGACAGGCTGCCGGTTCCTTCGAAGTGCCAGTCGCTGTGCTTTGCTCCGAGCGGTTCATCAAGTACGATATCTTTTGCGGAGGATCTGGTTTCAAACGAATTTTCCCGGCATACCGGAAGCGGAGAATGGATGAATCCGCTCCCGATAATTTGTTGTTGCAGTCCAGGACTTTCCGTCACATAGACCTGTGCGGATAAGGCTGTGGCACATAATGAGGCCGCCAATATGGAAGCGATACGTTTCATCTGTTATTCTTAAGTACCCAATCTATGGCATTCCTGAGCATCTGTGTAAAATCAGGATTTTCCAGAAGTTTCGGGCTATGTCCCATCTGGATATAAAGGTTCCTGCCTTTCACATCTTCATTTGTCCAGACTACAGGATGGTCGCCCATCTTTATATCGGTCTCGGTAGTATAGCTGTCCTCATCTACAGTTGCAAGAATGCGGACTCTGCCTCGAGGTGACTTGTCATAGATGTAGAACTCGTCATCAGGAATGACGGTGGTACGGCTGACTCCTTTCATTACAGGGTGCTTGTCATCCTCCACTACCATTGTTCCGTCTGTAAGATCGGCTATATAGTTCCTGTAAGTGATTCCACCCATCAGTTCCCTGAACCATTCCCAGATAGGGTAGCCCTCACGGAATTCTCCTATGAGGGTGGCGTGATGGAATCCGATCCATCCTCCCTTGCCTTCCTCGATGTATTCCTGGAATGCCTGCTGCCCTTCTTCCGTCCATCCGAAAGGAGGATAGTCGAGCTGGATGATGACATCGAACTTCTCCAGAAAATCCTTTGTGATCGGAGCTGCAGTATTGATCTCAGTTATGGCATAGCCGTTTTCTGCTGCTTCATCTGCCAGCCACTCCAGGGCGGCGTCAGTGAAAGGACCGTGCTGTCCGCCTCTTTCCGTCAGTACGAGAATATCGTCCTGCCTTGGTGAGCAGGAAGTTACGGCTATGATGACTGTCGTAAAAAACCAAGATAGAAACAATCTGTTGTTCATAGTATAGGATCAGGTTTTTGTGTCTATAGCTTGCTTGCTGCAGCTTTGTCGAGGAGGTATTCGCAGTCGGGGTGAAGACGCAGTATGCTTGCAGGATGCTCTTCCGTGAGAGGACCTTCGATCATCTTCCTTACAGACTCGGCTTTGCCGTTTCCCTTTGCGACCAGGATAATCTTCTTCGCCTGCATAATATCCTTGAGTCCCAGGGTGACTCCTCCAAGCCAGACTTCGGGCGGGGTCTTTGTCTCTCGTCTTATCCTTTCCTCAAGTTCTGCATTCATTTCCGTTACCCGGGCGGTTGAACCGAAGGATGTGCCCGGCTGGTTGAATCCGAGATGCCCGTTTTCGCCGAGTCCGAGTATAAGGAGATCGATTCCTCCTCTTCTTTCCAGCTCCTTCATAAAGCAGGTGCATTCCTTTTCGAAGTCATCGGAAATGGTCGGCAGCATAATGAAGTTCTCATCCTTGATTTCAAGGCCTTCCGCGATTTCATTGCGGAGCATCGTATAGCACGCTCCTGAGTAATCCTTTGGAACATTTACCACTTCGTCAACGCCGGTAATTGTCACTTCCGATGTATCGAAAGCGGAATCGCGGTATATCTCCACGATCCTTCTGTGCATATTTCCTGTAGTCCTTCCTGTGGAAAGGCAGATTACGGAGTCCTTCTTCGAAACGATCTGACCGATGATCCTTCTGGCGGCAGCCTCATCGAAAGACTGTTCGTCAGGGGTGATGGTGATATTCATAAGCCTGTATCCCTATAGGAATACTATGATCTTCCAAAGGATGATGCAGGCCACAATGGTCTTGAGACCGGTGCCTGTGATGAAGCCGAGGAATGAGCCTATGGCCGCCTTCAGAGCCTGAAGGGCACCCTGTCTGGTGTAATATAGCTCGAAGAGGAATGCTCCGAGGAAGGAACCGAGGATCATTCCTATAGGAGTAAGGATTATGCCTGCGATAAGTCCTACAAGGGCACCTCTTTCGGCATATTTGCTGCCGCCGGTCACTTTTGTGAACCACATAGGAACTACATAGTCTATCACAGATACGATTGCCACCACGATTCCCCATATAATGAGTGTCTTGAGTGGCATTTCTTCAGGTCCCCAGATATAGAGGATCAGAAGACCGATCCAGCTGACCGGTGTGCCGGGAAGTCCAGGAAGGATGCTGCCGGCAATGCCTATGATTCCGGCAAGAATCGCCAATATTGAAATAAGTATATCCATAATTTCAACTATTCGTTTGCCATAATATCTTCTATATCAGATGATCTGATAGGGAGGCGGTGAGGGCCTAGTCGGCGTGCTCCGTCGGCTGTCACCAGAACATCGTCCTCAAGACGGATGCCTCCGAAGTCATAATATCCTGCCAGCTTCTCATAGTTCACGAAGCCTTTGTCGGTGCCTTCCCTCTTCCACTGCTCGATGAGTGCAGGTATGAAATATATGCCCGGTTCGTCACTGATCACGTGTCCCGGCTTGAGGTCACGGGCCATACGCAGATTGCCCATTCCCAGAAGAGGGGAGCGCTGACGCTCGTCTCCGTAGCCGACATAGTTCTCGCCGAGATCCTCCATATCGTGTACGTCAAGTCCCATATTGTGTCCCAGGCCGTGCGGCATAAAGAGGCCGGAAATACCGCAGGCAACCATCTCATCCACATCTCCACGCACGAAATCCAAAGCCTTCAGCTGCTCGAGCATATATCTTACCGTCGCACAGTGAACATCCCAATATGATGTACCAGGCTTGGTGAGGCTGAATGCCAGCTCGTTGGCTTGCTCTACGATGTCATAGATCTCGCGCTGTTTTGTCGTGAACTTTCCGCTGCAAGGATATGTACGTGTGAAGTCGGAAGCATAGTGGGTGTTGCTCTCGGCACCGGCATCTACTACCAGCAGACGGCCTGGAGTGATGATCTGGTGATGGCTGTGGTTGTGCAGGGTCTCTCCGTTCTGAGAAAGGATCGTAGTGAACGATACGCCCCATCCCTTGGAGAGGGTCACGCCTTCCATTCTTCCGACGATATCCTGCTCAAGAGTTCCCGGCTTGCAGCCGCGACGTGCCTCTGTGTGCATCCAATAGCCTATCTCGCAGGCCTTGTCGATTTCCTCGATCTCGCACTGCTCCTTGATCAGACGCATTGCAACGACTGATTTCACAAGTTCCTCTGAAGCACCGCCGGCAGCGACCGGAGCCACCTTGCGCACAGCCGCATTCGCTTTGCCTGTCAGCTCTGCAAGCTTCATCTGGTTGTAATATCTTGCAGGAGGCAGGAAATGTACCGGCCTGCCTGCATAAACGGCTGCAGTGACAGCCTTGTCGAACTCCGCCAGAGGCTGGGTCTTCGCGCATCCTATGGCCTCTCCCTTAGATGCCACTGACGGCTGAGGCCCCATCCATATTATGTCATCGATATCCACATCATTTCCATAAAGGCACTCATCTCCGCTGTCAAGGTCAAGTACTGCTGCAAACCAAGGCTCGTCGATGCCCCAGTAATAGATGAAACTGCTGTCCTGACGGAACTTGTAGTCATTGCCGCGGTAGTTGGTGGGAGCATCGACATTGCCGAGGAATATTGCAATGCCCCTGTTCCCCTCTGCGGTTCTGGACGCCATCTGCTCCAGCAGAACGCGACGTCGGTTTATGTAAACATTCGCTTCAAACATAATTTTCGTCTTTAGTACAGACAAAGATAAAAAATTCTATGAAGAAAAGAGAAATCGCGTATAGCCCTGGTGCCTAAGAACTATGAAATTAATTGAAAAATGCGATATTTGTAGGACGAACAACACTAAAACACACTGATATGAGATCGAAGACAGCAGTAATAGCCCTGGTTGCATTTATGTCAATATGCATCCAGGCTGAGGCTCAGGACGACTGGGCGAATATCGGAAGGATATTACCTCACTTCCATATATGCCTCATATTCAGCTGTAAATGCCAGCTTTATATGCTTTGCATCGATGTCGAAGACCATCAGGTCCACAAAGGCATCGTGGTTTGTATTGACCCACGCAGGAGTGTCCTTGATGCAGTCCAGCGTCCATTTTTCTCCATCTTCTGAAGTGAACAGGAATAGCTTCGATGGAGGAACTATGCCGTCCTTCCGCGAGTTGAGCATACGTACAGCAAGCTCAGGACCTTTGTTCTCAAGTATCACCTCGTGAGTGCCGGGGGTATATCGTGTCCATCGTGGATCCGAAATATCCTCGGTCGCTGCCGGGCCGCGTTTGCCAAGGAAGAATTCTTCTGCAAGCTTCCATTCCCTGCCGCCTCCGAGCCAGCTCATATAGTCTTCATAGAAATCGGCAGACCAATGAGGCTGTCCAAGCTGGTATGGGGATGACGGGTCTTCGACGAGTCCGCAGAATACGAATGAGATGATCTTTTCAGCTCCACCGGCTGTGGCTGCAGCCTGCTGCGAGAGGAAACGGCTGAACGGAGCCGGAACCAGAGCGGAAGAACGGTCGTTGGTGCCTTTCTCCCAGGCAAATGATTCGCAGTTAGCCCACATCTGGATACCGGTCTTGTCGTGGATGGCGCGGAGTTTCTTCCAGTTCTCGCGAAGACGTGTCAGAGGATATCTCTCACGGACACATCCGACCTCGTCCTGGTATGCTATTATATCCACTATCAGACGTGAAAGCTGCTGTTCATAACGTGGATCGTCAAAGTCCGAATTGAATATTCCGTATGGGGATATGAGGATCTTTGCAGATGGGGTAAGTTCTCTTGCGCGTGCGGTAAGGGCATTGACCGCCTCGACTGCATAATCAGTCAGAACCGGTCCCAGACAGTCCTCCACAGGCAGATACCATCCATAGAATGCAGGATGCTCTCCATATATTCCGGCCAGCTCCTCCATCATCTCGATCTGACGTCCCTTGATCTTAGGGTCACGCAGATTGTCATCCTGGTCCTTGGCCCAACCGGTACTCATAAACACCTTCATACCGTGTTCGGCAGCCGCTTCCATAATGGCATCCACAGGGCTCTGGCGCCACTGAGGATAATGCCATTCCATCAGCTTGGACGGGTAATATGCCTTCTGCTCATTGGCTACTGACATAAAGACGAGGTACTCCATACCCATCTTCTTCATCTCGGCTATCTTGGTCGCCCACATCTGTGGGTCCGTATTGTCGATGTGAGGAGGGTTGGTGTATTTGTTCCTGACATCCTGATAAGGAAGGTTTACGAATGTGCCTGTGACAGGCAGGATCTCGCTTGCCTCTGTCACGGAAACCGTATCTGTTTCCTGATTGCCTGATGTCTGTCCCGATTCTTTGCAGGCGCATATCATCAATGCTGCCGCCAATGAAAGTGTAAATGTTCTGATGTGCATAATCTGGCTTTTTAGAATTCTGATGCAGGGGATGCTCCGCTTCTGGCAAGTGCAGGTATGTCAACCTTGACAAGTTCACCTGCGTTTTCATTCTCGTCGAATGCCAGCATATAGATCCGGTATTCACAGTCCCATTCGAGCTGAATGTCCACCTTGCTTTCTATATGGAAATTATATTCTCCGAGGAGTTCGTCGTCAAGCAGGAGTCCGCGTATGTCTTCGTCAGTCGCACCTTCCTCCTCGAGTACGGATATAGGATAGACAGTATAGATGGCATCCGCAGCGGAACCTCCGAGGGTAAACTTTACCGGGAGCACAGCCCATCCTGCAAAGTCTCTGTAAAGGTCGTCATTGAGGGCGGCAAGCTCATCTCCGTCATAATATTCTTTGAATGAAGCAGATACCGTAGCGTCAGTGGCACTCTCGGAAGGGGCGGTGAAGCTGTCTATGGCAACGGCAGATGCATACTCTCCCTTCTTGTTGACGCAAACTGCGCAGGCATAATGCCTGAGGCCTGGCGTAAGGGAGAAGCTGCCGGTCCTTTCTCCGCGCTGTGCGTAAAATTCAATGAACTCCGCCCTGTCATTGCAGTCTCCGACCAGAATGCTTTTCTTTATCTGCAGGTCGATAAGCTTCTTTACGCCCTCTTCGTCAGCTCCGCCGTATTTCTCAAGCATTTCCTCGTCAGCCACAATCGCCAGGTAGGAAACGCTGTTGTCTGATGGCTTGAATGTTACATTGGCGCTTCTTGGTGTCATTGTCCCGTATTCTATGCTGAATGTCACATTCGTAGCATCATTAGGTTCAAGAGTCCGGAAAGTCTTTGTGGTGAGAGGGGTAGTAAGACCACCGTCATAACCGAACACGATGATCATATACTCTGTATCTGGCTCAAGCTTTCCGTCGAATGAATGGACCATTTCGCCGGAATTCGTATGCAAAGGGAAGAAAGGCTTGTAGTTTTTCAGGAGGAACTCCTCAAGCTCTTCCATACTCATAGATTCATATACATAGTCAGGGAATTCAAGCCATACATAGTCGTCGTCCGTACTCGGAGTTATGAACAGCATTGCACTTGTGGCTGTCACCTGGTCGATCTCTATTTCGAACTGGTTGGCTGAAGCTGTTACCGGAGGTGTGGTCTCTACGAGATGCTCCACTTTCGAAGTGATGGCTCCGGTCTCATCTGTATGGCAGGCGAACACGATGAAGCGCTGCTCCGGCTGAAGTCCGGTCACCTCACGTTCATAGATGCCTTTCTTGAGTATCTCACTGACCGGGGTGTCCTGATTCATAAGGATTTCGGTCTCGATGAAATTTGATACGGTAGTTTCGATTTCATAGAGCGAACCGAAAGTCGCAAGGTAATCTTCTGTTGCGACTCCAAGAAAGTAACTTTCATTCAGATCATTCGGTGTGACCTTTACCTTGCAGTGACTTGAATGCAGGTCAAGAATCTCTATGTGGAATGCCGGTTCATCCGCTTCCGGCTTTATGTCTTCCGGCTTCTTCTCTGTACAGGCTAGTCCTGCAAGTGCTGTGGCTATGATTGCCAGATAATTGAATATCTTCCTCATTTCCAATTATTTATAATCGTATGTTATGCTGCCGTCAATTGGGCAGATAGCGCAGTTGACAAGGTCATATCTTCCGTCCCGGTCAGCAGCATTCACAAGAATGAGCACCTTGCAGTTATTCAGGTTCCAGCCGTCTTCCAGCTTTATGCTGAATGCCTTGTCAGCCTTTTCTCCCGGAAGCAGTGTCCTGGTCTTTGAACCGTAGATGCGTAGGTTGAGGGTCTCTCCTGCCATCGCTCTGACTGCATTGTCGTGTATGTGCTGCCACTCTTCCGTTGCTCCGTCCTGCTCAGATTCGATATCGTCTTCAAGGAGCCATACGGCGATACGGTAGAGATTCTCTTTTGCGACCTTGGTCTCGACAGCGACATTCAGATAACCGTCAGAAATCTTTGTGGATGCGGCGATGCCCGCGTCAGCACTGTCCTTGTGAAGCTGATCGATCTTGCTCCTGATGGCTGATGCCTCTATCGATGTTCCGGTGCTCAGGGTTGTGAGGTTGAATGTGAGTTCCGGATAATATCCGCTGCAGAAAGCCTGCGAAAGGTTGGCTGCTGCAGTAGAATATGCGGCATCGCCTTCTCCATCCTGATTGTATGAATGTGCTGCAACGTGATGATACTTGTCACTATATGCCTTGTCTTCAGCCACTTCCTTCAGTGAAGACATCAGTTTGGGACAGTTAGGGCAATATGTTCCGGTGTGCTGCAGAAGCATTATCCGGTGTGTGAATGAGGTGTTCTCCTTTTGTGGATCGGCAGGGATCTCCGGGATTCCGGTCTCATCGGGTTCCACCGGGTCGTGTATGCCTGTATTCTCTTCTCCGCAGCCGATGAATGCGATGACGGCAGCAGCAAGAATGCTTAGAAATCTCTTTTCCATTTCAAAGTCATATTGTTAATTCTACAAAGATATGAATAATTCCTCTGCAAGAGCTAAATTAAATCAGAAATGAGCAGGTACGCCCTTCCGTTTGAATATTATGAATTAATGTCTAACTTTGACCGCTGAAGTCTTTGTATTTACTTTACCATTTCGTATTTATTAAATTAATTGTATCGTGAAAAAGTTGTTTTTTCTTTTTTTATGCCTCTGCATTGCAGTTGTATCGTGTGACCAGAAGAATGCAGACGGGACTGACGGCCCTGTAATAATCAATCCTGATGATATAATCGTTGACAAGAATGATGTCCTTGATGACGAGACTCAGAAACTAAAGCTTGAGCAGGTGGCGACAAAGCTTATGGATATGTTTCCTGCTGATGAGTATGAGGATATGATGGAACTCAGCAAGGTGATGTATTCGCATTGTGACAGATACTTCACTGATGAGGATTATGATTGGAGCGATCTGGAAGATGCAGGTGAGGATATAGCCGAGACCCTGTATGATGAGAAACAGAAAGGAGAATATAAGTGGCAATATACATATACCCTGTTCCTTTCAAACTGTACCGGTATCGTGACTCTGGACAAGAATGAGGCAAGGTACGAGGAATCTGACATCACGAAAGTGATAATAAAGGATGTGGATGGCGAAGACTGGGAGGCTGTCGTTACTCCGAAGCGCCTTAAGAAGGTTTTCCTCGGAGAGTTCCTTGAGACTTACTATGACTATTATGAGGATATCGAATATACTGATGTATATAATGTTACGGTAGAGATTCCGGCTTCACTCTCTCTTGAAGTGAAGAGGAACGGCAGGTTCTTCGCTGAAGTTGAAGTGAAGTTCGATTACGAAGTCAGCAAGGATGGAGTTGATATTGAAAAAGATCAGATCGGGGTCGAGGCCGAAATAAAGATCGACGATCTTGCACTGACTCTCAAGAACGCCTCATACGATGCTTCGACAGGTAAGGTCGAGTTCTCGCAGTCTCTCAGGAAGGGTGATTATTTCATCTTCTCTCAGTCACTGAAGGAAAAGGCTGAACTTGAGTATGACGAAGATGAGGATGGTTATGTATATATTGAAGATTGGGACGGAGAGGTTGAAGTAGAGCTTAATGTTCTGGGAGAACTCCAGATCAAGGGCACCTGTCGCGATCTCAATAAGCTCTCAGGATACCTTGAGGATGAGTTTGATTCTGAAAAAGATTGTGAAAAGGCAGCGGAAAGGGTGACCGGACTGGTGGATCTCGGAGTTTATTATGACGGAACTTCGACAAGACAGGCATCTGTAGAGTTTGATCCGGTCGTTGAAGACAACGGCTATGGTGATGAGTTCTATTGGATCGAGCCGGTGCTGGTCTTTGGCGATGGATCAAGGTATTTCTTCTATGATTATTTCGACGACCGCATTTTCGAGGATCTTGTAGAGGATTTTGAAGACTTCATCTACGATTACGAGGATATGGTCGAAGATGTCTATGAATAGAATCGGCTTCATTTGAAACTGAACAGAAATATTATACTGCTGTTTGCGCTGTGGACCTTCCTGGCCTGTCCTTTGGAGATTCTGGCGCAAACAGATTCTTTATATATGGATCTGGACAGTGCGGTATTCTCTTCTCACAGACATACGTCGGCGCTGAAGTCCGTCGCCGGAAATGAGCTGGAGATGGATCTTTCTCAGATTCAGAACTATCCGAAAATCCTGGGAAATACGGATCCTATGAATATGCTGAAATATTTTGCCGGCGTGCAGACGGCTTCAGAGTATGATTCGGGCATCCATATCCAGGGATGTGACAATGCACATAATTATATCGCGTCGGGTGGTGTGCCTGTCTATGGCGCGAATCATCTTTTCGGCTTGTTTTCGGTTTTTAATCCGTCTCATTATCCGAAGATGAAGTTCCGGCGTTCTGTGGTCTCTTCATCTGTGGCCAACAGACTGGGAGGCTTCATCGGTATGGTGCTGCCGGATTCGCTGGACAGAAAGGTCCGTGGCGATTTTTCCATCGGCATAATGTCAGCTCAAGGCACACTTTCCTTCAAGGCAGGAAAAAGGTCTTTCGTTCATCTGTCAGCCAGAAGGTCATTCCTGAATATGCTGTATGGCAGATGGCTGAGAGTGGATGGAAATCCTATGAGGTATGGCTTCGGCGACTATAACCTCACATATCATATCGATGCAGGAAGCAGAGACAAGATATGGATTGATGCCTATCTGGGCAATGACAAGGCATTTCTCGGAGCCGGCAACTATAATGTGGATCTTGGAGTCGCGTGGGGCAATCATCTTGGTGCGCTGCATTGGGAGCATACGGCGGGTGATTATGTGCTGAATCAGACTATGTATGTTTCCGGTTATGGGGTGGACGCGTCTCTTTATCAGGATGGCTCATCATTGAAGGTGCCTTCTTCGATAGGAACAGCAGGATATAAAGGGAAGATACAGTGGAAGGATTTCGTTTCCGGAGCGGATGTCACCCTATACAAGGTAAGGCCTCAGGCTCCGGAAAAGAATCTCAATGGAAATATGGATGTTGATGATTCAGAATTGCAGACCGCAGCTGAATTTGATGTTTATACCGATTATTCCAGAACCTTAGGAGAACGTTTTGAGGTGAATGCCGGAGTGAAGGCAAGCTGCTATCTCAGTCCGGAGAACAAGACCTTCTGGGGCCTTTCTCCGGCGGTCTCGCTATCATATAATGCCTATCAGATGGGAAAGGTGACAGCGTCATATTCCTATCAGCATCAGTATCTTTTCCAGACGGGACTTTCCAATATCGGGCTGCCTATAGATTTCTGGTTTATGGCAGGCAGCCACAGTCTTCCTCAAAGTGCCCTTTCCGGCTCTTTGAGTTATGAAGTCGGCCTGCAGAACGATATGTACCGGCTCAGTATGGAGGCTTATGGAAAGAGACTTTACAATCAGGTGGAATATAATGGCGATCTCTTCGATCTGCTTAATTCAGAATATGACCTGGACCGCTATCTTCTGAAGGGAGACGGTATGAATTATGGGGTTAACCTGATGATCCACAAGCAGTCCGGCAGTCTGACAGGATGGATCAGCTGTGCTGTGGGACGGGCTCTCAGGACCTTTGATGACCCGGATTATCCTTCCGTATATCCGGCAAGCCACGAGAGAATATATGAATTGAATGCATTATGCTCATACGAATATGAAAAATGGCAGTTCTCCGGTACCTTTGTATGTGCTGGGGGAACGCCCTTTACCGCTCCTGAGTCATTCTATCTGTCTGCAGGCAATCTTATTACGAAGTATGGTGAATACAATTCTTCCCGTCTGCGCCCTTATATCAGGCTAGACCTCTCTGTAAACTTCAGTTTCAGAAAAGATGGCAGGCAGGAAAACGGACTTAATATTTCCGTGTATAATGTTCTTGCCAGAAAGAACGAGATTATGTGGAGGCTCAATATAGATGACGGGACATTCAGCTACAGGCCTATGGCCTTCTTTATGAGAATGATGCCGTCGATAAGCTATTATCATAAATTCTGATGCGATGAAGAGATTGTTGGGAATATTAGCCGCTTGTGTGTGCTGCTTCAGCTGCGTGGATATCCGCTTGCCTGAAGCGGAATCCGAGCTTGTGCTGGAAGGCTGGATAGAAGAGGACGGCTTTCCTGTCGTATTGCTCAGTACATCAGTTCCGGTGACCACAGGCAGCAAGGATATGGAGTCATTGCAGGAGCATATAGTGAGGTGGGGAAAGGTGGTTATATCCGACGGTGACAAGGAGGTCGTGCTGACGGGAGGTCCGGACGAGAGATTCATACCTCCATATTCCTATACCACGGCTAAGATGCGAGGCCAGGTAGGGAAGACCTATACTCTCAAGGCCGAATATAAAGACCGGCGGATAACGGCTTCAACTACGATACCGCAATCAAAGGAGCTTGAATATCTGAGGACGGAACAGGTCTCGCCCGGGAAATACAAGATTGTAGCTGGAATGAAAGATGATTCCTCTGGGAAGGATTTCTATAAGTTCTTTGTAAAGAGAGAGGGGAAGGACAGTACTTATATGTCCTCTTTCCTGGGTCTTGTGAATGATGAAGTGCTCACGGACGGGGTGAATGAGGTGTCGGTCTATAACGGTATAAGCGTGCGTGAGAGTGATTTCGATCAGTATTTTGAGGAGGATGATGTCGTCTATGTGCGTTTCAGTACGATGGATGAGGCTTCCTGGAGATATTGGGACGGTTTTGAAGAAATCCAGTCGCTCTCCAGAAATCCTTTTTTCCCCGTTTCGAATGCGATCCGATCAAATGTGACGGGTGGCTTGGGATATTGGGCCGGCTATGGCTCCACATATTACAGGCTGCCGATATCTGCGCCGGGTGAAAAAGAATAAGAGCAGACGGGATATGAACCTCTCTGCTCTTATTGTCTTACTCCCTAGGGAGGAATCCTTTTTCAATAAGTTTTTCCGCAATCTGGACAGCGTTTGTCGCCGCTCCCTTGCGGAGATTGTCAGCTACGCACCAGAAGTTGAGGCCGTACTTGACTGAAGGGTCCCTGCGGATGCGTCCTACGAAGACATCGTTCTTACCCCAGGCATAGAGAGGCATCGGATAGACGTTGTTTGCCGGATCGTCCTGAAGGGTGACGCCAGGAGTCTCTTCCATAATCCTGCGGACATCCTCAAGAGTGAAGTCTTTTTCGAATTCGAGGTTGATGGATTCTGAATGACCACCCTGGACAGGCACGCGGACTGTAGTAGGAGATACTCCTATGCTGTCGTCTGCGAAGATCTTGTGGGTCTCGTTGACCATCTTCATCTCCTCCTTGGTATAGCCTGTCTCAAGGAATGAGTCGATATGAGGCAGGATGTTCTGGTCGATCGGATGCGGATAGACTGCAGGATATTCGCCCCACTTTCCGCCTGCACGCTCAGCTGTCATCTGATCCATAGCCTTATAACCGGTACCTGTAACCGACTGATAAGTTGACACAACTATGCGCTTGATCGTATAGGCCTTGTGAAGAGGCCAGAGCGGAAGGAGCATCTGGATGGTCGAGCAGTTAGGGTTTGCGATGATCATATCATCCTTCCCGATCACATCTCCGTTGATTTCCGGAACCACAAGCTTCTTTGTCGGATCCATACGCCAGTGCGACGAGTTGTCCACAACGCGTGTTCCCACCTCGGCGAACTTAGGTGCGAGCTCCGCAGATGTGCTTCCGCCTGCCGAGAAGAGTGCGAGGTCAGGACGTGCAGCTATCGCGTCTTCAGCACTTACTACTGTCCACTCCTTTCCCTGGAATGTGATCTTGCGTCCTACAGACTTTGCAGAAGCTACCGGAAGGAGCTCCGTTACAGGGAAGTTCCTCTCTGCGAGTACTTCCAGCATTCTGGTGCCTACCAGTCCAGTGGCACCCACTACAGCTACTTTCATATTTTCTTACCTTATAACTTTATTTAATATCTCTTAACTTATCACTATTTCGGAGGATGTGCATAAATATGAAAATATTTCTACGTTACCCTCCTCCTAAATCCTCCTCCTCGGGAGGAGGACTTACTATCGCTTCGCTCGAAGTTTTCTTACCTTATAACTTTAATTAATATTTCTAAACATATCACTTTTTCGGAGGTGTACCTCTTGTCATTTCGACCGAGCGTAGCGAGTGGAGAAATCTATATGGTGATATTCTTACCTAAATCCATTAAATCTGGATTCAATGTTTTAATAAGCCATTCTTTTTTCTCCCGCCTCCATTTCTTCAGCTTCTTTTCTCGTTCAATAGCCTGATTGATATCAGAATATTCTTCGTAATATACTAGTTTGCAACAATTGTATTTCTGTGAAAATCCAGGAATCGATCCACTTTTGTGTTCTGTAACCCTTCGTTCTATGTCATTTGTCACACCAATATATAATGTTGAGTTGTTTGGACTTGACATTATATATGTGTAGTATGTGTTGTACATATTTCTTTTATAGATTTCTCGACTTCGCTCGAAATGACAATGTAATTCGCTCGAAATGACAATGTAATTTGCTGGAAATGACAATCAATATCAGTTGCTACAATGCTGCGGTAAGGTCGGCGATGAGGTCATCGACATTTTCTATGCCGACGCTGAGACGAAGCATATTAGGATAAACACCGGCGGCTACCTGCTCTTCAGGACTGAGCTGGGAGTGGGTTGTGGATGCCGGATGTACGATGAGTGATTTGGCATCTCCAACACTTCCTACGTGCAGGATGAGCTCCAGACGGGTAACCAGTGCGGCAGCTGCGTCGAAACCTCCCTTCACACGAAATGTGAGCACTCCACCGAATCCGTGACGCAGATACTTGCATCCGAGTTCGTGGTACTGATTGCTCTTGAGGCCAGGGTAGTTAACGCTCTCGACAGCCGGATGCTTCTCAAGGAATTCTGCTACTGCAAGTGCATTGTCGCAGCAACGTTCTGCCCTCAATGAAAGAGTCTCCAGACCTTGAAGCATCAGGAATGAATTGAAAGGTGAAGCGGCCGGACCGATGTTGCGGAGACCGTCCACGCGTACACGTCCGGCAAATGCTGCATCACCGAACACTTCCTTGTAAACCAGACCGTGATAACTCTCGGATGGGGCAGCCAGAAGCGGGTATTTCTCAGGTGTCCAGTCGAAGTTGCCTCCGTCAACAACCACTCCGCCGAGGGCTGTTCCGTGTCCGCAGATCCATTTGGTTGCAGAATGGATGGATACATTGGCACCCCATTCGAACGGACGGAAAAGATATCCTCCCATACCGAAAGTGTTGTCAACCATCACGCAGATGCCCTTCCTGCGTGCCATCTCCACGATAGGCTCATAGTCAGGGATATTGAATGCCGGATTGCCGATGTTCTCGAGGAAGATTGCCTTTGTACGTCCGTCAACAAGTGGCTCAAGGTCTGCGGCGCTGTCGCTCTTTGCAAAGCGTACCTCGATACCCATATCACGGAGGGTGATGGCGAACATCGTGAATGTACCTCCATAAAGGAAAGGCTGGGCCACGATGTTGTCGCCAGGACCACAGATGTTGGTGATGGAGAGGAATACCGCTGACTGGCCTGAGGCTGTCGAAACGGCGGCCACACCTCCTTCGAGGGCTGCCATACGCTTTTCAAACACCTCGTTGGTGGTGTTGGTGATACGTGTATATATGTTGCCCGGACGCTTGAGCTCGAAAAGCTCCGCTCCGTACTGCATATCGTCGAAAGTATATGCGGTGCTCTGATATATCGGCACTGCTGTACCCTTCGATACCGGGTCTATCTCCTGTCCGGCCCTTACCTGAAGGGTCTCGAACCTGTAATTCTTCTTTTCCATAATTTTGTTTTTTGTTCCAGTGAACTTTGATGTATTGAACTTCACTGGAACTATGGTAAAACAGTTGTTTCAGTTATTTTTCGGATGTTCTGGTGAACTGTTCGGAACGAATCTTCACTAGAACTGTTTTTAAACGATGATGTCATTGAGGACTCCAGATGCAGTCTGGTATGCGCCAGCACCTGCTCCCTGTACAACCAGTGGAGACGGGTAGAAGTCGGTCTGGATGATGGCGCAGTTGTCAGTTCCGTTGAGGCTGAACAGCGGATGTTCGTCAGAAACAGCTTCGAGACCGGTCTTTGCGCGATATCCGAGAGGGGAACTGTCGTCCTTGATCAATGATGCCACAAAACGCTGTCTCAGACCCTTGGATGCCGCCTCGTTGTAGCGTGCGGCGAACATTTCCTCGTTTTCTGCGAGCTTCGCGTAGAATGCATCGACATCTCCTTCGAAGAATTCTTCTCCAAGAATAGGGGATATCTGCACATCCTTCTCGTCGAGTGGAACGCCAGCCTCACGTGAAAGGATGAGGAGTTTTCTGAGAACGTCCCGTCCGCTGAGGTCAAGCCTTGGATCCGGCTCGGTATAACCGGCATCCTGCGCTCTCCTTACCACTTCGGCGAATGTACCTCCCTCACCTCCGGCGTAGTTGCTGAAGATATAGTTCAATGTTCCGCTGAGTACTGCCTCGATGCGTACGATCTCGTCTCCGCTGTGGACACTTCTTGAGATTGATTCAAGTATAGGAAGTGCGGCTCCTACTGTTGTCTCATAACGGAGCGTTGCTCCAATCTCGATTGCCGCTTCCTTCAATGCCGCATACTGGACGTATGGCAGGGAGAATGTTATCTTGTTGCAGGCTACTACAGAATATCCTCTCTTGAAGAGGTTCATATATTTGAAAGCGATGTCGGCAGAGGCCGTGCAGTCAACAAATACGGAATTCTCAAGTGAGAGTGATGCGAGCTGGGTGAAGTATGCCTCATCTGCAGCGCTCTCGCCATTGTCGAGCTGAGCCTTTATGTCGTTGAGGTCCAGGCCGTTCTTGTTGATGATGAAGCGGCGGCTGTTGGACAGTCCGCAGATGCGGAGCCTTCTACCTGTTCTTGCCGCAATCTTCTCGCGGTTCTTCGCTATGATATCTACAAGAGCCCTTCCCACTGTGCCGAATCCGGCGATAAAGAGGTTGATGTCCTTTCCGCTCCTGCGGTCGAAGAATTCATTGTGGATGGTGCGGATTGCAGCTTCAGCGTCGTCAGAAGAAATGATCACGGAGATGTTTCTTTCCGAAGACCCCTGTGCCGTAGCCCTGACAGGGATGCTGTTGCGTCCGAGAGCAGCAAGCATACGTCCAGTCGCTCCTGTCTGGTTGAGAACGTCGTCTCCTACAAGACACACGATCGAATATCCCTTCTCTACCTTCAGCGGATTGAGTTTTCCGAGGGATATCTCGTATGCGAAACATCTGTCAGCTGCTTCACGGGCCTTCTCTGCATCCTTTTCAGAAACCGCGATGCACATAGTGTGCACGGATGAAGCCTGAGTGATGAGGATGATGTTGATGTCGTTCTGGCTCAGGGTCTCGAAAAGACGGCTCGAGAAACCAGGAATGCCGACCATACCGCTGCCCTCAAGGCTGAGAAGAGCGATGTTGTCGGAGTTCGATATTCCTATGACGGAGTCCTTGCTGCGAGGCGGATGCTTTTCTATGAGCGTGCCGTGTGACTCAGGGTCGAATGTGTTCTTGACATAGATAGGAATGCCTTCGGCCACAACCGGCTGGATTGTAGGAGGATAGATTACCTTTGCTCCGAAATGGGAGAGCTCCTGGGCGGCCTTGTATGAGATGTTGCTGATGGTGCGTGCTGTTGGCACGACCTTCGGATTCGAGGTCATCATACCCGGAACATCTGTCCAGATCTCGAGCACGCGTGCCTTGCAGCCCACTGCGTAAAGAGAGGCAGTGTAGTCTGAGCCGCCGCGTCCGAGTGTCGTGGTGCGTCCCTGCTTGTCCGATGCGATGAAACCCGGAAGAACGAAGAGCTGGGTGATGCGGTTGCTTTCCACCATTTCGTTCACTCTGTAGTATGTCTTCTGTACGTCCACGACATTCTTGTCACCCTTGGCTACGGTGCGGATGATCTGACGTGAATCGATCCACTTGGTGGAGATGCCGATGGATGCCAGCTTTGTAGCAAGTATCTTCGTTGACCAGAGTTCACCGAATGACTGGATGGCATCCAGGCTTGCCGGTGAAAGTTCGCCGAGAAGAAATACTCCCTGTGTGATGCTTCTGAGAGAGTCGAAGAGAGAATCACACACTGCGAGTGACTCGTTCTGCTTCTCTCTCGGGAGCAGTTCGTTGATGATGTCGTGATGTCTTTGCTGGAGATTGTCTATGAGAGTCTTGTAGCTTTCATCTCTTTCCGAGGCAAGCGTACCGATCTTGATGAGAGTGTCGGTGCATCCGCTTATGGCAGAGACAACCAGTATGGTCCTGTCGCGGTCCACCGCCTTGATGACGATATCGACCACCTTCGACATATTCTGTGCATCGGCTACCGATGAGCCTCCGAATTTAAGTACCTGCATATTTTTTACGGCAATAAAGGTTCGATTATTTTGGTAAGCTGGTCATTTTCAAGGAGAAAACCGTCGTGACCGAACTTTGATGTGATTTCGTGATATACCGCTCCCGGGATGGAAGCCGCTATGAATTTCTGTTCTTCTACAGGGAAAAGACGGTCGCTGTCGATGCCTATGACAGTGCATTCTGTCCTTATGCTGCCGAGTGCCTTTTCCACTCCTCCGCGTCCTCTGCCGACATTGTTGCTGTCCACCGAAGCGCAGAGATAGTAATATGAATAAGCGTCAAACCTGTCGGAGAGCTTCTTTCCCTGATATCTCTGGTATGACCCCGCGCGATCTGCAAAAAGGCAGTCTTCATCCTTTTCCCACTGGGTCGCATTGTATCCCTCATAGCTTCTGTATGATATCAAAGCAATGCTTCGTGCGCATCTCAGACCGGCCTCTCCACCCCTGAGTGAAGCGCATTCGCGGAAAGTAGGGTCAGCTTCCAAAGCCATCCTCATAGATTCGTTATATGCTGTAAGCCAAGGTGTCACCCTCGCTCCGCAAGCTATATATACCGCTCTCTTGATGACTTCCGGCTGCATAATGGACCATTCGACAGACTGGAATCCTCCGATAGAGCCTCCGACCATAAAGTCGATGTGCCTGATGCCGAGATGCTGACGGACAAGGTCGTTTGCGCGGACGATGTCCCTGACGGTGATCAGAGGGAAATCGAAGTAATATGGCGAACCGGTCTGTGGATTGATCGAAGACGGACCCGAAGAACCGTAGGCCGAACCGAGCATATTGACGCATACGATGAAATACTTTTCCGTATCGAAAAGCTTTCCCGGACCTGTCAGCTCCGGCCACCAGTCCTCGGCGTCGGAGTTGGCTGTCAGTGCGTGGCATATCCATATCACCTTCCTCTGGTCGTCCTTCTGCCATTCGCGTTCAGAACAATGATAAACCACCTTCAGACCGCATATACTCCCTCCTGCCTCGAACTCGAAAATATCGTTATGTATATATTCCTTTTTAATCATATAATCAATCGGTTAGGGGATTACCGAAAAAACGTGCAAAGATAATGTTTTTCTTCCTTTATCGGGCTGCAAAGATGGTATATTGCATTTATATATGCAATCTTTCTGAATTATTCGGGAAAATATTCTATTTTTGCTTAAAATTATTATAAATACAGAATAATATTCTGTGTAATGCCCGGTTTTATGGAAATATTAGACAAGATAGATATTCTGATCCTGCGTGAACTGCAGAAGGATGCCAAGCTGACCACCAAGGAACTTGCGGCGAAGGTGAATCTCTCTCCGTCGCCTGTATTTGAAAGGCAGAAACGCCTTGAAAGGGAAGGATATATAAAGAAATATGTGGCTGTCGTGGACCCTATAAAGACAGGCAACGGGATAATGGTCCTGTGCAATGTGCGCCTCAAGCATCACAGCAAGGAATTCAGCAGACAGTTCACATCGGTGATAGCGGATATCGACGAAGTGGTGGAATGCTTCAATACTTCCGGTGATTATGACTATCAGCTGAAGATTTATGCACGGAATATGCAGGCTTACCAGGAGTTTGTTCTCGGGACACTGGGAGATATGGACTGCATAGGCTCTCTGCACAGCATATTTGTTATCGGAGAGGTTAAAAATACATTGTCTGTGCCCTTGAAGGCATAAAAGGTGTCCGTTTTAATTCGTAACTTTGCACGATATGATAGCAACACTGATAATACTATTGATTTCAGCCATCCTGTTCGTCAGCGGCAAGGTCCGCTCCGACCTGGTGGCTCTTTGCGCTCTTCTTGCGCTTCTTCTATGTCAGATCCTGACCCCAGCAGAGGCTCTGTCGGGCTTCTCCAATACGACTGTGATAATGATGATAGGCCTTTTCATAGTCGGAGGAGGTATATTCCAGACCGGTCTTGCAAAGATGATAGGAAGCAAGGTTATGACTCTCGCAGGAAACAGCGAACTCAGACTTTTCCTTCTCGTGATGATAGTTACGTCGGCCATCGGAATGTTTGTCAGCAACACTGGAACCGTGGCTCTGATGCTTCCGATCGTGGTGAGTATGGCTGCGGCTGCCGGAACATCTTCGCGCCGTCTTCTGATGCCTCTGGCATTCGCCAGCAGTATGGGCGGTATGATGACCCTTATCGGTACGCCACCTAACCTTATCGTCAGCGATACCCTCGCATCTGCAGGATTCGAGCCTCTCGGCTTCTTCTCCTTCCTTCCTGTAGGTCTGGTGACCCTTGTTGTAGGTATCCTCTACCTGCTTCCGGCCACCAGGATGCTTACCAGAAAAGAAAAGACCAAGGATAAGAAAAAGGGAGGGAAGTCCCTTAAGGAACTCGTCAATGAATACGGAATCTCCGATAACCTGTTCCGTGTGCACATCAAGGATCACGGATCGAAGGCCATCGGGCAGACAGTAGTAGATCTGAATATTTATAGAGAGTACAGCATCAATGTGCTTGAACTCCGACGCAGTACCGGTCAGAACCGTTTCGTGCGTACTGTAAATCAGCAGCTTGCGTCTCCTGACCTCGTGCTTAAGCAGAATGACGTGCTTTATCTTTCAGGCGATCCGGAAATGATCACGAAGTTTGCCGAGGACTATTCGCTCAGACTTCTTGACAAGCATACGGATGAGATCGACGGAAGTTCATCAAATGCATCTCTGGATTTCTTCGATATAGGTGTTGCAGAGATCCTTATAATGCCTTCATCATCAATGGTCAACCGTACCATAGTGGATGCCGGATTCCGCAGCAAGTTCAGCGTCAATGTGCTGGGTATCAGAAGAAAGAAAGATTATATACTCAACGACCTCGGAAGTGTGAAGATGCAGGACGGTGATGTGCTTCTGGTGCAGGGAGCCTGGAAGGATATAGCCAGAATGAAGAATGAGTCCACCAACTGGGTGGTGCTCGGCGAGCCTCTTCAGGAAGCTGCCAAGGTTACCCTCGACCATAAGGCTCCGATAGCTGCCGCGATTATGATAGCTATGATCGTGATGATGGTGGTGGAGAGCATTCCTGTCGCTCCTGTGACATCTGTGCTTCTGGCTGCCGTACTGATGGTGATTACCGGTTGTGTACGTAATGTGGAGGCGGCCTACAAGACCATCAACTGGCAGACCATCGTGCTTTTCGCCGCTATGCTTCCTATGTCCATAGCCCTGGAAAAGACGGGTGTTTCTGAAATGATTTCAAATGGGATCGTGACCGGTCTTGGAGGCAGCGGACCACGTCTCCTTCTTGCCGGAATCTATGCTGCGACATCGGTTATGACCATCTTCATAAGCAATACGGTTACTGCCGTCCTGATGGCTCCTATTGCTCTTCAGTGTGCGATGCAGATAGGTGTGAGCCCGGTTCCGTTTATGTTTGCGGTGACAGTGGCGGCAAGTATGTGCTTCGCCTCTCCTTTCTCCACACCACCTAATGCCCTGGTGATGTCAGCAGGACAATACACATTTATGGATTATGTCAAGGTCGGTCTCCCTCTCCAGATCCTGATGGGAGTGGTGATGGTCTTCGTACTTCCGCTCTTCTTCCCGTTCTAGATTGAAGGCTTTTAATCAGTGATATAGATGCTTGACGGCATATCTTCCTCGAAACACAGGACAGATGGCGTGAGGGTTAGATGGCCGTCATCTTCTATATGGAATACCTGGATGATCCTGTCGTCACGGCAGGCAACGAAAAGCAGGCTTCCGTCCGGACTGATGCAGAAGTTCCGGGGATGTCTGCCTGTCCTTGAATATCCGATCTTTTCAATCCTTCCGTCAGGAAGTGTCTTGAATATTGCAATCCCGTCATTATCAAGCCTGTGGGATGTGTACAGGTATTTCCCGGAAGGATGCAGATGTATGTCTGCGCTGCCTCCGGCATTTACTTCATCGGCCTGGATATGTTGGATGAGGGTGAATTCAGGATTTTCATTGCCACCTGTCGAATAGACGAGGACATTTCCGGAAAGCTCTGAAATGCAGTACAGAGTCTTTCCATCCAGGCTGAATTCCAAATGTCTCGGACCGCTTCCCGCAGGACATACAATATCACCTTTATGTATAAGGATGCCGTCTTCGAACCTCAGAAGACGGATTCGGTCAGCACCGAGGTCGGATGCCAGTATCCAGTCCGTATCTGGGATGAGCTTCAGTTGGTGGATATGAGAGGATTCCTGCCTGCCTTCTACAGGGCCCTCGCCTTGGAATTCAAGCCTCTGGATGCAGTCTCCCAATACCCCGTCGCATAGAGGGAAAACGGTAACGGAGCCTCCGCTGTAGTCGGCAGTGAGAATCCAGTCTTCATATCTCATTATGAAGCAGGGATCCGCACCGGTCTGCCTTTTGTCGGCTGTCATTGCAGTTTCATCCCCCAGACTGAACGAGTATGCGCCTGAGTCATTGCCTGTCTCGCTGACCGCGTAGATGTTGTCTGCATCCTTTATCGCGTATGAAGCATTTTCCGCTTCGATCTTTTCCAGAAGTGAGAACTCCAGACTTCCTGTATCGAACCCGTATCTGTAGATGTGGCTTCCGTATGTACCGGTCGTGATTTGCATAACTGTCTCGTTCTTAAGAAGATATAGCATAATGACGCTGCTGAGGATCACAGCTGCGGCTCCGCAAAGGAGTGTTATGTTGCCTGATCTTTTCATTTATGTAACTTTCTTATTCTGTTATTCTGATCCAGTTTATCTTGGCCTGTGTGTCTTCCGTTCCGGAAATCTTGAGGGTGTGACGGCCCTTCGGCATTGTCAGGGTCACTTTATGGTTTCTCCAGGAGATATATGTATTCGGCAGCTGTGATACTCCGATTTCCTTGCCGTCAAGGCGGAATTCCAGATGACTGGAGGCATCGGAATTATACCGTATCTCGATTGTATAGTCTCCGTCTTCCGGAAGTTCTGTCTGATATTCCACGGCATTGCTCCTGCCGAGTCCGGATATCTGCAGCAGACCTGTGATATCGGTAGTAGGGGCAATGCTGATGCTTCCGCTGTATCCTGTGTAATGCTCGGCAGGAATCACCTGTCCCGGCTTGTACCATAGCGTCTTGTCGAGGGTGGACATATTGACATATATCTTTCCCAGCTGGGTGAGCCCCTTTTCAGGTGCTTCCAGAAGGTTGTTATGGCAAGGCGATCCGTCACTTCTCGGGATGAACCAGGCATATCGGAATACATCTTTGTCAGACTCAAGTATATGCACAGCCTCCGTCATATATTTCATCTGATCCTTTTCCGACACATTGCCTTCCCAGCTGCAGAACTCTGTGAGCCATATAGGTTTGCCATACCTCTTGAACTCACCTATGAACCATTGCATAGCGGACGGATGGCTCATATAGCAGTGAACGGCTATGCCGTCAACATCGTCGATGCTCACGCCCGGCTGTGCGAAGAATTCATCAAGCCATTTCCAGGGTTCGCTGTATCCGGAAAGCGTTCCGTAGTTCATTGCTGGAGCTATGATCTTCATATTGAGCTCTTTCGCTGCCTTCACAAGCCTCGGCCAGTCTTTTGCGGCCGCGCTAGGGGTCATATTGGCCTGATCCTTCAGGTTGGGCTCGTTATAGGCAAGGATGTACCTGCATTCGGGATGGGAGGCCTTGAGCTTGCGTATGGCATCCTCATCCCAGGCTGCATTCCAGGCCATAGGGCAGAAATCCATTTCGTAACGCGAGAACAGACTGAATGCCTGCTCTGTCGTGCCAGGTCCCCAATTATATGACCAGCTGCAGCCTGTACCCAGAAGCGGAATATCATTGGATGGGAAATCTCCGAGATTGAAGCTTACCCCTCTTTTCGCGCTCCTTTTCTGCAACGTCACATATTCCACCTTGTCTTCAGGCTCCCATACATATCCAGGATCTTCTTCCGGCTTGTTGCAGGAGCAGATAATCGTCAGAATTGTGGCAGACAGCAAGGCCCATTTAATATTGTCTTGTTTTTTCACAGTCGCAAAGGTTTTGTTTCCTGCAAATTTAAGAAACTTTCATAATGATTTATCAAACTTCCGCTTTGTCGCAAAATCAGAGGTTTTTATTTACCTTTGTTGAGGAAGAAAAAGATGATTATGGAAACACCCGTATTGAATCAGCATAATAAGCTGGAGCACGAGCAGTCTCACAGCTGCGAACATATTCTGAATGCCACGATGGTCAGGATATTCGGATGTCCGAGGTCGAGGAATGCGCATATCGAAAGGAAAAAGTCGAAATGTGACTATATACTTGATTCTGAGCCTTCTGAGGATATGGTGTCTCAGATTGAGAATGCAGTCAATGAAGTGATAGACCGCGGACTTGACGTGACAGTCGAGTATGTCGGAAGGGAGCAGGCGGCTGCAATGGTGGATCTGAGCAAGCTGCCAGAGGAT
Organism: Bacteroidales bacterium; assembly: GCA_015060395.1. Classification (GTDB taxonomy): domain Bacteria; phylum Bacteroidota; class Bacteroidia; order Bacteroidales; family UBA932; genus Cryptobacteroides. Next base: position 60,670 of record SUYP01000006.1, read on the forward strand.
GCGTCCGAGACGCTTAGGATCGTCAGGATAGGGGATTATGATATATGTGCCTGCATCGGGGCACACGTGGCAAACACTTCAGAGATAGGAACATTCAGAATCATCAGCCATTCTTTCGCAGATGGGGTGTGGCGTGTAAGATGGAAAGTAACAGGAAAATAAAGATGAAAGCTTATACATATATCCGTAAAGGACATTTTGCGTTGACGGACAAGCCGCGTCCGCAGATTCAGGATCCCCGTGACGCTGTGGTAAAGCTGACTCTCGGAAGCATCTGCTCCAGCGATCTGCATATCAGGCACGGAAGTGTGCCTCGGGCAGTACCCGGAATCACTGTGGGACACGAAATGGTCGGAATCGTCGAAGATACAGGCGAAGCAGTAAGGAATTTCAAGCCGGGAGACAGGGTGACGGTCAATGTAGAGACCTTCTGCGGGGAATGTTTTTTCTGTCGTAACGGGTATGTGAATAATTGCACTGATCCGAACGGAGGCTGGGCCTTGGGATGCCGGATTAACGGCGGTCAGGCCGAATATGTCCGCGTACCCTACGCCGATCAGGGACTCGACAGGATACCGGACAATGTAACGGATGAGCAGGCTCTGCTGGTGGGAGATGTCCTTGCTACCGGGTTCTGGGCTGCCCGCATTTCGGAGATATCTCGGGATGACACCGTGCTGATAATCGGCGCAGGCCCTACAGGAATATGTACTCTGCTCTGCGTTATGCTCAAACAGCCTGCGCGTATCATAGTGTGTGAGCAATCTGCTGAAAGACAGGATTTTGTGCGCGATCATTATCCATCCGTCGAGGTCGTTTCCCCGTCGGAATGCCTTGATTATATAGCATCCACGTGCGAAAGGGGAGGAGCCGATGTGGTGATAGAGGTGGCAGGCGCGGATGATACCTTCGAACTTGCCTGGAGGGCTGCCCGCCCGAATGCCATTGTCACAGTGGTGGCATTATACGACAAGCCTCAGACTCTGCCTCTTCCTCAGATGTATGGAAAGAATCTCACTTTCAAGACCGGTGGAGTGGATGGCTGTGACTGTGCTGAAATCCTCTCGCTGATCGAACGCGGCCTGATCGATACCACTCCTCTGATCACGCATAGGGTGTCCTTGGAAAATATAGATGAAGGCTACCGGATATTCGAAAACCGTGAGGATGGAGTAATAAAAGTGGCCGTCACCTTCTAGGATGATTGACCGGAACCGACAAGCCGCGTGTCCATTCAGGGCACGCGGCTTGTCGGTATGCCTGCCGATATTATTTGTCGGCCTTCTTGCAGCACTTGCAGTCGCTGCCTAGGCAGTTCCATACGACTGCGCTGAGGGCGGCACCGAGGAAAGGAGCCACGATGAAGAGCCAGAGCTGCTGGAGAGCCTGTCCGCCTGCGAAGATAGCAGGTCCGATGCTTCGTGCCGGGTTCACAGATGTTCCTGTGATAGGAATGCATACGATGTGTACGAGCACGAGGGTGAGACCGATTGCAAGGCCTGCGAAATTGCCTGCGCCCTTCTTCTCGTCTGTAGCGCCGAGCACTACGAGCACGAATACGAATGTGAAGACAACCTCAGCGATGAGGGCCTGCCACATTTCACCTGCGTCGAAAGTGTTTGCTCCTGTTGCTGTACAGCCTGCATCATTTGCACCTGTAGATGTGAGGGCGAAGAGGATAGCGGAACCGATGATGGCACCGATTACCTGGAATACCATATACATTCCGGCATCCTTGCCGCTCATACGGCCGGACATCCACACTCCGAGAGTGATCGCAGGGTTGATATGGCAACCTGAAATACCGCCGATGCAGTAAGCCATTGCCACTACTGAAAGACCGAATGCAAGAGCAACACCGAGTGTTCCGACGCCTGCACCGCAAGCTGCGGCTGCTCCGCCAGCCATCACTGCGCTGCCGCATCCCATAAGTACGAGAACCATAGTTCCCACCATTTCTGCAAGATACTTTTTCATATTCTTATAGTTTAGAAGTTAAAGATGTACATTTATCGCCGATAAAGATAATGAAAAAATCGTTTAGATCATCTTTTTAAGTCTGTCAACCAGTCCTTTATCTGCCGGAAGCCATCTCACCGAATGCAATGTATCGCGGGTGAGCCACGCAGAATCCTCGTGTTCATTCAGATGTATAGACTCGGATACAAGGGAGCATACGAAGCAATGCATCGTCAGATGGAAATCGGGATAGTCCCACTCGATGGTTTCTATCAGCTCTCCGACCTGGATTTCGGCTTCCAGTTCCTCCCGTATTTCACGGACCAGCGCCTCCTGAGGGCATTCCCCGGCCTCGATCTTGCCTCCCGGGAACTCCCACCAGCCCTGCCACTGGCCATATCCGCGCTGGGTAGCGAACACCTTTCCGTCCCTGATTATTATTGCCGCTACGACTCTGACTGTTTTCATATCTTGCTCTTATGAATAACTTTTACAAAAGTGGTGAAATTTATTGTAAACCGCGAATGATTCTATGCAAAAATCCCTCTTGGAAGAAAATCCAAGAGGGATTGATGTGCCTCGGACGGGAATCGAACCCGTACGGCCATTGCTGGCCACGGGATTTTAAGTCCCGCGTGTCTACCTATTCCACCACCAAGGCAATCCGGATGCAAATATAGTCTAATTTTCGGGAATTGCAAAGCGTTACCAGAACCAGGCCGAGCTCCATCCGGCTATGACTGTATTGGTCCAGGGACGGGTGCTGCTGAAGCAGAGGGACTCGAAATCAGCAAACACCTTGACTTTGAAGTTGCTGTCAGTGATGAGGCTCAGACCGATGCCGGCCGCAAGATCGACACCGGATTCCTTCTGGAGCCAGGCGCAGCCTGCCATAAGATGTGTCTGGAATTCAAGTATTCTGGCAAAATTGAAGTTCCAGAATCCTCCGGCCAGGGTGCTGTACATAGGTGCTGCGGATCCGGAGGCGTATGTCATAGAACTTGCCGAGATTCTTCCTGTGAGCCCGATGCCCGGTTTGATAGGGATGTCGGTGGACAGGCCGATGATGCCTCCTCTTACCGGCAGGGTCTCCATCTGTTTCAGGCCTTCCGCACCTATTATGAAGCGTTGCCCGAAGAAGAGTTCTGCGACGTAATGCTTTGCAGATGAATCATATATGAGTGATGGGTCGGAAAAGGACGGATCCAGACCCCTGTCCTTGAATATCCTGTCGGTCAAGAAATATCCGAGATGTACGGATCCGATGCCGATGGCGGCTCCGGCCATAATATCGGTCATCCAGTGCTTCTTGTTCATTATTCTCGAGACTCCGGTGATTGCGGCAGCAGTATATCCTCCGATGCTGAACCACGGACTTCTCCACCCGTATTCCTTATGCAGCATTGTCGCTGTCATAAAAGCGGTGGCGGTATGTCCGGAAGGGAAGGAGTTGTTGCGGCTTCCGTCAGGCCGGGGCCTCTGCACTGAATATTTCAGCCCATTGACCGCACCTGTCATAATGACTGCAGAGAATGCATCCGACACCAGCATTCTGCCCCAGGAACTGCGGCTGTCATATCCACCTGCCTTCAGTCCTATAGTCAACGCCGCAGGAGCATATTGCAGATAATCATCGTATTTATAGTGAAAACCCGGGATGCAGCATTCGCGTATTGAATATATGTCTGTGTCGAACGTAAATGATTCCAGCGCATATTGAGCCGAGAGACGCTGGGAACCTGCAGAAAGCAGTATGAGTCCGATGAGTATATGTAGAACAGACTTTTTCATAGTTGACTGAATGCAAAAATACGCTAAATTTGCAATAAATCAGCATTGCGGATGAAAAAGTACAAGGATAAGAAGACAGGTACAAAGGTCGTGGAAGTAAGCGACCTGAGCTTTCTTCGTGACCGTAATCACAGATACGGCTGGTTCCGCCGCCATTACAAGCACCATAGACTTCGTCGAGCCCTTAAGAAGGCCGGCAAGGTCATTGCGGCCGATCCCGATGTAGCGACAGATATAGTCCGTTACTATTTTGTTCCGAAGGACAAGATCACCATCAAATGATCACGCTTCAACAACTTCTCCAAGTTGATGCAGACTGTCAGTAGGAGATGTTTTCTGAGCGCCTTTAGGCAGTGTGTAGCTACCATATATACGAATGTAAAGGATTTTGAGGTCTTTATTCCAGAGTCTGCAACCTGGATCTCGAAAGTTGACCTCAGACAAGATCTTGCAGCGGGAAGGGTAGATGTATATGTGACTCTGACGGATAATCTTGATTCAGACTATGAGCGGAATTCCTCAATTCGAATAAACTCGGAAACTAATGAAAAGGTCTTCTGCGATATTGATATCTGTCAAAGCAACTATGATGGATATGTAGAGATTTCTGATTGGGGGGAAGTTGCCGAATTTTACAGTCCTCTAGCAAATCGATATCGGTTATGCTCGATACGTACGAATCTCCCATCTGATAAGATAAGCATTATAAGTGAGCCAGAATCTAAATGGGCCGAAATTGAAATTGACTCAGATAACAATGTCTATATGTATTTACGTGAAAACACTGAGTCTGAGATGAGAGTTACTGAGTTTTTTGTATATCCGTCTGACTTGGATCCGATATTTACAAGTAATTTCTTTGTCTTTGATAATGGCTTTTATATCAAAAGTCGCCCAGGAAGGTGTATCCATAAAGATTGGAGATTCAAACCGTCAATACATATATTTTGATGCTGAAAATCCTGAGCCTAAAACAGTTGGACGTCTGAACACGAATATATATGATTATTCTATTGAGATCCCTGAGGATGCAGAGTGGATTACGCAAGTGGAAATAGATAAGAGCAATAATGATATTGTGGTTTATGCGGATTCTAATTCAGAACAGGTTGACAGAATTGCCACAGTAAAGATTGTATCCGATGCTAATCCGGACATCTATGCAGAAATCATAGTCAAACAGTATGCATTTAAGCCGTTCCTAAGTTTTGACGGATATGATTCCGTGACGTTCGATAGCGAGCCTTTTGTTGGTCATTCAATAGGAACGTTGATTACGAATGTTCCAGGCTTCGACGTTAATATCGATTATTATGGTTCTGAAAGATGGTTGGAGGTTGATATCAGGCCAAACAACGAAGTCGTAGTTTATTCAAAAACTCCTAATGAAAGCAGTGATTATAGAATTGCTTATGTGACTATTTCATTACAACAATATCCAAGTGAATCTGTGGTTATAAAAGTCGCACAATTGGGAATGACAGAAAACTAGCAGTTGCACTCCCTTGTACATCTCCAAATTTTATTGATAGGAACGAAATTTACCCGCTGTGTTTACGGAAATGCTGTTTTCAGTGGACTGAAACTTATGGAAACAGTTCCTCCAGGATTGACAGGTTGAGCCGCAGCATTCTTCTGAGCTGCTGATTGGAGGCGTTGTAGCTGAAATGCATCTGGCGGGCGGTGTCGATCTTTTGCTGAGCGTTGAGCTGTGCGGGCGTCTTGACAGAGTATTCTTTGCTGATGTGCGAGCATATCACTGAGTAGAGTTCCTCGTCGGTGAGGAAGATGGTGTCTTTGAGTCGGGATGCTATCTGACTGAATGCTTCTGCATTGCGTGTGAGTGAATTGAAGTAGCTTCGTGCATCCCTGAACATACTTTCTCCGAGTTTGATGTCGCAGAAAGAGGGGATGAAGGGTATTGAGTTGATTACTTTTAAATCCTTGAATGGTGCTATTATCTTTGTATGTAGCATAGCCCGTTGGGTCAGGATCGGTAAGTCCCCTAATGCTGTGGTTGTCAGGTGTTTCAGCCAGTGGCAAAAATATGCACAGCCTCCGCCCCAAGGGTATGAGTCTGGCGTATATGCCGGATTGGCGACGAATGCATTTCGATTGGCGTAGATAATTTCGTTGCGTAGTGCCTGGAGGCTTTCAATATGAAGGATGTCCATTTTAAACTTACTCCAGTCGATGGCGCGTTGTCTCTTTGGGAACGCCTGTCTGAGTCTCGCTGCAAACAGATCAAATGCTTTAATGCAATCCTCCCGTTGCCCGGCTACGATAAGGTGGGCGTGATTGCCCATCAATTCAAATGTAAGCGCCCGTACTTTTTTGCTCAAATGCAATGAGGCTGCAAGAGCCCACATCCCGGTTGCGAAGTCTTCCTCACAGCAGAAGATGTTCTGCATCATTGTGCCGTCAGTATACATATGCCAATACGGACCGTTAGCGATAAATATGCTTTCGCAAACTCTTTCCTTCTCTGAAAAACTCAGAGCACTATAATCCTTCTTCATAAATACCTATATTTTAATCATCCTTAAATCCTATTGGTTGGCCAGAATAATGGCCCTTTTCTTGGCCGCGGGCCTGTTTCAACCCTCGCCGGCCAGAAAACAGCCCGAATTTCTGGCCGCCATACAGACTCAGCCCTCGATGGCCAGAAATAAGACCGATTTCCTGGCCAGTTCTCGATTGCGAGATTGGAGACATATCCAGCGAGTCCACGCGGCTGGCAAATATGCCGGCCAGCCGCTCAACGCAAACTGCCCGAGCTAGGCCGAAGGGCTAGCGCAGCCTGCTTTGTGCCCCGAGCCAAATCTCGGCACACTATCTGGTTTATCCCTCTCCCACAAACCCTAGCGTGGCCACGCTGATCCTCACGTCAGGCGGGAAGACCGTCCGCAGAGCCGTGAAGCAGGCCATCAAAGTAGAACCGGTAGTGAAGACATCGTCAATGAGGACAATCCGGCGTATGTCGGGTCTTTCCTTCATCAATTCTGCTGCTGTTTCAGTCACTTCGAATGCGCCAGCTACATTCTTTGCCTTTCCTTCTATGTCCAGCTTTGTCTGAGTAATGGTCCGCCGTCTTCTTGTCAGCAGGTCGGTGCGTATGGGTATATTCATAGTTGCAGCTATGGACCCGGCTATGATCTCGGCCTGATTATAACCTCGCTTCCATTTTCGTGTCCAATGCAGAGGGACTGGTATTATGAGATTACAGTCGTTCCATATATTGCTGGCAGCCAGCCTCTTGCCCAGCATTCTTCCGAAATGTTCCGCGGCACGGATTCCTCCCTGGTATTTGATGAAATATGGGATTTTCCGGTATTGGCTTTCTCTCTTGTAAAAGAAGAGGGCAGCGGCGCGGGCATAGATTTCTCTCTTTTCGGGAGCAGAATCAAGGTCTTTCTGTATAACTTCGTTGAAACGGTCGCTCATCGGGTTGACCGGCATATTCCAGAAATACGTCAGAGGCATATCCATCCTGCAGTTCAGGCAGATATGTCTTTCATTCAGCAGAAGCTTCCTTCCGCAGACTATGCATACGGACGGAAGCAATATGTTCCAGGCCGCAGCAAGCATTTTTCTTATTCCTTCAATCATTCAGGCAAGAAAGCCATTCTTTTTGAACAAGGGCATAAGAAAAAGAAAAACCGTACTTAAGAAAAGTTGAAAATACATAAGAAAAAGAAAAATGTTCCGAAAAACATAGGTCTTCCGGAACATCGGGTTTAGGTTTTATGCAAATACGATGATTGTCTTTCTGTCAGCAGTTCATTCCTCCGCAGCAGTTGATTACCTGTCCTGTTACGTATGCAGACAGGTCGCTGGCAAGGAAAAGGGCTACTTTCGCCACGTCTTCAGGACGGCCTCCACGTCTGAGAGGAATCTGCTTTTCCCATTCCTGACGTATGTTTTCCGGAAGAGCTCCGGTCATATCGGTGGCGATGAAGCCAGGAGCAATGCAGTTGGCGCGTATGCCCCTCGGTCCCATCTCCTTGGCTATGGATTTGGAAAGGCCTATGAGGCCAGCCTTTGAAGCCGAGTAGTTGCATTGTCCGGCATTGCCTGATACTCCCACCACGGACGACATACTGATGATGCTTCCGCCTCTCTGTCTTGCCATAACCGGAGTGCAGGCGTGAATGAAGTTGAAGGCAGATTTGAGGTTGGTGTCGATCACTGCATCCCACTGCGCCTCGTCCATCCTCATCATAAGGCCGTCCTTAGTTATGCCGGCATTGTTGACCAATATGTCTATGCGGCCGAAAGTCGCCTTGACATCCTCCACGACTTTATGTGCGTCATCAAAGGATGAAGCATCCGATGTATAGGCTTTTGCGCGTACCCCCATACCTTCGATTTCTGCCTTGAGTGATTCGGCAGCCTCGTGCTGCGACCTGTATGTGAATGCTATGTCAGCTCCTTCGGATGCGAACATCAATGCCGTCGCTCTTCCGATGCCTCTTGTCGCTCCTGTTATCAGAGCGGTCTTTCCAGTCAGTAGTCCCATAGTTGAAAAGTAATCTTCTGCAAAAATATGCAACTCATTTCAAACGGCAAAGTAAAAGTCCTGTCATTCAGGCAAATCGGTGCCATTGTGGTCAAAATCGGCTTTTTGTGGCCAAAAATATATATCTTTGCGGGATCAATGACATAAAATCATACATTATATGGCAAGCGAAATAAGAAATCCGCAGCTCTGGCAGGACGGCAGGCTGAAAATAGATTGGGTAAGACATCATATGCCTCTTTTGAACGGGCTTGAGGAAGAGTTCCGCCAGACCCTTCCTTTCAAGGGTAAGAAGGTGGCGCTTTCGGTTCATCTCGAAGCAAAGACTGCATATCTGTGTGAGGTGCTCGCAGCGGGTGGTGCGGAGATGTATGTGACCGGCAGCAACCCGCTCTCGACCCAGGACGATGTGGCGGCAGCTCTTGTTGAGGCCGGTCTTAATGTGTTCGCCTGGTATGATGCCACTCCTGAGGAATATGAGGCCCATATAAGAAGGGTTCTTGAAGTGGGACCGAACATAATCATCGATGACGGCGGTGACCTTGTCAATCTTATGCATACGGAATATGCGGACCTCATTCCTGGCGTGATCGGAGGATGCGAGGAGACCACTACAGGTATCCTCAGGCTCATCCAGCTCAACAATGCCAAGGCTTTGCGTTTCCCGATGATGCTCGTAAACAATGCTGACTGCAAGCATCTTTTCGACAACCGTTATGGCACGGGACAGTCGGTATGGGATGGAATCAACCGTACCACGAATCTCATTGTTGCAGGCAAGAATGTGGTCGTAGCAGGTTATGGCTGGTGCGGAAAGGGTGTTGCAATGAGAGCCAAGGGCCTCGGAGCGGAGGTTATAGTGACCGAAGTGGATCCTATCAAGGCGATGGAAGCGGTAATGGATGGCTTCAAGGTGATGAAGATGGACCAGGCTGCACCGCTCGGTGATATATTCGTGACGGTGACGGGCTGCGACGCAGTCATTGTAAAGGAGCATTTCCTTAAGATGAAGGATGGAGCAATCTGCTGCAATGCAGGCCATTTTGACTGCGAGGTGGATGTCGCGGGGCTCCGTGAGATTGCAAAAGACGTAAGGCCGGCGAGAAAGAATATAACCGGATATACACTGGAGAACGGCAATAAGATCTATATCATAGCAGAAGGCCGCCTGGTAAATCTGGCTGCAGGTGACGGACATCCTGCCGAGATTATGGATATGTCATTCGCGATCCAGGCCCTCAGTGCAAAATATCTGGCCGAGAATGCAGAAACAATCTGCCGTGAGCCGGGCCGTATGGTTAACGATGTGCCTCTTGAAATCGATCAGGAAGTAGCCCGCCGCAAGCTGGCTTACTGGGGATGCGAAATCGATACCCTCACCCCAGAGCAGCACCGCTATCTGTTTGGAGAATAGTACTGTAATTTGATTTACGGCATACAGCCATCTTGAAAACCGTGCTACCCCTCTGGCCGCAGAGGGAAGGGCCCGCTCCGTAGGAGTGGGAGGGTTTGTTTTCAAGATGGCTGTATGCCGTAGATAAAGGTTAGAAATATTTCTTCTCGTTGCGGTCCAATGCAATGAAGATGAACAACAGGGCGGTGAAACCCCAGAGGGACGAACCTCCGTAGCTGACGAACGGAAGCGGGATACCGATCACCGGCATCAGTCCTATTGTCATACCTATGTTGATGAAGAGATGCATAAATATGCAGCAGGCCACGCAGTAGCCGTATATTCGCGTAAATGCCTCCCTGCTCCTTTCGGCGTTGCTGATTATCCTCCATATAAGGAATACGTATAGAAGGATCACGAAGGTGGATCCGAAGAAGCCCCATTCCTCACCGATGGTGCAGAAGATGAAGTCGGTACTCTGTTCCGGAACGAAGCCGTATGTGGTCTGCGTACCGTTCAGATATCCCTTGCCGAATACGCCTCCTGAGCCGATGGCGATCATAGACTGATTTACGTTATATCCGACTCCGGTCGGGTCCTCCTTCATTCCAAGAAGCACTTCGATACGTTTTCTCTGGTGATCCTGCAGGACTTCGTTGAATATGAAATCTGCTGAGAATACGAGGGCGATGCCGGCAATCATAGATATCACGGTCAGATGCGAGAACACGTTCCTTTCGCGATAGGCTGTGAATACTACCAGAGGCAGCGACAGCCCTGCTGCTCCAAGCAATATGTAGAGCGGGTTTATCTTGTTGGACAACGGTTCCCTCAGTCCTGCAGCCTCATAGTCTCCTTCTGCCGCTGTCAATGCCGCCAGACCTTCTTCTCCGAGTATGTTGTTCGTGCAGAGGTCCAGTATGGACGGGAGGGCAGCGAAGAGTGCGATGAGCGGGATACCTATCATAAGCCACCACTTGAAGCGTCCGGAGTAGAGACAGATGCACAGAGATGCCACTGATATCACCACCAGAATCGCGACGTATGGTGATGCCGTCAGGGTCAGGATAAAAGAAAGTATGGCCATACCGACAAGGAATATGAGCCATCCGGAAAGCCCCTCCCTGTACAGCATAAAGATGAAGCCGACATATACCAGAGCCGATCCTGTCTCGCTCTGCAGGACGATGATCATCATAGGAAGAAGGATGATCAATGCCGTGATTATGAAGTCTTTGGCTCTTCCGATCTTATAGCCTTGCTGGCTCATTATGGTGGCCAGCAGAAGAGATGTGGATATCTTGGATATTTCCGCCGGCTGGAATCTTATGGGACCGAATGCAAACCAGGAACGCGAGCCTTTCACCTCGATGCCGAGGAATATTACAGCGATCAGAAGCGCTAGTACGAAGAGGTATATCGGCACGGACAGGCCTTCATAGACCCTCGGGCTCAGGACGAACAGGATTATGGATGCTATGCAAAGTGCTGTTATGATCCAAACGAACTGCTTTCCGCTCCTGCAGCCGAAGTCGAAGATGGATGCTGGCTCTGAGGAGTGCACGGATGCATAGATGTTGGCCCAGCCTATCAGCACCAGAAGCAGATAACATATTACCAGTTTCCAGTCGATAGTCTTGGCGAGTCCTCTTCCTTTATGTCCTCCTGTATCTCTCATCATTTCCTTACTTTAACCCTGTCCATAAGATTGCCCTGCAGGATTCTGTCTTCAAGCGACTTCCTGCTTTCGCTGATTTCTCCTGTAAGATACATTTCTGTCAGGAGAGAGGCGATAGGAGCCGCCCAGGTTGCACCGAAGCCTCCGTTTTCTACGTATGCAGCCACAGCGATCTTCGGATTGTCTCTTGGCGCAAAGCAGATGAACACTGAATGGTCGTGTCCGTGCGGGTTCTGCGCCGTACCCGTTTTTCCGCAGATGTCCAGTCCTTCCACGGCTGCGATGCTTGCTGTACCTCCGGAGCCGAAACCGCTGTTCACGGCTCGGTACATACCGCCCACTACCTTAGGGAAATGAGTGGTATCGACCATAGTATAGTGCCTTTCCTTGTATTTAGGGTCGATCTCAACGTGTTCTGAATCCTTTATGATGTGTGGCGTGTAATAGAATCCTCTGTTGGCGATGGTGGCACAAAGATTCGCCAGATGAAGAGGAGTGCATCCGATCTCTCCCTGGCCGATAGAAAGGGAAATGACTGTGGTTGCCTTCCATCCGCCTTTACGGTAGTATCTGTTATAGTACTTTGAATCAGGAATGAAGCCTCCGAGCTCTGACGGGAAATCCGAACCGAGCTTCTGTCCGAAGCCGAAACTCATCACATACTCCCTCCATTTGTCCATAGCCTCGTCTATCTCCTTGTATTTCGGGTTTTCCAGAAGGTCGCGGAGGATGTAGCAGTAATATGCATTGCAGGACATCATTATGGACTCCTCGAAATTGATAGGCGATTTGTGTGCGTGGCATCCGAGCTTGCTGCGTCCGAAATGATAACCCATACTGCACGGATACAGGGTGTTCGGTGTAAGGACCCCTTCCTGAAGGCCTATGAGGCCGTTCACGAGCTTGAATACGGAGCCTGGAGGATATGATGCCTGCACGGCCCTGTTGAACATCGGTTTGTATGGATTGGTCGATATGTCCTTATAGTGCTGTCCGATGTCTGCGAGCATATCCACGTCTATTCCGGGGCTGGATACCATCGTAAGGATCTCTCCGGTAGCGGGTTCTATGGCTACTAGACTGCCCACCTTGTTGGCCATAAGCATCTGGCCGTAATGCTGGAGCTCGGCGTCGATGGTGGTCGTGATGTCCTTTCCCGGAACGGCCTCCTTGTCCAGCTCTCCGTCCTTGTATCTCGACTCGATCCTGTTCCTGGAGTTCCTGAGCCATATATTGTAACCCTTTTCTCCGCGAAGCTCTTCTTCTCTGGCCGCCTCTATTCCAGTCTTTCCGGCATAGTCTCCGGATTTGTATTCGTCAGGATGCTTGGCCAGAAAGGCTGCGTCAACTTCGGAAACATAACCGAGAAGGTTTCCTCCGGCATTGAAAGGATATTCACGTATGCTTCGAGCCTGTCCTCTGAATCCCGGAAACTTATATGCGACTTCGGCGAACTTCATATAGGTTTCAGGAGGCAGCTGCTTGAGCATCACCACTGACTGATATCCGATGCGTCTTCTGTTATTATAGAATTCCTGCATCTTCTCGCGGACGAATTCCGGTTCCACTCCCAGCACTTCACAGAAAGCAAGCGTATCGAATTCCGCCACTTCCTTTGGGGTGACCAGAAGATCGTATGCGACCTTGTTGCCGACGAGGATGTTTCCGTCCCTGTCGTGGATGATGCCACGTGTAGGATATATGGTGGAATATACCATAGAGTTGTTCGCAGCGTCCGTCTTGTATTTGTCATCGATTATCTGGATGCTGAAAAGCTTGGCTATGAGTATGGCTGCTGCAGTGCAGAGACCGATTATCAGTCTGTTTTCCCTGTTAAGTTTCATCTATGCCTCCTATTTCCTGTCGTCCGGTGTAAGAAGATTCGCTACAATGAGGCAGATAAGCCAGTTGGAAATGAGAGATGCGCCGAAATATACTGCATTGAACCAGAGGGGACGTGTCCCTGCTCCGTCAAGCATTATGTATATACCGAGGAATACAGCTATGGATGTCAGTATGGCGGCGGAAACCTTGGCTATTCCGTATTTGTTGAAGGAGAAGCTGTCGCTTCTTGTTATGAGGTCTTCTCCGAAGAATACCCTTATGATAGTCTTGCGCGCCAGGGCTACCGGTACCAGCGAAGCCGCATTGATTCCGATCAGGCCTTCAGACAGCCAATCGACTGCCAGACCGCTTCCGAAAGCGATGAGCATACATCCTATGGTGCTTATCTTCAGCGGGATACAAAGCACCATAGCAGGCAGTATAGACAGCATAATGTACGGCCCGAGTGGCGAATAGTTGCAGAGCACTATCTGACATATAAGCAGAAGGAAGTATAAAATCCCGAAATGTTGGTTCATTCTCATAGGCTTTCCTCCAGCTTTTTGATTTCCTCCTCGCCGATGTTCTCGACGATGGTCACATATCTCAATGCCCCGAAATCCTCAAACAAAGATATCTCGATGTCGTATGTGGCTCCGTTCACGATCTTGGCCTCTCCCGTTGTTCCGAGCGGAATGTCAGGAGGGAAGATGGATGAATAACCGCTGGTATAGACAGTGTCGCCTTTCTCGAATTCAACGTGAAGAGGAATTTCCCTGAGGATAGCCCCGTCGCTGCTGAGGCCGTCCCAGCTCATCGGGCCTACCGCTCCTTCTTCTCCGAGCCTTGCACTGATGTTCATCTCGTGATTCTTGAAGGATCTGGCGTATGAGAAGTTGCGGCTGACAGCATCTATCACACCTACAGCTCCCTGTCCTGTCACCACGCCGGCACCCTTGCTTACTCCATCCTCGCTTCCTTTCCCGATTATCATATAGTTATGCAGGGTATTGTTGCTTATCTTCACGATAGTTGCAGGAATATATCTGAAGCCTCCGGCAATTCCGTCTTCCGGATAAGCCTGAGTCTTTCCTGTCTGAGCTTCTATCTCGGCGAGCCTCACCCTGAGCCTGTGATTCTCTTCAGCAAGGACATCATTCCTTTTCTTCAGCGAGAAATAGTGCCTGATGTTCTGTGTGCTGCCCCATACCGTACCGCTGACCGCCTGTATGCCCTTTGAGAACCATACGTTCTGCAGGGTTCCGTTGTTGCGGAGCATATTCAACGCAGCTACCTCCAACAGGATGAAGATAGCTGCATTGATCAGATGATATATTACATTGCTTCTACGCAAGGCCTTATCTCATAAGGAATGTGTAATTGTCGGTATTCTTGAGTGCGAGGCAGGTACCGCGTGCCACAGCCCTGAGCGGATCCTGCGCTACGTGGAACGGAATGTTGATCTTCTCTGTGAGTCTGTTTGCAAGTCCTCTGAGGAGGGATCCTCCACCTGCGAGGTGGATACCGTTCTCCACGATGTCCGAATACAGCTCAGGCGGAGTCTGCTCGAGGACGTGGATGATTCCGCTTTCGATACGTGCCACTGACTTGTCAAGGCAGTGTGCGATCTCCTGATGGGTGATGGTCGCGTGTACCGGATGCGCGGTCATAAGGTTAGGACCTGTGATTGCGTATGGCTCCGGTTCTTCCTCAAGGTTAGGGATAACGGCGCCGATCGCGATCTTGATCTTTTCGGCTGTGATCTGACCTACTCTGATGTTGTGCTGCTGACGCAGATACATCTGGATGTCATTTGTGAATACGTCACCTGCGACCTTGATGGAATCCTGTACTACGATACCTCCGAGAGAGATGACGGCGATTTCGGTCGTACCACCTCCGATGTCCACGACCATATTTCCCTTAGGAGCCTCGACGTCGAGACCGATACCGAGGGCTGAAGCCATCGGCTCATAAATCAGATATACGTCGCGTCCTCCGGCGTGCTCTGTGGAGTCACGTACGGCACGGATCTCCACTTCGGTACTTCCCGAAGGGATGCCGACCACAATCTTGAGGTTCGGCGTGAAGAGTGACCTGCGCTTGTTGTTCACCTGCTTGATGAATCCACGGATCATCATCTCCGCAGCGTTGAAGTCTGCGATGACTCCATCCTTGAGAGGACGTACGGTCTTTATGCCCGGGTTCTCCCTCTCCTGCATCAGCTTGGCTTTCTGTCCTAGCGCGAGAGCCTTGCCGGTGCTGTTGTCAATAGCCACGATACTAGGCTCGTCAAGCACTATCTGGTCATTTTGGAAGATGACCGTATTGGCTGTACCGAGGTCAATCGCGAGCTCTTGTGTAAGAAAATTGAATCCCATATCTTATGTCTCTTTTTTCAGATTTGTGAATTAGGGCGTAAAATTACAAAAAAACTCTCAATTAGAGAGGATTATTTTTCGGAAACTCTTATTATTTTTGCGAAAATGATGAAATGCTTATGCAAAGGAAGAATTTTGTTGTGATAATGGCGGCGGGAAGCGGATCCAGGATGGGAGCTTCCAGGCCGAAGCAGTTTCTTGATCTCGGCGGCAGGATGATCCTTCAGAGGACTATAGAGATATTTATGGAGGCCTGCCCGGACATTACTGTCGTGACTGTTCTTCCTCCGGATTTCATTGATTTCTGGCGCGGGCATTGCCTCGAGCAGAATTTCATCTGTCCGCAGATTACGGTGCCAGGTGGCATCACAAGGTTTCATTCTGTAAGGAATGCCTTGCAGAAAGTGCCTGACGGGGCGGTCGTGGCAGTCCACGACGGAGTGCGTCCTCTTGTCTCTGTAGAACTTGTCCGGGATATGTTCCGGAAAGCCGTTGATATACCTGCTCTGATTCCGGTTCTTCCTTGCATAGATACGATGAAGGTCCTCAAAAATGAAGATGGCCGTCTCTGTACCGTTGAGGGAGCTGTGGCCGACAGGTCGGTGCTCTATGCCGCCCAGACTCCGCAGATATTTCATTCGGAGGTGCTCAAATCGGCATATTCTCTTCCATACGACACCTCGTTCACTGACGATGCCTCTGTGGTGCAGAAATATGGAAAAAGCCTCTCCTACACAATGGGGGAGAGGCTTAATGTCAAGATAACCACCCAGGAAGACCTGCTTCTTGCCGAGGCGGTGATATCGTTGAGGGACAAAGCTTAGTCCTTGTTCTCTTTTCTGCTTTTTCTGACGCTTGCCGAGAAGCTCGTGTTCTTATATTCTCTTACCCATACCTGTCTCTCGATGGCCTGGTCAAGGGATATCTGGGTCTCAGTCTGCTGCACGTAAGGGATCTTCTGGATAGTGTTCAGAAGAATCTGCATAAGGTGGTCGTGGTCGAAGCAGAAGAGCTTGATGAGAAGGGCGTGCTTTCCGGTTACGAAATGACACTCTACAATTTCGGAAATCTTCTTGAATGACTCGATTACTTCCGGATATTTGTTAGCTTCTGAAAGTGATACGCTGACGAAGGCACAGACGTTGAGTCCGAGTGCCTGAGGCTTTACGAGAAGTCTTGATCCGGTGATTACTCCGTTGGTCTCCAATCTCTTGACTCTCTGATGGATAGCGGCTCCTGAGACTCCGCACTCACGTGCTATCTCCAGGAATGGCATTCTCGCATTCTTCACGAGGAATGAAAGGATCTTCTGATCGATCTGGTCAATCTGATAGTTTGACATATTGTAACAGTTTATAACAATTTCCGACCGCTAATTTAGTGACAAAAATGAAAATGTCAAAAAATAGGGTCGGAAATTTAAAATCTATAAAATTATTTGCGTCTTTTCTTACGTCCCGTAGGCTCGGAGCTCGCTATGATCTCCTTGCATTTATCTTCTGTAAGCGTTGCCGGATCTGTTCCCTTAGGCAGTTTGTAGTTGCTGCCGGCGTGCTTGATATAAGGACCGTAAGCTCCGTCAATGACCTGGATGTCGCTGTCTTTGTACTCGGAGATGATGCCGCCGGTTTTCTTTGATGCACTCTCTTCGACAAGCTTGATGCAGGTTTCGAGATCGACCTTGAGAGGGTCGGTGCCTCTTGGCAGAGATATGTTCTTGTCTCCGTATTTGATATATGGACCGAACCTTCCCTTTGTGCAGATGATGTCGATGCCTTCATATTGTCCCACGGTGCGCGGAAGTTCGAAAAGCTTCAGTGCCTCTTCGAGGGTTATGCTTTCAATGAGCTGACCAGGTGCAAGACTGGCATACTGCCTGTTGTCTCCGTCTCCTTTCTGTACGAACGGACCATATTGTCCGAAACGTGCGGTAAGCATAAGTCCGTCTTTCGGATCTGTGCCGAGTTCTCTGCTGACGTGGTTGTACTCCCTGTTGCTGAGCGTTTCCTGAACCTTGGTGTGGAAAGGGTCGTAGAATTCGCTGATGACACTGTTCCAGACCTGATTCCCTTCTGCTATCTGGTCAAAATCCTTCTCGACGTTTGCTGTAAATCCATAGTCGAGGATGGTCTCGAAATTCTTTACGAGATAGTCGGTTACGATCATTCCGATGTCCTGAGGAAGAAGCCTTCCCTTTTCTGCTCCGATGGTCTCGTTCTTGACAGAAGTCTTGATGACGCCGTTCTTCAGAGTTAGGTTGGTCACTTCGCGCTTCTCTCCCGGCTTGTCACCCTTTACAATGTAGCCGCGTCCCTTTGTGAGAGTGGATATGGTCGGAGCGTATGTCGATGGACGTCCTATGCCGAGCTCCTCGAGCTTCTTGACGAGGGTCGCCTCTGAATATCTTGAAGGGGCGGCAGTGAACTTGCATTCGGCTGTGATTCCCTTCTCGAACATCTCAGCTCCTATGCTCATTTCCGGAAGGATGGTCATTTCCTCATCCTGTGCACCGTCTTCGGTGCTTTCTATGTAGAGCTTGAGGAAGCCGTCGAAAAGGACCTGACTGGCCTGGACGTTGAATTTCTCTTCTCCCTTGTCGGATGAGACCTTGATGTCTGTCCTTAATATGCGGGCATCGGCCATCTGCGATGCGACAGTACGTTTCCAGATCAGTTCATAGAGCTTCTTCTCCTGAGGAGTTCCCTCGATGGTGGTGTTCTCTATGTATGTAGGGCGGATGGCTTCGTGGGCTTCCTGAGCTCCCTTCGACTTGGTCTTGTACTGCCTTACTTTTGAATATTCTTCACCGAAATTGTTGCAGATGAATGCCTTGGCGGTGTTGATGGCAAGTGACGACAGGTTGGTGGAGTCGGTACGCATATAGGTTATGAATCCGTGCTCGTAAAGTCTCTGTGCTATGCTCATCGTCTGGCTGACCGACAGTCTGAGCTTTCTTGCCGCTTCCTGCTGGAGGGTGGAAGTGGTGAAAGGCGCAGCAGGAGTCCTTGTGCCTTCCTTCTTGTCGATGCTTCCGATGGTGAACTTCGCTCCTATGCTTCTTGTGAGGAACTCCTCTGCAGATCCGAGGTCAGGGAATCTTCTGTCCAGAGTGGCCTTTACCGTGGTCTTGTCCGGGGTTCCTTCAGGGTGGAATACTGCGTCAACCTTATAATAAGCCTCATTGCTGAATGCAAGGATTTCTCTTTCCCTGTCAACTACAAGTCTCAGAGCCACTGACTGCACACGACCTGCGGAAAGCTTAGGCTGGATCTTTCTCCAGAGCACCGGTGAAAGTTCGAATCCTACCAGACGGTCAAGCACGCGTCGTGCCTGCTGGGCATTGACCAGACACATATCTATATCTCTCGGATTCTGTATCGCATTAAGGATCGCATTCTTCGTAATCTCGTGGAATACAATTCTTTTCGTGTTTTCTGCCTTCAGGCCGAGAGTCTCGAAAAGATGCCACGAAATGGCTTCTCCTTCTCGGTCTTCATCGGATGCCAGCCATACTGTCTCGGCTGCCTTTGCTGCCTTCTTCAGTTCAGACACAACCTTCTTCTTGTCAGCTGGAATGACATATTCCGGCTTGAAGCCGTTCTTTACATCAATGCTGAGTTCGTTGTCCTGCAGGTCGCGTATATGCCCGAAACTTGATTTTACGATGAAATCGTTTCCAAGAAACTTCTGTATGGTCCCCGCTTTGGCCGGAGACTCGACGATTACCAGGTTTTTTCCGTCCGTCATTCTCAAATCCTCCACATTAAACATTGCCGGAACTGCAGATCCATCCTCATCCTCGCGATGTTGAAAAACCAGACAGTTTCTGACATTTTTCAAAAAGAAACTGCAAAGTAAGGTACAAATCAGGCAATTTTCCAAATTTTGTTGTTAATTTTGTCGTCTTGTACCCTGGCCTTTCGGGGTGTCACCTTTAGGTGACCTTTATATATGTAGTGTTGAAGAAATTTTGATATATGAAAGATACGACAAAGAAGAAGATCGTGAAATGGTTCTGGATCATATTCGGAGCCGGAGTAGTCAGTGTTGTCCTTCTGCTTGCGGCAGTCTGGGCTTTCGCGGACATCCCTTCGTTCGAGGAACTTGAGAATCCGGACAGCAAGCTGGCCACTCAGGTGATATCCTCGGATGGTGAGGTACTTACCACATTTCACATAGAAAACAGATCCTTCGTCAGCTATGAGGAACTGTCTCCAAACATCGTCAATGCGGCGGTGGCCACAGAGGACGAGCGTTTCTACAGGCATTCGGGAATAGACTTCGAGAGTCTTGCCAGGGTGCTTGTCAAGACAGTCCTGAGCAGCGATTCAAGCCAGGGCGGAGGAAGTACCATAACCCAGCAGCTTGCCAAGACCCTCTATCCGCGTGAGGATGTCAGCAGCAAGATACCGGGAGTATCGACCCTCAAGATGGTGTGGATCAAGCTCAAGGAGTGGATTACAGCTGTCAAGCTTGAGCGCAATTACACCAAGGACGAGATTATGACTATGTATATGAATCAGATCTTCTTCGGAAGCAATGCATACGGAATCAAGGCCGCGGCTCAGACTTTCTTCGGCAAGAATCCGATAGATCTGACTGTGGAAGAGGCGGCCACCCTTGTCGGAATGGTCAACAAGCCGACAAGATACAATCCGGCCCTGAATCCGGACAAGTCTCTTGCACGAAGGAATCTCGTCATATCGCGTATGGAGAAGAACGGATTCCTTACAGAAGAACAGCGTGATTCGATACAGCAGATCCCTATCACTCTCTCCTACCAGATCCAGGATCATAATGCCGGCGTAGGTCCTTATTTCAGGGATATGCTCCGCCGTACTATGAATGCTAAGAAACCGAAGAAATCATCTTACAGTCAGTATGAGGACTATGTTGTTGATTCTCTCCTTTGGGCGGACGACCAGCTCTACGGATGGCTCAACAAGAACAAGAAGGCTGACGGAACGGAGTATAACCTTGACAAGGATGGACTGAGGATATATACGACCATAGATTCGCGTATGCAGAAATACGCGGAGGAGGCAGTTGCCGAGCATCTTGGCAAGGATCTGCAGAAGAGCTTCTGGAGGGACCTTAAATGGAAGACCAACAAGCCTTTCTCAAATGATGTCGATCAGCAGACCATAGACCAGCTTATGAAGCAGGCCAGGCGTTGGAGCGACCGCTACCGTATTATGAAGAATAACGGTGCTTCAGAATCGGAAATACGCAAGAGTTTTGACGAACCTGTCAAGATGAGGGTCTTCTCGTGGAATAGAAAGGGATATATCGACACTGTGATGACTCCTAACGATTCCATAAAATATTACAAGTCACATCTTCGCGCTGCCTTTATGGCCATAGAGCCTGAGACGGGACATATCAAGGCATACGTCGGAGGACCTAACTACCGTTATTTCAAATATGACAATGTCCGTCAGGGCAAGCGTCAGGTGGGATCTACCATCAAGCCTTTCCTTTATACCCTTGCAATGCAGGAGGGAATGAGTCCTTGTGACAAGGTGGTGAATGTGCCTCAGACCTTCATCGTGAATGAGGATGAGACCTGGACACCGGCAAGTACGGACAAGGATGAATGGATCGGTCAGACCGTTACCCTCAAGTGGGGCCTGACAAAGAGTTCCAATAATATTTCCGCATATCTGATGAAGCAGTACGGACCGGAAGCAATGGTGGAAATGATGCGCAAGATGGGCATCGGATGTTTCCTCGATCCGGTCAACTCGCTCTGTGTGGGCGCAGCGGATATTACTGTATATGAGATGGTTGCGGCATATAACACCTTCCCTTCACGAGGAGTTTACGTCTCTCCGATGTTCGTGACAAGAATCGAGGACAGTATGGGCAATGTGCTCGGCGAGTTTACAAACAAGAAGCGTGAGGCGATCAGCGACTATACCGCATTCCTGATGGCGAACCTTATGCAGGGAGTCGTGAACAGCGGTACAGGTGCGAGATTGCGTTCAAAGTACGGTCTGAAGGGTGAGATTGCTGGAAAGACAGGAACAACCAATGACCAGTCTGACGGATGGTTCATCGGATATACACCTTCTCTGACAGCTGGAGTATGGGTCGGAGCAGAAGACAGACAGGTACATTTCGAGTCTCTCGCCCTTGGTGGAGGATCGAATATGGCTCTTCCTATCTGGGGACTCTTTATGCAGAAATGCCGTAAGGATCAGTCCCTCAAGATGGATGAGAACGAAACGTTTATGGCTCCTCCGGGCATTACCCTCAATCTCAATTGCGACGGAAGTGATGCAGATGCCTCTGTAAAGGCAGAGGAAAGTACAGATTATTTCTTTGAATAGGACAATGAAGAATATTGCAGTAATATATGGCAGTGATTCCTCCGAGTGGGAGGTGTCTGTGCGAAGCGGTGAATTCACTGCTTCGCAGATTGACGGAACAAGGTATAATGTATATGAGGTCTTTGCAAGATACGGCAGATGGACTCTGAGGGCATATAGAAAGGCCGGAGAAGCCAGAGTCACTGTTACAGAAGGATCGGTTCCAGTGGACAAGAATGACTTCTCGGTAAATGTCGCTGGAGAAAAGATAAAGTTTGACTATGCATATATAATGCAGCACGGAACACCTGGCGAGAACGGCCTGATGCAGGGCTATCTCGAGATGCTCGGTATTCCCCACAGCGGCTGCAATGCCTTCGTATCGGCCATAACTTTCGATAAATTCTCGTGCAAGAGCTATCTCAAGGATGTTGATTTCGTGAAGTGTGCCGATGATATATTCCTTCGCAAGGGAGAACCTGTCGAAGGACTGGCTCAGAAGGCGGTGGAAAAGCTCGGGCTCCCGATGTTCGTCAAGCCTACAGATGGCGGAAGCAGCTTCGGAGTGACCAAGGTCAAGACCGTAGAGGACTTCGATAAGGCCGTAGAGTATGCCTTTTCAGAGGGCAATATGCTTATTGCGGAGGCTGCTGTCACTGGGCGTGAGCTTACTTGCGCAGTGTATTATGACGGAAAGGATTATGTTGCTCTTCCTGTCATAGAAATCCTTACTGACAATGAATTCTTCGATTATGAGGCCAAATATAACGGCCACAGCAAGGAAGTCTGTCCGGCTCAGATTCCTGAAAGCCTGAAGGAAGAGATACAGGATACATCGAAGAAGATTTATGCGCATCTCGGATGTAGCGGCCTGGTAAGAGTCGATTACATAGCTTCGGAGGAGGGTCTTTACTTCCTTGAAGTCAACACTATACCGGGAATGACAGCTGCTTCTCTTGTGCCTCAGATGGTCCGTGCAGCCGGCCTTTCTATGACGGACTTCTTGTCCAGCATCATTGAGAATTCACTCTGATGACCCTGAAGGAAGTCATAAAAGAAGGTATATCCGGACTCTCTGCGCTTTATCCCGAGCGGGAGGCGCGGGAGATGGTCCATATCTTTCTGGAACATTTTCTCGGCATATCGCGTCACACTCATATCATAGAACCATATTACGAGGTGTCTGATGAGGACGCCGAGGCGATCCGTGATGCCTTCAGAAGGATGGCATCAGGTGAGCCTCTGCAATATGTTACAGGCAAGGCATATTTCTATGGCCGCGAATTCAATGTATCTCCTGATGTTCTGATTCCTCGTCCGGAGACTGAAATTCTTTGCAGGACTGTTCTTGATGTGGCTGACAAGGAATTTAATACGCCAAGAATTCTGGATCTGTGTACGGGCAGCGGCTGTATAGCCTGGACGCTGGCACTGGAGATGCCTGGAGCACGGGTCACAGCATTGGATATTTCGGATGGAGCTCTTGCAATAGCTTCATCTCAGGATTTTGCTGATGAAATGTCCTGTACAGGCGCTCAGGCCCCGGATTTCATCAAAGCTGATGTGCTTTCCTCTTATCCCGGCCTGGCCGTTGCTCCTGAGCAGAACGATGGCACTTCCTCTTCACAGTTTGATATCATAGTAAGCAATCCTCCATACGTAATGGAGTCCGAAAAGGCTCTGATGCGGCCGAATGTTCTGGAACACGAGCCTCATCTTGCACTCTTTGTTCCCGATGACGATCCGCTGCTATTCTATCGTGCGGTTGCAGAATGGGCACTCCGATCTCTGAAACCCGGAGGTTTCGGTATCGTCGAAATCAACGAGGCTCTTGCCTTCGGCACAGAAGAAATATTCCGTAACCTGAGCTTCTCGGACGTCCATACCATAAAGGATCTCAATGACAGAGACCGCTTTGTCTTTTTCCGTAATTGATGTTCCACATACCCGTGGAACAATTTGTCAGCTTTTTTCGATTTTTCGGACGAGTTTTTATGCCTTAATCGGCCTTTCACATTGGTGAGGGGCCGATTTTTTAAGATAGCCGAATACTTTTTGAGTAAACGGATCATCCTTTTGAACTTTGTCTCCGTTTAATTGTTATGATTGATTATGGAGAATAATGCAAACGAGAATGTGGCTCAGCGGTATGTCGATATCCTGACCAATGCCGGTTTCAAGGCTCTTTTCGGCGATGAGGCGAACAAGGATGTGGTTATGTCTGTCATAAATGAATTTCTGCCGGAGCATCGTCAGGTGAGGACGATAGAATATCTTCCTACGGAACAGCAGGGACCGGTCATTTCTGTAAGTAAGGAATATCATTATGACTTTATGTGTCGTGATCGTTCCGGTTCTGTTTTCATCGTAGAGATGCAATGCTACAGCGAGCTTGGATGGTTTCAGCGTTGCGTCAGTTATGCCAGCCGTGCATACGACCGCCAGGTGAGAAGGGGAGATGGATATGATATAGCCCCGGTATATCTTATCGGTCTGATGGGAGTTCCGATTGAACATCATAATGCTGAATATTGGAGGAACCGATATATCTCTGAATATACATTTCGTGAAAAGTCTTGTGGTGAATTGCTGGCAGAAACAATATTTATTATATTTGCGGAGTTGGCAGGTTTTGATAAGCGACGTGAGGAATGTCAGACCGAGCAGGACAGGATGCTTTACCTTCTGAAGAATGTCGGTCGCTTGAATGAACGTCCTCAGTGGCTTCAGAATGAGGTCTATGAGCGTTTCTTCCGCGCTTGTGAAATCTGTGCTTTCAATGAGGATAAACGTATTGAATACGAGAAAGATATGAATGATGAAAGACGTTTGAACGGAATGCTTCGCGCCAGTCGTGAGGAGGGACTTGAGGAAGGGCAGTTACAGGGTAAGGCAGAATTGCTTCTTAAGATGTATTCTAAGGGAATGAGTGAAGATGAAATTTCCTCTCTTTTGGATATGCCTCTCGAGATGGTGAAGAAATTGCTGGCGTCAGACGTATAGTTATGACAGTTCGATAGTAGTCCGTAGAACCTCCGTGGAACAATTTATCTGTTTTTTTCGATTTTTCGAACGAATTTTTATGCTTAAATCGGCCTTTCACATTGGTGAGGGGCCGATTTTTTAAGATATCCGTATTTTATTTGAGTACACGGCTATTTGTCCGGAACTTTGCATCGGATTAAAAGATGAAGATATGAAGACTTGTGTGAATGTCATTATGAATGCAGTTGCGACTGCCTTTCTGATGCTGTCCTGTGAGACGGTTCAGGTTGATGATGGGAGAGATGTCCGGGCAGATGCGGTCCGCTTGGAAGAGGTAGCGGAGATCCTTTCATTGCTGCCTTTGGAAACGGCTCAGCTGAATGAGGTCTATGAAGCGGTGACCTCTTCTTCGGGCAATGGATATGATGAGGAATATACGATGAAGGATCTGTTTCAGAGGCCTGGTGCCGGGGTAGGAGACATTGATGTCAAGAGTTCTGAGAGTTATCAGGAACCATTGAGAGACTTGATCGAAGATTATCTCTATTCTATGCAGAATGTGAAATCCTCTTCTTCGGAAAAGGATCCGGAAGAGTTTCTGACTGCATTGATGGAGTCAGATGTACAGATATATTGGCCGTTTTCGGAAGAATGGGATGGAGAGACGATGCCGGTCATCACATACGACCCTGAGGATGGCTCTGAAGTTAATGTGGGTTACAGATTGTGTGTTGATGACGATGGTTTCCGCCGTGTCGAGGAGGTGATCGTGGATGAGGCGATGGCTGATGAGGTGCCGGTGTGGGTGGTGAACAGGAATTCAGACGCAGGCTTTACTAGTCTTGAGATGTTGAGAAGGGAAGATCCGGAGTGGGGAGAAGGCGGCGGAAACATTATCGTCAGGCCTCAGATAAATCCTGAAGTTAAGTCTGGAGAGTCTTATAAGGTTCTGGTACTTAGGGATTTCAAGGTGAACCGTAATTATGACACCTGGTTCGCCGGAGCATCAGAGTTTTTCGTGAAGATCGGCTATCTGGAGGATTTTACAGCTATGACTGAAGCGGAGATGCGTCTTTACAATCCGATGATCACGGACTTTATGATCGTGGTCAGGCGCAGCCAAGTCGGTGTTCCGCAGAATTTCAATGCAGTCCTGATGACAGACTGGTCAGAGGATATAGAATGGTGTGCATTCCAGATAACGGAAGATGACGGAGGGACAAAGACGGAATGGTCCACCAAGGCAAAGGTCTTTGTTGAAGGTAAGAGCTATGGGTTTGAAATAAACATACCTCTCAATTCGAGGGATGATATAGTGTGGAGGGGACGTCTGGACTATAAATGGTTCGACCAGCTGAGCGGGGCCCCCGGTTCCTTCGGGGATGTGGAACTGGTTTTTGAAGTTCTGGAGTATTGAAACAGGTTTTCAGGCCTCTGTCACCGTCATTTCGCAGGCCTTGCAGTCGAAATGAAGAGCGAATCTCTGCCCGTTGTTCAGAAGGAATAGAGGCTTGGAAACCTTTGCCCCCTGATGTACCGGACACAGGCCGAGCTCATATCTGATGCAGTATCTGGTCCTCATCAGTTCGGCTGACCTGATCGGGTCGATTTCGTAGGCCTTGCCGATTTCCACGGCTCCGGCCTCTTGATAGATCCGATGCGAGATGTGATTGGAAATGTTGAATTTGTATGTGATGTCTTTCTGAGGAAGCGGTTTTGTTACTTTTCCCTGTTTTCTCAGAAGGATGTCCTTTTTGCCGCAAGGCTCATTGTCGAGCATCTGGGCGAGGTCTCTTCTTATTCCGTTAAGAGATGCCGCACTCATAAACGGAAGCTGTCCCGGGTCATCTATAGAGATTTCAGTGAATCGGTAGAGTGATGTCGATTTGCATATCTGCCTGCATATCATATCCCTCATCCTTTCGTAGTTTTCTGCAGTCTGACTGCCTGCATCGAAGGTGATGGAAACAGCCCTTCCGTCTTCACTGGAAGCTGATGCTGTGCCCTTCCATCCATCTTCCTGCATCGTGAAAGATATGACTGCCTTCACTCTGATCTCCCTTGTGCAGTTCTTGCGCTCTATTTCTTTTTCAAAGGCTGCGTTGATGTTCCTGTATATCTTCGCGCCGATGAAGAGTGACGGAGTGCTTTTGCATCTGATGGTCTTGCCTTGGCATACGTCACCGCGGAATCCGGCTACCTTTCCGTCTTTTGTGACGAATGAAAAGCCGTCGCCGTTGTTCAGCATAATGTCTTTGCTTGTGAATTTCAAGCCGATTTCGGACTTGTCCCTGTTGAGGCTTGCTATACTGCCTATCTCTTCTCCCATTGACTTCGCGGCATCCATAGAGGCCCATCTGCCCCTTCTGCCGTCGATGAAAAGCTCTGTGTAGCCTCTGTTGAATGTCTTGGACGTGTCCGGAGTGAAGCCTCCGCTGACAGAACCGAAAGATCCTCTTTCGTAGTCGGACGGCCGTCTTGAAACTATCTCGTCGAGAGCGAGGGAATAGTCCCTTACTACATTTCTGACGTATGATTCGTTTTTCAGTCTTCCTTCGATCTTGAATGAAGTTATGCCGGCATCTGCCAGCTCCTCAATCCTGTCCCGCAGGTTGTAATCCTTTAATGAAAGCAGGGCCTTATCCTTGACCAGCACTTTCCCGTCCTGGTCAACAAGGTCATATCTTGACCTGCAGGCCTGGATGCAGGCACCTCTGTTTGCGCTCCTTCCGGCAATCTTTTCCGATAGGTAGCATTGGCCGCTATAGCATACGCAGAGGGCTCCGTGGACGAAGAACTCGAGTTCGCAGCTTGTTGCGGACCGGATGGCCTTTATCTGTTCCAGTGAAAGCTCTCTTTCGAGAATCAGTCTTGAAAAACCGAGGCTTTCCAGAAATGAGGCCTGTTCGGGTGTGCGGATAGCGCACTGTGTCGATGCGTGAAGAGGTATGTGGAAGTCGGCCTTCATATCACCCAGACCTTCCTGGGCCATCTTCAGCACTGCCATATCCTGGATGATCAGTGCATCGGCTCCGGCGTCCTGAACTGCAAGCATCTGCCTGTATGCAGCCTCAAGTTCGTCGTCATACAGGATGGTGTTGAGCGCGACAAAAATCCTGGCACCGAATTTATGGGCATAGCTGCACAGATTCCTTATATCCTCAATGGTGTTGCCTGCCGCCTGACGTGCTCCGAACTGCGGTCCGGCTATATACACAGCATCGGCACCGCAGTCGATTGCTGCGATGCCGATCTGTGCGTCTCTTGCCGGAGCAAGCAGTTCAAGCTGCCTCATCTGTTAGAGGGTCTTGAGCTGCTCCTGAGCTGTAGCACCGAACTGAGGATCGTTCACGATCTTCTCATAGTACTCCTTAGCCTTTGCCTTGTTGCCTGCCTGCTGATAGAGAACAGCGATTGTGCAGATGATTCCGCCGGCATCCTTAGCATTAGGGGTTACCTCAAGATACTTCTCGTATGCAGCGATGCACTCGTCGTTCTTTCCGAGCTTCTGAAGTGCGCTTGCAGCAAGCTTGTATGCGTTGCCGTTCTCGAGAGCCTCGTTTGACTTGGCAGCGAAGTCGATCACTTCCTGATACTTCTTAGCCTTGCTTGAAGCCTGAGCCTTCTTGAGATAGATGTTTGAAAGAAGCTTTGCAGCATTCTCCTCTTCACCGTTAGCCTTTGCAGTCTCGAGTGCTGCGATAGACTCGTCAAGCTGACCTGCTCTCATATAAGCCTGTCCGAGCTGGATAGCTACTCCACCGTTTGCCGGATCCATTTCGAGAACTTTCGAGAAGTTTGCGATAGCTGTAGGATAATCCTTAGCCTTCATAGCTTCCTTACCTGCTGTGTTGTACTTGAGCATTTCGGTCTGGCCGATAAGTTCGCCTGCCTCGGCAGCGATCTCTGCCTCACCATAACCTTCAGCTACTTCCTTAGCCTGCTGGAATGCTGTCACAGCGCCGTCGAAATCCTTTGCGTTGTAGAGATCCTTGGCCATACTGAGGTATGCAGAACTGATCGCCTTCTTGCAGTTTGCAACAAGATCTGCACCTTCGTCTCCAAGAGCCTCACCCATTGTCAGAGCTGTCTTGAAATTTTCTACAGCTGCTGCATTGTTGCCCATCTGGAGCTCCATAGCACCATTGTTGTAAGCTTCAGTTGCCTGATTGATGTCCTGAGCTGACATCACTCCAGCTGTCATTGCGACTGCTGCAAAAAAGAGGATAATTTTCTTCATACTTTTATTCAATTTGTTTGACGTTAATATTCATAATTCCACGTAAGATGCAAAAATAGGAATTTTTTATCGTATTTTTGCAATCTGCAACATTAAATATTATGAAATCGGGTTTGAGACAGATATTTGCATTCGTGCCGGCCATATTGTTTTCAATAATTGTGCCAGCACAGGAACTCCCTGTAATGCCGGATGACCCAGCCGTAGTTGCCGGAACTCTTCCCAACGGAATGTCGTATTATATAGCGCAGAACGCATCAGACAAGGGAAGGGCTGATTTCGCGCTTGTGCAGAAGACCGGTAGGAAGAATGTTGCGGATTCTGCAGCTGTGGCGGACAAGGCTGTAGCGGTAGCTCGTGAGGCTCTGATCAGTCTGCCCCGTCTTGGCTCTGCTTCGCCTTTGAAGTTCTTTACCAGCCACGGCTCAGCCCCGGATGAGGACGGGTATGTGAAAGTCACGGATGATGCTACGGTATTCCGTTTCAATGATGTGCGCATCAGTGACGGAAGGACAGTCATCGACTCCGTGCTGCTGGTCCTGCTGGACCTGACAGACAGGGTAAGCCGTTCGGAAGATAAATTTGTAAGAAAATGGTATTCGCCGGCAGATCAGGCTGTGATGATAGCCGGAGATATAGATCCTGAGGCCGTGGTTACCAGGCTGGAGGCAATGTCCTATATGACTCCGGCGGTTCCGTCGTCCGGGCGTATGGCTTTGAAGTCAGACAAGAACAGCGGACCTATAGTTACTGATGAATCCGGACTGTCCCCGCTGAAAGCGATAGAGATGGAATGGATATCCCAGAGGCCTCCGCGGGAGTATATGCATACGGTACAGCCGGTGATCTTCGATATGTCGCTGGATATCCTCGGAAAATCTGCGGTGAGAAGGATCAAGGAGGCTCTGGAAAATTCCGCGATCCCGTATGCAGAAGTTTCATACAGACATTTGTCAAGCTCGTTCACTCCATACGATGACAGTTTTTCAGTGCGTACGGTGGTGTCTGACGCTGATGCTGACAAGGCAATGGGAATAATCGCAAAAGTAATGTCCGGCCTTGATGCGGAAGGCGTGTCTAAGGATGAATATCTTCTGGCTGAGCGCGAATTCGTTTCTGGCCTTGAGACGGATATTTATGCGCCTCTGCGCCGGAACAGCGATTATATTGACAGATGTATTTCGTCATTTCTGTATAATTCCTCATCTGCTTCACCAAAGCAGGTACTGGCCTTCCATAAGTCACGGAATCTTCCTGACTCTATGCGCTGCAGGCTGTTCAACGACTTTGCTGCGGCACTGATCTACCCGATAGGGGATCCTGTTGTCGAGGCCGATGTCCCTGAGACCGGCAGACAGCAGGCGGATACTTTGGGATTTCCGGGGGCGGGGCCTAAGCTGAAGATAAAATCCTCTAAGAAGGATCATCTTTCCGGCGGTGTGGTGTGGACTTTTTCGAATGGATTCAGAGTGGTGTATAAGAATATGCCGTCTTCCGGTGAATTGTATTATACTCTTGCTCTGAACGGAGGATACAGCAGCATCCAGGGGCTGGCCGAAGGAGAGGGAGCCTTTGTCTCCGATATCTTCAGGCTCAGCAGGATAGCCGGAATCCCGGGAGAAGAATTCAAGAATCTCCTGCAGAAGGATGGTATATCTATGCAGACCCGGGTTACGATGTCCAACACTTTGGTCGAGGGACGTCTGCCGAAGGACAGGTTGAGAATGCTGATGAGGTCGCTCCTTGCTCTTGCCAACAGCCGTGAAGGTATTGAGGATGCTTTCCCTTACTATGCTGAATGCGAGGAACTTGCGCTGGATTATACCCACGACAGATATGCGTCGAGAATGACGGCCATAGACAGCATTATGTGTCCGGGATACAGATATTCGCCATATAAATCCAAGGGCGCCCTGAGCGGATCGTTCTATACCAAGGCCGACAGCTTCCTTGCTTCTCAATTGGAGAAGATGAATGACGGTGTCTTTGTCATTGTCGGAGATATCGGGGAGGAACCTCTCAAGAAGATCCTGCTGGAGTATGTGGGTGGGTTCAGGACGAAGGAAACTGCATTCAGAAGGCCGGTGGTGAGATATCAGCCTGTTTCCGGATGGTCAACATATACGGTAAAGGGCGACAGGAATGCGGTGGATGTCGCATTGTCGGCGCGTATGCCTCTTACTTCGGCGAATCATCTTGCTGCGGAGATTGCGGTTATGGTCCTGGAGCGTGACCTGACGGAGGCATTGGCGGGCTCAGGAATGACATTCCGTCTGTCGCATAATTTCAGGATATACCCGGAAGAGAGATTGAATATCCTGATTTCGGCATTTGAAGCCGATGGCGACGGAATGCCTGCAGGAATCGAGGCCGAGACCCCTATCGATGTCCTCGGAAAGTTAAGGGAAGTGCTCTCCGATATGGTGTCCAAGGATATAGGAGACAATGAACTCAAGGATTGCAAGGCATATCTTAAGAATGCTATGGCTGCCCGTATGAAAGATCCGATGTATTGGCAGAATGCAATAACGGTCAGATACCTTGATGGAAAGGACCTTACCACCGGGTATGCCGCCACTATAGATGCCGTGACGAAAGACAAGGTAAGGAATATCCTATCCCTTCTTGATCAAGGCTGCAAGGTTGAATATGTAACAACACGATGATATGTACCACGGAACAATAATTCAGATCGATGATTGTCTGGTCTCGGAGGAGATACTGACAGAATATTTTGCCTGTGATTATGAGAAATGCAAGGGCTGCTGCTGTGTGATCGGTGACAGCGGTGCTCCTATGGAAGAATGCGAGGCAGAGGCGATAGAGAAGAACTATCATATATTTTCCCCAATAATGTCAGAGGAAGGACGTGAAGCCGTCGCTTCGAAAGGATTTTTTGAAATCGACCGTGACGGAGATATGGTCACCCCTCTGGTGCCCGGAAGTGAAGAATGTGCCTACACCCTTTTTGATGAAGACGGCAACTGCTTCTGCTCTATGGAAAGATGCTGGTTCCAGGGAAAGGGGGATTTCCGTAAGCCGATCTCCTGCTGGCTCTATCCTATCCGTATCACACAGCTGAGCAACGGTACCAGGGCGCTCAACCTGCACAGATGGCATATCTGCCAGGATGCATTCGCAAAGGGTAAAAAAGAAAAGGTCCGCGTATATGAATTTCTACGCGAACCTATAGAGCGCTATTTCGGCGAGGAATTCTACTCGGCCTTGTCGGAAGCGGCCAAGATGCTCAATGCAGAGTCATAATCTTCTGCATTGACTTTCAGCTCGATGTCCTGCTCCGCTACATTGAATGAAGGGTATGAGGACACCTCTCCAAAGATTTCCGCTCTGATCCCGTTGGATTCGAGCAGGCCTTGACTGATGCTTGCCAGCATCGGGTCGGCAAATTTTGCTACTGTCTTCAACTCACTCATAAAGCGTTGAATTTAAGGATTATTATATTGCCTTATTCCTCATTCAGAGGGTTCAGGCGATGTTCCAGTCCTGCAGTGAGCCTCATTACGTCTTTCCTGAGCCCTTCCATCTCGAAGCATTCCGGAGTGCACGTCAGGGTCAGCCTGTCTTCATACATCTTGGAGATCCTGGATGCTATGTCCTTGCAGCGGAATGTGACCGTAGTCCCGTTTTCGGATTCGAGTACGTATCTGCGGTCATTCATATAGCTGATGACATCATTCCTGACCTCACTCCAGTCCTTTCCGACGTGGATCTCGCGCCTGATGAATCCCACTTTAGGATATCCGGCTGCTACCAATGCAAAAAATATGGCAATCTTCCACAATGCACTGTATCCGCCCTCAAAAATGGAATTTATATCACCCTCTACGGCTCCGATCAGCACCAGGACGAGGACAATGGCAGTCGTGAGGAAAGCGAAATAGAAGAAGTATTTGACTGATCTGATAAAATATTTCATAGCATCATTATTGCAGGGTTGATAATCTAACATCCATACAAATATATACGAAAAATCCGATATTTTGCTATCTTTGCGCATATATTGGGAATAATAACCATCCAAAACAGACAGAAATGGAAGAGCAGAGCTTGAAAAAAGTGATGTATGCCCTGATTGCGGTAGCCGTGCTTCTGGCCGGTGCACTTGCATACATCTGGTACCAGAAATCATCTTTGGTGAAGGACCTTACCATTGAAAAAGAGGAACTGACGGAGCAGATGATCGCCCTTCAGAACGATTATGCCACATTGTCGTCAGATTATGATGATATCAACCTCCAGCTGGATTCATCCCGTCTCGAGGTACAGATGCTCATTGAGAAGATAACCAAGACAGAGGCTACAAACCGTAGCAAGATCCGTCAGTACGAGAAAGAACTCGGAACGCTTCGAAGCATTATGAGGAACTATATCGTCCAGATCGACTCCCTCAATACTCTCAACAAGCAGCTTACAGCTGATGCGGCTGCGGCGCGTCGAGAGGCTGCGGAGAGCAGAAGAAGGCAGCAGGAACTCAGCAAGACAGTCGAGGATCTTTCCGGACAGGTTGCTGCAGGTTCCGTAATCAAGGCTCGCGGCATCAGGATAGAAGCCTATAATGCTTCCGACAAGGTTACAGACCGCAGCAGCCGTGTCGTGAGACTTCTCACTACATTGAGCCTTGTGGAGAATGACCTGGCTCCGAAGGGACCGGTAAGGGTATATATCAGAGTAAAGGGACCGGACGGAATCCTTCTTACAAACGACAGCCAGAGGACATTCGAGGTGAACGGCGAGCCGATGATCTGCTCGGCTTCACGTGAGGTTGACTATCAGGGCAAGGAGGTCGAGCTCAGCATCTACCTCAATGACATCACCGGATATGTCAAGGGTATCTACACTGTCGAGGCATATACCGAGCAGACACGCCTCGGGTCGGCAGAGCTGATGCTCCGATAGCCGTGATATATGTCCACATCCCTTTCTGCAGGAGTTTCTGCACATATTGCGACTTCTATTCGGAGGTCGCAGCGAAGTGCCGCAATGCTGAAGACGCCGTAAGGCAGGAAGAGCTTTTCAGGCAGTTTGCCGAGTCGCTGGCAGCTGAGGCAGGGATGCGTGGACAGGAAATGACGGATGAAGTCAATACTTTATATATAGGCGGCGGCACCCCATCGGTGCTGCCCCTTTCTGTATTCGAGCGTCTGATGAAGGCGCTGAAAGATTCCGGACACGGAGGGCCTTTCGATGAATTTACCGTCGAGGTCAATCCAGAGGATATAGCGGAGAAAGGCGAGGCCTATGTGGAAGGCCTTCTAGATCTGGGCGTCAACCGCATCAGTATGGGCGTGCAGTCGTTTGATGACGGAATCCTGCGCTTTATGAACCGTCGTCACGATTCTTCTGTTGCGAAAAAGGCATATTCGGTACTTGAAAATGCAGGTGTCAGGAATATAAGCATAGACCTTATCTTCGGACTTCCGCAGCTTTCTGACCAGCAGTGGAAAGAAACGCTGGAACGGGCTCTGGACATATCGGAGCGCGGTATGCTTCCTCATCATATATCTTCATATCAGCTGTCTGTCGAACCGGGAAGTATGCTGGCCAGACTTGTGGAGAAGGGGAGATTTGAAGAAGCCTCTGAAGAATTATGCGAGAGACAGTATGCTGTCCTATGCGAGACTCTTGCCACGGCCGGTTACAGGCATTATGAGATATCCAATTTCGCCCGTCCCGGCTATGAGGCACGACACAATTCTGCATATTGGAAGCACCTGCCTTATGTGGGACTTGGGCCTGGAGCCCACAGCTTTGATTCTGCCTCTCTGCGGCGTCAGTGGAACAAGGATGACCTGGCTGCGTATATTGCCGATCCTTCAGGCTGCATTGGCTATGAGGAACTGGATGAGGAACAGATTGTGCTGGAAAAGATAATGCTTGGACTCAGGACGGCGGATGGAATCGATGAAGGCTGGCTTGCCGGGCATTGTGAAAAGGAGACTTTGGCCAGAGCACTGGCGGGGGGAAGCCTGATAAGGTCTGGGGATGGCCGGGTGAGGATTCCGGAAGACAGGTTCTTTGTCTCTGATGCTATAATAGCTGAGCTGGTCTGACGTGTATGTGTCTGTCAGTCAGTGAGATACGCATTGTGCCTGCTGTTCCGATGCAGCAGGCGTTTGGGGTAAGTGGTTGTGACTCAGGGTATTGCGGGTCACGTGAAATATAAGGATTATGGAAAATATTTATTCTGAAAGGATCGAGGCTCTCAGGTCTCTTATGTCGGATAATGGTTGGGATGCTGTGGTGATTACAGGTTCTGACCCTCACAGCAGTGAATACCCTGCTCCGAGGTGGAAGCAGGTGGAATGGCTGACCGGCTTTACAGGTGAGGCCGGTGATGTGGTGGTGACAGCAGATCACGCCGGTCTGTGGACGGATTCGAGATATTTCATCCAGGCTCTGGACCAGCTGGAAGGAACCGGAGTGGAACTTCACAAGACCCGTGTTCCGGATGCGGTATCCATACCGGACTGGCTGTCCGGCAAGGCGCGGGTGGTGGCTGTGGACGGACTCTGCCAGAGCGTAAGTGCCGTGCAGGAGCTGGAGGTGGCTCTCGGAGAGGGATGCCTGGTGGTGGATGTGCCGGATATGCTTCAGGAACTTTGGGATGACAGACCTCAGATTCCGGTGACTCCTGTCACTACTCTGGATGTGGAGTGCTTCGGTGGCATCCCGAGAATGGAGAAGATATCCTGGCTGAGGAAATGGATGCTTATAGAAGGCTATGATAAGGTCCTCCTTTCTTCTCTGGATGAAGTGGCGTGGATGCTCAATGTAAGGGGTAGCGATATCGAATATAATCCATTGG
Source organism: Bacteroidales bacterium (assembly GCA_015060395.1). Taxonomy (GTDB): domain Bacteria; phylum Bacteroidota; class Bacteroidia; order Bacteroidales; family UBA932; genus Cryptobacteroides. Next base: position 96,577 of record SUYP01000006.1, read on the forward strand.
TTATCTCATATCTGCTTGTGTCTCAGGATTATGTGAAATGGTTTGTCAAGAAGACGGTTACAGATTCCGAACTTGATCCGGATACGCTGGACAGCTTTGCCGAGCTCAGGATGGATGGTGTGGATGTCGAGGATTATGACGCGGTCTTCTTTGCTCTGTCCGATTTCGGAAGTGATGAGGGCTCCGGAGTTATATTCATTGATCCTTCGACACTGAATTCGAATGTATATAAATATATAAGCGTCTGTTTCCCAGCTGATTCCATAGTCTGTGGGACATCTCCGGTGATTCTGGAGAAATCCGTCAAGACCCCTTCAGAAATAGAGAATCTAAGGCAGACATATATAGATGACGGTGTGGCGATGGAGCGTTTCCTTCATTGGCTTGAAACCGAAGTTGCCTCGGGCAGGAGGGTGGATGAATGGGAGGCTTCCGAACGTCTTACCGCATTCCGCAGCGAGATTCCGGGATATAGGGGCAACAGCTTTGAAAACATATCCGCATACGGCCCAGGGGCTGCTCTGCCTCATTATTCTACCCCTTGCGAGGGCTCGGCGGTGATCCATCCCCGCGGGCTTTATCTGGTGGATTCCGGAGGACAGTATCTTACCGGCACTACAGATATTACCAGGACGGTACCTATGGGGGAGTGCACGGATCTGGAGAAGGAAGATTACACACTTGTTCTTAAGGGAATGATCGACCTTTCGATGGCTGTTTTCCCTCGCGGAACTGCCGGATGCCAGATCGATGCTCTCGCACGTATGCCTTTGTGGAAGGCAAAAAGGAATTTCGGACACGGTACCGGCCACGGAATAGGATATTATCTTTGTGTCCACGAAGGCCCGCAGTCAATCCGTTATCAGTATAATCCTCAGCCTCTTCTGCCGGGTATGGTCACATCCAACGAGCCTGGACTTTATAGGGAAGGAATGCACGGCATCAGGCACGAGAATATAGTCCTCTGCAAGGAGGCCGGCACAAGTGAGTTCGGCGACTGGCTTGAGTTCGAGACCCTTACCAGCTGCCATATAGACACTTCTGCTGTGGTGAAGGATATCCTCGGTCCGGAGGCGACTGCCTGGCTGAATGCATACAACGAGCGCGTATATCGTACTCTGGCACCGCTTCTGCCTCCTGAGACTTCGGCGTGGCTGCGTTATAAGACCCTTCCTGTATAGCAGCGGTAAAAGAAAAATATACCTCTGTCTGAACAACGAAAAGTTTTTTTTCATAACTTAGGCTCTTTATTCGCTAAAACTTATGGAAACGAACTATGCTGCGCTGATTCAGGCCAGTGCCGATGAATTATTTCAGAAGATGTCCTCGAAGGAGGATGAGCAGGATATTGCCCGCCTTAGAGCTGCATTTGAATTTGCCCGTGAGGCTCATAGCCCTCAGAAAAGAAAGTCCGGTGAACCGTATATCATTCACCCTGTGAGTGTTGCGAGGATCGTGGCTGAAGAACTTGAACTCGGCGCCGATCCCGTGATAGCAGCATTCCTGCACGATGTCGTAGAGGATACTCCCTATACGATAGAGGATATCCGTGACCGTTTTGGCGATGAGGTAGCCTTCCTTGTGGGAGTGCTTACAAAGAAGAAGCAGGACAAATATGTCCATTCGAAGCAGGTGGACAATTTCCGTCAGATCCTTGCGTCGATGCAGTACGATGTCCGTGCCCTTCTCATCAAGCTTGCCGACCGTCTGCATAATATGAGGACCCTCAGCAGTATGAAGCCTGACAAGCAGATGAAGATCGCCGGCGAAACCGACTATTTCTATGCTCCGCTTGCGAACCGTCTGGGATTGTACCACGTCAAGACCGAGCTGGAAAATCTCTCTTTCCGTTATCGCTGCCCGCGTGAATATGCGCTTCTGGAGAAGCTGCTGGCTGAGGAGTTTGAAGCGGAATATCTTCATATCAAGGCATTTACATCAAAGATAGAAAGTCTCCTTGCAGAGAAAGGGATCACGGCATATACAGAGGTGCGTTACCGCAAGCCATATAGTATATGGATGAAGATGCACGCCAAGGGCTGCGATTTTGCTCACGTGGATACCAAATATTATGTAAGGGTGATATATCGTAATGAAGAGCCTTGGTCGGAGAAGGATACCAGCCTGCGTATATATTCGGTGCTGACGGATGTGTTCAAGGAACGTCCGGGAAGTGTTTCCAATTATATAGATGCTCCTAAGGAGAACGGCTATCAGAGCTTCCAGGTCAAGCTTCTCAATGACAAGGGAAAATGGGAGGAGCTTCATATATCTTCGGAAAGGATGGTCCGCAACGGACGTCTTGGCTGCGCGGCTGAGAGAACGGACGAAAACATCCAGGCCTGGCTCAACAAGTTCAATGATATCCTCAAGGAAGTGGCCGATCAGGAAGAAGGCCTTGACTTTATGGATGGAGTGACATCCTCTTTCTACTATGACGATATAATGGTATTCACCCCGAAAGGGCGTGGAATCATCTTGCCGAAGGGCGCCACTGCACTAGATTTCGCCTTTGAAATACACAGCAGGATCGGTGAGCACGCCCATTATGCCCGCATCAACGGCAAATTGTGCTCAGTCAAGACCGTCCTTCATAGAGGTGACTGCGTCGAGATAGGAACAGACGAGAATACGGAGCCTCAGCCGGACTGGCTGGATCACGTATTGACCTACAAGGCACGCAAGTTCATCAGCTCCCACCTATCCCATAGGACGGTGTCGGTCTATATGAGGTGCCCGAATTGTCATCCTCTGCCGGGAGATGAAGTCATCGGCTTCAAGAATGCGGACGGGTCGATACAGGTGCATAAGAGGAATTGCCAGACAGCGATACGCCTTGCTTCTCAGGCTGGTGATTCTATTGTAGCAGTCTCTTTTGACGAGAATCCGACCTGCTTCTATCCTGTGCGTATAAGTGTCAGAGCGATAGACCGTTATCACCTTCTCAGCGACCTTGTGGACTGCATCACCGAGAAGCTTAAGCTCTCGATGATCGGCCTCAAAACCGAAACTGCAGATAATATCGGCATCTGCACCATCGATTTCGCCGTTCACTCGATGAACGAGCTCCAGACCGCAATGGACAGCATCGGCGCCATTCCGGGCGTGGATGAGGTGCAGAGGATTGATATAGAATGATTATCGTTCCGGGCTTTCCTGGAGGGATGATATGAAAAAACGGCTGACCGGTTTGTGTACGATCAGCCGTTTTTTATGTCTCTATCGGATTAGCAGCAGCAGTTTGCCTGGCAGAATGCGTTGATTGCAGTTGCTGTGAAGCCGAGAACGATGATTGCAGCGAATACATATCCGATGCACATAAGTCTCTTTTCCCAAACCTTGTTGCTCATTCCGATGCTCTGGAATGCGCTCCAGAAGCCGTGGCAGAGGTGAAGTCCGAGAGCGATGAACCATACGATGTAAATCGCTACCATCCACCAGTTCTTGAATGTTGCGTTGAGGAGGTCGTATGGGTTGGCTGCGTGGTGACCCTGCCACTCTGCGAGCTGCATATCAGCCCAGAAGTGAGTGAGGTGGAATGCTACGATACCGAGAACGATCACTCCGAGAACGAGCATATTCTTCGCTGCCCAAGATTCTGCCTTTGTCTTGTTTGCCACTGCATAACGCTCTGTTCCACGTGCCTTGTAGTTACCGTATGAAAGAATGAATGCATAGACAATGTGTACGAGGAAGCCGAGAGCGAGGACAGGGACCATAATTGTGATGATAGGAAGAGCCATAAAATCACATCCTGCCTGGAAAAGTCCCTCTGCTGTTCCGTAGTTTCCTGTGAAAGAATCAATCACAGAGAAGAAGTTGATCGTCATATGAAGAAGAAGGAAGACGATCAGGAAAAGGCCGCTTATACTCATTATAAGCTTCTTGGTAATTGAAGAAAGTGCCATAACAGTTATAATCTTTTGTTGTTAATAATCGGTCTGAATATGCTTATATGTTGTGCAAAGATATATTCTTTCTTGGAAGTTTCATAATAATTCGATACTTTTGTTTGCTTGAATTTTAGAAAACAATAAGGATATGGATGCATATAGACGCGTTCTTTTGAAGTTGAGCGGAGAGAGCCTTGGAGGCCCTTCCGGCAAAGGTATTGACGAGAACTGGCTTGCCGCGTATGCGGAGGAAGTCGCAGAGGCTGTGAAGAACGGCCTTCAGGTAGCGATCGTTATCGGCGGAGGTAATATTTTCCGTGGTCTTCAGGGCGTTGGTAAAGGTTTTGACAGAGTGAACGGTGACAAGATGGGAATGCTTGCCACGGTGATCAATTCTCTTGGATTGGCTATGGCCATCCGCTCTGCAGGAGTTGAGGCTGAGGTGTTCACTGCGACTCCTATGATGCCTGTCGCAAGGTATTATATGAGGGATGACGCTGTGGCTGTGATGGAACGTGGTGGAGTGGCTCTTATAGCCGGAGGCACTGGAAATCCTTACTTCACGACTGATTCCGGTGCTGCTCTAAGAGCCCTTGAGATCGGAGCCGATGCTCTCCTGAAGGGTACGCGCGTTGACGGAGTCTATACTGCCGATCCGGAGAAGGATCCGTCGGCTGTGAAATATGACGAACTCACATTCGACAAGGCCATTGAGGACAGGCTGAAGGTTATGGATCAGACTGCTTTTGCTCTCTGCCGCGAGGGCAATATGCCGATAATCGTATTTGATATGAATCAGAAAGGCAACCTCACCAAGCTCGTCAAGGGTGAGAAGGTCGGAACGCTGGTACACGTATAAATTATAAAACCACAATACTATGATTACAAAAGCTAAAGAAATTCTGGCGGCTGCCAAAGGCAAGATGTCCAACGCTGTCAATCACCTCGATGAGGAACTCAAGACATATCGCGTCGGTAAGGCAAACCCATTGGTTTTCAATAATGTAATGGTTGACTACTATGGAAGCCCTACTCCTATCCCTCAGGTTGCTTCTGTAACAACTCCTGATGCCAAGACTCTTATGCTTCAGCCTTGGGAGAAGAAGATGATATCTGCAATCGAGAAGGCCATCCTTGATGCAAACATCGGCCTTACTCCTTCAAACAACGGCGAGTGTATCCGCTGTACAGTTCCGCCTCTCACAGAGGAGCGTCGTAAGGATCTCATCAAGAAGGCAAAGGGTGCCGGTGAGAATGCGAAGGTAAGCGTACGCAACGCACGTCGCGATGCTATCGAGGCTCTCAAGAAGGCGAACAAGGACGGTATGCCTGAGGACCTCCAGAAGGAGTACGAGCAGCTTGTGCAGAAGGAGACTGACGCTTTCGCAAAGAAGGTTGACGAACTCGTTGCTGCGAAGGAAAAGGATATGATGACAGTATAATTCGTCAACATAAGCGAAACAAAAGATTTTTTACTATATTTGTAACCGTTATGGGAACTTATCGATTTAACAGCTTCGGTTTTTACTTTTTCTATTTCCAGAAAAGGGGATAGACCGGATGCTGTATGTCGAAAATATAGAATTGATATCGAGCTGTCCGGTTTTGATCGGGCAGCTTTTTATTTAGAGAGCTGGTGCATTTTGACCTAAAAGTGCTGCAGGTCTGAATGAGAAAGTTATGAAACGGATCGCAATACAGGGAATAAAGGGTTGCTTCCACGAACAGGCTGCACGTCTGTTCTATGAGGATAACGGGCATATTGTGCCGGAGATAGTGGAATGCGCTACATTCGAAGGCCTGTACAGGTCGATGGACTCGGGAGCAGCTGATGCTGCCGTTATGGCTATAGAAAATACAGTATCAGGAGGATTGCTGCCTAATTTCGAACTCTTGCGTAAATATGACCGTAAGATAAAGGGTGAAGTGTTTCTGCGCATCCAGCAGAATCTGATGGCCCTTCCCGGTCAGAGGATAGAGGATATCAAGGAGGTCAGGACACACTATATGGCCATAAACCAGACCCGTGAGTTTTTCAAGGATTATCCTTGGATAAGGCTTGTGGAAAGCGAGGATACGGCTAAAAGTGCCGCTGATGTCGCTGAGCAGGGGCTTGTCGGAGTCGGTGCGGTGGCCTCGGAACTTGCCGCCGAACTTTATGGCCTGGAGGTACTTGCCGGCAGCATCGAGACATATAAGCAGAATTTCACGAGATTCCTTGTGTTTGATGATGCCTTTGAAGTGGACCGTCAGCGGATAAACAAGGCCTCGATGTGCTTTACGCTTCCGCATACTCCCGGTTCTCTGGCCCACGTTCTGACCATTCTTTCCTTCTATGATATGAATCTTACCAGAATACAGTCCCTGCCTATTCCGGGACAGGAATGGCAGTATTTCTTCTATGTGGATATAAAGTTTGAAGATTATCTCCGTTATGAGCAGGCTCTTGCGGCAGTGCGCCCGTTGATGGAGGATTTGGACATATTAGGTGAATATATAGCGGCGATATGATTATAAAGGCAGCGAAAAGGACGGAAAGTGTAAGCGAATACTACTTTTCGAGGAAGCTCAGGGAAATAGCGGAGATGAATGTCCGGCGTGTCGCAAGTTGCGAGGAGCCGGTGATAAATCTGGGTATCGGTTCTCCGGACGGTATGCCGCCGGTTGAGGCGGTCGAGGCATTGTGCGAAGGTGCGGTGCAACCCGGGAATCACGCATATCAGAGCTATGTGGGACTTCCTGAGCTGAGGAAGGCCTTTGCGGATTGGTACAGCCGCTGGTATGGTGTGGAACTGGACCCCAAGACTGAAATACAGCCGCTGGTGGGATCGAAGGAAGCGATCCTGCTGATTTCTCTTGCTTTTCTTGACAAGGGGGACAAGGTTCTGGTACCGGATCCGGGATATCCGACATATACATCGGCTTCGCGGCTTGTCGAGGCGGAGATTGTCCCATACGATCTGTGCGAAGAAAAGGGTTGGTGGCCGGATTTCGAGGCTCTTGAGCAGATGGATATGGAGGGAGTGAAGATAATGTGGACCAATTATCCAAATATGCCGACCGGAGCTTCTGCATCTGAAGAACTGTATGACCGTCTGGTGGATTTCGGACGTCGCCACGGCATTCTGATATGCAATGACAACCCTTACAGCTTCATACTGAATGACAGACCGCTGTCTGTATTGTCGCGTCCGGGGGCGAAGGAATGTTGTCTGGAGCTGAATTCCCTCAGCAAGGCTCATAATATGGCCGGATGGAGGATCGGTATGGTTGCGGCGGAACGTGATGTCATTTCTGAGATTCTCAAAGTCAAGAGCCAGATGGATTCGGGAATGTTCAAGCCTCTTCAGCTGGCGGCGGTCCAGGCATTGTCCCGGGGACCGGAGTGGTTTGCACGTCTGAATGAGGAATATCGCCGTCGTCGTGTCCTTGCCGGAGAAATTTTCGATCTTGTCGGAGCGGAATATGATCCAGAAAGCACGGGAATGTTCCTCTGGGGCAAGGTGAACGGGAAAGGTGTCGATATCTCGGACAGATTGCTTTATGAGGCAGGGGTGTTCATAACGCCTGGATTCATTTTCGGAAAGAACGGTGAGAATCATATACGTATATCTCTTTGCGCCAAGCCGGAGGTGCTGAAGGCAGCGGCAGAACGTATCGCTGCGACTCTGGCTGTCGGGTAAAAGCCTGATACTCAGTGATATATGTTTTATGCCTGCCGCATACATACAGCAGGCATCTGATGTAAGAGATTGATAGTTAGCGGTTTAAATGACAGTGGTATGAAGGTAGGAATAATAGGACTTGGACTTATAGGAGGCTCTATGGCAGTCGATCTGAAACGTAAAGGCTTTGCGGACGAGGTCATAGGTGTCGAGGCGGAACCTGTAAATGCGGCTGCTGCTGAAAAGATAGGGCTTGTCGATCGTATGGCTGGTTTGGATCAGTGTATAGGGGAGAGCGATCTTATAGTGCTTGCAGTACCTGTGGGAGCTGCGGTAAAGATGCTGCCTGAGGTACTTGACCGTTTTGCAGAAGCGGGAGACGAGGGAAAGATCGTCATAGATGTGTGCTCTACAAAGGAGCATCTGGCACGAAGCGTCAGATATCATCCTCAGCGCCGGCAGTATGTGGCATCCCATCCTATGGCCGGAACGGAATATAGCGGCCCTTGGGCTGCGATGCCGGGGCTTTTCGATGGCCACGCCTGCATAATCTGCGATGCTGAAGAATCATATCCGAAAGCGGTCAGGACGGTGGAGAGCCTCTATGAGGCCTTGAATATGAGGACTATATATATGAATTCTTCCAACCACGATGTGCATACGGCGTATGTGTCCCATATTTCCCACGTGACATCATTCGCGCTGGCTCTTACTGTTCTGGACAAGGAAAGGGATGAGAAGCATATCTTCGATCTGGCTTCGGGAGGATTCTCTTCTACAGTCCGCCTGGCCAAGAGCAGTCCGGATATGTGGACTCCGATACTTTCGCAGAACAGGGACAATCTCCTCCACGTGATGGATACTTATATAGAGAAGATGCAGGCTTTCAGAAAGGCTATAGATGAGGGGGATGAGGCGGCTGTCAGGAGCCTGATAGAGGAGGCAAACAAGATAAGAAGGATAATCAGATAAATTTAAATATTATGTCAGACAAGAATCTGGAAATCATCCCTATGTGTGAATGGGGAATGTTTACTGACCCGAGGCCGTGTGTGGTGGCCGGGCCTTGCAGTGCAGAATCGGAAGAGCAGGTTATGGAGACCGCAAAAGGCCTCAGAGAGATGGGAATCAATGTGTTCCGTGCCGGAATATGGAAGCCGAGGACACATCCGGGATGTTTCGAAGGTGTCGGTGCACAGGGCTTGAAGTGGCTGCAGAAGGTGCAGCAGGAATATGGGCTTAAGGTGGCGACGGAGGTAGCTGGTGAAAAGCACGTTGCCGAGTGTCTGAAGCACGGTGTCGATATGGTATGGCTCGGTGCGAGGACTACAGCCAATCCTTTCCTCGTGCAGGAGATCGCTGACGCTCTCAAAGGTACCGATATTCCTGTGCTGGTAAAGAATCCGGTCAATGCCGATCTGGACCTGTGGATAGGTGCACTGGAGCGTCTGAGCAGGGCTGGAATCAAGAAGCTCGGAGTCATTCATAGAGGATTCTCCACATTTGATAAGATCAAATACCGTAATGACCCTCAGTGGCAGGTGGCGATCGAATTGAGAAGCCGCTATCCTGAACTGCCGTTCTTTGTAGATCCAAGCCATCTCGGCGGCAGCAGGGATTACATCAGGGAAATCAGCCAGAGGTCTCTGGATCTTGGTTTTGAGGGTCTTATGATCGAATCCCATTGCAATCCTTCTGTGGCATTGAGCGATGCCAGGCAGCAGCTCACTCCGGCTCAGCTCCGCGATCTTCTTTATGATCAGATCGTTGTGAGGGAGAAGGATTCAGACTCTCCGGAATGGAAGGAGAATATAGACCTCCTCAGAACAAAGATCGATGTGATCGATGAGAATATCCTCTATGCCCTGGGATCACGAATGAGGATCAGCCGAATGATCGGAGAGTACAAGAAGGAGAACAACATAGCCATAATCCAGGCGGCAAGATGGGACTATCTCCTCGGAAAAGTTCTGGAGAAGGGAAAGGAGTACGGCCTGACTGAAAAGTTCCTGAACGACGTGTTCAATGCCATCCACGAAGCATCCGTGGAGATACAGAACGACATTATTTCAGGAAAGAAGTAAGCAGAGATCTGAAGATGTTCCTGTCCTTGTCAGTAAGGAATCCGACCTTGATGGGGATATGGAACATCCTGTCTTTCAGACTTCCGGGTACGAACCGGCAGTCCCTGACCCTCTGGCAGTCCTTTTCGGTGGTCATAATTACCGATGTCGGATAAGCGTCAGATGCATTTCTTATCGAGTAGATGTCGGAACGTGTGAAGTTGTGGTGATCCGGGAAGTTGAAATGCTTCACGATCTTATAGTTGCCGCACAGATAGTTGCGGAGCGGAGTGTCGTTGGCGATTCCTGAGAAGAGTATGAGCCTCTTGGCGTACAGATATCTCGGGTCGCCTTCGTTATATACGGCCAGCGGAGTGTCGTATGCTATCGAGGTGAAGAATATATGCTGTTTCCTTCCATTTCTTCTGGTGCCCTCGCAGGTCTCCGGATTGAAATCCTTTATTCCGAGTTCCGAAGCCCATCTGGTCCTCTGTTCGTCATCAATATATGTCGGACATTTGGTCACGATGAGGATGTCGGCTGCACCAAGTCGTGACGGAAGGTCGCGGAGACGTCCTATAGGCATAAGATGATCCTTGAAAACAGGTCTGCTGTAGTCAACCAGGACAACGGAAACATCGGGTTTCAGAGCCCTGTGCTGGAATGCGTCGTCAAGGACTATTATGTCCGCTTTCGGCATATCCTTGTATATGCATCTGCGTCCTTTCTTTGATGTCTGGAGGAGGTCGGGATTACAAAGGAACGCACATCCTCTTTTTCTGGATTTATCGACCGCAACTGTAACCTGCGGGAATTTTCTCTTGATCTGGAGCGGCTCGTCGCCGAAATCCTCGGCTGTTCCATCAACGGTGACCTGCTGGAATCCCTTGCTCTTTCTTTTGTACCCTCTTGAAAGTACGGCTATGTTCTTGTCCTGCCACTTTTCATCCTCCAGCAGCATTCTGAGTATCATTTCCGTGTGCGGAGTCTTTCCTGTACCGCCGACGGTTATGTTGCCGACGCAGATGGTCGGAACCTCGGCTTTATGGGACTTGAAGAGTCCGATGTTATAAAATGCGTGTCTGCACGCGAGAGTAAGGGTATATGGAAATAGAAGTATCTTGTCAATCATAGTCGTTTCTACACTAAAGCCTGCAAATATAGCAATTATAATCCATAAATGCTTCGTATTTCAGGCGCTTCTTCGCCCCATTTTTCAGCTATGAAGTCCAATGTCCCGAACAGTTCCTGCGGGTCGTTGATGGTCACAAGTTTCAGACGTGTTTCCTTGAAGTCAGGCAGTCCTTTGAAGTAGCAGGACAGATGGCGGCGCATCTCCAGTATTCCTACGCGGTCTCCCTTGATTTCCAAGGACTTGGCAAGATGCCTCTTTGCCAATGCCACTCTGTCTGCCACGCTCATCGGCGGAAGCAGCTCTCCGGTCCGGAGGTAATGCTTTATCTCCCGGAATATCCAAGGATGGCCATAGGTCGCGCGTCCTATCATAATTCCATCCACTCCGTATCGTTCGAAATATTCCTTTGCCTTCTGAGGAGAATTGATGTCACCGTTTCCGATGACAGGGATGTGCATACGCGGGTTTTCCTTTATCTTTCCTATGAGAGTCCAGTCTGCCTCTCCCTTGTACATCTGGCATCTGGTCCTTCCGTGCACCGTAAGAGCCTGTATGCCGACATCCTGAAGCCTTTCAGCCAGTTCCACGATTATCTTGGAATCCTCGTCCCATCCCAGGCGGGTCTTTACTGTAACCGGCAGCTTCACGGCATCCACCACCTGCCTGGTGATCTCCACCATCTTGTCCGGTTCGCGCATCATTCCCGATCCGGCTCCTCTTCGTGCAATCTTGTTCACCGGACAGCCGAAATTGATGTCGATCAGGTCGGCTCCGTGCCCTCCGGCAATCTCTGCAGCCTGCTCGGCCATCTTTGCCGCATCTACCATCGCTTCCGGGATATTGCCGTATATCTGGATCCCTATCGGGGTTTCATAATCGTATGTCACGAGTTTTTCTAGAGATTTGCGTGCATCACGGATCAGCCCGTCGGATGATATGAATTCGGTGTACATCATATCCGCACCGAACTCCTTGCAGATGAATCTGAAGGATGCGTCGGTCACATCCTCCATCGGCGCCAGAAACAGCGGCCTTTCTCCCAGATCTATGTTTCCTATTTTCATACAGCCTGCAAAGATAGAAATATTCTATGAATACGCCGCCCGAAATCATCGCCTCCTTCGGCCTGCAGAGGCTATCCCCCTGACAGCAAGGCAGATATACACTCCACGTGCTCCCCTTTTACCCGCACGCAGGATCAGTAACTTGCTGCGGGTGAGCGGGTTACCCTCTGATTGGCGTAGGGAGGCAAAAGGATGCCTTGCCACGGGTTGTGTAAACGGGTTGTTTTTTGTACTTTTGCGCTTGTTATAAATGTTGTATGATATGGCAAAAATAAATACTATAGGCGTTCTTACCTCGGGAGGTGATGCGCCGGGAATGAATGCGGCAATCAGAGCCGTGACAAGGGCTGCAATCTATAACGGCTGGAAGGTCAAGGGAATATATAGGGGCTGGGAAGGCCTTATCAACAATGAGATCAAGGATTTCACCTCAGAAAGCGTCAGCGGCACGATCAACCGCGGAGGAACTATCCTCAGGACAGCCCGAAGCAAAGGATTTATGGGTGAGGAAGGCCGTGCAAAGGCATACGAGAACCTCAAGGCTCACGGGATAGATGCTCTTATAGTTATAGGAGGAAACGGCTCTCTGGCAGGTGCTCAGGTGATTGCCTCCGAATATGATATCCCTTGTGTCGGTCTGCCGGGAACCATCGACAACGACCTGTATGGTACGGATACCACCATCGGTTATGATACTGCCCTCAATACAATTATGGAGTGTGTCGATAAGATCCGTGATACGGCAAATTCCCACAACCGCATCTTCTTCGTGGAGGTTATGGGACGTGATGCAGGTTTTCTGGCTCAGAACGCCGCAATCGCAACGGGAGCCGAGGCTGCGATCATACCGGAGGACAAGACCGATGTCGATCAGCTGGCCACATTTATCGGACGCGGAGTGCGCAAGAGTAAGAACAGCTCCATCGTTCTCGTGTCGGAAAGCAAGAAGGACGGCACCGGCGGCGCTCAGTATTATGCCGACCGTCTTATTCACGAATATCCTGAATATGAAGCACGTGTGACCATACTGGGACACCTCCAGCGTGGCGGCGTACCTACTGCAAACGACCGTATTCTAGCAAGCCGTCTCGGCGTGGCTGCAATCGAGGCCCTCAAGGACGGACAGCGCAATATAATGGTGGGAGTAAAGAACGACCAGATCGTCTATGTGCCTTTCAACAAGGCCATCCGCATCGATAAGCCGATCGACAGGGAGCTTATCAATGTGCTGAATGTATTGTCAATCTGATATAACCGATACTATGAAAAAATTCGTCAATGTGATTACCTGTCTGCTGGCTTTGCTGGCAGGCAGTTGTTTTATGTCCGCCCAGACGTACCAATATCCGTTTCAGGATATATCCCTTCCGGCTGAGGAAAGGATAGATAATCTCTTGTCGCTGATGACCTTGGAGGAAAAGATCGCAACCTTTTCCGGTCAGGGCGTGCCCCGTCTGGGAGTACCATCTCCGGGCAGTTCCGAGGCTATCCACGGTCTTGTACGTGGTGGTGCAACGGATCTGGAAGGCTTTGTAAGGATGTCCAAGCTTGCCGAAACGGAACTCCGTCCTGAAGAAAAGCGTCCTGATCTGGTCCATAGCACTGCATTTCCGCAAGGATATGGACTGGGCGAGACCTGGGACCGTGAGATCTTGCGGATGGTGGGTGAGGCTATGTCGGTAGAGGCCAGGTATCATTCCTGGAAGAACGGACGCAATGTGCTCTGCCTGTGGGCTCCGAATGCCGATCTGGGCAGAGATCCTCGCTGGGGAAGAACAGAGGAGTGCTTCGGAGAAGATCCTTTCCTTGTAGGAGAGCTGGTGGCTGCCGAAGTGAGGGGTATTCAGGGAGATGATCCGCAATATTGGAGGTCTGCTGCCGTTATGAAGCATTTCCTTGCCAACAGTAACGAGGACGGAAGGTGCTTCACATCATCTGACTTCGACGAAGCTCTGTTCAGAGATTATTATTCATACGGTTTCTGGAAAGGAGTCAGGGACGGAGGAGCACGTTCCCTGATGTGTGCGTATAATAAATATAATGGGGTGCCTTGTTCGGTTTCTGATTTCATACAGGAGATCCTGGTGGATGAGTGGGGTATGGACGGCCAGATTCTCAATGACGGCGGTGCCCTCAAGCAGCTTGTCACTATGCATCATTATGCTGATGATGTCAAGCAGGCTGTGAAGATGAGTGTCGATGCCGGAATTACCAGGATCCTTGATCAGGTTTCGGAAGAAATGGCTCAGGCTGTGGCTGAAGGCCTCCTTTCGGAAGAAATCATAGACAGAAATGTCCGTTTCAATATACGTACGATGCTCCGCCTCGGTCTGATGGACAGCTCCGAGAGGAATCCTTATAGGGATATGGGATTTACCGATGTTGCGCCGTGGGCGACAGCGGAACACAAGGATCTTGCCCGCCAGGTAACCAGGAAGTCCGTTGTCCTTCTGAAGAATGAAGGAGAGCTTCTGCCTCTGGATAAAAAGGAGGTAAGGAAAATCGCTGTCATTGGAAACAGGGCTGAATCTGTCCTGAAAGACTGGTATGGTGCATTGCCGGCGTATTCGGTGTCTGCTCTGGAAGGAATCAAGGCGGCTGTGGAAGACGAAGATGTCGAGGTGCGTTTCCAGGCTTGGGATTCTGACGGCAAGGCTCAGGAACTGGCTGCCTGGGCGGATGTCGCAATCGTATGTGTGGGCAATCATCCGATGACAAGTCCTGACTGGAAATGGGAGAAGATACAGGCTCCGTGGGGTGAGGGTACTGTAGCTGGCGACGGACGTGAGGCTGTGGACCGCAGGTCTCTTGAGCTTGAATCCGAAGATCTTATAAAAATGGTCTGGAAGGCTAACCCTAATACAATAGTGGCGCTGATAAGCAGCTTCCCATATACGATAGACTGGACCCAGGAGCACGTACCGTCCATCCTTCACGTTTCGCAGTGCAGCCAGGAGCTGGGCAATGCGTTGGCAGACGTCATATTCGGTGACTATAATCCTGCAGGCAGGACAACCCAGACGTGGGTGAAAGACATTCTGGATCTTCCGGGTATGTTGGATTATGATATAAGGAACGGACGTACCTATATGTATTTCAAGGGAGAGCCTCTTTATCCATTCGGATACGGTCTCAGCTATACATCTTTTGAATATTCCCGCCTGAAGGTGCGTTGTCAGAAGGACTCCGTACGTCTGTCTTTCGATCTGAGCAATACCGGAGGCCGGGACGGAGAAGAGGTAGTGCAGCTATACGTCAGATTCCCGGGTGATGATGCGGCTATGCGCCTGCGCGGTTTTGAAAGGGTTCCTGTATCGGAAGGAGAAACCGTCCGTATCGATCTCGTTGTCCCGTTTGAGGATCTCAAGCTCTGGGATACCGAGGCAGGAGCATTCGGTCTTGCAGGAGGGCGATATGAATTCCTTATAGGTGCCTCGTCTGAAGATATAAGGCTCTCAGATAGTGTTGCTTTGTGAATCTGAGGAAAATTTGGCCAAACAAAAAATTATTTCTATCTTTGCACCCCCTATGTAGTGTAGGGATCGCAATTTTAAGTATTAAATTATTAAGTATTAACCATTTAAAAGTACAAGATGGACACACAGAGCTACAAAACGGTATCCCTCAAGGCAGGTGATATCAAGAAGGAGTGGGTTGTGATCGATGCTACCGACTTGGTGGTAGGCCGTCTTGCTGCCAGACTTGCCCTCGTTCTTCGTGGTAAGAACAAGGCATCTTTCACTCCGCATATGGACTGCGGTGACAATGTCATCGTTCTCAATGCGGACAAGGTAAGATTCACTGGTAAGAAGATGACCGACAAGGTGTACGTTCGCCACACTGGCTATCCAGGTGGACAGCGTTTCACTACTCCAAAGGAGGTTATGGCAAAGAAGCCTACTGAAGTCTTAAGGATGGCAGTAAAGGGTATGCTTCCTAAGAACCGTCTCGGTGCGAAGCTCATCAACAACCTGTATCTTTACGCAGGTAACGAGCACCCACACCAGGCACAGAACCCTAGAACAATCACTTTAAACGAAATTTAAGCAGAGCATGAAAGTAGTAAACGCCCTTGGAAGACG
>SUYP01000032.1 GCA_015060395.1 Bacteroidales bacterium
TGTTGTCTGGATTTCGAAGCAGTCGAGAGCAGGCTGGCAGATACCGGACACCGGTTCTATGAGGAGACACTCTTCAGCGTGATGCGCACTCTGATACTGGACTTCTTCGACTTCCATATACGGATAAGCGCTCCCAAGGATAGCCATTCATCCCAAGGAGCGCATATAATGGGCAAATTCATATCTATGCTCGAACGTGGTGACTACCGCTGCACACGGGAGGTGAGTCACTATGCTTCAGAGCTTTGCGTTACACCAAAACATCTTTCGGAAATCAGCAGATCCATCACCGGCTTCTCAGCAGGATGGTGGATTAACAGATTCACCACCTTGGACATATCCAGACAGCTGAGGGACAGATCGCAGAATATTTCCGAAATCGCAGAAGCATTCAACTTCACCTCTCTTTCATATTTTACCAGATATGTAAGCCGGCATATAGGACAGTCACCGTCGGATTACAGAAAATGATCAACGGGCATACTTCCTTACACGTTCATCTTCTATACGGCCGGACCAATTCAGTCCAAAGGCAAAACCGTATGCATTGCCCTCTGAATCAGTGTAACATTCCATATCAAACGGGACATCTTCCTTCTGGAGTTCGACAGTCTTCATATCTGCCGGCAGCTGCATCGGAAGGAGAGCAGAAGGTTCGACGGCTCCACTTATCAGATCCAGAATCGCCTGGTTCTGGCATCCGAAGCTCACCAGGATAGCATCCGAGTATGGTTCGAATTCCGGTACGAAAGGCTTGCCTGTATTCACGACAGTGATGACCGGCTTTTCTCCCATCGCAGCCTTCGTGTCCATAACAGTCTGAAGGTCAGCCTTGTTTGCCGTCTTTACAGACTTGCCCCGATAGCTTCTGTTGACAAAATCCTCCAGACGGTCGCCGCCTGCAATGGAAACTTCACGGGCGTGATCGGCAGTATAGTCATTATACTGAAGGCTGATCGGCAGATAGCCGGTACCTCCGGCATTCACATCTGAGACGTGCCATCCGTTGCCTGAAGTCGGAGCATCAATCACTACAATCGCGAAATCAGCTTCTGACGGATCTGAAACAGGTTCATAATAATCAGCCAGCATTTCTGCAGAAAAAACATCCTCCCATCTTTCCTGGGACATCCTGCCGAAGAAATCAGCTACCGAAGGGTAGTATTTCTTTGGTACATAGACCTTTGGCTTGCCATCCTCCGGCTTCATCGGAAGCACATCAGATGAATTCTTGAGCATAACGATAGACTTCAGCTGGGCCTGATAGCCTTTCTCCATATATTCAGGATTTCCAACTGTTTCTTCTGACTCCTCCGGGTCAAGATACGGGTTCTCGAACAAGCCTGTACGGAAAGAATTCATAAGAAGGCGACAAGCCGACTCTCTGAAACGCCGCTCAGCAGACTCCCGGCCGAATTCATTCACCCACATCCGATATGCTTCAAGCACAGGCCCCTTATCATTGTTGCCTCCGAACTGGTCCACTCCGGCCTTGAGACATTCGTAATGCCTCTGAGCAACTGTCAGTTCCTCCACACCCCAAGGCTTTCCATCAAAACTGTCTATGCTGCGGTTGTCTGCCGTAATAGCCCAATCGGTGCAGACGACTCCGTCATATCCGTATTTCTCACGCAGCAGGTCATTGATTATATATCTGCTGTAGCTGTTGCCGACATTCTTTCCGGAAGGATCGATACCAGTAGATATTGTATAATAAGGCATTACGGCTGAGGCTTTGGAAGTTGGGCCATTAAGCTTGAATGCGCCTTCAGTAAAAGGCTTGAGATGAGTTTCAAAAGCTCCACCCGGGTAAACGGCGTACTTTCCATAATTGTAATGCGCATCGCGTCCTCCCTCTTCCGGGCCACCGCTCGGCCAATGCTTCACCATAGCATTGACGCTCCGGTATCCCCAGCCGTCTGCAATCTCATCTTCGCCATAACTTGTCTGGAAGCCATCGACATACGCCCGCGCCATATCGGTATCAAGTTCAGGACTTTCACCGAATGTGCCATAGAAGCGTGTCCAACGCGGTTCTGTCGCAAGATCGATCTGTGGAGAAAGAGCTGTGGCAATACCCAGTGCCCTGTACTCGTCGGCTGCAATACGGCCAAACTCCTCAACCAATGAAGGGTCGAATGTGGCTGCCAGACCTAAAGAAGTAGGCCAATGCGAGATATCTCCTCCCGATCCATAATTATATTCTGCTGTTGCAGAAGTCTCGTGCCGGGGATCTGAGGATATGTTCACAGGAACACCGCATCCCATTCCTTCCACCAGCATCTGCATATTGTTGTTCCATCTTGCGGCTGCAGCAGGAGACTCGACAGTGGTGACCAGGACAGCCCTAAGATTGTCTTCCGTAAGGAATTTCTTCTGGTTGTCAGACAGATCAGACGATGCGGCTGAACTTTCCGCAAATATCTTACCGCCATACACCCCGCTCCAGCTCTCCGACGGCACGGACTGATGCGAGCTGTAGAGCATCATTCCTGCAATCTGCTCTATCGTAAGACGGGAAGCAAGATCCTCCGCCCTTTCCTCTGCCGGCAATCTCCAGTCCTCGTAAGGTTCGAGGCTGCCGTTGCGGTTGAGGTCCTTGAAGGCATAGCCGTCATCGGTCAGAATGCCGACCCCGGAACCGGGAGCATAGCCGAGCGTCTGTCCTCTCTTCTGGGTTATCAGGTTGTAGCCGTTCTCTGTCTCTGTCTCGCTCCAGCGAGGTCCGCCGCAAGCGCACAGCACCGACAGAAACACAATCATAGCGGTATATCTGTCCATATAATATAAGGTATTGGTTAGTCCAATGCGAAATTACTCATATTTTCGGACATCTGCTTGCGTATTCAGTCATATTATTTTCTATTTGTTCAAATAGTCCCCCTATGTGTTACGGATTGAGAAGAACTGACTATATTTGCAAGTATATTGCGACAATGAACTGCAACACCATAAATCTATGAAACATTCACTAACTTCAACCATCCTTTCAGCTATTATGGCAACAGCCATTGCTGTCGGATGCAGCAACCCGATGTCCCCTCAGGACAGACTCACCGTCAATGACGGCAAGATCAATGAAATAATCGCCCAGATGACTTTGGAAGAAAAGGTGGAAATGCTCCACAGCAAGACGAATATGTCTTCAGAGGGAGTTCCTCGCCTCGGCATCCAGGACATCAAATATACAGACGGTCCGTTCGGCATCCGTGAAGAAAACGGCGACGGCTTCCGTCCACTCGGCTGGAAACTAGATTCAGCCACATACTTCCCTACCGGATCAGCCCTTGCAGCCACCTGGTCGAAGGAAATGGCCTACAAGAACGGCTGGGCTATGGGTAAGGAAGGCCGCCTCAGAGGAAAGGACATCATCCTCGGCCCTGCCATCAACATACAGAGACTTCCTGTCGGAGGACGTACATACGAGTATCTCAGCGAGGATCCTGTTCTGGCTGCACGTCTCTCAGTGGAATACACAAAAGGATCGCAGGAAGCCGGTACAGCAGTCTGCCTGAAACATTACGCTCTCAACAATCAGGAGACCAACCGCGGAAGCGTGAATGTAATTGCAGACGAGCGTACAATGCGCGAAATCTACCTGAAGCCGTTCGAAGCAGCCGTAAAGGAAGGCGGTGCGATGTGCGTTATGCCGGCATACAACAAGGTGAACGGATATTACTGCTCCGAGAACGCCCACCTCAACAA
This sequence comes from Bacteroidales bacterium, assembly GCA_015060395.1. GTDB lineage: Bacteria > Bacteroidota > Bacteroidia > Bacteroidales > UBA932 > Cryptobacteroides. The sequence continues at coordinate 3,706 of SUYP01000032.1, forward strand.
TGAGATTCTGCGTGGAGAGTGGGGATTCAAGGGTATGACAGTATCAGACTGGGGCGGTACACACAGCACGATGGGAGCGGCACTTGGCGGACTCTGCGTACAGATGACCGGAGACAATTATTTCGGTCAGGCTCTAATAGATTCTGTGAGAAACGGAGCCCTTGACGAGGCCGTTGTGGATGCCAAGGTACGTGAAATCCTCCGTCTGCGTTTCGCCATCGAGCCGGTTCCTGAGGATGTTGCCAATACAGTTATGACTTCCCAGCCTGAGACTCAGCAGGTTGCCTACGAAATTGCACAGAAGTCAATCGTGCTCCTCAAGAACGAGACAGGCAATCTGCCTATCGCCAAGGATGTGAAGAAGATTGCTGTCATAGGACAGAATGCCGTGCTGACCACTGCTGCAGGCGGTATCGGAGCCGGAGTGAAGACTCTTTACGAGGTCTCTCCTCTCGAGGGTATCCGCAAACGTGCAGGAGATGAGATTGAAGTGACATACGCTCCGGGATACAGAAGTTATAAGATGAGCTGGGGAACTCCTGGTCCGCTTGGTCCTCTCGATGCAGCGTCACCTGATGACCCTGCAGATCCTGAGCTTCTTGCAGAGGCTGTTGAGATGGCCAGGAATGCAGATATGGTCATCTTCTTCGGAGGTACGAACAAGTCGATCGAGACCGAAGGAAGCGACAGAAAGAACATCGACCTTCCACACGGTCAGAACGACATCATAAAGGCTATCTATGAAGTGAACCCTAATGTCGTGACAGTCCTGATTTCAGGAGGTCCGACAGACCTTCGTTTCCTCGAGCCATACTCACCTGCAATCGTACAGGGATGGTGGAACGGTATGGAAGGAGGAACTGCACTTGCAGAAGTCCTCTTCGGAGATATCGCACCTTCAGGAAAGCTTCCTTTCACATTCCCTCTCAAGCTTGAGGATTCTCCTGCATACGCAACCGGCAGCTTCCCTGGCAACAGGTCAGGAGAGGACCTCTTCACACTTATGTACCGTCTCGATGCCACAGGCTATACCCGCGAGCAGATTCAGGAATATATCGCAAATCTCCCTGACCCTGTCTCGGAGTATAAGGAAGGCATACTGGTAGGTTACAGATGGTTCGAGACTAAGGAAGTTCCGGTGATGTACGCATTCGGACACGGACTTTCATACGTTGATTTCGAATATGGAGCACTCAGCTGCAGGCAGAAGAAAGATAAGATCTCTGTCAGCTTCGACCTGAAGAACCTCGGAGAGATGGAGGCCGACGAAGTAGCTCAGCTTTATGTAAGAAGGATAGATTCAAAGGTAGAACGTCCTCTAAAGGAGCTTGAGGCATTCGACAGAATCACCCTCAAGGCCGGAGAGACAAAGACGGTCACTCTCGAATTCCCTGTAAGCGAACTTGCGCACTGGGACACGGATACAAACGGATGGGCTCTTGAGCCGGGAAAGATCGAAATCCTCGTGGGATCGGCTTCTGACGACATACGACAGACCATCCAGACCGAAATATAATGCTATGCGTATATCAGTCATCACGCCACTACAGCGAAATCGCTCGTATGTGGCGTGATTTCACTTTCAGGGCACATTATCATTTCCTCGTAAAGCCTGAACTCAGGCGATGCGATTTCTTCATATATCTTTTCTTCGTCAAATTCGTCGTACCAGAATCTGTTATATGCGCTCTGGCGTGCTGCCGAAATGGCTTGTGACGGATCCACCAGATAATCCTCGATAAAATTACTCATTGCAGTCATTGTTAAGGGTTCATTCCATATCTCAATGACTGCTCATTCTCAAACTATGCGCCAAACTATAACAGAATTTGTAATATTTTAACAATTATTGCAAAGTAGCATACCTTACTGTGATTTTCCCTTTCCTATCGGTAAATAATATATAAGGCAAAGATGAAAGATCAAAACTGTCGAACAGCTTGTTCGCCAAAGCCGGATCAGCGGCCATAATCCTGTCTATATTCACCATCAGGACCTTGACATCCTTAGTCTCAGAAACAAGAGAACGCGCCGCAGCTTTTTCGGCATCGCAGATATGACATCCCTCAGTATAGAATATCACGACATTCATATCTGCGCGAAGCTTCCGAAGATTGAATTTCCCTGACTTTATCTTCTTTCCGAATCTGAGAAGTTCCCCCGGCACCTTAAGGTCAGCAATCCGGCTGCCCGGAACTGATCTGGACAGAAGGTCATCCAGAATCTGCGCAAACCCGATCACCTTAAGCGAATCATCCTGCGATCTCCAGATATCGTTCCTGTTCAGGATATAATTGTCTATCAGATATTTTGTGCCTTCCCTGAATCCTGTACCCGTTTTAGGGGCAAGATAATAAAGGAAGTCACCCAGGAACTGACGGCACATAGTCGTGTCACCTGAGCAAAGTGTCGGACGCGCCATATTCTCGACAACAGATGAAACATCATAGAAAGAAGGAGCCTTCTCCGGATAATCCGGGAAAAGCCTGTCGAAATATGCCTCAGACTCCTTGCTGCCGTATTCCAGATCAGGATGGGCAAAGACAGCGTCAAGCATCATAGAGAGAGCACGGGTATCCAGTCCCCTTCCCTTGATGACCGAATCTGGTCCGATAAGGAAGAGACGCGGAGTCTGTATAACCCCATATTTACGCTGAAAATCCGAATCCAGAGCCGGATCCCACAGATGTACCACAGAAGTATCAGGTGCTTCTATGTCAAACCTTTCGGAAGCATACTGTTCCCAGGCCTCACGGTTATCCCCGGTATAGACAGCATAGAAATCAATCGGATAATCTCCGGTATCAAGCAGATTGCTAAGCATAATGCTCTCCAGCTTGCATTTGGCACAGGAGGTATCATAAAAGAAGACAACCTTGTGTTTCTCACCGTCCTTCACTTTCCTATCGACAAAAAGTCTTGCCGTATCACCCTGCATTGTCTCCATCACAAGTTCCGGGGCCTTTTCGCCAATCAGAGACTGACGGTTGAAATCTGCAAAGATACGCGCATTGAGCAGATCCATATCACTGCCCATACTTATCTTTCCCGGCAGGAACCACCGGTCAAAGACATAGATGGCCACACCTTCCGCACCCATAACAGGAGACCCGAGATAATGGTCATATATCCTCAACGCAACATATTGACGCACAAGCGAATCCGAAGCCACCTGTATCATCATATCAGCCTCAGCCTTCTGCACATCAAGGCTTTCATACTTCAACAGGTCGAAATACTCGGTTATACGCTGATCCAATGCCACACGCTTTGCAGAATCAAGCTGCTGAGCATAAAGGCATCCGCTTCTGCCTGAAGAGAACAGAAGCACAAGCATCAGGATATATGATATTATCCTCTTCATCGCTACAGACGCACACCTTCCGGTACAAACAACGACGTATCTCCTCCGTGCTTCAGAAGATCCCTCACTGCTGTCGATGAAATGTGAGCGAACTCCTGAGCCGTCGGAATTATGATTGTCTCGATCTCCGGTGCAAGCTTCCTGTTGGCATCTGCGATAGACCTTTCCGTCTCGAAATCAATCATATTCCGGACTCCCCTGACAATATGCCGTATGCCGAGCTCACGGCATTTGTCAATGGTAAGATTGTCATACTGTATGATGCTCACACCCTCAAGGCCTTCAGTCGCCTGCCTGATGATGTCCATCCTCTTTTCATTCGGGAAGAATCCCCTCTTGTCTATATTGACTCCCACAGCGACAATCACCTCATCGAACATTGTCAATGCCCTCTTGAGGATATTCAGATGGCCAGCTGTAAAAGGATCGAACGATCCGGGAAATAATGCTGTTCTTTTCATATCAAAGTGTCCAGTCTATAGGCTGACATCCTCGCGATGCGAGAATGCCGTTGGCCTGTGAAAAATGTCTTGAACCGAAGAATGCGCCACGGGCCAGAGGTGAAGGATGCGCCGCTTCGAGTACATAATGGCGCGAACGGTCAATAAGGTCTCTTTTGCTTCGTGCGAAATTGCCCCATAGCATAAAGACTACACCTTCGCAATTATCAGATATATAACGGATTACCGCATCCGTAAACTCTTCCCATCCGATCTTGCTGTGTGAGGCAGCCTCACCGCATCTCACCGTAAGCACTGCGTTCAGGAGAAGCACTCCCTGATGGGCCCATTTCTCAAGATTAGGATATCCGCTCATCCTTACGCCAAGATCAGACTCTATCTCCTTGAAGATGTTCTTCAGGGAAGGCGGAGCAGGCATATTCTCCGGAACAGAGAACGAAAGTCCATGAGCCTGTCCAGGTCCATGATAAGGATCCTGACCGAGTATCACGACCTTGACATCCTTTACCGGAGTAAGGTCGAATGCCCTGAATATCTGGCTTCCGGGAGGGAATATCCTTTTTCCGGCAGCCTTCTCTTCATGAAGAAAACGCACCAGCGATGCGAAATATGGTTTTTCAAATTCGCCCGCCAATGCGTCCTTCCAGCTCTGTTCTATGCGTACATCCATAATAAAAGGTCTATTGTTTATTATTTTAATCGGACATGGATGTAAGCGACATGCCACCCCCGGCTAGGGGGTGCCTGCCGTCAGGCAGGCGGGGGTCGCTGGAATCCATATTCGATTAAAATATGTATTCGATTACCTCCTGAATATTCTTCACATAAACAAAGGTAAGACCTTTTATGTAAATTTCCTTTATATCCTCTACATCTTTTCGGTTTTCCTCAGAAATCACGATGGTATGTATGCCTGACCTCTTGGCTGCCAGGATCTTCTCCTTTATACCGCCTACCGGCAGTACACGGCCCCTGAGTGTCATTTCACCTGTCATAGCGATGCCGCTCTTCACCTTCTTTCCGCGATATGCCGACACCATCGAGCTCACCATAGTGATGCCGGCAGAAGGTCCGTCCTTAGGCACAGCGCCCTCAGGCACGTGGACGTGGATATCCTTCTCTGCAAACTCCTCGTATGTCATTCCCGTCATCTCAGGATGAGCCTTGATATACTGGTAAGCGATCTGAGCCGATTCCTTCATCACGTCACCAAGGTTTCCGGTCATAGAAAGGTTGCCCTTGCCCTTGCTTACAGAGCTTTCGATGAAAAGGATCTCACCTCCCATAGCTGTCCAGGCAAGGCCTGTAACCACTCCCGGAGCCTCATTGCCCTTCTGCATATCGTGCGAATTGGTCGGAAGACCGAGATATTCGCGAAGATGCTCTTTCTTTATGACAGCCGGATATTCCTCTTCGAGAGCAATTTTCTTGGCTGTTACACGAGCCACTTTGGCAATCTGCTTTTCAAGACCTCGGACACCGGACTCGTGAGTATATTCATCGATGATCTTCGAGATGGCAGCCTTGTCGAACTTGAGCTGTCCTTTCTCCAGGCCGTGCTCCTCTATCTGCTTAGGAACCAGATAGTTCTTTGCTATCTCATACTTCTCTTCCGCCAGATAACCGCTCACATTGATCATCTCCATACGGTCCTTGAGAGCCGGCTGGATGGTATCGATGCTGTTCGCTGTCGTAATGAAAAGTACATTCGACAAATCATAGTCAATATCAAGATAATTATCGTGGAAAGCCGTATTCTGCTCCGGATCAAGAGCTTCAAGGAGCGCCGAAGAAGGATCTCCCTTTATATCCTTTGTAAGCTTGTCCACTTCATCAAGTACGATCACAGGATTGGAAGTACCGGCACGGTTGATGCCGTTAAGAATACGTCCCGGAAGTGCTCCGACGTAAGTCTTTCTGTGTCCGCGGATCTCGGACTCGTCGTGCACACCTCCCAATGCGATGCGTATATATTTGCGCCCGAGAGCCCTAGCTATGGACTTGCCAAGGCTGGTCTTTCCCACTCCCGGAGGGCCGTACAGACAGAGGATCGGAGACTTCATATCACCCTTGAGCTTGAGGACAGCAAGGTATTCGATGATCCTTTCCTTTACCTTCTCAAGACCATAATGATCCTCATCCAGCACCTTCTGGGCATTCTTCAGGTCAAGATTATCGTTTGACATCTCACCCCAAGGAAGGTCAAGCATAAACTGTATGTAGTTATACTGGATGCTGTAGTCCGGAGAACTAGGGTTATATCTCTCCAGCTTTGCCATCTCCTTGTCGAAGATCTCCTGCACTGACGCCGGCCACAGTTTCTCCTCCGCACGTGCACGAAGCTGGGCAAACTCCTCTACGTCATCCATTCCGAGCTCCTCCTGGATCGTCTTGAGCTGATTATTGAGATAATACTCCCTCTGCTGCTGGTCAATCTCGGTCTTGACTTTCTGATTGATCTCCTGCTTGATCTTCTGGAGCTCCACCTGAGTGTCAAGGACAGAGAGAAGCTTCATCGCACGGGCCCTGAGGTCGGCATACTGGAGAAGTTCCACCTTATCCATAAAATTCTCGACTTCGATCGTAGTGGCGATGAAATTGACCAGGAACTCGAAGTTGTCTATTCCCTTCAGAGCGGAAGCCGCCTCACGTGGCACGAACGAAGACGAGCGGATTATGGAAGCCGCCTTCTCCTTGAGAGACTCGGCTATCATCTTCACCTTCACGTCGATTTCAGGCACGATATCATCAAGATAGCGGACCCTGCCGAGCATATACGGCATATATTCCACAACCGATTCTATCTCAAACCTTTTATATCCCTGAAGTATGGCCGTGATCGTTCCGTCCGGCATTTCAAGCGTCTTGACGATCTTGGCGACGGTACCATAACCGTACAGGTCCTGCTCACGCGGATCCTCCACGGCAAGATCATTCTGCGGTACGGCACCGATGAATGTATTGTTCTTTTCAGCGTCCTCGATCAGACGGATCGACTTTTCCCTGCCTATCGTTATAGGATAGACCGTTCCGGGAAAGAGAACCGCATTTCTGAGCGCAAGAATCGGGAGGGAATCAGGCAGCTGAGCCTCATCGAGCTTCATCATCCCCTCTCCCTGCATTACAGGTATCACACTGACTTCCGCCCCTCCAGCTGAAAAAATGTCGTTCATTAAATCCTTCATATATTCTGCATTATTACTATTTTCCACATCAATAACTCATACCTCGGATGCTGCCTTGTGACATATATGAATATATCATCAACGTTACCCCATCCCTAAATCCCTTCCCTCAGTGAAGGGACTTACCATCGCTTCGCTCCAAGATTCTGCATTATTACTATTTTCCACATCAATAACTCATACCTTGGATGCCGCCTCGTGATTGTGGCATTCACGCCATTGAGCCACAATACACGCCGACTGCCAAAATGTCAGTCTTCTCCTCTTTACAATGGTCGATATATATATGGTCAATCTCTATGCCACTATGCATCGATGGAAAATACCTGTCATATTTTTGTCATTTTTGATGAACGTGATAAGTTTTTCGTTGAATTTTAAGCAGTTGATTTGTCTAATTAAAAAATTCAGACTATCTTTGCGCTTCTATATCGACAATATTTTTGATTTATAATATAAAGGAGATAAGTTATGACAAAGGCAGAGATCGTAAACGAGGTTGCAAAAGCAACCGGTATTGAGAAAGCTACTGTTCAGATTGTAGTTGAATCATTTATGGAGGCAGTAAAGGGCTCGCTTGCAAAGGGTAACCCTGTATATCTTCGTGGATTCGGTAGCTTCATCATCAAGCACAGAGCTGAGAAGGCTGCAAGGAACATCACAAAGAACACTACAATGACTATTCCTGCACACAACATTCCAGCTTTCAAGCCAGCTAAGGTATTTGTAAACGAAGTAAAATAAATATTGTAATTATTTAAAAACAAAGTATTATGCCAAACGGAAAGAAGCATAAAAGGCATAAGATGGCAACGCACAAGCGCAAGAAGCGCCTGCGCAAGAACAGACACAAGAAGAGAAAGTAATTTTCTCCCAGTGTCTGCCATTTTAGCAGTCCGCTAAAGAAGGCCGACCAGGATGGTCGGTCTCTTTTTTTGAAAAAATCTTATCACTGAAATTCCTGATGGAGTCTGTAAAAGATCTGATCGTTGATGTGAATTCAACGGAAGTCTCGATAGCACTGATGGAGAACCACAGGCTGATCGAGCTCAACAAAGAGTCCAGCCAGGGGCACAGCTTTTCGGTAGGAGATGTTTATCTCGGAAAAGTGAAGAAGATTCTTCCGGCCCTGAATGCTGCCTTCGTTGATATCGGAGACGAAAAGCAGGCATTTGTCCATTACCTTGATCTGGGATTATACTTCAACGCATTCGATGAATTCGTCAAGAGGATAAACCCTAATTCAGACAACAAAGGTATCTACAAGCACATCAAGCCGGGACCTATCCTCGAAAAGGAAGGCCGCATCGAGAATGTGCTGACACCCGGACAGATGATCATCGTGCAGATCGTCAAGGAGCCGATCTCGACAAAAGGTTCAAGACTGACTGCAGAAATTTCATTGGCAGGACGAAACATTGTACTGCTCCCCTTTGCTGAAAAGGTGAGCGTATCCCAGAAAATCGCCTCAAAAGAGGAGAAAAGAAGATTAGAGACGCTCGTAAAGAGTATTCTCCCAAAGAATTACGGAGCAATCATCCGTACTGCAGCAGAAGGCAAGAACGCCGCTGTACTTGACGCAGAAGTGATGTCTCTCGTAGAAAAATGGGAGAATTCCTGGAAGAAACTGGCGAAATCGAAGGATGTGCAGCTGCTCTTCACAGAGTACAGCAAGACCACGACAATCCTCAGAGACCTTCTCAACGACTCGTTCAGCAACATTTATGTGAATGACGAGAACATTTATGAGGAGACCAGAAAGTACATCTCGCTGATCTCACCGGAGCAGGAGAAGATCGTGAAACTTTACAAAGACAAGGATCCGATCTTTGACCACTTCGAAGTAACGAGACAGATCAAGAGTTCTTTTGGAAAGGTGGTTCCTATCAAGCAGGGCGCATACCTCGTGATCGAGCACACGGAAGCATTGCACGTGATTGATGTCAACAGCGGTATCCGTTCCAAGAATAAGGAACAGGAACAGAACACATTCGACATCAACTGCTTTGCAGCCGAGGAGATCGCAAGACAGCTCAGACTTCGTGATATGGGTGGCATCGTGATCGTTGACTTCATAGATATGGACAACAACGAGCATAAGAACGCCCTCTTCAAGAAGATGCAGGAGCTTATGGAGTCGGACAAGGCCAAGCACAATGTGCTGCCTCTCACGAAGTTCGGACTTATGCAGATCACCCGGCAAAGGGTCCGTCCGGCAACCGAGATCAACACCACAGAGGTGTGTCCGGTCTGCAACGGAACCGGAAAGATCACTTCAAGCGTCGTTATCGATGAGGCTATCGAGAGAAGGCTTTCTTTCTATGTGACCGAAAAGAAGATCACAAACCTGACCCTCAAGGTCAACCCGATACTCGGAGCCTACCTCACAAGGGGCATCTTCTCCTCAATAGTGGGAAAATGGAAAAAGAAGTACAAATGCAAGATCGAAGTCATCGAAACGACCGACTTCACTGTCCTGCAGAATGAATTCTACAATGAAAAAGGAGAGAAGCTTGATTAAGCTTCTCTCCTTTTTTATTCTTCCTCAAGGAACTGAGCCATATTTTCAGAGTATTTTCGCCACTTGTCGATCAGGGCCTGCATATCTAAAGGAAGTTCCGAATCGAAGCGGACCATCTTCTTTGTACGTGGATGCACGAAGCCGAGAGTCTTGGCGTGTAGGGCCTGACGAGGGAGGAGCTTGAAGCAGTTCTCTATGAATTGGCGGTACTTTGCATAGATGGTTCCCTTGCGGATCTCCGAGCCGTCGTAGCGGCTGTCGTTGAAGAGAGGATGGCCTATCCAGTTGAAATGTACACGGATCTGATGAGTACGTCCTGTCTCAAGACGGCATTCGACTACGGTCACATATCCGAAACGTTCCAGGACTCGGTAGTGGGTTACTGCGTGCTTTCCGTGATTTCCCTCAGGGAAGACCTTGAAACGCATACGGTCGTTAGGGTCGCGTCCGATATTGCCGGTGATTGTGCCTTCGTCCTCCTTGAGATTGCCCCATACAATGGCTACATAACGACGTTCTATCGAATGCACGAAGAACTGTTTTGCAAGGTCGAGCTGAGATTCGTCATTCTTGGCCACCACCAGCAGTCCGGACGTATCCTTGTCGATGCGATGCACCAGCACTCCCATCCTTTCATCCTGGGCATCAGGGCCTTGCGATATACCGAGATGATGAGCCAGAGCATTCACCAAAGTGCCTGAGAAATGCCCGTGACCGGGATGCACGACCATTCCGGCTTCTTTGTTAAGCACAAGAAGGTCTTCATCTTCATATACTATATTCAACGGAATATCTTCCGGAAGTATCTCCAGACCACGACGCTGATAAGGCATCACGAACTTCACCACATCGCCCGGACGGACAATATAGTTGGCCTTTACTATCTTGTCATTGACACGGATATAATCTGCCTTTATGGCAAGCTGGATACGATGACGCGAGGTATATTCCATATGCGTTGCAAGATACTTGTCAACACGCATAGGAACCTGACCAGATGAAATGTCAAAGCGGTAGTGCTCGAACATTTCCTGCTGTTCATCCTCATACGCGACCTCATCACCAGCCTGGGCCGGGTCGAAATCCTCAACAGGATCCTCGTTGAAATCAAAAAATCTGTCCTGACTCATTATCTTGAAGGGATTCTTTCCGGATTTATTGTCAGATATAGCGAAACATCACTTCCAAGTTTGACCGGAATCTTTGACGCATCAGGAGACTGCCTGTAAACGACAGCATTCAAGCTGTCATCATAGTTCTTTACACTGTCGTCAAACCTCAAGGTCTTGATATTAAGCGACTGCTTATGGACTGCATCCACTGCGGTCATATATCTCTTTCCGATCACATCAGGCATATATGTACTTGCATCAGTCTCGGAGTTGAGACCCAGTACAAGATCGATCACAGTATCTGTTTCTATAGTCTTGCCCGGATTGATCTCTCTGTTGCCGTGAAGCTGCCTGAGCACATTGTTTGTGGCCATATCCTGCACATATATGAGCTTTCCGAGCACAAGGCCACGTGACTGAAGCTCGGCAAGAGCCTGACGCATCGACAGTCCTACAAGATTAGGCATAGTGACCTTCTTGGCATTGAGGGCATTGATTGTCAATGCTATGCGCCGGCCTTCCTTTACTTTCGATCCGGGAGCCGGGTTCTGGTCGCGCACTGCTCCCTTCCTCATCCTCTTGGCAAATACGGAATCGGTAACCTCCACTCTCATACCGACCTGGGCGGCAGCTGCCTCAGCTTCCGCAACAGTCATATTTGTAAAATCCGGAACCGGCAGTTCCTGATTATGCTTTGTCACAATGTTCAGAAAAATCATTGCTCCGACAACCATAACAACCACCAGAATGATGCAGATCAGAAGGTTGCGCACTATCCAATGATTAAAGAATCCTGTTTTCTGCGTCTTTTCACTCATTTTATCTTACATTAATCAATTCGTATGAACGGCATCCAAGGCCGATCTTCTCGCCATACTCGACTCCAGCCTCCCAGTTGGTATCAGGATGGACAATACGGAACTTATCTTCGTCCTTATGATGATGATGTCCGCATCCGCACTCACCAGAATGCTCCTTGTCCTTATCGGAAATCACATTGCCCTTGAGTGAAGGAGCAGCCTTCACCAGGTCAGCGCAGGCACAGTCCAGAGCTACAGGGTCGAACGAAGCCGCGATTCCGATATCCGGCACAAGGGCCATATCGTTATGATTCCAGCAGTCACAGTTCGGAGAAACATTCATAATGAAGCTGATATGGAAGGAAGGCTTTCCGTTCACGACAGCGTATGCATATTCTGCGATCTTGCTGTTGAGCATCTCCGATGTATCATAATCCTTGACCACAGCAGCTGAATGCTGGCACACTGCCACACACTGGCCGCAGCCCACGCATTTATCATAGTCGATGACAGCCTTTCTGTCAACAACCTTCACAGCTTCGTGACGGCAATATTTCTCACAGATACGGCATCCTATGCAATTGTCGAGGTCGATCATAGGCTGGGATGAAGAATGAAGCTCAAGCTTGCCTCCCACACTTGCAGAGCCCATTCCGAGATTCTTGAGGGCTCCACCGAAACCGCTCTGCTCGTGTCCCTTGAAATGGTTCATAGAAATCACGATGTCAGCATCAGCTATGGCTGCACCGATCTTAGGAGAAGGACAATATGTTCCTCCGCAAGGAACTTCCTTATAGTCAGTACCTTTCAGACCGTCTGCGATAATCACGTCTGCGTGTGCTCCGATCCTGTTGAAGCCGTTTTCCATTGCTGCATTCAGATGATCCACAGCATTGGAACGTCCGCCGGAATAAAGAGTGTTGGAGTCGGTAAGGAAAGGCTTGCCTCCGAGCGAACGGATCACGTCCACCACGCGGGCAGCATAGTTCGGACGTATGTAGGCCATATTTCCGGGTTCTCCGAAATGAATCTTGATGGCTGTAAACTTACCCTCGAAATCGATATCCGCAATACCGGCTCTTCTGATAAGACGTTCAAGTTTTGTGAGAAGGTCATTCCCAGGAACTGTCCTGAGATCTGTAAAAAACACTTTTGATTTTTCCATAGCTGTCTATACTATTGGCATTCCCTTGAAGATGACATTGAAGAGTCCTTGTCCCAGCAAGGCTATGCCGATTATTACCACTATCGCTCCTGTGACTCTGCTGATCCACAGTATCGTATTCATTCTGAAGCTCTTGCGGAACCGGCTCAGCAGCCACGAGATGCTGAACCAATAGGTCACAGAGCCTGCACTTACAGAAAGGATTATCGGTGCCACGCTCCAGTTGTGAGGAGCATCATCGGCCAGTCCGAAAAAGGCATAAAGCGTAAACATCACGAATATGGCCATCGGATTGGACAGTCCCATCGCAACAGCCTGACCGAAATCCTTGGGTGACACTGATGAGGAACCGTCTGCCTTCATTTTTCTGAAAGGATCGGACAATGCCATATTGAGTCCCACTATCCCCAGCACCGCTCCCCCGATGAACAGGATCAGGTTCTGATGCGCATCGATGAACTTCTGTGCAAAGGCAAGGGCGAATATGGCTATGATGGCATAAATCGTATCAACGACGCTTGCTCCCAGGCCTGACACAAACCCAGCCTTATGCCCCTTGCTCAAAGACTTCTGCACGACGAGAATGGCTATCGGACCTACCGGTGCCGACGCGCAAACCCCCACAAGAAAACCTTTAAGCATATCAACCAGCATAAACCGTCTGCCTTTATATAAATGTAATCAGACAAAGGTAGTAATAATTTTCATATCTTTGCCTTTGATTTAACGACACCGCCTGATGAAAAAAGAAAATATGCTTATATGGGGACTGGTCGTGCTTTTCGCACTGATGATGTCCGCGCCGTTCATAATCCCCCACACCGGAGTTCTGGCCTTGTTCGGGTTTGTGCCGCTTCTTTGTATGGAGCGTATAGCAAGCCAGCTGGGAAAGAAAAGGATATGGATATACCATTATTCTGCCTTCGTGCTGTGGAACGCCATCACTACCTTCTGGGTATGCAATGCAACGATAGGAGGAGGCATATTTGCGGTTCTGGCCAATTCACTGCAGATGTCGCTTGTATTCGGCCTGTTCAGACTCAATAAGAAGAAATACAGCGGCTCACTGCCATATATTTTTCTTGCGGCAGCCTGGATCGCCTGGGAAAGATTCTATTTCGACGCTGAGATTTCCTGGCCTTGGCTCGTGCTGGGCAATTCCTTCGCACGTACCACCTGGGCAATCCAATGGTATGAGATTACCGGAGCACTCGGAGGCTCGCTCTGGATATGGGCCTGCAATCTCGGACTTTACGGCCTTCTTGCATCTCTTTCAGACGGAAGTTTCTTCTGCTGGAACCGCAAGGCACAGGCGGCATCACTCATAGGATACGCAGCAATCCTTATCCTCCCTTTCATTGCATCTGCCTGTATCGGGAAAGCATACAGAGACTCCATTGATGAAGGAGAAAAACTGCCCGTCGTAATAGTCCAGCCTAATATAGATCCATACAACAAGTTTCAGGCGATGACCCAGGACCAGCAGAATGCCGTACTGGAAGGCCATATAGAATCTGCACTTAAAGGCAGAAAGGCCGACAGCACAGCCGGACCGCTTCTGGTAGTCGCACCGGAAACCTTCACCAACGACATCATCTGCGGAGAATACGACCGCAGCCGTACCTGGAGGCGTTTCACATCCTTCCTAAAGGACTATCCTTCAGTCAATATGCTTTTCGGAGCAACCTCATACGACTATTTCGAATCAGCCTCAAAGCCATCGCACACCGCCCGCCAGCTCAGGGACGGACGCTGGGTGGAATCACATAATTCCGCCCTTATGACAGACGGCACCTCGCGCACAGAGATATTCCATAAAAGCAAGCTGGTCGTGGCAGTGGAGATGACTCCATATCCTGCTATCTTCTGCAAGATCGACGATATGCTCGGAGGCGTTATGGGGCGTTGCGTCGGACAGGAGGAGATATCCCTTCTCAACGTGAAAAGCGCTGACGGGCAGAGCATTCCGATAGGATGCGCAGTATGCTATGAATCCGTCTATGGAGAGTACTATACCGGTTATGTCCGCAAGGGAGCCCGCGCAATGGCCATAATCACCAACGACGCCTGGTGGGGCGACACACCCGGCTACAAGCAGCATCTGAGCTATGCTTCGCTCAGAGCCATCGAGACACGCCGCGCCATAGCCCGCTGCGCCAACACCGGCATCTCGGCCATCATATCCCCTTCCGGAGAAATAACACAGCCGACCCCTTGGTGGGAGCCGGCCGTAATCAAAGGCGAGATTCCTCTTCGTGACGACATCACTTTCTACGTAGCCCACGGCGACATCACAGGCCGCCTCTGCAGCTTTGTCTTCATTCTCCTGCTGCTCGCGCTGGGAGTGAGGTTTGTCACAAGAAAATAGTATTTTCCATCCCTATCTCATCCTCATAGGAGGGCCCATAGGGCCGCGTCCCATACCGCCTGGGCCGCCACGCATTCCGCCAGGTCCACGACGGCCGCCGCCGAAGGTACCGAAGCGGTAGGTGAAGGATACCACGATGTAGCGGCCGAGAGTATTGTTTCGGACTTCCTGGTGATAGTTGGAGGCATCTGTAACCGAGAGGTTCTTGGCCTGGTTCAGGAGGTCGTATGCCCTGAGGGCGAGGGTGCAGGTCTTATTGAAAAGGAGCTGCGTGATCTCGGCATTGAGGATGAACTCAGGTTCCTGCTGAGTCGTGTAGCCGTTGTACCAGTTGTAATTGAGGTCGCTGATAAGGTTCATTCCGAATGGAAGAGTCCAGTTCATCTCAAATGATACATTGTTGTTCCAGGTGGCCTTCTGATTGGCCGCATTCATAGTGTACCAGGATTTTGAGACGTTTGTACGACCGCCTGCGACGAGCTCGACAAAATCATTACGATAGGTCAGACGGAGCATCTGGGTGATTCCCATTGTCTGTATCTTGTTCTTGGCGAATGCATCGGTGTTGCCCAGATCCGGAAAATCCTTATGGAACTGGTCATAGTTGAAATCGGCATTCTCCGCATCATAATACTTGTCTGAATCGAGAGTTCCCGTTCCGATATATGACAGGGACTGGGTGTAACGGGCATTGGTCATCGACATAATCGAGAAATCCGACATTCCCAGAGGGGAATTTACCATAATATGGCCGTTGACATTTCCTGTTCCAGGACCGTTTACCGGGATAGAATACTGGGTTCCGGCCTGGTCATACCACTGAGCATTGGTGATGGCATCCTGAACGAGACTTCCGTTGATGCTCGCGTTGACTGATGTAAATGACGTCATATTCGTAAAACGGAAGTTTGCTCTAAGATTGTGTGTAAAATATGGCTCGAGATACGGGTTACCGAGGGATATGTTCAGAGGATTGGTATTGTCCGGCACCGGCATCAGCTGTGATGTCGAAGGCTGTGCAGAACGTCCGTTGTAGAATACCATCAGATTAGTGTTGTCATTGAACATATATCTCACACGGGCCTCCGGCGACCAGTTGAGCACCTTGCTGTTGTATGATTTTCCGTTTGTCTCGTTATAGGTATTGGTAGGGTTGAGCTGAGCACCTATCTGGGCATTGATCTTTTCCTTCTGCCAGCTGAGGGTAAGTCCTGCGCGCTGGTTGATGTAGCGGTTGACGATGGAGCTTGAATATGTCGGGTCATATACCTCACCTTTATAATCATACATCATATCGGAGGTGCTGAAGTCATTGCTTCCGCTGTTGTATGTATCCTTCTTGCTCTTGTTGAGATTCCAGGAGTACTGATAGCTAGCTTCCAGGAATAGAGTCTGCGCGAGAGGCTCCGTATAGACAAGACGTCCACTCAAAGATGAATTGGTTGAAAGCTGGTCAAATCGCTGGTTGACTATATCATTGTCATAGACACCGTCCTGATCGAAATCCGTCTGGGTCAGAGACTGGTTGAGTCCGGCCATTTCATTATTGCTGAAGCTGTAATTGATGTTGGCCGATATTGTCCTGCCGGCTTTTCCAAGACGCTGACGGAAAAGGAGACGTCCGCTTGTTGACCAGTTGTCATTGTCACCCTTGTTGTCATTGAATCCCCTGTTTGTGAAAGTGGTATCTGCGCCACGGGCTGTCCTGGTGGAGAAATCGGAACGCTCCGCATAACTTCCGCTTCCGAAATTGAACTGCGGTTCGAAAAGGATAGAGGTGTTTTCAGAAAATTCGTGATCGAGACGGACTCCGAATCTATGGCCCTGGGAAGCATTTGTGCTGGTGCCGGTATTATCGTTCAGGAGACGGCTTCCGTCCTCCATATATGTTATCTTGGAACTCTGTTCCTCGACATAGCTGTCCGAACCGTTATAGAGATAGTTTCCGGAAAGTTCCATATCGCCGTCAAAGAGGTCCCAGGCTCCGTTAACTCCGCCCATCCAGGAGCTGGTGATGCCGTTTCCGCCACCGAAGCCGCCCATTCCACGGCCCATTCCTCCGCCGCCTCCGCGCATACCTCTCATCATTCCTCCGGCAAGGTCATTGAATCCGCGGTTATTGGTGTTGTTTGCATTAAGGATTATGCTTATCTGGCTGTCCTCCTTGAAGTTACCCAGGATTCCGGCGCCCTGGTAACGCCATCCGTCCTTGAGAGCTGACTTACCGTCAGTGTAATATCCCTTGTCCGGCACATCGTGACCACCACCGGCCATCACGTTTCCGAACCAGCCGTTCATCATACCCTTATATACCGAAAGGTCGATGATAGTCTCCTCCTGTCCGTCATCAATTCCGGTAAATCTGGCCTGCTCGGACTTTCTCTCAACGACCTTCACCTTCTCGACCATCTTAGCCGGAATATTCTTGGAAGCTAGCTGCGGGTCGTCAAGGAAGAATGTCTTTCCATCTATGGTTATCTTGGTGATGGTCTCGCCATTTGCCGTTATGCTGCCGTCTGAATTGACTTCCACGCCCGGAAGCTTCTTCAGGAGGTCTTCAAGCATATCGTTATCGGAAGTCTTGAACGACGAAGCATTGTACTCTATGGTATCCTTCTTTACAATGATCGGATTGCCGACGGCAGAAACATTGGCAGCATCAAGCATTTCAGCATCCTCATTCATTTTTACAGTACCGAGGTTCATATCATCGGCCACTTCTATCTCCTTTTCAAAGGCCTTATAGCCGAGAAGTTCCGCTTTCAGGATATATGTTCCCTTCCTGACCTTCTGAAGAACAGCCTTTCCTTCACTGTCTGAAAGTACATATTTGACCGGAGTCTTTTCTCCTTTGACAGTTAGGGATGCCGTCGCAAAACCGACAGGAGCCTCTGTCTTGGCATCTTTAAGTTCCATACGGACTGTAAAAGAATTCTGCGCAAAAGCAGAAAGACTGAAAAGAGCTGTCAGCATCACAAGGGCCGACTTCACAAGAAAATGTCTGATTTCCAATATCATAACCATAGACTTTATAAAAAAACACGGCAGCTTTGTCTTGCCACCGTGTATATAGACACCTTATATGCCAAAAGGTTTAATTATCTTCTTGGTCCCATAGGTCCTCCCGGTCCTCTTCCGCCGCCCATACCGCCGAAATTACCGAAACGGTATGTAAGGGACAGAATGATATATCTTCCGAGAGTGTTGTTTCGGGTCTCCTGGTGATAGTTCGAAGCATCTGTCACAGAAAGGTTCTTCGATTGTCCGAGGATATCGTATGCCTTCAGGGCCAGGGTGAACTTATCCTTGAAAAGAAGCTTGGTTATCTCAGCGTTGAGGATCACCTCGTCCTCCTGAGGAGTTGTATATCCATTGTACCAGTTGTAGTCAACATCTGCGATAAGGTTGATTCCTCCCGGAATGGTCCAGTTCATCGATCCGTCGATCTGGTTGTTCCAGGTAGCATTGAGATTGGAGTTCTCCATTGTGTACCAGGACTTGGACATCCTTGTACGGCCACCGAGCGTAAGCTCCACGAAATCATTGCGATATGTAAGCCTGAGTCTCTGGGTGAAGCTCATAGTCTGGATCTTGTTGGTAACGAAGAGGTCGCTTGCACCAAGATCAGGGAAATCCTTATTGAAAAGTCCGTAATCGAAGCTTGCATTCGCCGCATCATAATATTTCTCAGACTCAAGAGATCCCTTTCCGATATATGAGGTTGACTGGTTGTAACGTCCGAATGTCATAGAGAAGATCGAGAATCCGGATGTGCCGAACGGAGAGTTTACCATAACGCGCATATCTGCGGAACCTGTTCCCGGGCCGTTTACCGGAATTGAATACTGGACTCCAGCCGGGTCGTACCACTGGGCGTTGGTGATGGCATTCTCCACGAGGCTCGCACCGAAACGGGTGTGTACGGATGTGAATGTCTCCTTGTTGGTGTAACCGAACATTCCGCGGACATTATGGTTGAAGTAAGGGTCGAGGTTCGGATTACCGAGAGAAATGCTCAGAGGATTCGAGTTATCAGGCACAGGAAGGAGCTGAGAAGTCGAAGGCTGTGCAGAACGTCCGAAATAGAAGAAACGGATATGCGAGTTGTCATTGAACTCGTAGTTCAGCATTGCCTGAGGCGACCAGTTCACCACCTTGCTGTGGTAGGCTTCGTGTCCCGTTGTCTCATTGTATGTGTCTGTAGGATTGGCTGATACACCGAGCTGTGCACGGAACTTCTCCTTCTGCCAGCTGAGGTTAAGACCGGCCCTCTGATTGATCGAGCGGTTCAGGATCTCATTTGAGTACCTGTCATCTGGCTGTGCTCCTTCCGGATTGAAGATGAGCATTCCGTTTTCATCCATCAGATCGCTTCCGCTGTTGTAAGTCTTCTTGAATGAAGTGTTCTTGTTCCAGCTGTACTGGTAGTTCACTTCAAGGAAGAGATGCTCTATCAAAGGTTCGGTATATACTACCCTTCCGCTGAGTGACTGGCTCTTGGAGTTCTGATCGAAATTCTGGTTTACGATCTCGTCTGTTGCAGTTTCCGAACCGACTTCTGTAACTCTTGTCAGAGACTGGTTCAGTCCGTTGAGTTCATTGTTGCTGAAGCTGAAGCGGACATTCGCAGAAATGGTTCTTCCCGGCTTGCCAAGACGTTGTCTGAGGAGGAGGAAACCGCTGGCCCTCCAGTTGTCGTTGTCACCTATATTGCTTGTATAACCGTCGTTTGTCAGGGTCCTGTCCGCGCCCTTTTCCGTGTATGTCTGAAAATCAGAGAATTCACTGAAGGATCCCTTTCCGAAGTTGATCTGCGGCTCGAAGAGGATGGAAGTGTTCTCAGAGAACTTATGCTCCAGTCTCATTCCGAAGCGATGTCCCTGCGATCTGGTCCTGCTCGTACCGTTCTGGTCATTGAGGAAGCGGCTGCCGTCATCAAGATATGTGATTCTCGAGCTCTCCTCTATCACATCCCTTATGGTACCGTTATGCATATAGTTTCCGGCAAGCTCCATATCTCCGTCAAAGAGGTCGAATGCACCGTTCAAACCTCCCATCCAAGATGTAGCGATACCGTTACCACGGCCCCAGCCGCCCATTCCACGGCCCATTCCGCCTGCACGCATTCCCTGCATCATACTGCCGGACATATCGTTGAAGCCACGGTTGTTGGTGTTGTTTCCGTTAAGGATGATGCTTATCTGGCTGGTCTCTGTAAATCTTCCGACCATTGCAGCACCCTGATAGCGCCAATCGTTCATATCAGAACCCGCACCCGGCACATCGTGTCCGCCACCGGCCATCAGGTTACCGAACCATCCTTCCATCATTCCAGGCTTGAGCGAGAGGTCGATCACTGTCTCCTCCTCACCATCGTCAATACCGGTGAAAAGTGCCTGATCGGACTTTTTCTCCACCACCTTCACCTTCTCGACAAGCTTTGCCGGAATATTCTTGGATGCCAGCTGAGGGTCATCAAGGAAGAATGTCTTGCCGTCGATGGTGATCTTGGTGATGGTCTCACCGTTGGCTGTGATCGATCCGTCAGCCTCAACCTCCACTCCAGGAAGCTTCTTGAGGAGTTCCTCAAGCATATCATTGTCGGAAGTCTTGAATGAAGAGGCGGTATATTCGATGGTATCCTTCTTCACTACGATAGGGTTGCCGACTGCTGATACACTCGCTGCATCAAGAACCTCGACATCCTCTGACATCTTTATATCTCCAAGGTCAATATTCTTGTCAACAACCACCTCCTGCTGATGAGTCTTGTATCCCATAAGCTCAGCCTTGAATAAATATGTACCTTTCTTCACTTTTGTAAGAGAAGCTGCACCCTGAGCATCGGTGAGGACATATTTTGCCGCAGTGGTTTCTCCCTTGACTGTAAGGGAAGCAGTGGCAAATGACACCGGTTCGGATGTCTTAGAATCAATGAGCTTGAGTTTGACTGTGTAAGAATTCTGTGCATAAGCAGAGAAGCTCAGCAGCATAAGAATTGTGGCAGCGAACATACGCAGGAAAGCGGCAGTCACCTTGTTGTCCATAGTTAAAGTTTAATTATCAATACAATACATTACATTACTACACGACGTAAAGATGCGCCTTTTCAGCACATCTTCACATCCAATTAGACACCTGGTTAAACCAAAGGTTTAATTAATACTGACAAAAAAAAGATGCCTGACGTCTATTTCTTCACACGTCCGGGGTTATTCTCTATGAATTTCTTCCAATCCGTGCTGTTGCCCACCCCTGCAAGAGGATTTGACATCTGATAGTGATGACAAAGGGCTATCGCAAGCGCATCAGTGGCATCAAGATATTTCGGATCCAGATCGACCTTGAGGGTCTTCTGAATCATCATCGACACCTGCTCTTTAGAAGCCGCGCCATTGCCGCAAATCGCGATCTTAGCCTTTCTGGGGGCATATTCCGCTACAGGAATACCCTTCATAACCGCAGCCGTCAGCGCCGCTCCTTGGGCCCTGCCAAGCTTAAGGACCACCTGTGCATTCTTTCCATAGAACGGCGATTCGACCGCAAGCTCGTCAGGATGATGTTCTTCGATAAGTTCGCTGACTCCGGAGAATATATTGGCAAGCTTTTCAAAAGGATCCTTGATCTTGCGAAGGTCAAACACGCCCATATCGACATAGTGAGGGCCTCTGGAATCCACACGAATGATCCCGTAACCAAGAATATTGGTTCCGGGATCAATGCCTAATATGGTCTTTTCTCTAGTCAATATAATCGAATCCGGTATAAGGGCGAAGAACCTCAGGAATCTCGATGCGGTCTGCCTTCTGGTTGTTCTCGAGAAGGGCTGCAACCACTCTTGGAAGAGCGAGAGAGCTGCCGTTGAGAGTATGTGCAAGCTGCACCTTGCCGTCAGCATCCTTGTATCTGAGCTTCAGACGGTTGGCCTGATATGACTCAAAATTTGAAACAGATGAGATCTCAAGCCAGCGGCCCTGTGCTGCAGAATAAACCTCGAAGTCGTATGTGATGGCTGACGTGAAGCTCATATCGCCACCGCAAAGACGGAGGATCCTGTAAGGAAGACCGAGGCTTGCCACGAGCTTCTCTACGTGAGCTATCATCTCGTCAAGAGCAGCGTATGACTCCTCAGGCTTTTCGATACGCACTATCTCCACCTTGTCAAACTGATGGAGACGGTTGAGACCACGTACATCCTTTCCGTATGAACCTGCCTCACGACGGAAGCAAGGAGTATATGCAGTCATCTTCACCGGGAAGTCATTGTTACCGAGGATCACATCACGGTAAATGTTGGTGACAGGCACCTCGGCTGTAGGTACGAGGTAGAAGTTGTCAACTGTAGCGTGATACATCTGGCCTTCCTTGTCAGGAAGCTGGCCGGTACCGAAACCGGAAGCCTCGTTCACCATTACAGGAGGCTCGACCTCAAGATATCCCACGGAAGTGTTCTGGTCAAGGAAATAGTTGATCAGAGCTCTCTGGAGTCTAGCGCCCTTGCCCTTATAAACAGGGAAGCCGGCACCTGTAAGCTTCACTCCGAGATCGAAATCTATGATATCATACTTCTTCGCAAGATCCCAGTGAGGAAGATTGTTCTCGCCAAGCTCAGGAATCTCATTACCCATCTTCACAACGACATTGTCCTCAGCAGTCTTTCCCTCAGGAACCTGATCGCAAGGCAGGTTAGGGAGAAGTACCAGAAGTGAATTCAGCTCCGAATTATTCTCCTCGGATGTCTTCTCTATCTCGCCTGAACGAGTCTTTAGAGCAGCAACCTCTGCCTTTACGGCATCAGCTTCTTCCCTCTTTCCTTCCTTCATAAGGCCACCGATCTGGGCAGCTTTCTTCTTCTGCTCCGCCAGGCAGGCATCAAGCTCAGTCTGGAGGGCACGTCTGTTCTGGTCGAGGACATTGATTTTCTCAACGATCTCCCTTGCATCAAAATTCTTGACTGCGAGCTTCGCGATCACAAATTCAGGATTCTCACGAAGTAGTTTGAGTGTCAGCATATTATATTTGTTTAAATGTTATTCTAATGATCCTGCACTTCGTTCAGGATGACAGTTAAACGGAATGACGGTTTAAATAAAAAGAGGACCGCACCCTGCTCGGGGATACAGTCCTCTATCTTTTTAACAAAATCCCGAGTCTTAGTTCTCAAATGGGAGTACCGAGACGTAAGATTTGTTGTCAGCCTTCTTGCGGAAGCTTACCTTACCGTCAATAAGTGCGTAAAGAGTGTGATCCTTACCCATTCCTACATTCAGACCTGGGTTGTGTACAGTACCTCTCTGACGAACAAGGATGTTGCCAGCCTTTACTGTCTGATCACCGAATTTCTTGATACCGAGTCGTTTGCTATGTGACTCACGACCGTTCTTAGAACTACCGACGCCTTTTTTATGTG
>SUYP01000033.1 GCA_015060395.1 Bacteroidales bacterium
TAAGTTAAGATAATTATGGCAAGAATAGCCGGTGTTGATTTACCTAACAACAAAAGAGGAGAGATAGGTCTTACCTACATCTTCGGTATCGGTCGCAGCTCAGCAAGGAAGATCCTTTCTCAGCTCGGAATTGATTACGATACAAAGGTTGGAGAGTGGAACGACGAGCAGATCGCAGGTATCCGTGGCGTTATCGCTGAGGAATACAAGATCGAGGGTGAGCTCCGTTCAGCTATCCAGATGAACATCAAACGTCTTATGGATATCGGTTGCTACAGAGGAATCCGTCATCGTATCGGCCTCCCTGTACGCGGTCAGAGCACCAAGAACAATGCCCGCACAAGAAAGGGTAAGAAGAAGACTGTTGCAAACAAGAAGAAGGCGACTAAATAATTAGATGAATTATGGCAAAGAAAACAACATCAACTAAGAAGAGAGTTGTCAAGGTTGAAGCTTATGGCGAGGCTCATATTTCATCAACCTTCAACAACGTTATCGTTACCCTTACTAACAATATCGGTCAGGTAATCAGCTGGTCATCAGCAGGTAAGAGCGGTTTCAGGGGTTCTAAGAAGAACACTCCTTACGCAGCTCAGGTTGCAGCTGAAGATGCAGCAAAGACAGCTTACGACCTTGGACTTCGTAAAGTTAAGGCATACGTAAAGGGACCTGGTGCTGGACGTGAGTCTGCAATCAGAACTATCCACGGTGCAGGTATCGAGGTTACAGAGATCATCGACGTTACTCCAATGCCACACAATGGCTGCCGTCCTAAGGGCCGTCGTAAAGTTTAATTTTTGTAACATTTAATTCAAGGAGAAATTACTATGGCAAGATATACTGGACCAAGTACAAAGATCGCGCGTAAGTTCGGCGAGCCTATCTTCGGAACAGATAAGGACTTTGAAAAGAGAAATTATCCTCCAGGACAGCACGGTCTCGCAAGCAAGCGTAAGAAGAAGTCTGAGTATGGTACTCAGCTTAAGGAGAAGCAGAAGGTGAAATATACTTACGGTCTTCTCGAGAGACAGTTCCGCAACCTTTACGAGAAGGCTTCTCGTATGAAGGGTCAGAAGGGTGAGAACCTTATCATCCTCCTCGAGTCTCGTCTCGACAACATCGTTTACCGTATGGGTGTAGCTCCTACAAGAGCAGCAGCGCGTCAGCTCGTTTCTCACGCACACATCACACTCAACGGCGTAGTATGCAACATCCCTTCAGCAATCGTTAAGCCAGGTGACGTTGTAGCAGTAAGAGAGCGCTCAAAGAGCCTTGAGGTTATCACTAACAGCGTGGCTTCAGCAGCTAAGTACTCTTGGATCGAATTCGACGCAAAGGCACTCACAGGCAAGTTCCTCAATGTTCCTGTACGCGCAGAGATCCCTGAGACAATCAACGAGCAGCTTATCGTCGAGTTGTACTCTAAGTAATAGTTAACACCTTAATAAAGAATTTATATGGCAATCTTAGCATTTCAGAAACCGGACAAGGTGATAATGCTCGAAGGAACTGACACCGTAGGCCGTTTTGAATTCAGACCGTTGGAGCCTGGATACGGACAGACTATCGGTAATGCTCTCCGTCGTATCTTATTGTCTTCTCTGGAAGGTTTTGCTATCACATCGATCAAGATCTCGGGTGTGGACCAGGAGTTCGCTACCATTCCGGGCGTGATCGAGGGTATGCAGGACATCATCCTCAACCTCAAGCAGGTACGTTTCAAGAGAATGGTGGAGACTGTGGACTCAGAGGTGGCAAATATCGTGATCAGCGGCAAGCAGGAGTTTACCGCAGAGGATATCTCAAAGGGATTGTCTTCTTTCAAGGTGCTTAACCCTGAACTGCACATCTGTTCTCTTGAGCCGTCTGTAAAGATCGAGATCACTCTCTCGGTAGCAAAGGGACGCGGTTTCGTTCCTGCTGACGAGAACAGGGATCCGGAGGCTGTCATCGGAACCATTCCTGTTGATGCCATCTATACTCCGATCAAGAACGTGAACTGGACAGTGGAGAACTGGCGTGTAGAGCAGAAGACCGACTATGAAAAGCTCAACCTGGAGATCGTGACCGACGGTTCGATTACTCCTAACGTAGCTCTTCAGGAGGCTGCAAACATCCTCATCTATCACTTCAAGCTGTTTACAGACGACAAGAAGCTTTCTCTTGAGAGCAATCTTGAGACTGAATCAAAGGAGCTTGATGAGGAGTCACTCCGTATGAGGCATCTGCTCCTTACAAAGCTTTCGGATATGGGTCTTTCAGTAAGAGCCTACAACTGTCTGAAAGCTGCGGATATCGATACATTCGCTGACCTCGTTTCTTACCAGAGGACTGAGCTTATGAAGTTCAGGAACTTCGGAAGGAAGTCGCTCAACGAGATCGATCTCCTCGTGGAGAAGATGAAGCTCTCATTCGGAATGGATGTCACCAAGTATAATATTGAACCTAAGAAAAAGAACGTATAAGCACTATGAGGCATAATAAAGCAATCAACCATCTTGGTCGTAAGAGCGGTCACCGCAAGGCCCTTCTTGCTAATATGGCTACTTCCCTCATCCTTCACAAGAGGATCCAGACAACTGTAGCTAAGGCAAAGGCTCTCAAGATGTATGTAGAACCTCTCATCACAAAGTCAAAGGAGGATACTACTCACTCTCGCCGTGTTGTATTCAGCTACCTCAAGAACAAGGAGGCTGTTACAGAGCTCTTCCGCACAATTGCTCCAAAGATCGCTGACCGTCCAGGCGGATACACTCGCGTGTTGAAGACTGGTTTCCGTCAGGGTGACGGAGCTGATATGGCTCTCATCGAGCTCGTTGACTTCAACGAGGCAGCACTTGCTTCAGCTCCTAAGAAGGCAGCTAAGAAGGTACGCCGTAGCTCAAAGAAGGCCGCTGAGGCTGCTCCAGCAGCTGAGGCTCCAGCAGCAGAGTAATCATCTGACGCAGACCGGCAGGAAATCCTGCCACATCATAAAATCCGGATTCCGTAAAGGTTTCCGGATTTTTTTGTTATCTTGTGTCCAATCCGATTTTTTTGAGGTTTTTATTACGTGTTTTCTCCTTTTCGATTGTTCTTGAAAGATAACTGACTGAAGAATGGACCAGGGCGATAAATATCCTGACGAACGTCTGCTTTTGGAGCTGCGCCGGGAAGGCGTGGACGTTGTCGCGTATGAACGTCTGTTCCATAGGTATTATCCGATGGTATATAATTTTACCAAGGCGATGGTCAAGAACCCTGCAATCGCGGAGGATATCGCTCAGAACAGTTTTATGAAGCTCTGGCTTAATCGCTTCATTCTCCAGCCCGGCCTTTCGGTCAAGAATTATCTCTACGTCATCGCAAGAAATGAGGCTATCAACTACCTCCGTTCCGCGCAGACGAAGAATGTCGGGCTAGGCGCTCAGCAGGACATCCATCAGCAGGATCCTACAGTTGATGACTGGATGAGTTTTGCAGAGACCAACACACTCCTCAAGAACAATATCGAAGCGCTTCCTCCTCAGCGGAGGACTATCTTTAAGATGAGCAGATATGAGCATTTGAGCAATATGGAGATTGCCGTCAAGCTGAATCTTTCGGTCCGGACGGTAGAGAAGCATATCGAACTTGCATTGAAGGATCTCCGCCGGTCAATGAGTTGAAAACTCCTGATATATGGTTATGAAGATAAAATCCCTGCTATTGGGCATCGCAGCCGCATTTATCCATATCGGCTGCGCGGAAGACCCCGATTCTCTGAAGATCCTGTATTGGAACATCCAGAACGGAATGTGGTCGGATCAAGGTGATAATTACGACAATTTTGTAGATTTTGTCGTGTCGGAAGATCCGGATATATGCATCTGGGCTGAAGCGGAATCGCGATATCGGACAGATACGGCAGAGAAGATGGCAGGATGCGAGGAGGCATATCTTCCATATAACTGGGATCTGCTGGCGCAGCGTTACGGACATCAATATGTCTGCATAGCCGGAAAGCGTGATACCTTCCCTCAGGTCGTTACATCAAGATATCCGATAAGGATAGTGAAGAGGATAAACGGAAACGGGGAAGATATAATCGTTGTGCACGGTGCAGGACAGGTGGAGGTCGATGTCAATGGTGAAAAACTGAATATCGTGACGGTGCACACTTATCCTTTCAAGTATGCATATCTTGCGGAGGATCAGAAGGCGAGTGCCGCTGAGAATGGTGGAGACATCTTTCGGGCAGCAGAAATGAAGTATATCTGTGAGGAGACGATTCTGGAGCAGGACCCGGAAGGAAAAGGAAACTGGATTATGGCCGGTGACTTCAATGCTGTCACACGTGCGGACAACTGGCATCTTGGCCGTCCGGATGATGACAAGGCTTTCCTGCTTAATGACTATGTGCGCTCCCAGACCCCATATATTGACCTTATAGAGAAATGGTATCCTGGTGAATATCAGAAGAGTACCTTCTCGGGACGCCGCATAGACTTCATATATATGACGGAATCTCTTTTCTCCAAGGTGACTGAGGCGCGTACCATTCACGATGGCTTCGCTACTGCATCGCGCGATCCTCGCAAACTTAACAATTTCTGCAACCCGTCTGATCATTATCCTATTGCAGTGACATTGGAACTCTAAAAAGTCGATTTTCTTTTAATCGGATTACGGGATCTGCCCCGCTGGATTGTTCTTATCAGGTATTACTCTCTAAATGCCTGAAGGAATGGATTTCTTGAGAAAATATTTTTATGGGCAGCTGACTCCTCAAGAGGAGGTTCAGGTGCAGGGCTGGCTTGTAGAACACGCGGATGAGCCACAGGTGCAGGATGCTCTTCTGACCATTATGTCGGAAATGCAGTCTGATGACACAGCGCAGTCCTCAAGGGCGTATGCGGATGTGTGCCGCAGACTTGGATTGAACAAAAAGAGCCGTCTCGGAAAAATCGGGCGCTGGGCTATGAGGATCGCAGCCTGCGTTATGCTCCCTTTGGCCGGTGCTTTTGTGTATGACAGGCTTTCTGTCCCTGAACAGGCCGAATGGCTGGAACTGAAGGTCCCGACAGGCCAGACGGAAGAGCTTGTGCTTGCTGACGGTACCCGCCTGCATCTGAATGCCGGCAGCCGCATCACATATCCTTCCTCGTTTCTGGGACCGGAGCGCAGGATATTTGTAGAGGGCGAAGTCTTTGCTGAAGTTGCGGAGAATCCTGAAAAGCCGTTCTATATCGCTTCCGGAGATGTGGATGTGAAGGTGCTGGGAACGACATTCAATCTGAAGGCATACGACAATACCGAATGTGTGGAGCTCCTCCTTCTGGAGGGAAAGGTCCAGATGGACATCACTGCACAGAACCGTACCAAGCAGCTCGTCATACATAATGGCGAGATGCTCCAGTACGACCGCAAGAGCGGTGAAATAGACTTGAAGGATTTCAATCCGCTAAGGTATAAGGGCTTTCACGAGGATGGTTCCATTCATTTCTTCAATCTCCGTCTCAGCGACATAACTTCCGATCTGGAACGTCTGTTCGGATCAAAGATCGTACTTCTGGACGAGTCACTGGCTGATACCCGTTATTTCGCCTGGTTTACCAATAATGAAAATCTGGACCAGATCCTTCAAAGCATCAATGTGGATGGGAAGATGGCTTTTGACAGACGCGACGGAGTCATCTATATTTCGAAATGCAGATAAACAACTATACTAAATAATTAATAACCAAATCTTATGAGAAGCGTTTCAACACGATCAGAAAGCCGTTTATGGCGGTTTCTGCTGATGATTGTCTTTTGCGCATTTATGACACCGTTGTCATTGTCTGCGCAGAAGATCAATCTGTCGATGAAGAACGTGACTGTTCAGGAGGCCATAACGGCTCTGAATCAGTCCGAGAATTACTCTATCATTCTCAATGCGGACGAGGTTGATCTTGGCAAACGTATCAATGTCTCAGCCAAGAATGCAACAATCGATGAAGTCCTGAGCCAGGTCTTCGCCGGTCAGAATGTCTCGTACACAATTGAGGGCAACAGGATTTCAGTGACCAGGAAGCAGCCTGCAGTGCAGGAGACTCCGGCCGTGCAGTCCAGAAAAACCATTAAGGGAACAGTGACGGATTCCAACGGTGAGCCTCTTGTAGGTGCCTCGCTGATGGTGAAAGGCACAAAGCTTGGATTCTTGACTGACCTTGACGGTAATTATGAGATGGCAGGTGTAAGTTTTCCTGCCACTGTCATTGTCTCTTTCATCGGCTATGCTGATACTGAGATCAGAATGACAGGAAACGAAAAGTCACCTTACAATATCGTCCTGGATGATTCCCAGAATATTCTCGACGATGTGGTTGTAATCGGTTACGGTACCCAGAAGAGAGCAAATCTTTCCGGTGCTGTCGGAACAGTCAGCGGAAAGGACCTCAATGCACGCCCGGTAGTTTCTGCGGCAAATGCCCTCCAGGGAGCTGACCCTTCTGTGAACATCACTTTCGGAACAGGTTCTCCGGAGTCAGGCTACAACATCAATATCCGCGGTAACCTGTCACTCAACTCGGGATCACCTCTGATCCTCGCAGATGGTGTCGAGGTGAGCCTCAGCCAGATCAATCCAAATGACATCGAGTCGGTATCCGTACTCAAGGATGCATC
This sequence comes from Bacteroidales bacterium, assembly GCA_015060395.1. Lineage (GTDB taxonomy): Bacteria > Bacteroidota > Bacteroidia > Bacteroidales > UBA932 > Cryptobacteroides. The sequence goes on from SUYP01000033.1 coordinate 6,628, forward strand.
GACCTGTGCAATCTATGGTGCAAAGGCCTCAGCCGGAGTCGTGCTCATCACCACCAAGGCAGGAAAGCGTGGCGACAATGCTCGCGTGCAGTACAACGGCCGCTTCGGATGGCAGACCAATACAACATCGACCGACTTCATCAGGACCGGATATGACCACGTGATGATCGTGAACGAGTTTATGAACAACTCATCCGACAGTACAAAGGACATCTTCCGCTTTACTGAGGAGAATGGCGGACTCCAGAAGCTCTACGAGCGCAGGAACGATATGACCGAGCATCCTGACCGTCCTTGGGTAGAGGTCGGTGATGACGGAAAGTACTATTATTACGGTAACTTCGACTGGTATGGATACTTCTACAACCGTGTCCGTCCTCAGCAGGAGCACAATGTCTCTGTTTCAGGAGGCTCCGACAAGATCTCTTATTATGCCAGCGGACGTTATCTGTCGCAGGACGGTATGTTCAAGGTACAGCAGGACAGATACACCGACTACTCTTTCCGTGCGAAGTTCTCTGCCCAGATGTACAAGTGGATGAAATATTCGACCAATATCGCATACGATTCTTCGACATACTCATACGGCGGATATTACAGCTATGAGGGTACGATCCACGCACTCCAGTCGAACATCTGTGCGGCTTTCATCCCTTATAACCCTGACGGAACCCTCGTGCACTATGTGAACCAGCTCGGAAAGAACTCTCCTCTCGGAGCAGGACGTGCGGCACATATGGGTGCTGGAACAGGTATCAACTCAAAGTCAAAGAAATATCTGACTATCTCTAACCAGGTGGATATCACTCCTTTCAAGGGATTTACCCTTACCGCGGCATACGACTACCGTTTCAGGGATGTCCTCAACAAATACCGCAACAACACCTTCCAGTATTCAAGGACACAGGGCGTGATGGAGACCTTTACTTCCGGATCTGTAAAGAACAGCTATCAGGAGGTTACAAGCAACTATGCAGGCCATAACCTTAATATCTATGGAACATACGACAACTCCTGGAACGGCCACAACTTCAAGCTGACAGCAGGAGGACAGTATGAGACATACCGCTCTGTAGAGCTTGACGTGAGCAACACAGACCTCACGAATGACGAGCTGAGCACATTCGCTTCGGCTACAGGCATCCCTGTCGTTTCCCAGGATATCACAGCCTACAAGACCCTCGGTTTCTTCGGCCGTGTAAATTATGACTATAAGGGCCGCTATATCTTCGAAGCCAGTGCACGTGGTGACGGATCTTCACGTTTTGCTCCTGGCCACCGTTGGGCGTTCTTCCCTTCAGCTTCTGCGGCCTGGGCAATTTCAGAGGAGAAGTTCTTCACTCCTGCAAGAGATGTCGTTGACAATATGAAGCTCCGTTTCTCTGCCGGTAGCCTCGGAAACCAGCAGGTTAGCAACTATGCCTGGATCGAGACCATTACAGGTAACAAGACAAACGACTATACATTCGACTATATCGAGAATGGAAAGTACTCAAGCATCTCCGATCCTATTTCTGACGGACTTACCTGGGAAACCGTGACAACGTACGACGTCGGTCTCGACCTTTCATTCTTCGATACACGTTTCAACCTCACTGTGGACGGATATATCCGTGACACAAAGAATATGCTTACCACATCCCTTACCCTTCCGGATGTATATGGTGCAAAGACTCCTAAGGCCAACTGCGCCGACCTCCGCACAAAGGGATGGGAACTTACAGTTTCCTGGAACGATTCGTTCAATCTTCTCGGCAAGCCTTTCAACTACAATGTAGGCGCGACAGTAGGAGACTATGTGACCCACATCACCAAGTACCACAATCCTGACGGACTGATTTCCGAGCATTATGCAGGAAAGAAGCTCGGCGACGTATGGGGATACCACGTTGAGGGACTCTTCAAGACAGACCGTGAGGCAGCGGAATATCAGGCTGCAATCAATGACGAGGCTGTGAACAAGAGGGTTTACCAGTGTACAGGCCCTTACGGAAACTATCTCCGCGCCGGTGACGTGAAGTTCGCTGACCTTGACGGTGACGGCAAGATTTCTGAAGGTTCGGGCACACTCGCAGACCACGGTGACAAGATCATCATCGGTAACACCAGACCTCGTTACAACTACTCGTTCCGCTTCGGCTTCAACTGGATGGGACTTGACCTTTCGGCATTCTTCCAGGGAGTAGGCCACCGTGACTGGTATCCTGTGGCAGGACAGTCTTCATACGACTTCTGGGGTCCTTACGCATTCCCTCCTACATCGTTCATCCACACCGAGTTCTATGACAATGTATGGACAGAGACCAACAGAAATGCATATTTCCCACGTGCGCGTGGTTACAATGCATACGCAAACGGTTCTCTCGGAACAACCAACGACCGATATCTCCAGAATCTTGCCTACCTGCGTTTCAAGAATCTGACAGTGGGATACACCGTTCCTAAGAGATGGACACGCAAGGCAAAGATCGAGCAGATCAGGGTTTACTTCTCAGGCGAGAACCTCTGCTACTGGTCTCCGATCAAGAAATATACTAAGACAATGGATCCTGAGCTTGCAGGATCATCTGGAACATCAACTGCAAATGCCGGTGTAGGTTACGCTTACCCAAGGACATTCTCTGTAGGTATTGACATCCAGTTCTAATATAGGAGGAAAGAGAAATGAAAAACATATTCAGATTATTGGCAGCTGCTGCCATTGCGGCAATGACCGTAGGTTGCGACCTGACTCTCTATCCTGAGGATGCCGAAAGTCCTGAGGTGTACTTCAAGTCAGAGGCGCACTTCGAGCAGTGGACAAACTATTTGTATGCGGGCCTTCTCGACAGTCCGGACGCTGTTTCAAGGTATAATGCCGACGATATGGTGGACAAGAGTATGGGCAATATAATCCAGGGCCAGCGTCTTGCTTCGGACTCGATGTCCGGCAACAACGAGTGGGACTGGGATATGCTCCGCAGGATCAACTATATGCTTGCAAACTCATCAAACTGCGAGGACGAGGCTTTGAGGACAAAGTATGACGGTATCGCATACTTCTTCCGCGCATACTTCTATTTCCAGAAGGTGATGCGTTTCGGTGATGTGCCTTACTATGACAAGGTGCTGGAATCGACAGATACAGAGTTCCTTAACAAGGCTCGTGATGACAGAGGCTTTGTGATGGACAAGGTTATGGAGGACTTCGACAAGGCGATCGAGATGATTCCTGCGACAAAGGATGCATACTCTGCACGTGTGACCAAGTGGGTGGCACTTGCAATGAAGTCCCGCGCAGCTCTCTTCGAGGGCACCTGGAGGAAGTATCACGGAATGCCGGATGCTGAGAAATATCTCCAGCAGGCTGCTGCAGCGGCAAAGACATTCATCGATGAGAGCGGATACGTCCTTTACAACCAGGGCGAGGAACCTTATCGTGACCTCTTCTGCAGCGACAAGGCTAAGACTGAGGAAGTTGTGTTCGCACGTCTTTTCCAGTTCGAGACTTTGAATATCGCCAACTCCGTGCAGTTCAACATCCGTAATGATGCCCAGGGCTTCACACGTCGCTTTATGAATCATTACCTTATGGCTGACGGAACACGCTTCACCGATATCCCGGGACACGAGACTATGTTCTATACGGACGAGACAAAGAACCGTGACCCTCGTATGGCTCAGACAGTTCTCTGCCCAGGCTATATTATGAAGGAAGAGACCAAGCCTACTCCTAATGATATGACCTCCCTCACAGGATACGAGCCGATCAAGTTCGTGGCTTCTGTAGCACATAGCGGAGCGTCAAAGGGAACAATGGACTGGCCTTTGATCCGTGCGGCTGAGGTATATCTCAACTATGCCGAGGCTCTTGCCGAACTCGGACAGCTCGACCAGACTGCCCTCGACATCTCTGTCAACAAGATCCGTGAGAGAGCAAAGATGCCGGCTTTGGATATGGCTGCGGCAAACGGCAACATAGACCCGTTCCTTGCTTCCTGCTATCCTAGGGTGCAGGCTGGAGCTAATCAGGGCGTCATCCTCGAAATCCGCCGCGAACGTACGATCGAGCTCGTTAACGAAGGCTTCCGACAGTGGGATATGCTCCGCTGGAAGGAAGGCGAGCAGATGGTCAACAAGGACAAGCCTTATTACGGAATATATTTCCCTGCAGAGGGTCTCTATGATATGGATGGCGACGGAAAGAATGATCTTGAGATCTATTCTTCCGTTCAGCAGAGCAAGCCTGCAGACGGACTTACAGTCAAGAAGATCGGTTCTGACTTCGTTCTCTCTGAAGGAGACCACGGCTATGTGGTAGCCTGGTCAACTCTGACCTGGGAATGGAATGACAGAGAGTATCTGTGGCCTATCCCTGCAGACCAGAGAGTTCTTACCGGAGGTGCTCTGACCCAGAATCCGGGCTGGACTGACAGTACTAACCTTTAATTAATGGAAGGCAATGAAAATCAATAATATGATCGCATTTTGCGTTTCAGTCCTGATGGTACTGTCAGGCTGCAACAAATATGACGACTCGGCCCTCTGGGACGATATTGATAAGTCATACAACCAGCTTACCGAGATAAAGGCACAGCTGGAGACGCTGACCTCCCAGGTCGATATGCTTTCAGCAGTCGTGACGGGAGGTGCCATCACAGGCATCACAGCCAATGAGGATGGCGGATACACAGTGCGCTACAAAGGCGCAGACAACGAGGAGAAGGTGGTTGTCATAGCATCTAAGAATGATGTTGATACCGCACCTGTCCTCGGCACAAAGGAGGATGGAGGAGTCCTTTACTGGACCATCACCATTGACGGAAAGACCGATTATCTCAAGGATGTGGATGGAGCGAAGATTCCGGTAGCGGGCCGAGTTCCTGCATTCACCATCGACAAAGAGGGATACTGGTGCGTAAACGGCAACCCTCTCCTTGATGCTGCAGGCAGCAAGGTGAAAGCTGAGGGCAAGGCTATTTCCGTGATTACAAAGATTGAAAAGGATGCTGCAGGCAATGCAGTCCTTACTCTTGCGGACGGTTCGACAGTCACAGTTCCTCTTTTCGAGGCGTTCAACATCAGCCTTTTCTATCAGGGAACCGAGTTTATGAATAAGCTTGACGTCAATGGCTCAGGCGTTCCGGCTGTCGTATCATACGTGATAGGAGGCCCTGCTGCCGACCAGACCATCGTGAAGGTCTTGCGTCATAACGGACTTGAGACTGCGGTCAATGCAGCGGAAAAGACCATTACCGTGACCTTCCCTGAAGGATTTGAGGAGGGCAGCTTCGCCGTAATGGTAGCTGACGCGGAAGGCAATATCATTGTACGTCCTGTATATGTAACCGATAAGAATGCGGTTCCAGACTATTATGGCATCAAGACTGCCGATGATATGGCCAAGTTCGCTCTCGCAGTGAACACAGGCGCTCCTCTGAAACGCTTCCTCAATGAGGAGGGCGCGGTAGTGCTTCTTTCTGATGTGGATATGTCGGGAGTTGAATCATATCTTCCTGTCGGTACTGCAGAATTTCCTTTCGAGGGTATTTTCGACGGTCAGGGCTTTGCTATCAGGAACATAGCATTCAAGACTGATGTGACTTCTCAGCTTGCGGCAGGTATTTTCGGAACCCTTAAGGGAACCGTAAGAAACCTTACTGTCGGTGCTGAGGGTGATGTGTGGACAATTACTGGAAAATGTGCCGCAGGAACTGCTGTGGCAGGTGTTGCCGCTACAACAGTTGAGGGTGCGGTGATCGAGAAATGCACGAATAATGTTTCTTTTGATTTCCAGGCAGAGGACGCCAAGGATGTGCTTGCAAGCATCGCCGGCATTGCTGCTGATGCATCAGGACTCACCGTGACAGGATGTACGAACAATGCTGATATACACGTAAAGGATCTTGTCAACACAGGAAACGGCGGCAAGGGTCTTCAGCTTGCAGGTATCGTAGGCTATGCAAAGGCTTCTTCAGCGATTTCAGAGTGCATCAACAACGGTGACCTTTCTGCTCCGGCAGGACGAGGTGGCGGAATCGTCGGAACCCTTACTGATGCGACAGTGAAGAACTGTATCAACAACGGAACGATCGAGGATGACAAGTTTGGTCAGCACGCAGGCAATGACTCGGCATACGGATACAAGCGTATGGGAGGTCTTGTCGGCGGTACCAGCGGAACCACATCGATCGAGGACTGTACCAACAACGGAACAGTGATCACTCACATCGGATGCCGTACAGGCGGATTCGTGGGACATAACTCAGGTAACCTCAGCGGCTGCGTGAACAAGGGCAATATCTTCGGTCTTGCTGCTCACGATGACCACGGAGCCGGCTGGGCTGCAGGTTTCACTACAAACAAGGATAATATCGTAAACTGTACAGGTAAGGGTCGTGTAGGCGACATATCTCAGAAGGATACACCTGAGGCTGCTCCGCACGCATCATATTATAATGCCCTTAAGTATCAGTATCTTAAGAGGTTCGATCCTGAGGCGAATATGCTTGACTGGAGTGCCGACTTCTACTATCAGATGGAGCAGACCGCTTCCAAGGAGCTCGCATCCGGACTCAAGCTCACTTCTTACCAGTGGACCAATGTGCCACGTAAGATGCACGTCCTTGAGATTGACCTTACAAGTACGGCTATCGATCTTACTACAGCATTCGCAAACGATATCGTTCCGAATCCTAACGGCAATGGCAACAGCAACAACGGTTTCAATATCCGTGAGACTCTTTCACAGCTCTGCGAGCGCAAGCGTGCCGAGGGTGAGGAAGTGCTTGCGGGCATCAATGCCGGATTCTTTGATTCCAATGACGGTTTCGGCCGCGGTATGCACATTGAGGAAGGCGAGCCTGTATTCATCAATAATCAGAGTGTGAGAAAGAGCCTTGTAAATCATACCTGGGCATTCACGCTTTTCACAGACGGAACTGCAAGCTGCGGCAAGAAGGAGTTCTCAGGCAAGATGGAGATCGCAGGCAAGGAGTATGAATACTTCTCCGTCAATGACACGATAGTACGAAACGGAAGCAAGACATACTATGCAAACCTCTATACCTCAAGATACAAGGAGGTTCCTCACGCATCTCATCCTGAACTTGTCAACCCTCTCAGCAAGACTGCATACTACGTTGTGGCCAAGTACAGCAACGGTGTTATGACAGTGAACAACGGCTATGCAGAGGCTGCAGTCACTGCAATCTATGACGGCCGCACGACTGCCCTCGACAAGGCTCCATATCTTGAGGCCGCTGACGAGGTCGCAATCCAGATAACTGGCGACGCTGCGGCTGAAATTGCTGCTGCTCTCAAGGTAGGCGATACAGTAAAGCTCAAGGCTGACGTAACAGTTGACGGCCAGACCAAGCCGATCTATACCCAGAACTCGACTATGTTCCAGTTCCTCAAGGACGGCAAGGACAACACTGCAAGTCTTGCAGAGGACAGCTCAAACAATACGAAGTTCGATCCTATCACATTTGCCGCAATAGATCAGGCCGGTACCAAGGTCTGGTTCGTGGAGGTTGACGGACGTCAGATTGACCTTTCTGCAGGAGTCTGGACATCGATGGGTCTGAAGGCATACGAGATGGCTCAGGTGGCATCGAGACTCGGAGCATACGATATGACACGTTTCGATGGTGGCGGATCATCCACAATGTGGGCATATACAGACGGAACAGGCGCGTTGGTAAACACTCCTTCAGATGAGAAGGGTGAGCGCAGCTGTATGAACTACATATATATCCGTGCGAGGAAATAACATTCTAATAATCTAAGTATGAAAAAGTTATCATATATAATGGCAGTTCTCGCCGGATTTCTTCTTCTTGGCTCCTGCGGCTATGACGATGCCCTGGTGCGTGAAGAAATTGGAAAGGTTGAGGCGGAACTCTCTGAATATGAGCAGAAGATGGCTGACCTTGAGAGCCAGCTCTCTTCTCTGACTGCGCTGGTGAACAGCAGTTTCATATCTTATCTGGGTACAGATGAGGCTGGAAACTATGTCATCAGCTATATGGACAAGGGTGGAGAAGTAAAGACTGTAGTCGTTGCTGTTGACAGCGACGTGGTTACAGCTCCGCTTATCGGTGCTGCCGAATATGAAGGTGTCCTCTGCTGGAGGAAGACCACTGACAACGGCAAGACCTGGGAGTGGATTCTTGACGCCGCCGGCAACAAGATGCCTGTAGGCGGACAGGAGCCTGTGGTAAGCATCGACGCAGAAGGATACTGGACGGTGAATGGCGAAAGAGTGCTCGGAACTGACGGTAAGCCTGTACTTGCGAACGACGTCTCGAATACATTGTTCAAGGGTGTTGAATATAATGAGGAGACCGGCTTCGTGGAGTTCACCCTCGTTGACGGATCTTCATTCAGCGTAAAGATGTATGAGGCTCTGAACATCGAATTCGATGCACCATCTATAATCGCGGTTCCTGATCCTTCGGCAGTGACCAAGGTTTCATACAATGTGACAGGATCGCAGGCTGCAGATGCTGTGGTTGACTATTTCACAGCCTACAACGTATCTGTGGAGATCGACAAGTATGCAAAGACAGTGAATGTTACCCTTGCAGAAGGTGCCCAGGAAGGAAATACCGTCATTATGGTGTCTGCAGGCGAGAATGTAGTCCTCAAGCCTCTGTTCTTCACGGCAGGAGCAGCTGAGATCCAGAAGCCGATATGGGACAACAGATACGGCACAGGTACTGAGATCCATCTTCCAGGTGATTTCACCGAGTTCGATATCGAAGTATCGCACAATATTTCATACGAGATGTCGATATCTGAAGATTGTGCGGACTGGCTCAAGGTCGCTCCTTCAACCAAGGCTGAGATGATCACTACAAAGCATTCTTTTGTAGCTGACTATTTCGAAAGCAGCCTCGGAGCTGACAGAAAGGGTAAGATCATATTCAGAAACGACCTTTATGATGTTACTGTGGAGATCGCGGTACGTCAGACACCTATAGTTCCTTCTGGTCCGGTGGTTCCTGGTCTCTCGACCGGTGCAGACCTTGTGGCATTCGCACAGGCTGTAAATGCAGGTGCAAGCACATCACGCTGGCAGAACGAGGCAGGTGAGGTCGTGCTCCTCAATGACATCGACCTTACAGGTATGACAGAGTGGAGTCCTATCGGTACAGGTACAGCGAAGGGTACTCCTGCATACAACCTTGTGAATCCGTTCTCAGGCGTGTTCAACGGCCAGGGATATGCGATCAAGGGTATCCAGTGGACATACAATGTGACTGACGCTGCATCGCATCTTTACGGACTCTTCGGAGCCATCAAGGATGCAACCATCAAGAACCTTGTTCTCGGTGCAGAAGGTGATCAGATCACTATCGTGGGATCCAATGCCAATGTGATTGCTGTGGGAGCTCTCGTAGGACACGCAGAGTCATCTACAATATCAGGCATCATCAACAATGTAAGCGTGGTTCTTGCTGACAAGAATGCTGAGGTTCCTGGTGACAACCCTGACGCAACCCTTATGATGCTCGGTGGTGTGGCTGGTACATTCCGTGCACCGATGACAGTCGGCAGCAAGGATGAGCCTGTAAAGAACTTCGGAACAGTAAAGACCGGAGTCATTACAAACACTGCAAACGGCGGTACCGGTATGAACGTGGCTGGAGTCGTAGCCTTTACGGTCGGAGTCAAGGATACAGAGATGATTCTGGACTATTGCTACAACTATGGTGAGGTAAGTGCTCCTACAGGACGAGGCGGCGGAATCATCGGAACAATGGGTGGTGCAACCCAAGAGACAGCGGTGACTGTCCTCAGCAACTCTGACAACTACGGACTTATTCAGGATGACATCGTAGGACAGTTCGGAGGCTCAAAGGATATGTATAACCTCAAGCGTATGGGAGGTCTCGTGGGAGGTACCGTTACAAACAATGTAGGTCTCCGAATCGAGTACTGTACGAACTATGGTAACGTATTCTCACAGATAGGCTGCCGTACGGGCGGATTCGTAGGCCATAATCAGGCAGCGGTAACAGGATGTGTGAACAAGGGTATCATCCTCGCTAACATCTCTTACACTGACGGTGCTCCTCAGCACGGACCGGGCTGGGCTTGCGGATATTCAGGAAAGCATCTCGTCAACTCTTGCGCCAAGGGAGGCCGTGTAGGTGAGTGGGATACATACAAGGACAATCCTTCAGCTGCACCAGAGGCAACGATGGACAACGCTCTCATCTACAAGAATTCGGAATATTTCGATCCTTCAGCCAACTTCTAAACGGTTATGATTATGAAAAGATTTTTCAGATATATTATGATTGCAGTTATCGGCATACTGGCTTGCGCCTGTATGTTCGATGACTCTGATCTCAAAGGTCAGCTTGATGATATCAAGGACCGCATCGAGAAGCTTCAGGGCAGGATCGATGCAATGAACGGTCAGCTGACTGCGATGAGCTACATCACGTCGGGAAACGTGATCACTTCTGTGACGCAGGATTCTGACGGAAAATATGTGATCACCTATCTTGACAGCAAGAATGCAGAAAAGACAGTCGTCATCGCGACGATGGACCAGATGATCAATGTCCCTGTGCTGGGTGTTGAACTTGATGCTCAGAATAATCTGTACTATTGGACAGTGACCGTAGATGGCGAGACCACTTACCTTATGAACAACGGTGAGAAGGTTCCTGTAAGCGGTTATACTCCGAAGGTGTCTGTCGATGCCGAGGGATACTGGACAGTGAACGGCGAGCGCATCAAAGATGCCAACGGTCTTCCTATCGAGGCTAATGACGGCGAAAGCTGTGTGTTCAGGAATGTGGAGATCAATGAGAACGGTGACCTGGTCATCACACAGGGCAATGGCAACGTGATAACCCTTCCTGTGCAGAAGGTACTTAACCTCACCCTTTCAGCTTCGATAAACACAACGGTTGTCGATATCGCGCAGCCGGTGGAAATCGTTTATGAACTTACCGGATCGAATGCCGAGGGAGCAATGGTTGCTGTCGCTGAGGCAGAGGGCGTGGAAGCTGTCATTGACCGTGAAAAGAAGGTCATTACAGTGACCTTCCCTGATGGATTCCAGTCAGGATATATCATCGCCCTTGCAAATGACTATGCAGAGCATACTGTTCTCCGTCCTGTATTCTTTGAGAAGGCAAAGAGCGATAAGATCGAGATCAGGACTGCTGATGAACTCGTGCAGTTTGCAGCTGACGTAAATGCAGGAACAGGTGCACAGCTTATGAAGGCTATGCTCATGAACGACATCGATATGAAGGATGTTGCGATATGGACTCCTATAGGAAACGGTAAGTTCATCGGATCGGTTTCTGGTGGAAACAAGCATGTATCAACATATGAGGGTGCTGCATTCCAGGGTACATTCGACGGCCAGGGCTACAGCATCAGAAACCTCAAGCTTGTTGCTGACCTTACTGCAGACCAGACAGCATATGGTCTGTTCGGTATCCTTGACGGCGCTACAGTCAAGAACCTCACAATCGGTGCTCCTGAGGGAGATTCAAGTGAACTTTCATTCCACTCTGCAAACGGATCGGATGTCGGTGTAATTGCCGGAGCTGTGATGTCTTCTACAATCGAGAACTGCGTGAACTATGCTCCGATGCATGCAAGAGGAACAGGCGTGGATAATGTACGTGCTACAATGGGTGCATTCGCCGGATTTGTGTATGCAGATGAGGAAAAGGGTGGTTCAGTATTGAAGGATCTTGTCAATTACGGTTCTATCAAGGCTGAAGGAGATGCAAACACCAAGAATGGTGCTACTTCAGTAATGGCAGCGGGTATCGCTGGTATCACAAACGGTACTACCACTATTACATCAGCGCGCAACTACGTATATAACTGTATAAACTACGGTGAGATGACTTCATCGGTTCCTCGTACTTCAGGAATCATTGCGGCTGTCAACCAGTTTACTACAGTTGAGCTTTGTAAGAACTATGGTGACCAGATCAACAGCAATGCCGGTACACGTGTGGGTATGATTACTGCCACAATGACCTTCGGCACAATGTTGAAGGATTGTGAGAACCACGGTGACGCCATAATGACAGGAGGAACAGGTGCTCAGGTCGGCGGTCTCGTATGTCTTCTTAACTCCAATACAGAGTGCGTCATCAGCGGTGGTGGTAACTATGGTAAGATCATCAGTGATGTCGCTGCTTCTCCAAGCGGTTACAAGGGAACTCTCGTTGCCAACTTCAGCAAGTTCGAAAAGGTTGAGAATGTTGTTGCCGGCGGTAGCGTTGGTACATACAACGGCGGCGAGTACGTGATGGAGACCATCACCGAGGACAACTATATGGACTATATCGGTAAGTACAGCTCAGCAAATGCCGAGAAGATTACCAACATCATCTTCCAGGGTGAGGCTGTACAGACACCTGGTATTCGTACAGCCCAGGATCTTGTTGACTTTGCAGCAGCAGTGAACTCAGGCGCTTCCATCGAGAAGTGGCAGGATGCTCAGGGAACAGTAGTTCTCCTGAACGATATCGATATGAAGGACGTAGCTGCGTGGACCCCTATCGGAAACGGTAAGTTCGTCGGATCTGTTTCGGGTGGAAACAAGCATACCTCGACATACGAGGGTGCTGCATTTACCGGAGTATTCGACGGAAAGGGATATAGCATCAAGAATATCAAGCTCGTTGCCGACCTTACTGCAGATCAGACCGCATACGGTTTGTTCGGAATCCTTGACGGTGCTACAGTCAGGAACCTCACGGTCGGTGCTCCGGAGGGAGATTCAAGTGAACTTTCATTCCATTCGGCAAATGGATCGGATGTAGGTGTGATAGCAGGAGCAGTGATGTCTTCTACAATCGAGAACTGCGTGAACTATGCTCCAATGCACGCAAGGGGAACAGGCGTTGATAACGTCCGTGCCACAATGGGTGCATTCGGCGGATTCGTATATGCTGATCAGGAAAAGGGTGGCTCGGTATTGAAGGACCTTGTAAATTATGGTTCTATCAAGGCTGAAGGTGACGCGAACACCAAGAATGGAGCTACTTCTGTGATGGCAGCAGGTATCGCTGGTATTACAAATGGTGCTACAACCATCACTACTGCCCGTAACCTTGTTCATAACTGTGTAAATTACGGTGATATGACTTCGTCGGTTCCTCGTACTTCCGGAATCGTTTCAGCAGTCAACCAATACACCGATCTCGAACTCTGCAAGAACTACGGTGACCAGACCAACAGCAATGCCGGAACACGAGTAGGTATGATCACTGCTATTATGGCCAACTATACTTCATTGAAGGATTGTGAGAACCACGGTGATGCCATAATGACTGGAGGTTCAGGTGCTCAGGTGGGCGGTATGGTATGTCTGCTCAACTCTGCATCTGCTTCGATCAGCGGTGGCGGAAATTACGGAAACGTCATAGGTGATATCGCAGCCTCACAGACAAGCTACAAGGGACTCCTCGTGGCCAACTTCAGTAAGTTCGAGAAGGTTGAGAATGTCGTTGCAGGCGGTGGAATCGGTACATACAATGGTGGAAACTATGTGATGGAGACTGTGACTTCAGACAACTATATGACCTATATCGGAAAGTATAGTTCTGCAAATGCGGCCAAGATCACCAACATCATCTTCAACGGACCTGCAGAGGAGGTGCCTGGTATCGCTACAGCGCAGGATCTGCTTGATTTCGCTGCTGCCGTGAACTCAGGAGCTTCGATCGAAAAGTGGCAGGCCAAGGACGGAGGAGTGAACCTCCTTGCGAACATCGACCTGTCATCAGTCGAGAACTGGGTCCCTATCGGAAATGCAATCTGCGTTCCTGGTGCTGCCGACCCTGTAATCAAAGGCAATGCCTGGACAGGCGTATTCGACGGAAACGGACGCAAGATCAGCGGTCTCAAGATGGTGTCTGCAGGCACAGAGGATGGAGCGAACTACGGACTCTTCGGAGTCCTCGCTCCGGGCGCTGTCGTGCAGAACTTCATCATCGACTCATCGTGCTCCCTCGAGGTTACATCATCAGCTGTGACTGCAAGCGGTGTCGTTGCGGGATATGTATATGACGCAACAGTACGCGACGTGACCAGCTATGCTTCTATGACATTCAAGGGTACTGCCGGTGACAAGAAGTTTATGAGTATGGCTCTTGTCGGCCAGGTATATTGCGAGAAGGAAGGCGTGGTGATGGACAGCTGCCATAACTACGGAGAGATTGTGGCAGAAAACACCAAGAATCTTCAGGCAGGAGCCACTGCATATCACATCGCTGGTCTCGTAGGCTTCGCTCACGCTCTCAAGGACGCTCCGGTGATGACTACGATCTCAGATTGCTCAAACTACGGAAATATGACCTCTGCAACTGCGCGTACTTCAGGAATCGTGGCAGCTTGCAACAGGAATATCCAGCTCAGCAACTGCATCAATCACGGAGACCAGCTCAATACATTCCCTAAGCAGGGTGGCGGACGTCTTGGAAACATCACCTGCAACATCACTGCAGGTTGTTCGATGACAGGATGCATCAACTATGGTGACCTCATCTCTACAACAGGTGCGCGCTCAGGAGGTATTGCATCCCTTACCAATACAGCCGTATTCGAGAACTGTGCGAACTATGGCGAGATTCTCACAGATGATGCAAACCGCGGACTCTTCTGGGGATATAACGGTTCCGTACATACATGGAAGAACTGTGTTGCCGGCGGTAAGGTCGGAACATACAACAGCGGCTCCCCTGTATATGATACTTATACAGAGGAAGATAAGGCCAAGTACCTCGGCGTATTCAAGGCAGGCGTAGATTCTGTTCTTGAGAACATTACATACCTTGTCGGAACCACTGAGCCGGGCGCTGGTGAAGGAGAGGCTGAACTCAGCATCCTCTTCATCGGTAACAGCTTCACAAAGGACGCTGTAGAGCATCTTCCTGGTCTTCTCAAGGCAGCAGGTCTCGACAAGATCCAGCTTACACATATGTATTATGGTGGACGCCTCGTGTCCGAGTATTATGCAGGTTGGAGCACTTCAAGCGACTACAAGTGCTATGAGTGCGGTCCTGGTGCCACTACCTGGACAGAGACTACCGGCAAGACCCTCAAGCAGGTGGCTGAAAGCCGCAGCTGGGACATCATAACCATTCAGGAGCACACTGGAAACGCTGCAGCCTGGACCTGGAACTCTACGGCACAGACCAACCTCCAGGGTATGATCAACAGCGCAAAGGCTACCCAGACAGGTGCAATGCCTAAGTTCTACTACATTATGTCTCAGGCATACTTCAATATGGGCAAGATCGGAAGCGGCTCCCAGCCTTCGATTACCTGGACAGACCAGGCCGGAATGTGGGACGTGATCGCAGCCTTCGGAAAGAACGTGATGGCCAATGTGTCGTTCGACGGCATTATCTCGACAGGCGTTATGCTCCAGAATCTCCGTACATCACCTCTTGACAATGATATGAACCTTACTCGTGACGGATATCATATGGACAACGGAATCTCACGCTACGGTGCTGCCTGCACAGTGTTCGAGACTCTCATAACTCCGAAATATGGAATCAAGCTTGACGACAACTCATATCGTTATGCCGTGGAGAACACAAGCACTTCGGCATATTGTACTCCGGTGACTGACGCAAATGCCCCTGTAGCCCTCCAGGCTGCAAGGCACGCCATCGCCAATCCGTATGAAGTGACAGATATGTCCGATGTCAAGGAAGATCTTCCTGGCAACAGCATCGGAGATGTGGATTATGAAGAAGGAAGCAAAGAATAATAGACAGCGTTATGAGAAACAGAATATTTTCCATTATGGCCGGCCTGCTCGTGATAGCAGGCTGTGCCAAGGAGGCCGCTCCCGAGCATTCTCCAGCAGATTCTGACTTCCTTGTCCTGAAAGCGGACTGGGCAGATCTCACCAAGACTGATATGAATGAGGGAAACAGCACCTGGGAGGCAGGTGACAAGATCACCGTGGTATATGACGGAGTGGCATACGAATATGTTGCAGGGTCAGCTGGTGAGACCACTACATTCACAAGTACCGCAGGTATCACATCATACGATCCTGCAAAGTCCCTCGTGGCATATTATCCTGCAACAGATGTTGCCGGCACAATCAAGGTGGAGTCAGAGAAGACTCTCACATTCAAGGAAGGGACACAGACCAACACATCCTGTGCACCTCTCGTGGGAACACCGAAGGATGACAATCTTAAGAACGGTGCCCTCAGCGTAGTGTTCAGCAACGTGTTTGCCGTTCTCGAACTCCGCATCGATGCGGGTGAGCTTGCAGGAACTGCAAAGTCAATCAAGGTCGAGCCGGCTTCCGCTGAAGATTTCGAGGGATACCTCAGCTTCACAGGAACCGTTGATCCTGCGACTCTCGCTGTAACCCCTGCAGAGAATGGGACAGGCAACAGCCTTACACTTACTCTTCCTGAGAATGCAGATCCAAAGCAGGCAATGACCCTCAAGTTCCCTGTGGGCCGTTTCTCGACCAACAGCGGACTTAAGATATCCCTCACCACCAGCGAGGGTATATATTCAAGAAACGTTTACAAGACAGGCGTGACTTCGTATGTCCAGAAGGGCGATTTCTTCTATGCAAGACATCTTGCAAAGCCTATGTATGCGTTTGCGAATGCAGGAGGTATAGCTACGGCTGAGGATCTGGTGGCATTCGCATCGGCTGTAAATGCTGGCGAGAGTATCGTGAACTGGATGAATGCTGACGGAAAGGTTGTCCTCCTGAATGATATCGATATGTCTTCTGTGACATCCTGGACTCCTATCGGTGCTTCCAATTTCACCTGGGCAAGCAACGCTCTTACCTGTGACTCCGGAAAGATGTTCACCGGATACTTTGACGGACAGGGACACTCGATCAAGAACTTCAAGATGGTATGCGAGAATTCAACAGATGGTGCTGCCTGGGGCCTCTTCGGCGGTCTCGGAGCTGGAGCGGTAGTAGAGAATGTCGTGTTCGACGAGAGCTGCTCGCTGGAGCTTAAGGCGACAGCCCAGACCGATTGCGGTATCGTTGCCGGAATGGCCTGGGATGCACGTGTACGCAATATTACCAACAATGCTTCAATGACGTTCAGCGGCACCTGCAAGAGCAAGCGCGTGACTATGGCCGTAGTAGGTATGGCTTTCGCAGAGACCGACAGCACTGTGGTGAGCAATGTGGTGAACAACGGCAAGATCGTGGCTTCAGACGGAGGTTCAAACCAGAACGGAGGTAATGCAATACATATTGCAGGTATCCTTGGATTCGGAACAAATCATCTGAACTCATCAGAGATCGTAGCAGTTCTCGACTGTACCAACAATGGCGACATTGAGTCTGCGACTGCCCGCACTTCAGGAATTGCGGCAGCTTGTAACAGATATACACATCTGCGCGGCTGCAAGAATTACGGAGACCAGGTCAATACGTTCAACGTAAAGACCGAAAGTGCAGGTTCTGCAGCCCGCATCGGTAACATAACCTGCATCACTGGTGCCGGCAGTTCTCTGTACGACTGCACCAATTATGGAGATGTCATCTCGACAACAAAGGGCGCGGTGGCAGGAATAATCTGCCTTGTAAATAATGACGATGCAGTATTTGAAAATGTTGCGACATACGGCAGGGTCATCACGGACAGAAAAGTCAACACATATTGCGGTGCATTCTTCGGACAGTGCAACAAGAAGGCTGAATTCAAAAACTGTGTCTGCGGCGGTGCGTTCGGTACTTACAACAATGGAGATTATCAGGTTACAGAACTTACTGCCGACAACTATTGGGATTACATCGGCCAGATCGGAGCTAACGGTGTGAATGCTACCAAAGAAAACATCAAGTACGGAACACTATGATTTTTGATGAAAAAGATGTATAAAAATCATTTTTTCGCTAAAGCCTTGAGTGTTTTTACTAATTTAGTGGTCTATAATGTATAGACCACTTTTTAATGATTGAAACTAATGACTGTTGATATGAAAAAAATCGTTTACCTATTATCTGCTGCTGCATTGATGCTTGTGTGCTCGTGTGCAGAACAGCAGCCGCAGTATGCCAACAGGGCTGAAAAGATCCTGGCTGAAATCAACGACCCTGATTCGGATTATGTCGTTGTCATCTCTCACAGAGGCGACTGGAGAAACTATCCGGAGAACTCTATCCCTGCCATCGAATCCGTCATCCGTATGGGCGTGGATATGATGGAACTTGACGTCAAGATGACCAAGGACAGCGTTCTGGTCCTTATGCACGATCAGACGATCAATCGTATGACCAACGGAAAAGGACTGGTGAAGGACTTCACATACGATTCATTGATGACATTCAAGCTCAGGAGAGCGCACAATGTGACTACAGATTCGCTCAGGATACCTACCCTCCGCGAGGCTCTTCTCTGCTGCAAGGACCGTATCCTTGTGAATGTCGATCACGCATATCCATATTATAAGGAAATCGTGGAGCTTACTGAGGAACTGGGTGTTACCGGTCAGGTGCTTATGAAGGGCAAGAGCAATATCGATAAGGTGAACGAGGATATGTCAAAGCACGAAAACAACCTCCTGTATATGCCTATCATAGATATCAATACTCCTAAGGGACAGGCTCTCTTTGCCGAATATCAGGAAAGGGGAGTGGTTCCTATGGCGTACGAGGTGTGCTGGCAGCATCCTGGCGAGGATATAGACAACTGTGTAGCCAAGATTCACGAGACCGGCTCGAAGCTGTGGGTGAATACCCTTTGGCCTACGCTTTGCGGCGGCAGCGGCAATGATGACGATGCTGCTTTTGATGCGGCCGATCCTGCTGATGTATATGGACAGTATCTGGAGATGGGAGTTTCGATGATCCAGACTGACCGTCCTCAGTTCCTTCTCGATTATCTTCGTTCGGTAGGTCGTCACGACTGATCAATATGAGAAGACTCATTGTAATATTTCTTGCCGGGCTGTTTATCGGCAGCCCGGCTTTTGGCTGGGGACGTGAGGGACACGAGACCATTGCAAAGATTGCAGATAACAACCTGCAGGCCTCTGCCCGCAAGACGATAGAGAAATATCTCGGAGACCGTTCGATAGTCTATTATGCCAAGTGGATGGACGAGTATCGTCACACTCCGGAATATGCCTTCACCACCAAGTGGCACGTGGCCAGGGTTGATAAGGATCTGAAATACTCTCCATATCCTGAAGCGGGTGATGCCATATCCGGCATAGCGCAGGCTGTGGAAATCCTGAAGGATTATAAGAATCTTCCGGACTCAACAGTTGCAGTCAACATCAAATATCTCCTACACCTTGTCGGTGATATGCATTGTCCTGCACACGTGTATTATCTCGGCAGGAACCAGGACTACAAGGTGAAGTTCGGCGGCGGATACATCAAGCCGGTCAAGGAGATGAAGATCCATACTGTATGGGATGAGGCTGCGATACAGTCTTCACGCATCTGGTCTGTAAGCGAGTGGGCCGAGGAACTTGACAGAAAATCTGCCAAGGAGATAAAGGAGATCGTTGCCGGTACCCCTCAGGACTGGCTCGAGGACAATGCACGCCGATGCGTTGTGCAGTTCGATATGTCCTCTCCCGGCGACAATGTTGCACAGGACTTTGTCAATGAGGCTCTTCCTTTGATCGAGACTCAGATCTTATATGCCGGTTACAGGCTGGCTGCTCTTCTGAACAGCATTTTCTAAAGAAATCAATATTGCAGAAATGTTTAAGAGAATATTAAATTTTTACAGGGTAAGCTCTCCGGC
>SUYP01000050.1 GCA_015060395.1 Bacteroidales bacterium
CCGGCAGGATCGATGATGTATATGCCGTGTCCGGATGTCGCGGCGATGATTCTTCTTTCTCCGAATATGTCTGCCTCAAGAACCGATGAAATATGCTGGTCGGAAGCCGGCATGTCCGGATCCATAAGGTCGACCGATGTGAATGTGAAGTATTCTTCATCGAAAATCTGCAGGCCGGCAGATGTTCCTACCCAGATGGTCCCGAAACTGTCTTCAAAGACTGTCGTGACGAGATCGCTGGCTATGGAATTGCTGTTGTTCCTGTCGAAATGGAAAGTGGTGAAATCCATTCCGTCAAAGCGCGACAGGCCGTTCTCGGTAGATACCCAGATGAATCCCCGGCTGTCTTGATAAATGTCGTTTATGCGGCTGTTGGGAAGTCCGGAACCGGATGTGTACAGTCTCGCCATCTGGCCGTAAATGCTTGTAGTTCCTGCCAGCAGAAGCAGGGTAAGTATCAGTTTTAGGCGTTTCATTTCTGTTATTGTGGTCGTAATTGTTGCAAAATTACAACAAAATATCGGCGCTTTGCTAAAAATGAAACATAAATTGATACAAATAACGATACTTTTCAGTTGAAACTTGTCTAATTTTGTAACAAATTCGATTATTATGGAAAAAACTTGGAGATGGTTCGGTAAAAACGACAAGATCACACTTCAGATGCTCCGCCAGATCGGAGTCGAAGGAATAGTTACGGCTCTTCATGATGTGCCTAACGGCGAGATATGGACATTGGAGGCTATTGAGGATCTCAAGCAGTATATTGAGTCATTCGGACTCCGATGGTCTGTTGTTGAGAGTCTTCCGGTATGCGAGGCTATCAAGTATGCCGGTCCTGAAAGGGATCAGCTGATCGAAAATTACAAGATCAGCCTTGCGAATCTCGGGAAAGCCGGTGTAAAGACCGTATGCTACAACTTCATGCCGGTGATCGACTGGATCAGGACCGACCTTTATCATCCTTGGCCGGATGGTTCTTCTTCACTTTTCTTCGATTATGCGAGATTTGCTTACTTCGATATCAGGATTCTTGAAAGAGAAGGGGCGGAGGCTGATTATTCCGCTGAGATTCTTGAGAAGGTGGAGGCGTTGGACAAGGTGATCACAGAAGCGGAGAAGACAGATCTTATAGATTCCATCATCGTGAAGACACAGGGATTCGTCAATGGAAACATCAAGGAAGGTGACCTGAACCCTGTGGCGATATTCAAGGGGCTGCTTAAGCAGTATGAGGGCATTACCCGCGACCAGCTTCGTGAAAACATGAGGTATTTCCTTGCCGCTGTCATGCCGGTATGCGAGGAATATGGTGTCAATATGTGCGTGCATCCTGACGATCCTCCGTTCCAGGTCCTCGGGCTTCCTCGTATCGTTACATGTGAAGAAGATATCGATTGGTTCCTTAATGCTGTGGACAATCCGCACAACGGCCTCACATTCTGCGCCGGTTCACTTTCGGCCGGAGCTCATAACGATGTGGTGAAGATGGCTGAAAAATTTGCCGACAGGACCCATTTCGTGCATCTTCGCAGCTGCAATATCCTTCCGGACGGCAACTTCATCGAGGCTTCACACCTTGAGGGCAGGGGACATCTTGTGGATCTTATCAGGATTTTCGAGCGTCAGAAGGCAGATCTGCCTATGAGAGTGGACCATGGACGCACAATGCTTGGTGATGAAGACAAGGGATATAACCCTGGCTATTCGTTCCACGGCAGGATGCTTGCTCTCGGTCAGGTCGACGGCATGATGGCTGTCGTACGCGATGAAATGAAGAAAGGTTAAATCCAACTCTATTTTATAAAAAGGTTAAAACCGGTCTTTCCTCTAAATTTGCTTAATGGGATAGAGACAAACCTCTCGATATATTCGTATATGATAGGGTTCATGTCTTTATCCCATATCTTATGGCTGTGACTATGATAATAATATAGCTCTGTCCGGCCGGTTTTGTAGGTTACAGTAAAATGCCCTGTAGTATTATTCTTTTTCCTGACATCCTGTTTTGTATATCGTGTCAAATCGATTCTGGATATGGTTTCCTGAACATATTTTGCTTTCTCTTCGTCTGAAGTCTCATGCATGATGTTGATTTGCAGGGAATTCAATAATCTGGTCAGTTTCTGCTCCTGTTCATATATCTTCTTTTCCAAAGCTGAAATGTTCTCTGAACATTGCTTGAACTGAATGTATATCGCTTCAAGCATAGAGTCTCCAAGCGCCTCCCTGATCTTGCCAGTAACTATCCGCTCCTGTATCCTGATCTCTTTGTGTTCCAGCTCTGTCAGGATCTTTTTGGCATACTGCAGCTTAATGCTGTCAGAATCTGTCATTTTCTTTGTCTCCCTTATCAATATCCCGGTTCCTTTGTCGCCAGCCTTTCTGTAGTATTCTTTTGTGAGATGCCAGATGAAGCTGTCAATGATGTTGATGGGGATTGAAAGGTTGAATGCTTCATTCAAAGTGACCCTACGGCTTCCGTAATTGGCCGAACTCATCTTGGGGCTCAATGTCATGCCGTTCCTGCTGTCCTTGATCAACCCTTTGCAGAAATATACATGCTTGTGTGACCTCTTGGCTCCACGCCTGTTTTCCTGTATCTTTTCTTGAGCAGCCTTGAACAGTTCATCTGGTATCATACGGGGGTATATGTTGCTGCTTTGTCTCCTTTCCGCCTTCCTGTCGCGCTCTTCAGAATAAATGGCATATGTAGGCCGGCCGCCTATATATGCTACATTCTTCAAGATAGCCCTGACTATTCCTGCTGCACTACAGATACTTGAGGCGCAGATCTGCCCTGTTTCCAGAAGCTCTCTGCCTATCATCGTTGTAGTCTTGCCTTCATGTACATAGTCATTGAATACTTTCCATACCATTGCGGATCTTTCCGGATCGACGACTATCAGGCCTCCATTTCCGATTGTATACCCATGAGGGAGTGTTCCGCCCACGTAACCTCCTGCCTTCTGCTTCCTTGTCTTTCCTCTCGCAAGCCTCTCTTTCCTGATATACCCTTCGTTTTCTGCCAGAGCATTGAAGATGGCGAACGTCATGTTTGCAGTCTCTTCGATCTTGAATCCTTCGTCAAACAGTTTTATGAATGGCTTCAGTATTATCAGCTGGACCTTGTTTTCTTTCAGGAAGTTACGGATAGAATAGTTGATTTCCGCACGTCGTCCGATTCGGCTGATTTCATAAGCAAATACGCAGTCGTACAGCCCAGGATTTTCAAGTATCTTCTGCTTGAGTTCAATCAGGCCTAGACGATGCTCTTCGTCTAATTTTACTGCAGACTCTTTGTCCTCTATAAGCGTTATGTCTTCTTTCTCATAGCCTTCTGCAGTGGCAAACCTGATGACTTCATCCGTCTGCTGCTGCAAGTCCTGCTTTAGTGTAGATACACGGGATAAGATAATGGCTTTGCTCATATTGCACCGGTTTTAATATTTACAGGTGCAAATGTAAAATAATATGAGAATCAGTATCTATAGACTTTCAGCAGCTGGGCGCCATATTCGTTGAACGGAATACGGATGTGGCGCCCCTGATGGTCTTCGTCGCCATTGAGTCTGCGCATCTTCTGCATTTTCCCGTATTCGTCAAACACGATCTCATCGATACGCTCGATGCCGACCTTCCCGTTTCCGTCGGCAGGGGACATCGTCGTCACTACTCCCGTACCCATGAACAGATATGTGTCGCTGCCCATATCGATGATCATCACTGATGTCTCTCCCCATTTCTCGGGATCAGATGCTTCCGGATTCCATCCGAGGGTCAGGTCGTGCCTGCACTTGAAGTCTATGCCGTTGATTCTCAATACGGTCTCCTTGTTCCCGATGTCGGCGATCATGCCGTATGTCTTGCCGGCGGCCTGCTTCTCAGCAATGAGATCAAGGGCGGGAGTAAGGACTTCGTAGGCTCTTTTCAGCGGGTAATCAGCCTCCTCCGGCATATTGTCGATAGAGAACGGACTGAATCCGATTGCTGCATGATGACCGAGGGCATAGAACACTCTCGCGCCGTTTTCCGGCTCCTGCCTGATTTCCGGAATGAAAAGCTGGTTGTCAGGTGTGGCGTATTGTCCGATCCATGACGGGTAGCCCTTGTCGTAGATGTCCGGACATATAAGATCTATGCTTGGGGCCGCAAGCTTCCATATTGGCATCAGATGGGCGAGCGGTCCGGCGCTAGGGTAGTCTCCGGCCTTTCTGCCGCGTGAATTCAAGGCTGTGTTCACGAACATCGGGATGTCATATTCCTCTTTTCCGGCGAATGCCACTCTTTCTGTATATCTTGCGTACCAGTAAGCCATGAATATCTCGTCGGCTTCCAGCCCTTCTCCGAAAACCTCCTTCCATGATCCGTCT
>SUYP01000034.1 GCA_015060395.1 Bacteroidales bacterium
ACGCAAGCTGGTTTCCCCTCTGTGAGAGACCTTTCATGCGGCCTTTCTGCTGCCTTCTGAATTTGGTTTTCTTTGGTTGTAACATTGCTCTATTACTTTTAATGAAAATATTTCACAATATCCCTAATCAATTGAGTATCAGCTGGTTGGGCGGAGTCGTCCTCAATTAATGGGTTGCAAAGATAGTCATTTTTTTTGAATTGACAATAGTACCTGCAAAAATTTTTACATATTTTCGACCAAAGTTTTTGAAGCCTAAAACACGCATTTTCACCGACTTACGAAAGGTGTTCGTAAAAAGTTCAGTACATTTTCGACCGCTGGCATTCCGGCGCGAATCCACTTTGGCACGGGCACCCTCAGACCGTTCCTTCTCCCCCGTTTTCCCGGAACATTCCACACTCCGAAAACCACTTACCGGCCCGCTTCCGCAGATTCCGTCCGGTCCCATATCCGTCGGTACACGGAATCGCCGATATGCGCCCCGACGCTACACCATATCAGTCCAAAGACAATAAAAACAGCAGCGTCGGTACATAAAAGACAGAATCCACGCACCGACGCCCCCGAACATAAGGAAATACGCATAATTTGTCTTATATTTACCTGCACTTCATACATTTCGGGAGAGATGTGAGGGAGAACCGAAGAGAAGATTACGTGAAAAAGATAAATGTGATGAAAAAGACTTACCATCTATGCCTTTCCGCAGGCGACGAAGTCCTGTTCCGGGACGAAGAAGACTACAACCGTGGATTCAACTGCTTTGCACTTGCGCTTTACAAGACGGGCTCCACGGGACTCGTGGAATCATTCCAGTCAACACACTGCCATAAAATGGTCCAATCGGAAGACCCGAGAGGATTTATGTACACGATGCGGCAGTCGTACTCCAAATACTTCAACAGGAAATACCAAAGACACGGAAGAGTCGGCGAGAAACATCACTTCACCCTGGAGATCGTCGGACTCCATCATCATCTTGCCGCAATGACCTACGTGCTTAGAAATGCACTTCACCACGGTCTGGTCCCTATACCGTATGCATATCCGCACTGCTCCGTCAACGCCATATTCCAGAAAGAAATGGGAAAGAGGTCACCGGAAAAGCAGCTGGAGGAGAAACATTTCCACAGATTCATCGGAAGAAAGGCCGAATGGCCGTCACAATACAAGATGAGCGAGAGCGGACTGTTCCTGCGCGAAAGCGTACTCGACATAGTACAGGTGGAGAATATGTATGCCACTCCACGGACATTCAATTACTATATGTCACGGAAATCCGGAGAAGAATGGGAGAAAGAACAGGAAAGAGACAGACTGGAAGCAAGCCCGATCAGACTGGACACGATAGAATCCGGAATAAAGGACCAGCCTATTGAGAAAATGCTCATATACGAAAGCGGACGGTCGGACTACAGAAAGATCTCCGACATAGACCTATGCACAGAAATAGACAGGAACATAGTCCCAAGATACGGAAAGCCATCTGTATATCATCTGTCGCAAAGGGAAAAGCAGCAGATCGCTGAATTTCTATACCGCCAATATCATATAGGAGAGGCGCAGATACGACGCTGCCTTGCAATGTAGTCCGGCACGCCAGTCAGTCACAGTCCCGCCATCATTCAGAAGGCGCTGACCTGCAATAGCCAAAAGACGCTGCACCAGCAGAAAGCCGGGGTTCAGCAAAAAGCCGACAGCCCCAGAAGCGTCGGTACACGGAATCGCCGATATGCGCCCCGACGCTATGCAAAACCTGCTCTAAATCCGCAAAAACGAGAGCGTCGGTACACGGAAACGACAAGCGAAGCACCGACGCTGTTTTCAAGCGGACGGGAAAAGCATCCTGCCGAGGCAAGGATTTTGCAGAAATTCGGGGATTTGCTAATTTTGCATCGTGAGAAAATTGTTTCGACATATTACGGTCATACTGACGGCTGCAGTCTTTCTGACAGGGGGAGCTGCGGATTGTCACGCCCAACTGTTCAAGAAGAAAAAGAAATCCGCCACGACACAGCCTGCACCTCCCAAGCCGTCATCCCAGAAGCCGGCGCAAAAGGAGGAGAATCTGCTCGAATATATAGTGGAAGGCAACGACACCATATATATAGACCAGATACGCGCATCGAAAGTATATTCACGCATCCCGAAGATGAAGGGAAGGGAGTGGAGAAAATATTATCGTCTGGTGCACAATTTCAGCAAGACCTACCCTTACGCACTAGTGGCACGCAAGCTTGTAGCCCAGGCCGACAGCACAATAGCAGCCGACAACCTGAAGAGGGGCAAACGCGAAAGATACATCAACAGCGTGCAGGATGAGCTGTTCAGCGTTTTCGAAAGCCAGATGAGAAGCCTCACCGTCAATCAGGGAGCACTCCTTATGAAGCTGATAGACAGAGAGGTAGGCAAATCGTCATATAATATAATAAAGGACTACAAGAACGGTATGGCGGCCGGATTCTGGCAGGGAATCGCCAAGATCTTCGGAACAGACCTTAAGAAGCCGTACGATCCGGAAGGGGAAGACGAAGCTACGGAAGAGCTCGTAAAGATATGGGAAGAGGGAGACTTCCCGGCATTCTACTGGTCATTGTTCTGGAAGGACCCGCCTGAAATGCCGATTCCGGAGAAATACCTTTAGTAAAAAAGAGAATCGCCTGCGTCAAATGGAGCAGGCGATTCTTCATATATGATTCACGGTCATCCGGTTATGGAAACTCCGTCGAAACAGAGATATGGAGATGAATGGATCCAATCCTTAAGGATCATAAGACGGGCACCCGAAGGAAGGACAGTATCGACCTCGACGTGGTAATGTCCGAAAATAAAGAAGTCCACTTCGTTTTCCGAAGCAAAATCCTTGGCGAATTTATACAAAGGCTCGTTCTCACCGCCGAACTCATACTGAACGTCGTGGGCGAGACGGTTATTCCGGGACCAGCCGTTCCCGAGCCTGAACGCCAGCCAAGGATGCAGGGCACTGAACAGTGTCTGTGCCAGGCGGTTATGGAACAGTCCACGGAGAAAACGATATCCGAAAGGAACCGGACCGAGACCGTCTCCGTGGCCAAGGCAGAAACGTTTTCCAGCAATCTGCACCACACACGGCTGCACAAGCTTCACCATTCCCAGCTCTTCGAAATATCTGTATGTCCACACATCGTGGTTTCCCTGAAAGAAATACACCTTCACACCCCTGTCCATCAGCTCCTGAAGAGCAGACAAGACTCTTACATACCCCTTCGGCACCACATCCTTGTACTCATACCAGAAATCCCAGATGTCACCGAGAAGATAGACAGCCTCAGTATTCTCCGGAAGAGAACGCAGAAAACCCGCAAAGCGACGCTCCCGATCTTCCGGATCAGCGACCTGAAGACCAAGATGCACGTCTGAAACGAAATATGTCAGTTTCTTTTCCATATCAGGCGAATATGAATATGCAGGCCGCTGCCACAAGGCAATAAAGAGCGAACCAGCTGAGCTTCGCTTTCTTCACAAGGGCAATCATCACCTTGCAGGCGAAAAGGCCGGAAAGGAAAGCCGAGACGAAGCCGAGAACGAGAGCTAGAGCTCCGACAGAAGAAGCCCCGAACTCACCGCCTACCACTTCAAGGAAGGTCTCACCGAGAATCGGAACAAGAACCATCAGGAAAGAGAACTGCGCCATCACTTCCCTCTTCACTCCGCAGATAAGACCGGTCGATATCGTTGTGCCGGAACGCGAGAGACCCGGAACCACGGCAAAAGCCTGTCCGAGACCCACAGCGAAAGCCTGCCAGTACGACAGACCGTTCCTGTATTCGTTGGCCGGAAATATGGACTTCCTGCCCGGTCTTGATGCATAATCGGAGAAAAACAGAAGGAGCGCCGTCGCGATCAACGCAAAACCCACCACCTGGATGGACCCGAAAAGAGCCTCGACCGAATCCTTGAAGAAAAGCCCCACCACAAGCACAGGGAGCATAGACACCACCATCTTCAGAAGATAATCGGTCTGGTCATTGCACACCAGGACCTTCCTGCCGGCATCATTCGTCGCGATCTTCCAGTCCTTCAAGCCCCCGAAGAAGCCTACGAGCAGATCCCATATCTCCTTACGGAACACTACTATTGTACTGAGGACAGTGGCCGCGTGCACCATAGTGGTGAAGAGGAGGTCATCCGTAGTCTCAACACCCAGAAGCGCCTTACCTATCTCAAGATGACCGCTGCTGCTTACCGGAAGGAACTCCGTAAGTCCCTGGACCAGACCTAGAAGAACGGCTTCAAACCACTCCATCCTACTCCTCCTTTCTTGACCTGAACACTCCCATTATCGCCACGATCTCTATCACGATGCCAAGAATGATCACGATAGGGGCCGCCACCAGACGGCGGAAATCGAACATAGCATAATTAAAGACCTCAGGATCGTCGCTGCCGCCTCCCATCATAAGGATGTAGCCTGATACCATAACCAGAAGTCCGACAAGGAGATATTTAAGTCCTTTCGGAGTGATTGCCATTTTTTCGTTGTTTTCCATTTTTCAATTCTGTTAGATTCCCGACCAGGCCGGGAATGACGTTAATAAAGTTCGTTTCAATAGTACAATTCGTCTTTTCTGAGGGAGATGAGCTTGTTCACTACAAAATATGTGCTGACAAGGCATATAATCAGTCCTGAAGCTATCACGATGCCGATCACCACAAGCAGAAGATCAAGACGGAATATCTCGAAAAGCTCGGCAAAGCTGCTCCTCATCAGGAACAGGAGGCCTACCAGGACGATAATGGCTATGAAAGCCGCGAAAATGCCCTGGAACGCAGACTGCACGAGGAAAGGAGCACGGATGAACGAACGTGTCGCGCCTACAAGCTTCATCGTATGAATTGTAAATCTTCTTGCAAACACATTCAGCCTCACGGTATTGTTGATCAGCACGAATGATATGAAGAGAAGAAGGGCTATGAAAACTCCGAGGATCAGAGAAATCCTGCTCAGATTGGCGTTCAGCGCATCCACCAGTGAACGCTGATAGACAACTTCTTCGACCAGAGGACTCTCGGAAATCTCAGCCTTTACGATTTCAAGGCTGTCCGCCGACACATAGTCGGCATCAAGGGTCACATCTATCGACACCGGGATGGGAGATGTCTCGAACACGTCAAGGAAATCCTCGCCCAGCTGTGCAGCAAGCTCCCTCTGTCCCTGCTCCTTTGATATGAATGTCGTGCTCTTGATATATCGCGCGTCGTCAAGGTCGTCCTTATATTCAAGAGCAGCCTCGTCAGTGACATTCTGCTTCATCAGGACAGACACCTGCATATTCTCCTTGAAATAGTCAGAAACGCTCTTCGCATTGACCAGAAGCATACTCGCCACACCCACCAGAAGCAGCACCAGACTGATGCTTATCACTGATGAAAGATAGGCATTCATAAGCCTTCTGCGCATTATCTTATTCTCTGCTTTACCCATACGAAAATCCCAATTGGGGTCAAAGATAATGAAATATCAAAAAAAAATCTTACCTTTGTAGAGATTTTGTCATTAAAATTAAGCAGTATGGGTAATTCGGTCAAAAGAGTTCTGTTCGTCAATTCGGAGATAACACCTTATCTTCCGGAGTCCGAGATCGCGAACATAGGAAGATATCTTCCTCAGGGCATCCAGGAAAGGAAGAAGGAAATCAGATCATTTATGCCACGATACGGCTGCATCAACGAGAGGAAGAACCAGCTTCACGAAGTGATCCGTCTTTCTGGTATGAACATCGTCATCAACGACGTTGACAGGCCACTGGTAATCAAGGTAGCATCCATTTCCTCGGCGAGAATGCAGGTGTATTTCATTGATAATGAGGATTATTTCCACCGCAAGAGCGTTTACTGCGACGAAAACGGAGAGTTCTTCAAGGACAATGGTGAAAGGGCCATCTTCTTTGCAAGAGGAGTGCTCGAGACCGTCAAGAAGCTCCGTTGGGCTCCGGACATCATCCACTGCCAGGGATGGATTTCGCAAATCCTCCCGATCTATCTCAAGAAGGCTTATATCGACGACCCTATCTTTTCCAACAGCAAGGTGGTGCTCTCGGTATATGACGACACCCCTGCCACATTCCCGGAGGACTTCAAGGACAGGATAGCATTCGGAGCGGTAACCGGAAAGGATCTTGAAAAGCTCTCGGAGCCTACTGGCATAAATCTTGCGAAAATGGCAGCCGACTATTCTGACGGCATCATCCTCGGATCGGCAAACGTTGACGAAGAAATAGTCAGATACTGCACTGAATCCGGACTTCCTGTGCTCCCATACAAGGCAGAATCAATGGAAGACGGTTCATATATAGAAGATTACAACAGTTTTTACGACAGTTTATAATGAATTTCAATTTTTTAGGCAGAGTCAGCCGCCTTGCGGCTATCGGTGCGATACTGCTTGGCTCTGCATCCTGCGTGGACATCAATGAAGATCTCGGAGAGAACTTCATCCCGACAGATCAGAAATGGGACGTATTCACTCCGGACGCGATCGACCTCAAAGAGGTCCGTATGCAGATGTCCGACAGCCTTTCAGGCTACAGCACGACCCGGTTCACATTCGGAGCTGTCAACGACAGCCGTTTCGGCACGAGCGTCAAGAGCACAAGCTTCACACTTGTGCCTCTGTATGACACCCTCGACTTCGGAAAGAATATGAAGATCAGGCAATTCCACTTCACCGCCGTACGCGATACGCTCTCGGTAGTGAAGGAAGAGCAGCTCAAGATTCTCCAGAACGTACACGTTTCCGAGCTGAAGAAGGCTCTCGACTCGACCGTTCTCTATATGGGTGCATTTATGAATCCGGAGATACGTGCCGAATATCTCAACACAGAGGAAGAAATCACAGTCGGTACTCCTGTATATGACGGAGGAGACTCGCTGTCATTCGACTTCAGCAAGGAATTCGCCGAGAGATTTGTAGAAAAGGTCAAGAAGGCCGACCTCGACAGTATGGACCTCTACATCGAGCAGGTTCCGGGCATATACATCACCACCGACCTCCCGGCAGGAGAGGGCGGACGAATCAATATGTTCAACCTCAACATCCTCACTGCTGACGGCTATGTATCCGGCAATTACGCACAGCTGAAATTTACAGCGGAGTACGATCATTCCGACGAGCCGGTGGACACATCGTTCCTCTTCTTCTTCGGCCCGGCGGATTTTATGGATGACAATGCAACCGAATATCCGACCCAGTTCGCGTTCAACGCAAGTTCTCACGAGACTTTCGATAACTACAAAGGCGACGGAGCCCTTGCAACCGACAAGATCTACATAGAAGGAGGCAGCGGAATAAAGCCGGTGGTAAAGGCGACAGAAATAAAGAGGATACTCAACGAGCAGATAGCTCTGGCCGGCATCACCGATCCTTCAGAAGTCGTGATCAACAAGGCTACGATCATCCTTCCATACGAAGTTGAAGGTGGATACAATGCCCTCGACAAGTATCCTATGATCCTCAGCCCGACAGTACGTCTCAGAAGCTCTGAGGGCGGCTATGTCTCATACGCAGGACTCACGGATTCCAGCATCGAGTCTGAAAACCAGGGTGACATCAACCGTTCGCTCTCTCTTTATTCTCCTGACGTGAGCCATCACATACAGGAGATCCTCAAGCTTGACGAGAATGACAAGGACTATGCGAAGGACATAGAGAAATATGATATATGGTTCCTCATTATGCACGAGGAGATCAAGCAGAGCTCGAGCAGCAACAACTCTATGAACGACTATTACCAGAACCTTATGTACAATTCATATTATAACAGTATGATGTACGATCCGTACGGATATGGCTACGGTTACGGCGGTTATGGCGGATATGGCTATGGTGGTTACGGCGGTTACGGCGGATACGGTGGTTATGGCTACGGCAGCAACTACTATAACTACTATATGATGGCGATGTATGCAAGTTCTTACGGAAACAATTCATCTTCAAACACTTCCTCAATAGAGCTTGACAAAGACAGATATTATTACGGAGTTCTCAACGGTCCGGAAGCAGCCGGAGCGAAGCCACAGATAAAGATCACTTTCTCTGCACCGAAGAATGCCGAGAAATAAGATAGGACAGAACGAGAAAGAGCCGGTCGATTGACCGGCTCTTTCTGTTTATTTCAGACGGAAACTATTTTGCGTTTACCTTGTCCTCAATGTACTTGATAGCGTCGCCTACAGTTGCGATCTTGTCACCAGCGTCATCATCTGGAATCTCGATATCGAACTTCTTCTCGAAATCCATAATAAGCTCTACGATGTCAAGTGAATCAGCACCGAGATCGTTTGTGAAGCTTGCTGTCTCAGTAACCTCAGAAGCATCTACGCCGAGTTTCTCAACGATGATTGCCTTTACGTCTTCTGCAATATTAGCCATAACGTTAAATTTTTAATTAATAAATTAGTATTTTAATACACGTATTTGCGCTAAAAACGGTGCAAATTAAATAAAAAAAAACGAGAAATGAAAATTTTACATATATTTGTAAAGGCAGGCGGTCTTGTCAGCCACAAAAGACACGAACTATGAAAAGAACATCTTTATTTGCTGTGATAGCCTTGACAGCTGTTATTTCATTTGCAGCATCCTGCAGCAAACCGGAGGAGAAGCCGGGTGAAAAACCTGTACAGAAGCCGGAAGACAGCAACACAACCGGATTCAAAGAAGAGGTTCCGGACACAATCAGATTCACCAATGCAGAATTCACATATAATGGTGACGACATCGGAGAAGCCATATCGGACGGATGGATCATAAAGCTTTATACCGATATGGAGATCGATGGAAGCGGAGCTCCTATAGGTCCCGGACAGGTGACCCAGCTTCTGCTCAATGTCCCTTTGAACAAAGAACAGACAGCAGACGCCGAATATCTTACCGGCATATATTCTGAAATGCTCAACTCCGGCAACTTTGCCCCCGGAACATTCGTCAGCGGATATATCGATTATATAGAACTGCCTGGCGAAAGATTGGAGCTGGCCGATGCCACATTCTATGCCGACGTGGAGGAAGGCTCCACAAAGATGGATTATGACCTGATAGATGAAGGAGTGGTCAGCATCACTTCAGACGGGAAAGGCACTTATACGATTGAAGGAATCCTCGTCGGAAACAAATTCAGAAAAAGATACTTTACCTGGTCCGGAAGTGTAGAGGTGCAGGACAACGTACCCGAAGTAACTCCGAACAGCACGCTGAAGAACGATATAACCGATCCGGGATTCACACAGGGCATACTGCAGGACAAGGGTGACTGTTTCTATCTTGGTGACCAGTCATACAGATGCGTGCTGCTGTACCTTGCCGAACCGACAGTGAAGGAATCCGCATATCCGGGAGGACGTCCGGAAGGAGACGGCGCCGTTCTGAGGCTGGAAATGCTCGTGCCTTGGGACACGGATATAGAGAATGATGGCATCCCTGCCGGAACATACACTATGACACAAAGAAATCCGGACACATCCATTGACAGGGACAAGATCGTTCCGGGAGTAGCGGTTCCCGGGCTTCCTGATGAATTTGCAGCCTGGAAGGTCTCAGGATCGTGGTATTACGAACTCAAGGGAAGCGAATGGACCAAGACGTACGCCAGGATAGACAATGGAAGCATAACCGTAGAAAGAGACGGGAACGGAAGCCATACCATAATATATGACCTGCTCGACTGTCAGAGCCACGCAAGGAGAATATCGGGAAAAATCACACTCAACAACCTGTAGATCAAAAGATTATGAAAATAGTCACCAGAATATATGCAGCAGTCGCAGCCTGCCTTATCGCTATGCTGTCCTGCGACAGGCCTGACGACAGCCCTGTCCAGCCATCTCCTCCTGCAGAAAAACCTGAAGAAAAGCCATCAGAAAAGCCTGAGGAGAAACCTGAAGAGAAGCCTGTAGCAACCAAGGATAACACTTACGTCATAGACGGGACAGAATACGCATTCGGAAGTGTTGCCGTAACGAATTTCGGGGAATATCTGTGCATCGCAGCCTCTCCTGCTGAAAATGTGGAGAACTTTGATGCCATATTCGAACAGGATGAATATCTGTATGTAGCCATCTCCCCTCTTCTGAAAGGTGCAGAGTTCGATCTGATGACAGAACAGACTCTGTTTACCGTCATCAGCACCATAGGCGGCGCTGCTGTAGAAAGCCTTGCTCCCGGAGCTGTAACCGAAATAAGCGAAGGGAAATGTATGTTCACATACGAAGACGGAAAAGCATCTGCAAGCATCCTGATGAAGCTGGATTCGGGTGTAGAGCTCTCGGCGAAGATGTCGGCGGAAGAACCGGCGCTGGTTGTAAATGAAAACATCTTTGCCCTGAACGGTGACACAAAGCCTGTACGCACCGCTTTCCACGAGTCCAAGGAGGGTATGACCACCATCTATCTCACTCCGGCAGGAATAAGCTACTTTGAAGAAATTGATATTACCACATACTACGCGTACATAACCGTCGAAGACTCTCAATGCAACGGCAGGACAATGAGTGTCAAGGAGATAGAATGCGCAGGATATGGAGACAATCTGAAAGGGATCTATAAGAGTTCCTACGATACAGAGGTAACCGGAACAGTGAACGTGCTTCGCGATCCGGAAGATCCGTCACACTACACAGTGGCAGCGGCCCTCGACTTCGAAGGCAACACACTCGAACTCCGCTTTGACGGAAAGGCCATCAGTACGGAACTGAAGGAAGAAAAGGAATCAGTGGTCATATACGATGGCAAGAAGCAGAAGATACAGGATGTGTCACTCGACAAGACATCTAACCCTGAATTTACATATTCTGCAATAATACTTACGGAAGACGATACGGAAATAAGGATAAAATTCCCTCTGGCCTATATAGACGGAGTCGCTCACGGATTTTCTCAAAGCCCCTATCTGACAATAACTTACGGAGAAGATGTCTTCAGCAAAGCCACAGGTTATAGCGGCACTGTCACTATCGGCACGGAAGGCGGAACCATAACTATCGAAGCGACCAACTACAAGAACTTTGAAATATTCTATCAAGGTCCTTACAAGACTATCGAATGACTATGAAGAACATTATCTGCACACTGATGGCTGCCGTCATTATGATGGCAGGATGCCACAAACCGGTTACACCCCAGCAGACAGAGCCAGAACCGGATCAAGCTGTGCCTGAAGCCATAGGGAAATATATTTTCAACGGCAATGAATACCCGATATATACGGCTCTTTACGCCTACAACGGCAACAGCATTATGATAAGGGTGTCTCCGCTCAAGGATCTGAAAAAACAGACGACATACGCCATCATAGGCATCAACTCATCTCTCGAAGGCAAGGAGATAAATGTCGGGAACGCCTGGCATAATGACGACTATTACTTCAGGTATGAAGATCCGGTGAGATATTACTCCGAATACCGGAAACTCCACTCCGGAAGCATCTTCATCCAGAGAAAAGGAATGTCTGAGAATACTTTTGATATCAAGGCCGACCTTATCCTTCCTGACGGAACGGATTTCAGCCTGGAGCTACTCTCGGCTGAGCTTGAGCCATACTCTCAAGCCGTTGATTGAGTTCAGAAGATAGAACACCCACATTATCACCATCACTCCGGCGTGAGCCTCACCACGGGTCACGCAGATGCACCACATCACCACACTGACCACATTGGTGATGATCCACAGAGCCCACTGCTCCATAAAGGCCAGGGCCATAAGTGCCTGAGCCACAATGCTGAGCACAGTAGTGGTAGAGTCCTTGAACGGCTGAGGATCTCCGAAATGCTTCAAGACGAATCCAACCGATATGACGGCAACGATACAGCCGACAGCAAGAAGAGCCCTCTGCATCCAGGTGAATCTGCGCGCCTTCACCTGCACTCCGTTGCCGTCAGCCTCAGCCTCCGAAACAGCCGCTCCCCTCTTCCGCCACTGCCACCAGCCTATGAACTGCATAGGGACATAGTACAGAGCATTCAGAGCCGCATCGCCATACAGGGCCGCCTTATATGATATATAGGCATACAGGGACACATTGACAAGGCCGAAGATGTAATTCCATATACTGCCCTTGGCAACGAGCACCACGCAAAGGACCCCGGTGATACCGGCTACAGATCCCAGCACATCAAGGGTGCCGGTCATAACCGAATAAATGATGTTCGACGCGATGACTCCCACAATCAGGAACCAGTCGTAAAGATTCAATACCCTGTTATTCATCTTTTCTGTTCAATTCTGTCAATATTCTTTCTGCCAGTGACTTTCCGACCACTTCCGAAAGGTCCTCAACGGAAGCTGCCGCTATGCGGGCCACGCTTCCGAAACGCAGAAGTAGCCTCTGCTCGGTCTTTTCACCGACACCCTTTATGGAGCTCAGGGCCGACTCGATCTGAGCCTTGCCGCGGAGCTTGCGGTGGAAGGTGATTCCGAATCTGTGAGCCTCGTCCCTTATATGCTGCAGCACCTTGAGTGCCGGAGAGTTACGGTCTATGAACATCGGATACGGATCCCCCACCCGATAGACCTCTTCCATCCTTTCTGCCAAGGCTATTACCGTAAGCTTTTCCGTCAGGCCAAGTTCAGCAAGAGCCTCGTACGCAAAAGCCAGCTGGCCCTTTCCTCCGTCAATGACGATCAGTTGCGGCAGGTCGTCAGGATTTTCTGCAAGCATCCGGGAGTATCTGCGGTTCACGACCTCCTTCATCGTCGCATAGTCATTCGCACCTACGACTGTCTTGACCTTGAAATGCCTGTAATCCTTCTTTGACGGCACTGCATTGCGGAAAACGACACAGGCCGACACAGGATTGGTTCCCTGGATATTGGAGTTGTCGAAGCACTCTATATGCATAGGGAGCTCCTTCATTCCGATCTGCTTCTGAAGCGACTCCATCACCATATTGCGATATGCGTCAGGA
Organism: Bacteroidales bacterium; assembly: GCA_015060395.1. Taxonomy (GTDB): domain Bacteria; phylum Bacteroidota; class Bacteroidia; order Bacteroidales; family UBA932; genus Cryptobacteroides. Next base: position 12,943 of record SUYP01000034.1, read on the forward strand.
TCGGTATGCTCCTGCTGCTTCAGGGCATTCAGGCGCATTTCCTTGGCATTCTTTGCGCTGAGTTCGAGCAATGCGAGCTTGTCCCCCCTCACCGGCACACGGAATTCCACATTCTGCAGTTCCATATCCGGCTTGAACGGAACCACTATCTCACGCGAGAGAGTGCCGAACTTCGCCTGGATCTCGCCGATGAACATAGCCAGGACACTTTCCTGAGGCTCTTCGATCATCAGCTTGAAGCCCAGATTGAGCGACTGCACGATGGCTCCCCCTCGGATTCGCATAAAATTGCCGAAGGCCTCAGGTCCGTCGATGACAAGAGAGAAGACATCGACATCGCCAACTATCGAGCTCATTATCACCGACTTGCTGTAATGCTGCTCAAGCGACAGCATCTTCTCCTTATATAGCTGGGCCTGCTCGAACTCCATATTGGCGGCAGCCTCCTGCATAAGATTCCTGTAATGCTGTATGATCTCCCGTCCCCCACCTTTGAGAAGCTTCACGATCTCCTCAATATTCTGATTGTATTCCTCCTTGGATATGCCGCCGATGCAGCATCCGAGACATTTCTTGATATGGAACTTCAGGCAGGGACGGTATTTCCCTCTCAGAATGGCATCGGAAGTGATCTTCAGGTTGCAGGTCCGCAGAGGATATACATTGTGGAAGAACTCCACGAGATTGCGCGCGTGCACCACGCTGCTGTAAGGTCCGAAATACCGCGACCCGTCCCTGACCATCCTTCTGGTGAGAAAGACTTTAGGGAAATCATCATTGCTGACGCATATCCACGGGTAGGTCTTGGAATCCTTCAGGAGAATGTTGTAGCGCGGCTTGAACTGCTTGATAAGATTGTTTTCCAGAAGAAGGGCATCTGCCTCCGACTCCACGACTGTATATTCCGCATCTGCGATCTTAGAGACCATCACGGCAGTCTTGCGCGTAAGCCTTTCAGGCGGCACGAAATATTGGGCCACCCTCTTGTGCAGGTCCTTAGCCTTGCCCACATAAATCACATTCCCCTCAGCGTCATAATATCTATAGACGCCGGGGGAATGCGGGAAAAGCTTTATCTTATCTTGAAGATTCATTTATTTCAGATACTCAGCTACAGCGGCCTCTATGCCCTCTGCACCGTGGAATCCTCTCTTGAGGATGGTTCCGTCAGGACCGATGAGCATAAGGTGAGGAATACCCTCGACTCCGTAGATGTCTGTAGGGACGCTGCCTGCATTGTTGATATGGAGCCAGTTCATTCCGAGCTCTGCAGCAGTGTCGATAGTCACCTGTACAGGCTGACGCTCCCATACCGCGATGCTGAGGATATCGAAATTCTCACCTGCATACTTGTCATATACAGCCTTAAGATTAGGGATCTCCCTCTTGCAAGGGCCGCACCAAGGTGCCCAGAAGTCAACAAGGATATATTTGCCCTTACCTACATAGTCAGAGAACTTCACATCAGCATATTTAGGCTGAGGAGGGATGCTGCGGGTCATACCCACTACTGAATTGACTGTGAAATCGATGAACGGTTTGCCCTCGGCAGTATTGATTCTTGCCTGAAGAGCCTTCTGCATAGATTTTACGGACTTATGCTCCTTCAAAGCCGGTGCAAGAAGGTTGATAAGGGAGTCAAGCTTTGAATCCTCGAATTCGTTACGAAGGTTCTGGAGAGCGAAAAGTGATACGAAATTGTCAGTATTCTCAGTGTACGCCTTCAGGTTATGGTCTCTATACTCGGCAAAGAATGTATCGAAGAAATTCTCCAATGCCGCGTCCTTCTCCTCCTGAGTCATAATGGAATCACTGTTGATCTTCTGCTGCTTTGTCCTGTACTGCTCGATATAGCCCTTCTCAGCTTCATTGTAAGCATTGAGCCTTTCCTGGACAGAAACCTCAGGGTAAGCGGAAGTCACAACAGTCTTCTCATCAATGACAACAGTGAGAGGAGTACCGTCAGAGATGAAGTTTGTTCCGTAATTGGCTGCAGCAACAACTCCAAGCGCGGTTGGATCTGCAGGAATGGTCACAGCAAATTTGCCGTCTGTTACAGGAACGAGCGTATCTACAGCTTCTCCTAGTGTGATATTGACTTCAGAAATGCCCGCAGGCACTACTGTACCGGTGATTTCGGTAACATCAGACACCTTGCCACCGCAAGACGCCATCAAAGCGACTCCTAAAGTCGCGAAAAGAATGCTTCTTATCTTCATAGTCCAAATAATTATTTCAAAATACCCTCAAGAGCGTCCTCAACTTCCTTCACGCCCTTGTCAATGCCCTTCTCGACATCCTTCTTCGCCTTCTTCACTTCCTTTTTTGCAAGTCTTTCGATCTTGGCATTGAGGGCCTCCATCTTCTTCTTGATGTCATCAGCCTTCTCCTCATCCCCGCTCAGCTTCGCCTGTGCGAGCTCCACGGTAAGATCCTTATACTGCTTTGCGAGTTCCTCTGCCGAAGGCTGGCAGGACGCAGCTACCGACAATGTCAGAAATGCTGCAACGATAAACCTTATTGCTTTCATATCCGTAAAGATTAAAATCATACAATTACGGTCAAAGATAATAAAAAAATGAAAACACATATCCAGACAGACAAAAAAGGAAGCGTCGGCACAAGGGATCTAGCCTTTGTACCGACGCACCATTATGTATCTTAGTTATCTCTTCACACAACGGACGGAGAATGCAAATTCTTTAGTGAACACTTTCAGGTAAGCGGTTGATTATTAGGAAAATACGAAAATCCCGACAAACGTGCGGTTTTTGTTCTTTTTATTATCTCCGTCGAATAATTTTTATGTCTTTTGGGAAAATATAAGCGCATCAATATGGGAGGTGGCCGGCAGAAGTTTTTGCTGATAGGGTGGTGCTAAGCGTCCTGCATCGGAAAGCCTGAAATAATGTAGGACGATGTCGAAAACTGTCCCAAATGACCGGTTTTCCTGACCGTCCTACGCCATTTTAATGATTTCAGTGCAGGACGGTCATAGGATGTTACAGATTCCGTCACAATCTGTTGAGTTTAAATTTCAAAGGAACGTCATCTATTTAAAGATCTTCACAGGTCGGACAGGGCGCGCCATTGCTCGACGTCCGACGAAATGGAAGTTTGATGTATCGTCCTTACCTCCTAACGCGAGTCCGTAAGCACACAGAGCATTAGCGTTGGTGAAAACAATCTGATTGCTCCACAAATATGCAGTTCCCGGATTGAAGTTTCCTCCCGCAGGCATATTTTCTATACCTCCGGTTGCATACCAGCGATGTCCTGTTCCCGTCAGATTGAGATATACCCCTGGAGTTTCAGTGTTGATTTTATATATATAGTATCCTTTTTCTGTAAGTTCCTCAGCAGTTCCGTTGAAATTCAGTACTCCATTAACAAGCGCATTCGCATCTAGTGCCAACCCATTGGTGATTTTTTTGAAGAAGGCGACCGGGGGTACCTGATAGCCGGCCGGACACGGGTCATATACTGTTTTGACTCCAGAGTAATGATATGGCAGAATCTTTCCAGACGGAGCGACTGATCCAGCAGGTGGAGGAACTGTTGCAGAGTTGTTCCATAAATTATGATAGTGTGTGTTCAGCCAGTCGTTGTTGGATGCAATAGCTTCAGCTCCTACAAACAAGATATGAGGATTCCTGATGCCTTCAGCAATGCTTTTTGCCTGTGCTTCGATCACATACGGAAAATAACCGAAATTGTATTTTACAACTGAACCTTTGTTCATAAACCCGACTATCGGATCCTTACGTCCGAATTGGTAGTAGGTGTTGTTACCGATCCAGTATTCAATTTTCTTCTCCCTCTGTTCAACATCAAGTTTCACCTGTTTTCCGCTGACATCCTGCGTAAAGGTGATATCTCCGGTACGTTTCAGATACCATACATTTTTGGAATCACACCACCCTAGATTCTGAGGGGCGACAGAAAAACTGTTGTTCTGTACGTATCCGGCATCTGCTGCTCCTAAAACAACATCGCCTGTCAACCGCAGATCTCCTTCATTCGTCCAATGTTCGGTAATCCAGATATGCCAGCTCCATATAATCACTTTTGAAGCATCTCTGATGGCAATCACCACATTTCCTTGCTGCAGATTCTTTTTATTCACTTTGAATGATACGGTACCGTATTGTCCGTCAGCAGGGTTCAGTTTTACGTCTGAGATGACGTTATATGCATCCTCCCACACGAGAACGGCATCTGCTGCACCTGTAATTCCAGGACTGCTGATTGCATTGCCTTTGTAATCGACAAAAGAAGTCAAGGAAGGGAACGTGGTCTTGTTGGCATACGTACCGGGATCGGTATATCTGTAGCAGCCAGTATTCGTAATTCCATCAGTAATAGCATTTCCATATACCAATGGAAATTTGAAATATCCCGGCCCGTTTACGACATAACAGTTAGCGGTATTCATCTTGCCATAGATCATAGAAAGATCTACCGGCGACTCAGCTGTTCCGTATTCTGCCCTGCTCTGCAGATCCCAATCACCGGGATGAGTTGTTCCGGTCATCTGCGGACAAAACTCGACATCGATCTTCTTGTAGTCAGCCGAACCATCCCCGGAAGATACTCTGACAGGAATCCACTCGTCGGCACTGATGGCTGGATTCTGATCTGGAAATCCGATTTCCTCTTGCGGGAAAATGGTTGTGCCGTCACTTATGTCTGAAATCTTCCACGGAACAGGTTCTTTTATATTGAGATTGTCTGCACGCTCTCTATAGCTTCTGACCTTATAATATGCACCCTTAGTAACGGTCTGATTGACAATGATGTGTCCTTCTTTATCCTTAAATGCTCCTTTTCCAGGCTCATCATCATTGATGGCCTGTTCGCTGCCGAGCACGTCAAGATGATAGATCCAGTTGGAACTGTTGGTCGAAATAGTATAGATATACTCTTTACCTGGCTCCCATCTGGTAACATTGTTTGAGCGGATAAGTCCTGACATAGTAAAGATGGCATTGTCACTGCTCCTGCGGAATATTACCTCTATCTTGGCTTCCGACGGTATGTCCTGAGGTATGAGAAGAAAAGTTTTGGCTGGCAATTCATCATTGATGATGACATCCTTTGAGTCATCTTCAAAGCCTGTATTGTTATTCTTAGTCGTGTAATTGAATGTCTGGGAATAGTTGCAATCAGCAGTTCCGTACTCGGACCAGTTGTAACTGAATTCAGACTCACCTTGGTTCCGGGCAAATACGCAATGAGCATTTCCGGCTACTCCAAGGATGCTGATCTTTTCTATTGTGCCGCCAACGACATCGCGCACGGCAAATTTTATTGCGGATAAAGCGTGACTGAAGTTTAGAGGTACCTTGCCGTCAACAACGGTAGATCTTTTGCACTCGGTGAATGCAAACATAATGTCAGGCTGAGATTCAGCAGCATTGTGATAGTTGTCTTTCACTTCTCCTGCCGGAACCTGATAATCAAAACTGATGGTTTCCCCTTCCATATTAAGGTCTGTCAGCAAGTCTTTTGCTGACATTGGAGCGTATGCCCGGAAACGCATTGTCCTGTCATCTATCGGCCAGTAGTATTTCGGGACAGTATTCCAGATGTTTTCATCCACACTTTCGGATTGTGGCTTTGCTACAGCAAATCGGGGAATGAAATCGGTATTGTCCTTCAATTCGTAGGCAGTCAGGTGGAAACCGTCGGTTTTGTTCAAAGCAACGAAATCTGCAATGTCATTTACCTGAGCTGACTTTGTCTCGACTGCATCCATTTCGCCGATCTCTGCTATACAGGTATGCAGATATAGAGGAAAATCCAGCTCTGAAGAATACAACATCAACGGCTTCAAAAGATCTGTAGTATCTTGAAACTCTGATCGGGTTTTCAAATCGGAAATATTATCTGAACTGACCTTGAAGAATATGGCATCGGAATCTATATGAGCTTCTTCTGAGTCGAAGACATCAGTACCAGTGCAGGCGATCAAAGATGTCGCGATGCACCATATAATCATATATATAATCTTCTTCATCTTTTCAACAGTTACATCACAATGTGAACCTTGCCTCCGAATTCCCATTCTTCCACCCTGACTTCAAGCACAAGTTCGGTCTTTTCCAGTGCAGCAATCGTAAAATCGTAGAAATGATTTCTTACGATATTGAAAGACTCCTCTGTCGGTCTTCCTGAATAGTCATAGTTTCGGAATAATATGCCTTTTTCATAAGGGAAATCTTTAGTTATTATCTGATCTCCATCTTCCTTTTCCAAGGTGATGGAAATCGACAGTTCGTGTGGATCTCCCTGATATGAGGCATCTCCATTCTCCGTTTCGGGAACATATATATAGTATCCGGTCTCATCCCCGCTCCATCCTAAGGCGTTGATGTCAGTGTTCAATGCTCCGACGGTAGAAGGGCGGAATGCCTGATCGTGCTTCAAGGTGCTTGTGGATGAAACATAAGCCCATTGAGAAGGGACGCAATAGCCGCTTGCTCGGGCATAGTTAAGCTTCAGAGATCCTGCCCTGATACGAAATCCCTCTGCCTTAAGTTCATCTGACAGCTTTACTCCTACCTTAGACAAGGCTCTCAGGACAGGTATCGAACCAATTTCCTGAGTCTTGCTTATCTTATCCCCGTCAAAAGTGAATGTATGTGCCTTTATGCCCCACATCGGTATTCGGGTCAGAGATGATGCCGAGAACATCAGTCCATCCATATTCGGTATGTCTCCATTATAACTGAGACTGTAGTTGCCGTCAATACAGTTGGCAAGAACCATAAATTTACAGACAGGAGGAGCCTCAGGGACAGCATCTTTAAAAAAATCGTCTTCAAATGCACAAAGGAACCGGATGCCATCAGAATCTTCTGTAATACTTATTATCGGTAATTCTCTTATGAAAGTCCCGTCTGACCTATACGCTGCAATCATCAGGTCAGATACATCTATTCGGTTTTCAAATGAATCTCCGATGATTTCCGGATAATCGTTATCATCAATGTCATCATCGTTATCACCCCAGGTATGATCGTCACCTTTAGTGGGGGTTGGAGACTGCACATCGAGAGTAAATGTTATCATCATAGGATCCTGCTGCCCAATCATCGGCTCCCCGTCATCAAATATACAGGACGGTAGCATAATGAGCAGTACGCCTAAGATAAAGTATTTGTACATTACCTTCATTGTGAAGTCCGTTAATTAAGTTCTGAGTCCTGAAGTACAAGATGCCACGAATTGATGATGATCTGACTTGTCAGCCAGTTGCCGTGCTCATCCAGAAAGAATGTGAGATTATATTCATCCTGACGGTCAAGATACTCCTGATCCGACATATCTTTGTTATAGTTTCCTTTCACAAGAAGAGCATAGTCCTTGAATGGTATGGAAAGAACAGTCTTGCCCGTCACCTTATTCGATATTGAGAGAGTCGGGTTGTTTCCCGTTACAAGTCTTCCTAGGGTGAATTCAGCCAGAGCCACACTTACCGAAGTCTGTGCTTTCGTTGATTTAAGTTCAGCATCAATGCCAGCCGATCCCGAAGTCACGCTCCAAGGGAAATAGGTAAGCACTTCATCTTCAAGCACATTGTTGTCGTACGCCATAACGCCGTTTTCATCAGTTATCTTGAATATGAATTCATCAGGATTTACATCTATTCCGGACAGATGCTGCAATACGACCCGTACGGTGTTGGTATTCTTTGTCAGATAAATGGTTTCCTGGTGAGTACCGTATGTTCCTTCGAAAGTCACTCTCTTCATTCCATAGAACAGACTTCCGACATCTTCTTTTACGTTTCCCTCTTCTCTTTGCATAGTGCAGATTACATCTGTCATATAGTGACCTGTTTCCGGAGCATCAAGAATAAACTTTTCCTTGCACAGACCATCACCACCCCATACAGCTATGTCATAACTACCCGGAGCAAGTCCCTCCAGTTCCATAACGTAATCTTCTGCCGAAAGTTTTTCACTGCATTCTTCCTGCTTGAAAAGTAGCGCTCTGGTCTCTGTATCATACACATATACCTCGATATGGGATACCGAATTAGAAAATGCATCTGCGAACTTCATATTCATATCATATCTGAACTTCAGCGTACAATGGAGAGAACAGTCTCCTTCCTGCTCGAAGATCCTGTTGCAGGAAGCCAAAGCTGATGCAAAGAAAATCGTCGCGAACAGATGCGTCAACCCTATGATTCTTGTTTTGATATCCATACCGTTTTCTATTCTGTATCTATATAAATCTGGCTCCTATAAAGCCGGTCAAGGCTTTATAGGAAAAATGAGAACTACAATATTACATTCTGTTCAACGAGATGCCAAGAAAGAATATTGATTCTTGCTGCGAGGTTCATTGCTTCTGAATCCTCTGGCTTCTCAGGTATGATGATCTGCTCCGGATCGAAGACTGGAGTACCGAATCCCTTGATCTTATCGATAGTGATATCGTAGCAGTGGTTGCGTACCATAGCCTTTGTCTCTCCGAAGTGCTGGATGTCAATATAGTAGTATGCCATTCCCTCTTTCCAGATCTGAGCAGGTTCTACAGTCTCCAGAATGTGCTTTGCTGTGTTGTTAGGATCAATTCCAGCAACTGTTGATGTGATTTCATTTCCATCAGCATCATAATACTTTACACCCTCCTTCTCTGTCATATATACCTGATATCTTTTTTCCGGCTCGGTGTAATCCTTCTGCTTGAAGAGTACATCAGTGGCTGTAATACTATTCAAAACAGTGTTTCCTGCTTCGTCAGTCGTCTTGGTGTAGATTCTGTGATCGATAGATCCGACCATTGCAGCCTGAATATCAGCAAGTGTATAGTGCTTGTCGTACCATTTTGCAAGATCTACAGCCTTGCCATCTTCATCAACAAGTCTTGCTGCAACGAGAAGCTGAGGGTTGTTTTCCTGGTCAGTGTTCTCGTGATAATACTTAGGAGAAGTGGTGGTTAAAGCATAACTAAGGTCGTGTGCCGGTACAGCCGTTGTGTTAGCCCAATATGACCTATAGAAAGCAGCGACACTCCAAGGATTAAAAGGAGCAGGATCGTATGTTGCAGAGAGCTGCTTAAGAATATGAGACTTATCGGTATTGTTGGTAACATCCCATCCTTCAATCTTTACAAATACAGGAGTGTCCTTTGTGTCAACCATCTGAGTAGTGCCGTCTTCTGCATATACAGGAAGAAGGTTCGCAGGGATATTATTGACACGAACCTTAGCTGCTACTCGCTCAACGTAGATTTCTACAGGTGCGCCTGCCGGCACATCTTCCTGTCTCAGAATTGTTCCAGGAGCATTGTAGCCTGGTTCTCCTTCTGTAAGATTGGCTGGGAAGAGATTGTCCTCTGTGATTGCAGTAGTCTGAATAACGGTTCCTTCGCCATTCACATAAACTGAATTTGACATAATGAAGCCATTGCTCTCATCATATAAAGTCTCGATCTGAGCATTAAGCTCTGCCAATGTCATTGATTTCTTCAAAGCGGCCGGAGCATTCAGAACAGCCACCATCTGAGCTGGGTGCTCTCCGTTCTGAGCCTGTCTTATGACAAGCACAAGACCTGAAATCTCTTCAATATTATCAACTGTACCCGCTGCCCAATCAGTAACATTGCCAGTCATATAATTCTCCCTGTTCTGCACTACATACTTTTCTCCAGCAGCATCAAAGAAATAGAAGGTAACGGAATTAACCTGATTTTCTGCATCAGAACCGTATTCGAATGTTCCGGGATCCGCCTTTGTGATGGCGCCAGCTGTGTTCAGATTCACTTTGAGGAAAGAAGCCATACCGCTAGCCTCACCCTGAACACCAGACTCTTTTTGGCAACCGATGACAGCTATAGCCGCCATTGCTGCAAAGAAAAATTTTGCTTTCATAAAGTGTTAGATTAATAGTTTAGATATTTATTTGTTGTTTGTATAATATTCCCTTAGTTTTTCTCCTTGCCTTATCATCTCCGCAGCCTCTGCTATTCCATCTTCCCTGGCTTTCTTAAGTCTCTCATCAGCCTTATCATAATCTCCGAGCGCAAGATAGTACAGTCCCCAGGCGTAATCTGCTTCCGGAGTTTCTCCAGCCTTCTTGAGATAAGCCTTGGCATCTTTATATCTTTCATCTGAAATAGCTACATTGGCTGCATTGAGATTAGCTACGGGGTCACCCGGATACATCCTTACGGCTGTTTCAAAGATCTCAATAAATTCCTCGCTGCCGGGTTCAAAGGCCGTAGAAGCTATATAAAGTTCATTAAGACTCAGCTTGTTAGGAGATGTCTTGAATATTTCCAGAATCTTGTTGATATCCGTAAAGTCCTGAATGGTATATTCTATCTTATAGTCAGTCTTTCTGAGTCCCGGATAACAGTTATCAAGAAGGAATCTATAATCTTTTGGAAAATCGGTCTTGATTATCCACTCTTTGTCATCTGGCTTTCTATTACAATCAATCACATCAAGGATTTCATCCTTATGCTCCAAAGATGAGTTTGCAACATAGATTCTGAGTCCCTCCCAGTTTTCCGGTTCGCTTTCTGCTACGATCATTTCTTCAGGGAAATGATAGAGATCCTGTACATATTTCTTGAGTGATGCCGTACGACCCTTGGCAAGTCTCTCATTATTAGAGTATGGACTTTCAGGAGATGCAAATCCCTTGAAGTATAGTTGTCTGACCTTTATATCTGAATCATTTCTGACAGAATCAACTGTTGCGATGATCTTGGCAAGTTCAGAACGATTGTTCCTATAGTCCGGATTAATATCGGTTTTCGAAACAGGAAAATCTATAAATGCAGTTCCAGATATTTCACGTGTCTTAAGGATCTCTGCTTCTGGACGTACGTATATGAAATCAGGTTCGAATACAGGAATAGAAAATCCTCCAATGCGCGCCTGTTCTTCACTCAGCAGATCCTGACAACATCCACAGGTCACTCTGTTCAGGAAGATTTCCGAACCATCCATCCACGGTTCGTAATGAATTTGAGTCGAATATCTGAACATATCCGGCTGCTTGCCTTCGCGATAAATTTCTTCGTTCAGATCTTCAAAAATACTTTTCCCCTTTCTGAGATAGTTTATATAACGGCCCCTGCTGTAAATCCCGATAGGAGACAAAACTATCGAATCTGCCCCGTTCTTAAGTACAGGCAGCAGATGTACGGACCGTCTGTTCTTGACATCAAGCGAGGACAAGTCTATGATCATATCGATGTTCATATCGGTTCCGTCTTTGACAATGTTAAAATCGGAAACCGCAACGTCATATATTTTCTGTGCATATCCTGTAGCAGAGAAGCACGTTAATGCAGCAATAGCAATAATAACCCTTTTCATTTCTGTCATCCTTTTAGAAAACATAGACAAGATTTATGGCAGCTTTGGTCGGTCCCACATAATGGTAAGGGACGTTGTCTGCCACCTGCTTTCCGCAACCCTCACATTCAAACTTATCATAGCGCGTATAAACATATCCGACACCTAGCTCAAACTCCAGATTCAAATGCTTTGAAAGAGGACAGGCATATCCGTATGCTACTCCTGCTCCCCATCCATATCCCTGGACACGATGGTCTGAGAGTATAGAAAAATCATTTCCAAGGAATCGAATATCATTTGTAATAAACCCCACATTATAAGCCGCTCCAATGCCGTGTATTCCTAGGAAATGTCCCTGAAAACGGTCACAGAACCAATATCTGACTTCCGGCTGAACCAGCCAATGCTTCCATTTCGCATCCTGTATCGTCCAGGCGTTGATATTGCCGGATAAGTCGAACGTCCACTTCGGTGCCAGGCCTGCCTCCATCCCGACGTTCACCGTAGCAGTAGCATCGTATAATAGATTCGTCTTCATTGCAAAGTTCTGCGCACCTGCAGACAATGATGCCAGAACAGATACAACAAAAAGAAGAATAGTTTTATGCTTCATATCTGTTTAAATTGTCAATATTTAACATACTAAGCTTTTAAACACACACATCTCTTCCCGAGAGTTGAA
>SUYP01000035.1 GCA_015060395.1 Bacteroidales bacterium
TTATTTTCCGAGCGAATATGATTCGTCTTAAATAAAATAAAAACACCCAACTTTACATTCTTGGGTGTAAAATTGGGTGTTTGTTTTATAATTTGCTGATTTTCAGCGTTTATTGCGGAGAGGGAGGATTTGAGTCCTGAGTTTGCTCGTGAGATGTTCTCTGCGATGAAGTTCCGTAAGCAGTTTGCGATCATTGAGACTTGTTATTCGGGTGTCGTTGGCGAGGGTTGCACAGGCATTCCTGGTTTGTTGATGATGACAGCTGCGAATCCTTACGAGCCATCAAAGGCTTATGCGTTCGATTATGAGATCAATGTGGATCTTTCAAATACATTTACGGCGTCTATTCTTTCGCATCTTGAGGAGAATCCTCAGTCTGTCATTCGAGATTTGTATCTGCATGCTTTCGATAAGACAAATGGATCGCATGTGATGGTGTATAACTCGGATTTGTATGGCAGCTTGTATTTGAATGATATGAGGGAGTATTGGCCGGGAAGATAAAGCAGTTGAGAGTTATAGTAGAAAGGATGCACTGGTTGATGGTGCATCCTTTTTTGCTTGTCAAAGGGAGAGAGAATCCAGGTATTCTATGATTCCCTCAATATGAGTATCCACCACAGCCTGCTTACCAGCTTTGCTCTGCAGATACTCAAGATCGGATTTGTTATCCATAAAGAAGTTCTCGGTCAGTACTGCAGGACATAAGGAATGTCTCAAGATATAGAAGTTTTCTTCCCAGTCAGGGTCGTTGTCAGAATAGTCCGTTCTGATGCGCCTGCCTGGGAAGTTTTTTATAGCAGCTTCGCACAGGCATTCTGCTAGCTTGTCCGAGGAAGTTTGTCCCTTGCATGTATATACGCTCCATCCGGTGGCGTTTGTCCATTTTGAGCCGTTTCCGGCGGCATTGACATAGATACTGACGAGGATGACGCATGACGGATCGGAAGCGAGGCAGATTTTGTTTGCTCTTCTGACTCTTTCTTCGAGTGATATGTCGTTGTCTTCTGGTACGATCAATTCAGCATCATGGCCTCTGTCTATGAGGTCTGCTACTATGCGTTTGGCGATTTCACGGTTGTAGGCGTATTCTCGGAATTTGCCGTCTGGGCTGCGTTTGCCTGATGTGTTGTGGCCATGGCCATTGTCTATTAGGATTTTCATATTTGTAGTTTATTAGAATGCACTTTCCGCATTTTGTGCATTTTTAGATTCCTCGACTCGCTTTGCTCGCTCGGAATGACAGTGACAAATTAAGCCGAGGATGACGATTGTCAGTTGTGAGATCCCCGGTCTAGCCGGGGATGACTAGAGATGAATGTTGAAAGTGTAGAAAATGTCGAAAGTGCGGAAAGTGCATATAGGGGTTATTTATATCGTTTTTCGTATTTGCCGTGGGATATGTGTCGGAAGAATTTGCTTTTGATCCATTCTTTGAAGGCTCTTTCTCCGAGTCCGCAATCCTGGGCAATTTCTACTCCTTCGCCTGTGTTGAAGCTTATCGGCAGTTCGTTGTAGATTCGTCTCTGCTGTTCTGTCAGTTCGCCCAGAGGGCTTGATGAGAACTGTTTGTGGGCCTTTGTCGCGCATGAGATGAAGTAGTGGCACAGGCTGATGGCTCCTTCAATGCTGTCGAGGCTGATGCTCTTGAGCTTGCTTTGCCCGCATCCGTATTTCATTATCTCAAGCACAATGGCGAAGCGGATGCAGTAGCGTTCTATCTTCGTGGCCATTGCTGCAAATGCCGGACTGCCTTCGTTCTTTTGGTCTGCCAGGTTGTCGAACCAGTTTGCATATTCGTTCATCGCTTCTTTGGTCAGGCGTAAGGTCTTGGATTTGCCTTTGTATGGGATTTTCAGGATCTTGCCGATGATGTCGCTCCAGGCATTTGTGATGTCCTTGGGGATTTCGTCGTGATTGAGTTTCGGGTACATCATTTTGTCGGGGTAGGCAAAGAGCCATCTGTCTATGAATCCGCTGTCGATCTTTCCCTTTGCAAATTCATTGAGCAGGCCTGGCTGGATGGTGCCGATGACTCCGATGCAGGTGTCGTCGATGTTGATAGGCTCACTTGATACTCGGTTTACGATGATGTTGCTGCCGGTGAAAAGCTGGGTCCACATCTGTTCGTCATTACCGCTACGGTACTTGTTGAAGCATTTGATGAATCCTATCAATTCATCTACATACACGGCCAGACCTCTGGGGTTGATCTTGTGCTGCCTTACGAGAACTTCAGTTGTAAAGTCACTAAGTACGGTCTGAATGTATTCCGGCTCGGTGAGCTGTGCTTTTCGTTCCTTGAGTGGCTTCTGCATCTGTGAGTCGTATGCGTCTTTTGCTTTGCGGTATTTTTTGTATTCTGCTCTGTCTTTGTCTATGAGCGGGCGCATTGCATAGCGAAGCGGTGCACTTTTGTTGGTACCGGGGTAGCCTACGAGGGCTATGTATAGGATTGCTTTGTCTATCCATTCGTTCTTGATTTCTACGTTGATTGCATTACCGCAGGCTATGCTTGCGGCGAATAGTAGTGATGCTCCGATGTGGTCGATGGAGAAGTTCAGGCATCTGTGAGTTTCTGTGATGATCTGTCTGATTTTCTCCGGAAAGACCTGTGCAGGAAACGGTGCCGTGTTGTATAGGACTCTGTGTGGCACTGATATCCCTTTGAGTCTGCATTTGTAGAAGAATGTACCTATGTTCAGGGTTCTTGTTGTGCGTAGCAGTTCGTCGAATTTCTTGTCACAGGCTCCGGAGTTGTATTTTGCGGAGAACCTGGATATTCTGTTGAAGTACTCTCTGCCGGATTCTCCAAGGCTGCTTAGTGCCATGCCCATAGTCGTCCATTCGTCATAAGCGTCGAGTGATATCTGCCTTTCTTCCCATTGCTTGATACAGGATTCTACCTGAGTGTGGAGTTCATCTCGCTCTGTAAAGCTGCTCTTTTCTAATGGAGGTGCTTGCTCTGTATCTTCTGGTAGAGAGTAGGTTATGCACTCTTTGTTGATGTATGGGTTTGGGTCATAGCTTAGGATTCTTAGCCTGGTTACATCTCTGCAGGCGGTGTCTGCTTGCAGTCCGATTCTGGCAAATTCTTTCTCGAGCGCTTTGACATAAGTTGAGTGTTGAGTGTAATCAGTGTTGTCTATCGGTATTATGGCATAGAGTCCGTTGCCGCTGACCGACGCTGCACAATATAAGACATACGGTAGTTGCTGCACAGCTTTACGTGAAGCCTCAATATCGGTAATGTTGTCTAAGTCTATAACAACGAGAGAGTTGTAATGCTTGATTCTGTCACGGAGTTCTACTGATCCTTCTCTGGTATAGAATGTGGCGCAGATAGTAGCAGCTGGTAGAGTAGTAGATTTAAGGTATTTCCGATGATCTTTGTCTTGCTCGTTGCGGATTGCATTAATCTCCTGCAGATAGTCTTTTGCCAGTTCCAGGAATTGCCATAGGGTGATTTCTTTCGGTGTCTTGTGGGATTCGTTGTAGTCTAGTTTGCGTTGTGTGTAGGTGGCTCCGGGTGTGATTCTGGAGGATATCCTAGGAAAGACGCTCACGTAGATAGAATCCCAGTCGATAGTCATATCGACGGTTCGTACTGTCGTCTCCATGGCTATTTCCTTGTGTTCTTGGTTTTCCTTGGAGCGATTTCGAATGAGCTTTCCTTTTTGACAAGGGCTTCAATTTCCTGCTTGTCGATAAAGGTCAGGCCGTCAAGTTTGTATTTTGTCAGGATTCCGGCTTTGAAGAGGTTGTAGAGTTTGCCGTTGGAGATGCCATAGTCTTCGATGACCTTCTCGCGTGGGATAAGGTCACGGTTGTGTTCCTTCAGGAGCCTTGGCATTGTTTCGTTAAGAGTGTCCGCAATGATGGGCTTTAGTCTGTCGTTGATGTAAGTCCAGACTACTTTCTCGATCTGTTGATCCATAGTGTATCTGTTTTAATTGGTTGTTAAAACAGATGTGGCCACACCTGGTCTCAGTGCCTCTGAGATGTTGCAAAGTTGATATGTAAATTAGTGAAAATCAAGCAGTAGAATTTACCGTGTGTTGTAGAATTGCTGTAGAATCCTTAGGAATCCTAGCAGGAAACCCTTTGAGGGCTGTTTGCAATGTGATGGATTGTAGAACGGTTATAGAAAACTAAATGTTCTTATTCTTTGGTAATGTAATCCTCGATGAGGGGATAAATTGCGTAGGTCTCTATGCCGCATGTGATTTTGTCCTGGGCATAATTGATTTTGCGTGTCGATCCGTCAGCAGTTGGAAAGATTATGCTTTTGTTGAGAGCTGCTGCAGGAATTCTGAATAGTGTTCCCAATACTGTGGCTTCTACGCGGGTTCCTTCCCATTTCCCTATATTGCGGAATGGCATTCCTTTGGTGATGAGGTTTTCCCAATCTGTGTCGCTGGCTGTGCGTACGTAGTGCTGCAGCCTGCGTGCAATGCCTTTGTATTGTGAGTCTGATGCTGTTCGAAGGGAAAGGCTTTTTATTGCATTGATGGTTGCTGAATAATATTCAAGCGTGTCGTATGTGGCCAGGTAATATTCTCGCCCAAGATCATAATTGAATGTTGGAGTGTCTGATTTACCGCTGGCCATAGTGCAGAAGTTGTCGAACTGTTCTGCTCTTGTGCCGAATGCTTCGATGCAGTTGAGGATATTGCGGATTTCTGCCATGCGAAGGTCGTTCATGGCAATGGCGTTCCAGTCCTCTGTGATTTGGGAGAGGGAGGTCTCGAGTTCTTTTCGATAGCTGATAAGGTGGTGCTCGAGCAGGTCGAGGGCACTTTTACACCCGAGTGGGGTATAAATATCAGCCTCAACTGTATCCATTGCTTGAGATACGGTTGAGGCTGTGTTGATTATTTCTTTATAATCCATTCTCCGTAGCGGTTGTTTTTCGTGCGGTCTAGGAAGCCGTTTTCTCTGAGATAACTGATATATCTCTTTACATGTCTTTCGCTGACCTCTAGTATTTCTGCAAGTTCCTTAACTGTTATTTTCTTGTTATGTGATATGTGCTGCAGAATTGATTTTAGAGTGTCATCTAGGGTGACATTTAGAGTGACATCTTGGCGTTCTAAATTTGCACTGTCCTTATTATCAGTGTTTTCTAGGGTGACATCTTGTTTTTCTAGAGTGCCATTCTGGCCAAATAGGGTGTCACTCTTCTGACGTTTGATTGTTACTCTGAATCCTCCGCAGTGTTCGTCATATACTGGCTGATCAAGGCCGGCTTTCTCGAACTCGTTGTGGATCTTGCGGAAGCCGCGTCCCCATGCTTCGATGAATCCGGCAAGGTAGAATACGCGTGCGATGTTCTGGTTTCTCTGTCTTGAGGAATGTTCCTGCAGGAGATTTTCTACTGTGAATCCGTCAGGGAGGGATCCATAGTTGTAAAGCGATATTCTGTCGTTGTAGATTTTCATCTGAACCTGTTCGCCAGGATATGCTTTGTGGCAGATGGCGTTGTATATGAGCTCTCTGAGTGCCTGTTCCGGAATCTCAAGAGTCTCGATTCGCTGGAGTCCTTCGTAGCTGATGTGGAAGACGAGGTATTTGCTCATCAGGGTTTCGATGACTTTCTCGGTCATCTGGATGATGTTGCCTTTGATTTCGTCTTGTATGATGAGGTCAGATTCGTCAGAAACGAAGCGTCCGATCTTGAATCCGTTGGATACGAAGTATTTGTCCGGCTGTTTTCCGAATAGAAGGATGGCTGCGTTCTTGAGCTTTCCGTCAGGAGTGATGAGGTTCAGGTTCTCGAGGATGGTTTCTGTGTTGTCATCGAGGGTGATGCCAGGAATGCGTCCGGATTTCTTTGCTTTGTTTATGAAGAAATCGATGGCGTTTCTGTCGATGTCTTTCTCGATGGTTGCGTCATTGACAGGGATGTCATCCCAGCTGAGTCCCATTTTCTTGAGTACGAAGGTGTGAAGTGAGTCTCCTTTCAGCAGCTGGTTTGTGGCTCCGCTACGATAATAGCAGACACCATCGAGTAGGATAGGGACGTTGCTGGCTTTTACTGTGATTTCTATGTAGTCGATGCCGTCCTTTGTGAGTTGCTTGACGTCAGGAACGATTCCGAGCTTGTTGATGATCTTGCTCGGAATGTCCTCCATGAGTTTCTTGATTTTATCTAGACCGACAGGGTTGCCATGGTCATCCAGACCGATGTTGATGATTCCGCCTTCTGCGTTGGCGAAGCCGCATATCCACTGAAGCCATTCATCTCTCCACTGTCTTTTGTATTCTATGTTGTGTGTTTCTTCCATAGTTCTCTCCGTATTGGTTTGCGAATTTAGTCAAAATATCTGTATTTGTCTGTGATCTTTGATACGACCTCAAGCTGGTCTGCTTTGATGTATTTCTTGAGCATCATTGGTGATGAGTGTCCGGTGATCTTCATTATGTCAAATAGTTCCATGCCGGAAAGGTACATAAGGGTGGCTCCGGTTCTTCTTGCGGTGTGGGTGTGGACCAATTCCCATTTCTCTTTTTCTTCCTTGACTGGGGTTCCGCCCTTTGTGGTTTCAATGAGGACTCTTTCAGTAAGACCTGCTGTTTTGCAGATGTCTTTAAGATAGCGGTTGAGAACCTGGTCTTCAATGTGAGGAATCTGATAGTCGTATTTCTCAAGGATGTTTTTCAGTTCGCTTGAGCATGGTACCGCAACTTTAGCTCCGGTCTTCTTCTGACGGATGTTTATGTATGTGATGACCTTCTTTTCAATCCATGCGATTGTTTCTCCAGGGTTATCCGGATCCGGATCTTCGTGCATGATGTTTTTGGTGAGGGTGTTGATGTCTCCGCGGTTGATGTTGTTATAGTCAGATACTCGCTGAGCTGTCCAGACTCCAACCATAAAGATGTCTCTGGCGAGTTCGTGCCCTTTGCCATATTGGGAAAGGTCTGCTGCCATAATCTTCTCAAGATCTTCTTTAGTCAGATAGATAGAATCAACTTCAACTCTTGTTCCCTTGAATTTTTTGTCTTTGTACTTGCCGTTGGTGTGGTATCCTTCGGTTTCAGCACAATACATTATCGCCTTGAGTTCCTTTACGCATTTGCCGACTGTGTTGATGGCGTAGTTTTTCTTCTTGAGATATGCAGTGAAATCATAGTAGAACTGCATATCAATGTCATTGAAGTCGTACTCTCTGCCTGTGTCCTGCTGGAAATATACGAACTGATTGAGAGCAGCATTGATGGCTTTTACTGTGCCTGGGGCGTAGTTCTTACCTTGCTCAGTCTGACGAGAACCGTCTTGAATCTGCCTACGGAATGCTTCAATAAATTTATTGAGAGTCATGCGGTTTGCAGCTGCTGTCTTTTCCTCTTCTTCAGCTGCGAGACGTTTCTGCTCTTCGATGGCATCTTTGTAGATGATGTTCTCTACAATCTGTTGAACGTCGGTAGAGGCGAGTTTGACGCCTTCACCTAATTTGGAGTTGATAGCAAATTCAATGTCGTCCAGAAGTCCGAAGAGTTTTCTGCCTTCTTCTGATGTCTTGTATTTCTTGAAAGCATAACTGTCGCGGTCCATTTTCCAGATACTAGGCAAGACAGAAAGACCGACCTTTCGCTGGATATTAACCTTGAGTTTTTTGGATTGCACCCTAATAAAGATGGGCGCTTTACCGTCCTTTTTGACAGGACCAATAGAATAAACGCAAGCCATAATTCATTATATTTTAATCGCATGACAAAGATAATGAATATTTGGAAACCTTGCTACTTTCTTGCTACCTTTTTAAGAATATAATGGAAGATATTGTCGGTTGATTTACAAAATATGCCATCTAGGGCGTGTATTGGGTATTTGGGATTACATTGCTTTGTTAATGCATTATCCGCTAGGCACCTCACGAAACTGCCTTCTAGATATCTAGGAGGCAGTTTTCGTCTTTATATGTTACGCAAATGTGACTACTTTGTGGCTGGTTTGATACATCTCGGCTTGATCAGTTCTCTGTAAGATATCGTCGGTACGAGAATCAGCATTATTTTGCACCGACGGTCTCTTTTTAAGGTAGTCTGGTGCGGTTTTGCTTAGCGTCGGGTCATAAAATAACAGATTTAAGTACCGACGCTTGTTTGTGATAGATCTTCTTTATACAGCAACACCTGTTATTTCAAATATTATGAGCACTTTCGGCGATTATACGCTCTTCGTCGCCTACAAAGTGCGGAGCGAGCTCGACCTGAAGGCTCGCTTCATACTTGGCTGCAGCTTTATATGCTTTACTTAAGCTGTCCCACGAGATGAAACAATATGCTGTGTTCTTAGCATCGAATATGCAACTTATACATTATTTTTGTTGAGTGCTATAGACAATAGGAAGCTGACCTATGAAAAACAGTTGTGTCAGGTTATTACAGACTCTTCAAGAGATGTTGGTATGAATGTTTTGTGCCTGGGGCCTGTTCTGTGAGGTCGGAGCCGGCTGCAGATTTGACCTTGGCACGACGCCTCTTGCTGCTATGCCATTTGCGCGTATGGTCAATGAGAGTGAAAACCTGGTGACCGATGCCCCGAAATATGCCTTAAGATAATGCTGTTACCTTAACTGTTTCGTCAGAAATTCAATGCCAGCCCTATTCCGCTTCTGGTTGATCCGAGCGAGAGATTAGGGCTGTTTTCATTTCTATCGGGATTAATGTATGTCCTGTTGTAGTCATCAGCAATCTTCCTCAGCCCTCTGTTTCCTTTCACCCATAGCGGTATTCCGGCTCCAAGACAACCGGCTCCGACAATATAGCCGGCGGCCGCTCCTGCATTTGAGCCGCTAATGCTGCTGCCCATACCGTGCAGGTTGTTGATACTCTCCATCTCTATGCTGGCAATATGAGCTGCCACCGTTACAAGAATGCATCCTACACCGGCACAAGTCAGATACATTCCCCAGGAATATCGGTTGCTGGCCTGCATATATTCGCTTCCATAAAGAGAATAACCGATATAGTCGGCTATCTGGCCGCGTGACAGTCTTCCGTATGGATTATAATAATGTCCCCACCTGTAGTCCAGCGGATGAGTGCCGTATGGTCCGGGCCCGATATATGGTGAAGAGGGTGCAAATATTTTTGTAGTCCCGTTCTCAAAGACGATCTTCACAACCTTTGAGAGTGAGATGCTATAGAGGGGACCGTCAGGATTGTCCCAGGTCTTATAATACATATAGTTATCTCCGATCTCCAGAATCTTGGCTTTCACGGGGGTGGAATCGTAAGTGTGGATGATATCCTGAGCCATTGAAGCCGGTGCCGTAATCAGTGATGCTGCAATAATGCCTGTAATGATCAAGAGCCGTTTCATAACAGTTGGATTTGTTGTGGACTATGTCAGGGAAATATTAAAATCTGAAGACGAATCCGATGGAAAGATCATCATTGAAGCTGATGGCGTCGTCTCCACCTATCGATCCCGCAAAAATCAATTCTCCTTCAGTAGTTCCGGTTACTGCCAGACCCGCAAAATTCAGGTCTGTCTTGAGTGTTATATGCCTTCCTATGTTATAGGTAAGAACCGGAGTGATATATCCGGCAAATGTCGTGAAATCGACTCCATACTGCTCTGGCATAACCTGAACTCCGAATTCAGCCCACACCGCGAATCCTCTGAACCTGAATGCAGAAACTGCTGCGTATGGGTTGATAGTTAACAAGGTGATGTCTATGTCGCTATCTTTTATGCTTGGTGTCTCTGTCTTGGATACAGATTTGCCGTATGTCACGCGCCCTCCGATGGCCCAATTCTCATTAAAGGCATATCCGATTTCAGGCTTTATGTCCAGAGCCCACGACTTTGTGCTTGAATCAGAAGAAGTTCCGTATGCTCCTCCGATAGAACCGCCAATATAGACCTGGGCAGATGCAGCAAAAGAAATTGTGAATAAAGCGGCAACGATAATGATTCTGATCAGTCCTGTTTTCATATTGTAAAGTATTAAGCATTTCATATCCCTGTCTGCCAAGGAATTCCGGCATCAGGCTTACATATATAAGACGGATATACTTCACAATACTACCATCTCCTTGTCAGAAATAATTACATTTTCATTCAAATTTATAGTACCACGCAATATTATTGAAGTATCCTTCACTCTCATATTCTTCCTTTTCCCAGTTTGCTTCGTTGAATATCGAATCTTCTTCGATAGCATTCACGTCCAACACCCAGGAGACACTGTCGTCCGGAGAAGTCAGGATGCTGATTTTATGATGCATTTCATTGAACTTATCAAGATTCACCAGATACTCCCTCTTTGCAACAGTGGCTAAAAACGGATCCCACCCCGCAGCCTCTACTTTATCCCAGCTTGATGCTCTTTCGTCCCAACTGCTGGATGAAATGCATACAGTATCTCCAGGGCTGATGGTCCTTTGGGTGTATAGCCTTTCGGTCAATAAACTGTAACCTTTGAAGGTTATATCAGATTCAGACTCATTCACAATATAGGCCCATCCCTGATTCTTCGGATGTAATGCCCAATCCGGGTCGCAGGCTGTAAAAAGGCCTGCAACGCATACCAAAAGCATTAAATTAGGTTTCATAATATGTTGTATATTAGTTTGTTATTATTTTGAATTGTGGCCACCTGTTCTTGCCTCGATATTGCCGGATCCTTCGGGTGAAAGGATATAGAAGCAGGAGGATGACAGATAATTCCTGACCCATCTGGAAGTGCTCAGGGATTGAGGCAGCAGCCGTGGCCGGAGCCCGAACTTGACCTTGTAATGGGGGTTTATAAGCCATAATGTGCGGTCGAGAATTGCAAGACCTGTTGATCGGCAGATAGCTTCAAATGATTCTATGCTCGTCCCGGCCCTCCTGATGCTCAACAGTTCTTCAACCGTACACTCCGGTTCTCCGCAAAGATGAAGATAACCTCTATATATATTTACAGGCAGCAGATGTATGAAAGGGATGCGGCATAACCTCTTCCTGCATATCTGCTGATGTCCTCCGAAAGGCATCGCCCAGGCCGGGAATGCCGCCATTATGATGCCATCGCGTTTCAGAAGACTGCCCAGCCTTGACATAAATCCGGCTTTCGAATCTGATGCGATATGTTCTATGATATCGTGCAGTATTATCACATCATACCTACCTATATGCTCCGTCAGGTCCATTGCAAGGAAATCGCTGCAGATGAACGATCCGTTTCTGCCATCTTCGGCAAAGAATCGTGCTGCAGCATCAATCTTGCCCTTTGATATATCGATCCCGACGACATCGATTCCCATATCTGCGAATGGCAGAAGATTTCCACCTTCACCACATCCGATTTCTAGCACCCGGCCTGTATTGGCCAGCTCACGGAATCTGCCGATATATCCGATGAGATACTCACGAGATGTCTGTGCCAGTTCGTTGAAATAAAGTCTCCTGTCTGTATAACGGTCTTGCATATCAGTCTGTATTGTTCGCTATCATATAGATTGACTATATATGCAGATACTGCGTGATATTACCAGGAAATCCTGATGCCGACCGGAAGGGCAAGGTCGAGAGGACGCTCTGTCCACGATGTTCTCAACTTTCCGCCTGTATCGAAATGATACTGGATCTGCGGCTCTGCATATATGCTTATATTGCTGCCGAGGCTGTACTGGAAGCATAGACCGGTTCCCACCGACCATTGTACCGGAGCTCGTAACGGAGTTCTGGCGCTATATGTTATGACATTGCCGTTGTGATGCTCTATGATGCTCGAAGCTGCAAGCGGGATATCGATGCGTCCGTATGCGGAAACTGACAGGTTCATCTTGTTTCTGCTCCATAATGAGTAAGAAACGCCTGCAGGTAATCCTATGTAATGGATTGTCTGTCTGTTACTTACTGCTACAGTGTCAATCCCGGACCGGGCCTTGGATGACAGCCTTGAATATTCCAGTCCGGTGATGAGGCTCAACTTCTCGTCAACTTCTATGCTTGCGGTAAGTCCGAATGTCAGAGGACGGTCGTATTCCCGCTCCTCCTTCATTTCATTGCCGGCATCTGCATTGCTCTTCGCTATGGCGTGCAGTGACACGTACATCATCGAATCCGGATAGTTCTTCGCGAGGTCTGCCATCATTCTTTCCAGATCACTCCAGGAGGCTATCTTTGTCGGAGAATCTGTAAAATCATCCACTTCAGGCAGTATTGCTGCCAGAAGACCATTATCCTGGTTCATAGCCGTCATCCTTGAGACAGATCCAGGGAGTGTGGAGAATTGTAATCTGACAGACCCTTTTCTTCCAGAACGCTTTTTCTCCTCTTGGCCCCAGTCCACATTTTCCCAGGCATACTTCCTTGTACCCTCATTTACAGTCCGCTCACTGTCCTCGATGACCATAATTTCCTGAATTACAGTGTCAGCCGTAGCCTCGACATCATATTCCTCCGCCACACTGTCAGCCCGCGCAACCGGGACAGAAGCCCCATCGGCTATCATAATCAGGGACTTGGCCGGCTTTATGATGATACTGTCGGAAACTACCTTTACCGCAACGGTATCTTCCGATTCTTCGGCCAACGTATATACCGGCTGCTCGGTCATTCCCTTTTCATTCCACAGAAGCGGTGTCATCAATAACAGGAGAACAAGGACCAGACCGCCCCAATACTTTTTCAGGGCTGTCCGGAGTATAGCTCTTGCTCTATGAAGATTTGAGGATGAGGTGTTTTCTCCAATACCAAGAATGCCTCCGATCTCTTTGTGGGAAAGCCCTTCAAGAACTGCCATTCTGAATACCTTGCCATATTGCTCGGGCAGGGAGCTTACCATCTGCATCAGCGTTTCGAGAGGTACAGGCGGATAGACCTCGTCGTAGGCATCCTCAGCAAGATCTAACCTTTCTTCTGCCGGAACGAATTTCTTCCTCCGTTTCAGATGCTGCAATGCCAGATTCTTGACAATGACACCCATCCACGCCTCTAATTTCCGATGATCCTTCAGCTGGCTGATTTTTGATATTATGATCAGAAACGCATCGTGAAACAGGTCGTATGCCTCATCTTCAGACTTGACGTACGCCATACACAGTCTCATAAGACGGTCGGAATAAAGTTCATACAGGGCCTTGATGCTCTCAGGCTCTGCATTCTTACATCCGCTCACTATGCATTTCAGATCCATAATAATTCTTCTTATCTCTATAAGATGCAGAAATTCAGGAATCCTGCGGCAAAAACTGTAAAATATTCAACAATTTTACTGTCGGCAGATGGAATTGCACGGATATCCGTTGCGAGTGCAGAGTATGGTTGCGATTCTAAACTGAATTTCATATATTTACAGAAATATTTGATAATGACTATGATCAGAAGAATAATCATATTGAGTTGTCTGCTTTTGTCTGCAATATCGTTGGCAGATGCTCAGACCGGAACGTGGTCCGGGAAGCTTGATGTGCAAGGCACAACTCTCTCCTTGGTATTTCATCTTGACGGAGACAGACCGACTATGGATTCGCCGGATCAGGGGGCCAAAGGGATTCCTATCCAGGTGGAAAAAGCTGATGCGGGGAAGATCATAGTCCGGATTCCATCCCTTGCGGCAAGCTATGAAGGCCAATGGCTGTTCAATAAGATCGTAGGTACATTTACACAGATGAATGCTTCATTCCCGTTGACTCTTAATCCTGGGGAGGACAAGCCTCGTCGTCCGCAGACTCCCGTACCACCGTTTCCATATACGGCCGAGGAGGTTTCCTTTACCAATGGTGATATAGTCCTGAACGGCACTCTTGTACTTCCTGAAGGATATTCCCGCGAGACTCCGGTGCTGCTTATGGTGACAGGAAGCGGACAGCAGAACCGTGATGAGGAACTGTTTGATCATAAACCGTTTGCGGTCATTGCTGATGCTCTTGCGAGAGCTGGGATAGCGACTCTGAGATATGATGACAGAGGCTTTGGCGATTCTTCTGCCAAACCTCTTGACTGGACAACTGAGGACTTCAGATCAGACGCTCTGGCAGGTATAGGTTTCTTGAGGAACAGATTCGATAGGGTAGGGGTTCTCGGGCACAGTGAAGGAGGAACGATTGCTATGATGATTGCGGCTGAGCAGAAGGCGGATTTCATCATATCCCTTGCAGGAATGGCTGTTTCAGGTTCTGAAACACTTATATCGCAGAACAGGACTGCTTTAAGAGGTCTCGGCTTTTCAGATGACATCCTGGAGTCGTACTGTGATATGCTTGGAAAAGCATTCAGCGTCAAGGTAAACGGCGGCAGAATGCCGGATCCGGCCGACTATGACATTCCTGAATCATTGATGCAGAATTATTGGGCTGTGGTAGCGCAGATACAGCTGCCGTATATGGCTTATTTCCTTTCACTTGATGTCCGCCCTGTCTTGGGTGAGATAAAGTGCCCTGTTCTTGCGCTCAACGGTTCGAAGGACGCTCAGGTCGATCATATTGCCAATCTCGATGCTATCCGTGCCGGACTTAATGATGATCCGAAAAACAGGGTTGAATCTATTGAGGGTCTCAACCACCTTTTTCAGCATTGTGATACCGGAGCTGTTTCGGAGTATAGAACCATAGAGGAGACCTTTGCTCCTGAGGCGTTGGAAAAGATCGTTCAGTGGCTATATGAAGTAAACACGGCCCGTTGAGAGCCGTGCTGTGTCTTGTGAGTTTTGATTCAGTTCCATCTTCGGCCTGCTGTCAGTTAAGGCAGACTAAAGATTACAGGGAAGGTATAGCTGACAGGAACAATTTCGCCATTTGCATCTCTTCCAGGAGTCCAGAGAGGTGATTCGCTGATAACGCGCACGGCCTCTTTGTCCATTTCGTCGTTTACGCTTCTTAACACCTTTACGTCACGGACCTTACCTTCTTCAGTGACTGTAAACTGCAATGTAACCCTGCCCTGAACCCTTGACTGACGGCATTTTTCAGGATATCTGACATTTTCGCTGACCCATTTTGAGAATTCATTGGCATCGCCGCCATTGAAGGTAGGCTTCTGGGCCACCAGCTGGAAAGGTATTACCTTCTTCTCCTCACTTTTCTGAGACTCTTCTATTTCTATATACTTTCCGCCTCTGACCTTATACTGCTTGCCCTTCATATGATAGACTGTTTCCTGCTCGTCAAAAGGTTTATTTACGTCCCAAGTACCGGTTGCGTAGTTATTGTTCGGTGTAACTACACCTCTTATTTTCTTATCGTTCTTCAGATATGCAGTCAGAAGCACTGCATCTTCCTCTTTTAAGCATTCTTCCACCACACCAGGAGTCGCCATATTTCCATTGTGGAGGTATATGTCGTGATCCAGTTTCATTCCTTTGATCTGTGACCTCAGTTCATTGCCATTGTGGTCGAAATAAATCATAGTGATTGTTCCTGCTTCTTCATCAACGATCAGACGACCTTCCTTGACATTCTTCTCTTTGAAAGAATTTTTATTATCTTTGCCGTCGGGAGTGTTATGGACCTTGACCACTCTAGCTTTCAGAGTGTCAGCCGCAGCCTCTGGCTGCTGGTCTTCATACTGGTAATCTACCTTTGTCTCGGCAGTTGCCGCGAGAGAGATTCCCACGAGAGGGATGACGTAGAGAGCCTTCCAGGCACTCATACGAGATGATTTTTTGTTCAACATCATAGTAATACGAGCTTTAAGTGTACTGTGATTAAAGCTGTTAGCAACTGAGTAGCCGCTCTTGCTGACAGCTTTTCTTATTAGTAAATATTGGTATTCCTTGATATTCGCTCCGCTTCTCAGGACTGCATCATCCGCCTCGAACTCGTGTAGGGCACGAAGGTCTGCCTTGAGCATCCATATTGCCGGATTGAACCACTGGAGAGCCGTGATCATATCGACAAAGAGGATGTCTGATGAATGTCTGAGGGCGATGTGTGCCTTCTCGTGAGTCAGGATCTGAGAGTAGCCGCTCTCATAATCCTCACGGGAAATCACGATGTATTTCATCCAACTGAACGGGGCTGTATCAGTTTCAGTAATTATAAGTGTCTCACCGCTTTCAAGAGTCTGGCTGCTTCCGCTGCTGATGATTCTCCTGATGCCGATGATCGAGATGACAGTGTTTGCCAGGACAGTCAAGGCTCCAATGCAGAAGATAATGCAGAGGATGATCGGCCATATCGGCTCGGAGGCTTCAGGAACCATAGTAACTGCCGTTCCGGACACTTCACCGAGGACGGTTTCTGATGAGGTGGTCATTGCGGGAAGGACCACGACCTTCTTGAACGTGATGACGCAGAGGGGGAGTATGAATGATAGCGCCGCAGTTCCGAGAAGCACGATACGGTTGAAACGATGGAAAGTCTCCTTGCTGAGCAGCAGACGGTAGAACATATAGAATACTGCCAATGCAATCGCAGCCTTGCCTTGATATATTAAGAAATCGGTCATATTGTTAAGTGTTGGATTGCCGGTCACGCCGGCAATGACGTTTATTTATGTAATCAGCTTCCGTGGCGTCATTCCCGACTTGATCGGGAATCTCTACTGTCCCTTTTCGATCTGTTCTATCAGATCCTTGAGTTCTTCCACGGTGATCTTCTCTTCCTTTACAAGGGTAGAGACAGCGCTGAGATATGAGTTGTTGAAATAACTGCTGATGACACCCTTGAACGTCCTTCCGGCGTAATCCTCACGGGAAACGACAGGGTAGTACTGATAAGAATTACCATACGCCTTGTGACTCACATATCCGTTCGCCTCCAGATTGCGCACCATTGTAGAAAGGGTGTTGAAATGCGGCTTCGGCTCATCATAATGCTCCAGAAGTTCACGCACAAACATCGCCCCTTTATCCCAAAAGAGATTCATAATCTCTTCTTCTTTTTTAGTCAGTTTCTTCATATAGATTTCCTTTACGACACAAAGGTAACTAAATTTTCTTTTAATACAACTATTTTTTATAGTTTATTAACTAAAATCTTTAGTTCTTGTATTTAAGTAGGAGATAATGCCGTCGGAACAGATTCTTTCCGACGGCGTTAGTCTTCATTATTCTAACCTCAATAATTTAGAAACAATAATCAGATAGGTTACCTTGAAAATGTATAGTAAAGGTAGTTGTCATCCAGTTTTTGCGTGCCGTCGGTGTAGTCGTGCGGCAATTTGCAGTGGATTCCTACTTTGAATGTGGTGGCATCAATGGACTCGACATACAGGCTGATGTCCTGGATGTTGACGAGGAAGAGATCGTCCTGGTCAGTGTATCCGGGATATATCCAGCAGCAGTTAGAGCCCAGCTTGAAGGTGTCCTCGGTTGCTCTCAGCGTGACCTTGATGCTGCGGATGTCCGTGCAGATCCATTTCCCTTCGGACATTACATAGTGGGGATAGGGGAGGGTCACGTTGAAGGCTGCTGTAGGTTCTGCCCAAGGATCATCGCTGCTGAATATGATGCCGTCGGCTACATTTGCTGTGTAGTCAGGTTCATAGTATCCGACCTTGCTCTGAAACTCATATAGAAGGCTCCAGTATCCGGTGCCATCGTAATTGAGGTCCACAGCCAGTCCCGGCCAATGAATGTCGGCCAATGTGTATTCTCCATACAGTTTCTGGATGTCAGACTCAAAGGTTGGCCTTAAAGTTTCCTTGTCGCAAGAACACAGGCAGATCACTGCTGCCCAGATGATAATGAAAATCCGTCTCATATACATAGAATTTAATAAGTTCATATATGAGACGGAATATCTGTGAAATAATACTATCTTATTATTTTGTAGATGTAAGCCTTGGAGCCTTTTTTGCGAATGTCGCCCTATTATGAAAAAGATATTTAAGAATACAATTTTCCAGTTGCTGATTGCGGTAGTGGCCGGTATCATAGTCGGACTGTTCATCGATGGAGTTCCGTTGAGGATTGTAATTGGAATAAAGCACCTATGCGGGCAGATCATCTTTTTTCTGGTTCCTCTTATAATCCTGGGTTTCATTGCTCCGTCTGTCGCACATCTGCGCAACAATGCCTCGAAGATGCTTCTCTTCGCGTTCGGGATAGCATATCTTTCATCAGTAGGTGCCTCTTTTTTCGGTGCGGCAGTCGGCTATCAGATCATACCTCATCTGCATATTGCTCAGGAGGCAGGTGCTTTGAAAGAACTTCCGGCAAATGCTGTTCAGATCGATATTCCGCCAGTTATGAATGTGATGACGGCATTGGTGCTTGCTGTTCTGCTCGGCCTTGCGACGGCTTGGGTCAGGTCTGATGAATTTTCTCAGTTGCTTGATACATTCCGACGGATGGTCCTGGTGCTTGTTCATAAGATACTTCTTCCTGTTTTGCCGGTGTTCATCTTTACAAATTTCTGCATACTCAGCTATCAGGGATCAGTTACGCGGCAATTGCCTGTCTTCATTTCTATCTTGGCCGTAGTGCTGGTCTGTCACTTCATCTGGCTGGGGGTTCTATATGTCACAGCCGCCATTTATTCCGGCAGGAACAGCTGGAAGGTCCTGAAATATTATGGTCCTGCATATCTTACCGCTCTGGGAACAATGTCTTCGGCCGCTACTTTGGGTGTCGCGCTGGATTGTGCTCATAAAAGCCCTGTATTGCGCAAGGAAATCAGTGATGTGACAGTGCCGCTTTTCGCAAATATCCATTTGTGCGGATCGATTCTGACCGAAACGGTATTTGTCCTGGCGGTTTCCCAGCTTCTTTATGGTTCGATGCCTGATTTCCTTTCATTGTCAATGTTCATTCTGATGCTGGGGCTTTTCGCCATCGGAGCGCCGGGAGTGCCTGGGGGAACAGTCCTTGCCTCATTGGGACTGATTGTTTCCGTTCTTCATTTCGATGAGGCCGGAACTGCATTGCTTCTGACTATCTTTGCCCTGCAGGACAGTTTCGGTACAGCGTGCAACGTCACAGGAGACGGTGCCTTGACCTTGATGACCGACGCATTCGAGAAGAGAAGTGCCCGAAAGCCCGGCAAGGGAACCGCAGAGTAAATGAATAACACCTTGGACCGTTTTTGAAGCATTTCCGTCCAAGGTGTTATTTAAAAGTGGTGATTTATGTGATTATCCCTAGACCTCGGTCAATTATTTGGCAAAAACCGTCCAAGGTGTCGCTGTGGGTTAAGTTATCTTTTTTGAGGGACGTTTTTAGGAGTCGCTTCAGAAACAATAAGTGGGATAGCAAGATATACTGTCTGTATCTCTGTATCAGTAAGTTCTGCGAGCGGTTTCCCGAATACTTCTTTGGAGAAATCTTCACGAAGTTCCTTATATGCGGTCATAATCATTTCCATACCTTTAGTGTATGCTGTATATGAGGTACCCCTGTCAATTCCGTACGAAACCATTGCTTTGCTGACTTCGAACTGTCTTACAGATCCGTCAGGCATCGTGATATCTTTCATTTCTGTTTCGGGAAGAGTCTCCTTTCTTTCAGGATTGGCAATCATTTCCTTAAGACGTTTCACATCGAAATCATCGATGTCGCATATATAATGTTCATTGACCCTGATTGAACGGTCTGTTGACATCAGCACTTTGTCCGCACTGTTGATTCTGAAAGTGATCAGATTCCTCCTGCTTACATCGTTTGCCCAGTCTTCCGGTGCGATGAATTTCGCCTCCTGGTCATCCTCTGACTGATCTGGTGCCGGTGGAAGACGTCTGTCGATTATTCTCTCCGGAGCTTCATATCTGACTTTCAGGGCTTTGCATTTGCGGAGTTCCATCTTGATATCGTCAATGATTCCCATTCTGGTATCTCCTGAAGCCTTTATATGGACAGTGAATTCATAAGGCTTATCGGATGAGTCCCTTTTGGCCCCGATTACTTCAGCGACTTCATCAAGGGTATGTCTGGCTCCGTCGATGTAGATACGGCTTCCATCAGGATCATATATTACGTCTATCAGGGCACCGTTTGCAATCCTGCTTACAGCTGTAGTTTCATCTTTCAGGCCCACGGCTTTCCCAGAGTTCCCGTTAGTGACGGTCTTGCTGACCTTCAATGCCTGAACCTTTCTCAATTCTTCAGAAACCTTGGCAACGATTTCCTCGGGCACATCCTTATCTGCTTCAAGCTGAATGGTTGCATACTGCGGGTCATCTATTCCAGCAAAATATCTGCTGACAGCCTCACCGATCTCCTCATTTATCTTGCAGAGTTTTCCGTTGCAGATCGCGAAATATTCTTCTCCCGGTTTGTTGGTGCCTTCGACAACATAGATAGGGAAAGGAGCAGTCACCGGCTTGTCAGATGTAAACATTGTAACCGGATCTACAGGCTTTCCGTCCTTGCGGACCTCGAAATGGAGGTGAGGACCCGTAGCTCGTCCGGTGGAACCGGCATAGCCGATCAGCTGTCCGCGGTTCACCTTTCCGCTGATCTTCTGATTCGAATGGTCGCCATCTGTGATAAGATTGTAGGTGTTGTTTACCGTCATCATACCACCTTCTATTTTAATATGCGACACAATCTGGATCTTGGAGAGATGAGCATACCTTGTCTCGATGCCGTCAATGTGTTTCAGTACAAGCATAAGTCCGTTACTGTCGTCACGTGTAATGGATGATATTTCACCATCTGCTGCCGCATAGACAGGAGCCCCTTCGTCAAGGACATAGTCTATGCCCTGATGAGTACCCGCACCTGAAGCATCCGTTTTTGCGCCGAACGAATTACTCACGGTAGCGTCGCAAGGAGGACACATCTGGATATATGTCGTTTCCGTGCCATTTGTCAAGTTTCTTGAAACTTCGTTTGAAGCCTTTGCCTCTTTTGTGCCGCAGCCGAAGGCTATAAAGACAGCTGCGATTACGGGGAGTGTGGCAGCCAGCCTGATCCAGGCCCCTTTGCCACGGCGTGATTGAGTCATCATAATGAATCTTTGTTTTGTCAATGAATGATTCAACCCACAGGATATATCCGGATTATAACCAAAGAGTTGTTTGAAAATGGTTGTTCTATATGTGTCAAGTTCGTATCCTTCACCAAGTACATCCTTGTCTGCCTCCCACTCTTGTACTTCCTCAAGATCTTTTTCCGCCATCCAGAAGAACGGATTGAACCAGAAGACAGAGCGTAGGACTGAAAGGAATATGCGCTCGAACGAGTGTCTGTGGCGTACGTGGCTCGCTTCGTGAGTCAGTATCTGCCTGCGTTCCTGAGCCTCGTAGTTGAATCCCAGGAATATTGTCCTGAGAAATGAGAACGGAGTCTTTATGTCCTCGTGCTCGGCAAGGGTATAGTCTTTCGTATGCGTCAGAATGGAACGTCTGCGAAGCCGTTGTATCTTTATTATATTATGTACTGTAAGTCCGAGTGAGGCAAGGACCACAATCATATAGATGACATATACCGCAATGCCCGCTGCGGCCTTGATGTCAATATTCTTCTTAACCGGAACGATTTCTGTGGCACTTTCCTGGGCTTCTGTTCTGATGTCAGATTTTGCGGATGCAGTATCAGCGGGATCTTCCCCGAAGAAATCAAAACCGGTCAGAACTGTCTGCTGCACAGCTGCCTTCTCCGGAAATACCGGAACATTCATCGCTGGTATGACGACAGCCAGAAGCATAGACGTAAGAATGAACGCCCTGCACATTCCGTAGCTGACTTTTTTTGCCAGCAGCCAGCGGTAAACCACCAGGAAGATTCCGCTGCAGATTATCAATTCCAGTATGTAGCCGATTGTTGTCATTCCCTAAGTTGTTGATTCCTAGTCCTTTGCTTGAATTACGTGCCGCACAATGGGGAGCACGCAGTTTGCGTAAGTTGTTGATGGATAGGGGTTTGCTGATGTCGTTATTTGTTTCCGTTCAATATCTTCATTATCTCGTCGGTCTCTTTCAGGGAAATCGACTTCTGCGATGAGAAGAAGTTCACCATACGGCTTATGGATCCCTCGAAGAAATTGTCGAGGACAGTCCGCATATATGTATTGGTGTAGTCCTCTTTTGCCACGACAGGGAAGTACTCGTACGTCCTTCCGTAGGCTTTGTGCGATACGAATCCTTTGTTCTCGAGGATTCGCACAATCGTAGATACCGTATTGTATGCCGGCTTAGGTTCAGGTAGTTCCGCGAGGATATCGTGTACGAGTACCTTCTCCTTCTGCCAGATCACCTGCATTATCTCCAGTTCCGCCTTTGTAAGTTCCTGCGGCTTATTTCTTATATTTTCTCCCATAACTCTTGTTTAAAGATCCTTCGCTATCGCTCCGGATGACATTATAAATCTGCATCGGAAAGAACGGTTCTCCGAACTTCCTGATGCAAATGTAAAACTAATATTTTAATTATCCAACTAAAATCTTAGTTAATTAACGAAATTTTTCATTGACGAGGGATTCAGGCTTATAATCTCGGCTTCTGGAAGATAGCTGTCACTTGAGATATGACATATACGATTGCACCATATATTGCGGGTATTAAGGTCACTTTCAATCCTCTATAGATTATCGCCATCGGCGTATCCGGATTCGAAGAAAGATAGTCCAGCGCTTGCCTCAATCCGGCAAAAGCCCAGATCAGTCCGACAGCAAATGCTATCTTGCCGATGTTCTCGACCCACGCCGGGGCCTTCCACGCAGCAAAGAATATGAGAGTGAGTAGGATGGTTATCATAGACATTCCTAAGTAGCCGCCTTCCACAAAAAGATGGATGATTGAAGTCAAAATTGTAGCCATAATGCAAATTTTGTTAAAGTTACTAAAATTCGAATACTCCCGTATCGGAGTCGCTGTTATTTATGTTCTTGTCGGAGTATTTGCCCTTGCCCTTGACAAAGTTCCAGGACAATGTGATTCCGAATTCGTGATTCTTTGTGCGTAGATTTGTCGCGGTCTTATGATGGACAGGGGAGGCTGCCGTCGTTTCTGAAACGAACCGGTCTTCTACAAACGGGAACAGGCACTGGAGGCCGATGCTGAGGCTCTTTCTTCTCCAGGAAAGGTTGATATAGGAAATCTTTTCATATCCTTCCAGATACAGTCCGCTTAACGACTGGCCGACAAGTGTGTGCCTATATGACAATGTGAATCCCTTCCAATAACCGGTGATATTTGCATAGACAGGGAAGAACCAGTGATGAACTGCATCAGATTCGGCGTCCGCCTTGAATGTCTGATAGTCTGCGCTACCGTCGAGGGATATTTCGAGGAACTTCCACGGAACGTATGATAATGTCACATTAGTGCCCGATGATGATCCGTATTGTCCGTTCTGCGTCTGGAGCATCCAATAGTCGCCGCCATCAATGAAGGCATTGTACAGCTGCCCTTTGGTGTAGTTGAAATGCAGGTCGGCTGTCAAGGCAAGCTTTCCGGGGATATTGAATGCATACAGTAACTGCGAGCCGTATCGTGTGCTGTTCCTTGCATTGACATTGCCGGTCTTGTAGAAGCCTTCCATAATCATAATCCTGTTGTCGGACATCTGTTGTATGCCGGGCATCATTGTCTCCGAATCAAGCTTCAGCCTCATATAGTGTTTCTGCCTGAATCCGTATCCCAGAAGAAGGGTAGGGGTGAATGCTATGTCTGAAAAGCCGTTGTCCCCTGATTTGATGTTTCCCGTAGCCCCGAGGCTGAACCTGTATGAGAATGAGTTTATCCTTGAAGAATACTCTCCATATATCCTGTGGGTTGATGTATTTACATCGGAAGTCCCCTGGCCATCAGAATTCATCAGATTGTTCTGCAGTCGGTTATATGAACCCTTGTATCCGAAATCTAACTTATGCGTTCCTTTGGTCCAGAGATAGTTCAATTCTCCGATTACAGAACTTTTCCGGGTGTCCAGATCCATAATATCCTTGTATCCACCTTCGTCTCCGTCTGGAAGCGTCTCTGAAGAAACGGCATTCTGGGTGTTCCTGTATGTGGTTCCGAGCACATCGAATGTCAAGGTGCTTGAAGCAGAGAGCATCTTCGAGAAATATACTTCCGCTACAGGCATCAAGGTCTTTACCATATTACTGGTCAGCCCGCTTCGTTTCTGTAAGACATCGCCCCATTTCAGATTGATATATCTTGCCCTTTCCATTCTGCTCAGATTATCATCCATACTCAAAGAAATCTGAAGTGTGTAGTCATTGTCTTTCGCATTCAGCCAGGATATCCCTCCGCTGTACTGGCTTCCCCAGTCCTGACTTTTCTGTATATAATCATATTGATAATCCTCTCCGTCGAGTATTGATGAATACAGGCCTTTTTCGGTATCCCACACCTTCCTCTTATGGTTGAAGTGTGTTCCTATATCCATTGTGAACTTATTGTTTCCGCTCACATAACTGATGGAACCGCGTGCATTAGTAAACATCTGGCCGCCTCTGCCATAGAAGTTGCCTGACCAGCCCGTATCAAGCCGTGACGTATGTACATTTATCATCACGTCAGCATCCTCCATATACCTCACAGGAGGCACATCATAATAATCGACCTTCCTGACCTTGTCAGGAGAAATCAATTGAAGTTCATAATCGCTGGCCTTCACTCCGTTGATAAGGACAAGGACATTCTTTGCCCCTGTGGTCTTGATCGAGTTGCTCTGCTGGTCGATGAACAATCCCGGAATACCGGAAACAAGATCCCTTGCCTCACGTGCTTGAGCCTTCTGCTCTTTAGTGAAGAAATGTGTGGTACGGTCGATCTTGTAGCTTATGTTGCCGTCATTGATTACTGCGGCATCCAGCATCCGGGTTATAAGGCTGTCAGTTTGCGCTCCCATTGAAAAAGTCAATGAAAGAAGCATAAAAATGGGCTCACCTGCAAAGTTCCGTGTTTAAGTTATCCAAAGATCTTATAGATTCTATACATGAAGAAGGTATAGTCGCTTACACCTCGTAGTTGGGATCTAAAGGTTTTGATCTTTGAGTTTAGAGATT
>SUYP01000051.1 GCA_015060395.1 Bacteroidales bacterium
ACGGCAAATGCCACCAGTCCCGACCAGTTCCTTTTCCATCTGAGAGGAAAGCATGGCGCGACTGTCGTGCAGACGGAAGGACAGAGGAAGTGGCTTGAAACCAAGACTGACCGTACGATAGCTAAGACTGTATACTCTTACTGGCATCCTTCAGGAGACTATGTGGCTCATTCCAACAATAAGATCCATCAGCTTTTCTGGACAGGAAACAATGAGAGGTACATTGAAGTCTATGATGATGCATCAGACGTGATTGTCCATAATGTAAGGAATGACCAGTATATTCTTGAACCATTGCTTATGACGGAGGATTTCGAGACTTATCCTGCATTCTCGAGTGACGGTAAGACTCTTTATTTCTGTTCGGCGCCGAAGGTTGATGTCCCTGCCCAGGCGGAGGATGTCCACTACAACCTATGCTCCATCTCCTTTGACAAGGAGACGGAAACCTTTGGAAATCAGGTCGATACTCTGATAGATGCTGTCTCAGCAGGCAAAAGCGTGACCTTCCCTCGTCCGTCGTATGATGGCCGGTGGCTCCTGTATTCATATGCAGATTTCGGATGTTTCCCGATCAATCATAAGGAAGCCGACCTCTGGCTTATGGATCTTCAGGACGGCAGTACACATCCGCTCGAAAGGGCGAATTCCTCTTATTGCGAAAGCTTTCATAACTGGAGCTCAGACTCCCATTGGATACTCTTTGCCAGCCGTCGTGGCGACAGCCTGTATTCACGCATTTATATAGCCCAGATCGACGAAAACGGAAATGCTTCAAAACCATTCCTTCTTCCACAGAAGGATCCGGATTTCTATCATAAGACCCTGTTCACCTTCAATGTCCCTGATTTTACAAGTGAGAAGGTAAACTTCAGGATCAGAGGCGCTTATGAAGAAGCCTTTTCGGATGAACGTGTACAAGTAACAGTCAAAGAATGAAGAAGATAATTACTACATTGCTTGCCGGCGCTGCATTGCTGGCATCCTGCTCGCAGGACAAGGAATATGTCATTTATGGAACAGTCTGCAACCCTGATCTTGAGGGTGCGCAGGTGTTTCTGGTCCCAGTTGAGAATGCGACCAAGGAAACCATTGACTCGGTGTATATCCATAACCAGATGTTCGAATTCCGTGGTACAGAAGAAAAGATGGCGGATATCAGGATAGAAAGGTTCAAGCGATATGGCAATGAGAATCTTCTGGTAGTGACAGAGCCGGGAGAGACTTTTGTTACCATCGGCCAGGTGAGCAGCGGAAGAGGCACTCCGCAGAATGATTCCCTTCAGGTATGGAAGAATCTTACCATGCAGTATTTTCAGCAGTCAGGAAGCCTCAGGAAACAGGGCATGAAGGATGAAGCCGATGCTCTTCGAGACTCATATGCCTCACGTACCCGTCAGATGGTTTCTAATGTCGGCAAGGAATCCACACTCGGCAAGTTCCTTGATTCCCGTTTCCCTGAAGGCTCACGCTAGATTCCGTCTTTAGCACAGAAATTGTCTTTCATGCTGCTGGTTAAATTATCAGTAACATGAAACGTCGATTTGAAAATCTTACAAAGAAAGCCGCCCGTGCTGTACAGCATTGGTGGCTTATGCTTATTGCCGGAGTGCTTTGCATAGCGGCCGGCATAGCTGTTTTTGCATTCCCCCTCGAAAGTTATGTGGCCATCAGCATATTGGCTGGAGTAGTTATGCTTGTCGTGGGTACGGCAAAGCTGATTGCAGCCTCGGCAAGCGGGAATTATCTCATGATGAGGGGATATGTCATAGTCGGAGGTGTTCTTGACCTTCTTCTCGGTCTCTTCCTCTGCATCTACCCTGGAGTGACACTTGCTTTGCTTCCGCTGATGCTCGGATTCTGGCTGCTTTACAACAGCTTCGTGCTTCTCGGCTTTTCCGGCGACTTCGATACCTTCGGTGTGCCCGGGGGCGGCATCCTTACAGGAGGCGGAATTCTTCTGCTGATCCTGTCGATTATTGTCCTGGTCAATCCGTTTGGCGCAGGAATTGCCACTGTCATAGTCATGGCGGGTGTGGGCCTGATCCTGTTCGGGATCCTTCTCTGCTCTTTGTCGACAAGGATCAAGGATATCCACCTGAACTTCGATAGGGAAGACACCCGTTGAATTGAGTAGTGTAGTGTTAGTAGCAGTCGGATGGCCGAGATGGCTGTCCGACTGTGTTTTTGTATTGTACTATCCGGACTAAAATCTTATATTTGTATCATTCAAGTGTACATTATCTATAACCACATAATATCTGAAACTGATGAAAGCAAAAGGCCTATTCTTGCTACTGACTTCAGCGCTCGTGCTGTCCGTAGCTTCGCTCTCGGCACAGCCGCCATACCTTCAGAGCCAGACCTATGATGTCGGTCTGGATTTCGGTGATTATTCCCACACCTATTTCTTTGCTGATTCTGTCTGTGATGTGGATCCGTCTGATGCATCGGGACATATCAACTGGAAAAGGCACAGTCTGTTCGCCCGTCAGGCGTTCAATACTACCGTGACGGCCGTGCAGCCTCTCAAGATGCTTGATTTTCCTGAACCGGAATATGACAATGACCCGAATCTTCCTTTCGACATAGACTTTGTGACTCCACGCACAGTACGTCTGCGTATATATACTTCTCCTGTGATAATCAAGGAACAGCCGTCGGTGATGCTTGCTGAAGGCCAGCCTGCAACCTGCAATGACTGGACATACAGCAAGGCTGACGGAGAGCACAGATGGACCAGCGCATATGGAACCATCGCGCTTGCGGAGAATCCTTTCAGGGTTGTCCTTTATGATGCGGAAGGCAATATGATGACAGATACCCGTACCTTGTCGGACAATGATTCCACTCAGGTGAGGGTCCTGCCTTTCCAGTTCATCAGACGTTCGTCTGACAACCGCAGGAGCATCAATCCTGTATTCGCCCTTCATCCGTACGAGAGGATCGTGGGCTGCGGAG
Organism: Bacteroidales bacterium; assembly: GCA_015060395.1. GTDB lineage: Bacteria > Bacteroidota > Bacteroidia > Bacteroidales > UBA932 > Cryptobacteroides. The sequence goes on from SUYP01000051.1 coordinate 2,962, forward strand.
AATCTTCTACCGCATTGAACAAGGTCGGCCAGAAGCTGAACCTTTTTGTGACAGACCCACAGAGCCCTGAGACCCCGGACATGTACAAGCCGGTTCCGTTCTTTATGAGCAACCGTGGCTATGGCATATTCATGCACACATCAGCGCCTGTGACTTGCGATTTCGGCCAGTCTCATGCCCAGTCAATGAAGCTTTTCATGGAGGATGAGACTATGGACTTCTTCATCTTCTTCGGCGGACCGAAGGAAATCCTCGATGAATATACGGACGTCACAGGAAAGCCGCAGATGCCGCCATTGTGGAGCTTCGGAACATGGATGAGCCGAATCAGCTACTTCTCGCAGCAGGAAGCGTACGATGTCGCTGAAAACCTCAGGAAACATCAGATCCCTTCCGACGTGATCCATCTTGATACGGGCTGGTTCACTACAGACTGGGAGTGTGACTACAGATTCGATCCGGAACGATTCCCTGATGCCCAGAAGATGATCGATGACCTCAAGGCCGACGGATTCCATATCTCCTTGTGGCAGCTGCCGTATTTTACTCCTCATAACAATTACTATGAGGAACTTATTGAGAAAGGCCTGTATGTGAAGAATGCCAAGGGAGGAATGCCTTTCGAGGATGCCGTTCTTGATTTCTCCAATCCGGAGACGGTGGAGTGGTACCAGTCCAAGCTTGAGGGACTCCTGAAGATGGGAGTAGGAGCCATAAAGGTGGATTTCGGAGAAGGTGCTCCTCTGAACGGCCTGTATCATTCTGGAAAAACAGGTCTGTATGAGCACAACATCTATCCTTTGAGATATAACAAGGCGGTAGCGGAGATAACCGAACAGACTACCGGCGAGCATATAATGTGGGCCAGAAGCGCATGGGCCGGTTCGCAGAGATATCCTCTCCATTGGGGCGGAGATGCTTCCAATACCGATATCGGAATGGCGGCCACACTCCGTTGCGGACTTTCATTCGGACTCAGCGGCTTCTCTTTCTGGAGCCACGACATAGGAGGCTTTGTAAAGAGTACCCCGGAGAATCTCTACCGCAGATGGCTTCCTTTCGGATTCCTCACCTCACACACCAGAGCCCATGGAGCTCCTCCTACAGAGCCGTGGCT
>SUYP01000036.1 GCA_015060395.1 Bacteroidales bacterium
ATTTCTGATTTCACCTGTTTCAGTTCCTGTTCAGCAAGACCTATCTGTTCTTCTTTGTGCCGTTTTGCAGCATCCATGCGTTGCAGTTCGGCTCTCTGCTTTTCAATGATGAAATCATTTCGTTCCTCCGTCTCCTTCCACGACCAACCCTTCTTAGTTCCGTGTCCGCTCCAGAAAAACAGCACATTATCATTCTCACTGCTTCCCAAAGTCACCGGATATTTCTCAGAAGGCTCTCCCGTCAAAATCTGCTTCAAATCCTCAAGCGTCAGATTGCCCAGCTTATAATCAATCTTAACATTCTCATACAAGTTCCTGCCACCGATCTCTCTACGGACCACACCCTGCAGCGGATTCAGTTCATTATTGGCTATATCATCAGCCATAATCAGAATGATATGATCATCATCATATCCCTTTCCTTTCAAATACTGATAAAAGCCCAGGACATCCGCCTGATGGCGATAGTTATACCATCCCTCAGAAGCGGCCACCAACACCGCATAATTGTCTTTCAGTTCAGGATAATCAATCTCATTACCACTTTCTCCAAAATCCTGCATATGCTGCTTCTTCCACTCCCAAGCCGCCACAGGAGAAGATGAATTCCCCTCACCGCTTCGACTGTAATAGTCAATGATAATCATCTTACCTTTATAAGTGATCCAGCGGGCATACGATGTCGAACGGATGGTAGTATAATACTGCGAATCAAAATCCAATCTGCCCGTCGCACCGCTTATCGCTGGAGTACCGCCGGCCATAATCGCGTGATGATAATTGGAAATCATACCGGCAGTCCAGCCTCCCTGAGAATCAGCTTGTCCATTAAGCAAAGCAGACACAGCCTTATTCAAATCCTCCTCTTCATTCTTTTCAGCCCAAGCAGCAGCAAGAACAGTGATCAGAACAGCATCGTAGGCCTCAGCTTCGCCCGCAAACGGCACTCTGCCGTATATGGCATCGTATGACACACTAAAGCCCGAATTCGGGTGACTGGCAGGGGCTAGACCAGAAATATAATCAACCGGGTAATCACCCTCCAGAATAGTCTTGTTATACGCCCTGTCAGTAAACATCAAGGCAATTCCTCGGCCGCCTTCTGACTCGTACATGAAATGGTCAATATAATCCTGTACAGGTACGACATCCTCCGCAGCAGCCGGTGCACACACAATGGCATCAGCTCCGCTGTCAAGGATTCTTTGAAGGCAGCTTTCAATTTCACGGGACTCCTTGTATGTCTCGATGCTGACAGGTTCCAGATTCAGCTCCACTGCCTGGAATGCGAACCAGTCCACAAAAGTCTGCCCATACATATCGTCAGCCGCAAGCAGAGCCACCTTCTTTAAAGCAGGGTGCTCATGCGAAATACAAGAAAGAATGATCTCACTCTGCGAGACATCCGTTTCGCACAAACCCCAGAGAAAACCACGATGTCCGAAGACTCTCGGCAGCTCCTGTGATGTCGAGAATGTAAACAAAGGCTTTATATTAGTCTTCTTTTTAGCCAAAGCAAGGGCAAGCTTCTTCGTGTTCGCAGAAACGCTGCATCCTATGACACCCTTGATCTCTTCACGATTTGAAAGAGATACACCGACCTCGGTAAGATTGACTGACTCCTCATCATACCACTCATATACGACCTTTACGCCAATATATGCTTCCCTGATGTTCTCTGCGGCCAATTCCAAAGCGTTATTCCAAATGGCTTCACGGTCCTTCTCAGGAAGAACCACTGCGATTCTAACCTCTTTCAAGCCCGCAGTGTCTTCCATCGGCGTTTTCTCGCACGACAGAAGAGTGCTCACGCAGAGCAGAAGCACCCAAATACTATTGTAAAGATTCTTCATAACTCTGCTCAATTTCTATGATACGATTCCTGATATCAGAAATGTCGAGGAACCATTCCTCAGTAACTCCTTCTGAATAGACCATTTCCTCGTATCCTGATGAATATGTAAAGTCCTGATGATATGGAATCTCCCTATTCTCAAGCAAGGCTCCAAGCACATCGATAACGACTTTGTCCATATGCTTGACAACCGACATCGTAATCATAGATGAGAAGAAACCCATATTGTCATCCATTCCTACTGCCAAGTTGTAACTTTCGCGCGAAAAGCGGTACACGCCCTTGTTGGATGCTCCAGCAGCAGAAAAATAGTACATATACTCTCCGTCATTCTCCAGACAGAACTGATATGCTTCGTCCTGCATTCGATATCCGCCGTCCGGCTCTTCGCTCAGATAATGTATGTCGCATCCAGTGCCACCAGCAGCCAAGTATCCGTCCCTATATCCGTCGACGGCACGTTTCACCTGTCTGTCGTGAGGATTGGCAGCAATTATCAATGCCTTCTGTTCCTTTCCTTCATTATCCAGCACGCAAGTCGCTCCAGCTAGGTAGCTAGCTGCATAACAGCCTACATTGAAGGTGTATATGCCATCATATTCCCGTTCGGTTTCAAGCATCAGCACATCCTGTCTGCTATCATCAGGAAGAGTGAGTTCTTCCAATAGATACTCGTATTCGCTGCCTGAAAAAACAAACAGAGAACGCTCGCATTTATCGTCAATCGTAGTACTCAGCCAATCTTCATAAATCTGTCTGCCCTGTTCCTTTTCGTCAGGAACATGCACGGCCAGCATAAATCCATATTTGATTGCAGCCTCCTGAAATCCTCTCAGGATCTTGTCGTTATAACCTTGATCGCCGACACCTCCGGGTGAAAGGACCACTTCCACTCGGTAATTATGAATAAAACCAATTTCCTCCTTCCTGCACCCTGTAAAAAGGAGGAGGAAGAAGGAAATAATGATAAACCTATTTGTAAATCTACGCTTCAATGTCATGAATTACTATTCAACTGGAGGATAGATTTTTACGCGCATATAGCGGTATTTGTACAAACTGCGAGGGTTTACGCTGCGTATACTACCTTTTTTACCATCAGAATCATCCTCATCCAAATCCAAGCAGCTCAGCTTATATCCCATGTACGCGCCCGATGCTGAATTAATCATGAACTCTGCGTTTTCAGTAGTTTCCCAGCCCGCTTTAGGATACCAATCATATCCCATAGAAGCCATAGTTTCCATCATCTTGTCCCATCTGGCTTTATCGTTGTTAAAGATATCGAGAATCTGCTGTGCTTCCCATTCAGATGGGAGATATTGTAGAGATTCGCTAGTGTAGTGGGAAGGTGTCGGATGCAGGTCAGAATCATTAGAATCTGGGCACAGATACACCTGGATACCGACTTTGCCATCAGTATTTCCCTGGAGGGTATAGTACGGAATACTTCCCGATTTAAGATAGAAACCATCTTCCCATGTTAATATACCATCAGCCCTAGTAACGACTTCTCCTTCCTTAACCTCTACCCAAGGAGCAGCATTCTCTGGCCAAAGCTTCGAGTTGATAAAATTAACCTCACTTACCTCCGCAAGCTCAGTACCTTCTGCCACAGTCATACGTGCAACAACACGACCTCCGTCCTCTACGGCACGGAATGATACGCTACCCTGAGCCTTGCCCTCTTCATCAGTAAGGTTGTAGTCATAACCTCCATCAACCTTTGTTGCACTCTTGCCAGGTGCCACCCAGCTGAGGAAGACCTTCTCAGCTGTCGCATAGCTGGCAACAGGTGCCGAAAGCACATCAGGCTGAGACTCATCAAGAGGCTCACCGTAGATTCTTCTGACAATTTCACCATTCTTATTAACCACAACGAGGCTACCCTGCATCCAAGTCAACGAGTTGTATGCTGTAATCTCTGTAAGGTCAGAATCAGACTTAGGGTCATGCTGACCATCCTCCTTCTGAGGATCCTTCTCACAAGATGTCAACGGCATCGCTACGACTGCCATCAACATAAACAAATAAAACAAACTCTTCTTCATAGTATCAATACTTATTGTTTATAAATTTATTGCTTAATAATTAACACAGAAAAAGGCATTACAGACAAGGCAGCCGATCTGCCAAGTGTAACGCCGAAACTAATTTATTGACCGTACTATTGCGGTCAACTATTTGATTTACAGGATTTTTATAGGGGGGGTAACGGTTGCGCACATACCCGCCTCCATGTTTCCAAAGAAGCTATTCATTGTGCTATGTGCAAACCTACCTATCATCACTCTATATACCTGTCAAAAATAAAGATGCAAAATTATTGAAAATTTTCAATTTACAATACATATTCCATTAGACTTTACACCCTCACGCCCAAATTTCCAACCACCAGTCATGCCCGACCCCAATGCCATCCCATCTAGATTCTTATATCATCCCCGGCTCGACTGAGAATCCGACACACATATAAAGCGGCACTTGCCCACTTCCCTTACGGTCAGTCGGCAACCATCTATAACTCCGGCCCGCCGCGAAACTCTAGCCTTTCTACGAAAGTCAAGAGATTCGCCTTCAAGGCGTGCCTCCGGTGCATGGGCGGCGACCTCAGTGCAGTAGTCGCCAGTGCAAGTCGCCGCCCTCGAACGTCAATGTGCTTAGTGAAGGTTGGTAGTCGGCCAGCTCGTTGAAAGACTCCAGCATTTCAATTCAGCCCCGGTTTGCCACGATTCAACCTTCGTTCATCAGGTATCTTATCAACGATTTTGGGAAAATCGTTGGATACCTGACTCTCTCCCCACAAGCCCACGCCCTCGTCGCAAACCTACTCTCGTTGACACCAACCGTCATCCCGCGATGTCCGGCCAAAGGCCGCACATCAATAAAAAGCGGCACTCGTCCTCTATGTCTTTCTACGAAAGCCACAGAAGACGACCATCTAATCCCCGCCGCACACTCACAGAGAGATTGATGTCTTTGTCCGCATCCGCTCCCAAAGCCCTCAAACTCTCTATGGGCCCACGCCCCAACAACTCGCTCCGCTCGTATTAACTAATAAGGTCTGGAGACTTTCGTCTTTTTCCTCCGGCAAATTTTGCGAACTCCGCGATTTTGCCTACGGACAAAATCTCTACGTTCTTTATGCAAAATTTCCTCCCCCAAAAGCCAAAAGACTCCAGCTGGTCTATGCCCCTCAGTCCCCACAGGGGAAGAATGATCGCCTTCGCTACCGTAGTGCGGAGTGGACCGTCAGCACTCCGTGGCCCGCTAGATTAACATAATCCAAGTGTTTATTGTGTAACAGACTTCCACCGTCATCACTCGCCCCAACAACCTCAAATTAAGAAGGTTTGAGACACGTAGAAACGCCCTGCAAGCGTCAGATTACACAATATGGATTATGTTAACTATCTCCCTTAGTGCCAATAAGTTACGCATCACTTTTGCCCGCTCAGTCGAGGCGGCTGGCAATAGTGAGCCTCCCTCAGGGACTAACGGCCTCCAAGTCCGTCGGGAGGCTCAGGACTTTTGGCGAGGTATGCGGAATGTCGATGCTCTATTCTACCTCAATGTGTTTAGGAAGGTCATCACTTCTTTGAGGGCCAAAAGTCCAAAGATGAATTGCCAGCCTTAGCGGCGCAGCCGCGGGCCTTCTCCAGTCTTTTATCACTTCCTTCGCAAGCTCAGTCAGTCATAAAAGCCTTCCGTAGGCAAGGTATCGGCTCTGCCGATGAGTTTAATACTGCCCGCTTTCTCCTCTCCAGACTTGAAAGCCTTTCCGCTTTGCTCCAAGTCTTCCAAATCTTCCGAGGGCGGGCAGAGTTGGCCGCTTCGCGCCCAATGGCGAGACTGTGTGCTTTGTTCCGCTTCGCTCCACAAATCCCACAGACTCGCCTGACACTCGCATCAGCGTTGAGGCGTTGGTGGTTCTTAGTGACAGTTTGTGCCTGTGGCGGAAAGACCCTTATCTCCCGTCTCAACCTTTTTCCGTCCGCCACCTGCCGCGGACTAACGTCCTTGCCTCCTATGGCATTTGCCGTCAGTTTCCGCATCCGCTGTCGCGGACGCGAAAACCGCCGTCAAACACCATAGGCCAGAGAGAACTGACGGACGCTTCCGCATCGGTGCTGGCATCACCGTCGTGCCCCGCCCGAATGAAGCAATGGTGTATAATATCTATGGTAGTGAATCAGCAGCTGTGATCCTGGTCTGCTTCCTATGTGCTTAAGACTTATTATAGGTATTAGGTCCTAAATTCTTACCTTGAGTGCCTGGCTAATTTCCTTGGATCTGTGTCCGCTGTCGGCATCGATCAGGAAGTGTTTGAGGTGTACCTGGTACTCGTTGAGGTCTAATCCGGAGACTGTGCGGTAGTCGTGGATGATGAAGCTGACGTGGTTGTCGTCAGTACTGGTGCCAATGTAGTTCCTGAATCTTCCTCGATGACTTTTGAACCCTAGTGGAGTTAGCTGGATTTTGGCGACTATCATTTGAGTATCCGGAATCTGATCACCGATGATTTTGAAGGTTATCTGCAGATGTGCAGCATTGATTCTTGTTGCCGATGGATTGTCAAGCTGAATGACTGGGAAACTAGGGAGTGGTTTTGGTTCTGGGATGCGTTCGTCTCCGATGCAGGCTAGCCCGTGGTAGGCTGACATGAATAGGTTGTATCCGCTGATGTGACATGATCCGTCTGCGGGGAGTCGTTTGGATCTTACGGTCTTGGCCAGTGCGTTCCATTCCAGCTGCTCGTTGTGGCTGAGGTTTCTCCACTCCTTGAGTCCGCGTTGATGGATGGAGAGTTGGACCTGCTGGCCAGCTGTACCGGGAAATATGGGATTTGCTTTGGTGCGGAAGTAGCATTCTCCGTCTCGGTGAAAGAAAGTGATATTTCCGACTGAAGCATAACAGTCAGAGAATAGTGTGTTAGGGATGTATTTCGGCATAGTCTTGAAGTTTAGGTGATGCAAAGTTCGTGAAAAATCTTTATGTTTTACATAAAGCGAAACTTTAGTTACAAAATCTTAAATTGTTATTGCACAACATATTAAATAAATCCTTATCTTTGCCTTTGGAATTGAGGGGGCTGCACCGTAGCCTTATGATCGTAAAACCCTCAATAGCCTTCAATGACTTCGCCGGCACAGCGAAGGATGTCACCGCCCGCAATGTCAAGGGTCGCAACATCCTCTCTTCACGTGCCCAGCATTCCAAGATAGTTACGCCCGCTCAGGCGGTCTCAAGAAACCGACTATCCAAGATCTCCCGCACATTCCGACAGCTCTCCGATTCCCAAATTAACCAGTGGGAGGTCTTGGCTGGTCATCTTAAGGGAATATCCACATTCGGCCAGGCAGCAAGCCTGACTGCTCACAATGCATTCGTCCGTATAAACTCCAACCGTGCAATGGTCGGCATGCCTCCGCTTGAAGAGGCTCCGGTGTATTTGGCTGATGTTCCTGAGGTTCTATACGAAGATCTTTGGATTTCTCCTGACATGATCGTGTTTACCGGTCTTGAGGTTCCGTCAGATACTTACAGACTCGTTGTGAAGATGTCTCCAGCTCAGAGTCCTGGAACTTCTTCGGGCTGGAGTAAGACTGTGATCGTGGCTCCGGGTATTGTCGATGACTGGGGCGAGGCGAATATCACAAAGCTTTTCACAGAGACTATCGGTGTGGCTCCGCAGGAAGGACTCAAGTATTATCTGGAATGTTGGTGGCTTGATACCGAAACAGGATTTACGGGAGAAAGCATGTGGATATCTGCAATCTGCAAGGCTGGGTCCACAGCTTATAATCAGGAATACACTCCACGTGCACGTGTAACCTTGAATGAGGTGGCCGACAGTGAAGGATTCGAGAGCTTAGATATTGAACTTTCACACGGCTCTACAATTTTGTCAGTAGATGCGACATACTCAAATAATACAGGAGTTGCTTCTGGTCAATTTGTTCTCAAGAAAACCAACAAGACCCTTCCTGATCTTCGTGCATGGGCTCTTGCAAGATGTTCTAATCCGGATAGGAATTATATGGCAAGACCAAATCTGTTTGCTATCTGGATTCACACATGGCAGAAAGAAACTGAAGGTACATTCGCTCATCGAGGCGGACAGTATGAAAATGAGTTCGTAGAGGTATTCGGCTCAGGACCTTGTATTGAATACTAATGATTGACGACTATGATTACAGCAATAGGAAATAATTTCGGAGCGGGTCAGATCTCGCTGAAAGATTACCAGAATGAGAAACTTGTCGTGCTTAATGGAAAGTTCTCATTCAACAATAAGACTGAAGCATTCCTTTCAGCTTCGGTTCTGGAGATTTATCTGCCGGAACTCTCAATCCCGAAGAGCGGAATGAGCGGATGTTATATAATGTTTGAGTCAGAGGGTAAGTTCTACGGAACGACTCTCAAGACTTGGGTAAAGAACCGTAACACTCTCTGCATTGAAAAGCTGGACTACTGGTCTGATCAGACTGATGAATACACAATCTACCTCCTGAGCTTATATGTGCCAAAAGGTCAGAGGGGTGTGTTTGAGTTGGGAAAGGAGACAAGACTGACTCTGAATAACACGACCTCAAACAACAACTATGGATACCATCAACATTGCTATGTAGATGAGAATTGGTGTACAATCGCCTTGATGACTTCGGCTTACAATAGTGAGATAGATCCGTACGATGACATCGTTGAACTGGGAGGATTTCCGAATGACGTTGATATTGAGCTTCCGTTCATCGGGGACAATAGTAATAGTAGGCAGACGTATGGCGTTGATATGCTTCAGGCGACCATCAAGAATGGCATTCTCACAGTGAAGAATATCGTATTTGGCTGGGGCGGAATGCCAAGAGATAACTTCCTGTATGCGGTATGCATTAGAGATAAATCAGTAGAGTAGTGAATTATGCCAAAGATGTCCCACATAGAAATCACACGTCTGCAGGGCGGTCTTGCAGTGGCGAGTTTCAGCTGCGGAGTCCTGATTGCGATGGTGTGCCTGTTCTGGATTGAACCGCTTGGAGAGATTACATACTCTGCGATCTCGATTGTGAGCGAACTCCTGGTTCTCTGTGGTGCGATCCTCGGTGTGAAGGCATCCTATGACATCAAGTTCCACAAGTTTGAAGCAGAGCTGCTTAAGAAGGCAGACCGACACGAATAATCAAGACACCTAACCTATGAAAAACTTTATACTCGTTCTTTTCTCCTTTGTTGCTGTGGCCTGTTCTTCTATAAGGCAGGTCACACCAACAGAAAAGATAGTGACAGAAACGAGGGTTGAAACAGTCTTTCAGACGGATACTGTGTTCTTGGAAGTTCCTCAGATCGTGGAAAGAATCGTTACGAAAGATACTGTGTCAGTGCTCGAGAATGAGTTTGCCAAGAGTGCAGCTTCCGTGTCAGAAGGATTGCTTTCTCACTCGCTGGAAACGAAACCTGTTCAGAAACCTGTGGAAGTGCAGACCAAGATTGTTTATCGTGACAGCGTGATTTTCAAAGACGTAGTCGTGTATGAAACCGTAGAAGTGGAGAAAGAGTTGACCGGCTGGCAATCCTTCAAGATGAAGATGGGTGGCTGGTTCCTCGGAATCCTCATCATATTGATAGTGTTCGCGATACTATATATTGTTAAATTCCTTAAACCTTAAAACTATGAAGTACGTTCCTTCAATCGCCTTCGACGAAATGTCAGGCTCAGCAAAGGGTGTAACCGCAGCCAAGGTGCGCGGTCGTAAGTACATCCGCAATCGTGGCTACGGCGGATCAGTCCGCACAAGTGCCCAGGCAGCAGTGAAGTCAATCTTCAAGCAGCTCTCGCAGAGTTGGAAGAACCTCACCAACGCCCAGATCCTCGCATGGAATGCCCTGGCTCAGACCCAGGCAGGAAAGTCAGTTCTCGGAACTTCTGCAAAGATCTCCGGAGCTAACCTCTACTCACGCTTGAACTTCTGGATCGTAAAGTGCGGCGGTGCTGCTCTCTCAACCCCTCCTAACCTTGTCGGTGTAGAGGCTCCAGCAGAAGCAGACATCGACTTTTCTGCAGATGCGTTCAACTTCCAGCTTACCGATATGCCTGCAAGCACAGACAACCTCAAGCTTGTCGTTCTCGCATCAGCTCCTCAGAGCAACGGTGTGACCCGTGCATATGGCAAAGCAGTCCAGATCGGTGATCCACGCGACATCGTTGATGAGATGATCGATCTCAAGACCGACTACATCGCAGTACACGGAGAAGTAACAGAGGCTGCACCAAAGGTCTTCCTCAAATACTTCTTTGTCAACACAGCAACCGGTGAGAAATCCGGAGAGATGATGGCGATGGCACGCCTCGGCTAATCCTCACGTCTGCTAAGTCAGTCATATCTATGATTTCCCCTCAAGCGACATATGAGTCTTGAGGGGATTTTTTGTTTTAGGGAATATAATCATCGAAAATTATTCGTACCTTCGCGAGGTAGCAAGCCAAGCAAGGTAGCTATATTTTAATCGCAAGCGCCCAGGCACAAAATACGTGTCTGGGCATTCTTTTAAAAGGTAGCAAGAAAGTAGCAAGGTTTTTATACGTAAAATGCCTCTCAGATAGCTGAGAGGCATTTTGGAGAGGTGCCTAGCGGAATCGAACCGCTGTAGCAGGTTTTGCAGACCTGTGCCTAACCGCTCGGCCAAAGCACCATTTCCCGAATGGGATTGCAAATATAGGCACTTTTGCTTTAATTGCAAAATTTATTTTGCTTTTTAGTTACAATCCTTTATTCTTTGAGCCTGTAGTAGCAATAAAGTATCCAAGCTGCATCTTTGACGGGAACATTTTCCATATCGATCTTTTTAAGCGAATCACGGAACAGGGAGCTTGCTTCGATTCCATCAAAGGTTGACAAGCCTGGAACCGCGCGAAGATCTGCTGATCCGGCATCCATTGCCTCATCGAGGAGCTCTCGCTTGTCGTAGTTGGTAATCGCCTTGGATTCGAGAATATATGGGAGTTCTGCGATGCCATAATCATCAATCGAGCGGAAATGCTCTCCGGCTTTGGCTGAATATTCTTTCAAGGCCTCAAGAAATGCGGCTGACGCGCGTCCGGATCTTTCCATCTGTACGATGAACTTGTCAAGATATGCCGACTGCATTGCAAGGCGGGAAGCGGACTGTGAAGGGTTGTCTCTGAGATAGAGGAAATACCTCTCAAGAATAGTCATAACCGACTGCATTTCACCACGTTCTAGCGGATATACCGTAATCCATTCTTCAAGGAAGTCATAGTTTCCGGTCTTTTCGAGATATTCTGCCACGGCATTGAGCACGTCAAGCTGGATATTGTTTTCCTTATATGAATCCGAAGGTATATATCCATATCCCTTGTTGCTTTCAGGAATGATTCCGTCAAATCCGCTCTGCTTCATCACATAACGGATGATGGATCTTGCAAGTTCAGGATTGGTATGGCAAGCCTGGAGTGCAGCATTGATATGGTCGCGGTTAGAGACATTCTCACCGAACCTATAAGCTATGTCTGCCAGTCCCGGGATGAAGGTTTCCTGAAAATACTTGCTATATACGGCAGATGCCTCGACACGATGCGCGCTTGTGTACATTGCCATCCTTCTTTCCTGGTCCCTTTCATCAGAAAAGTCCGGCAGATGTTTTTTCCACATAGATGCAAATGCTCCGAAAGGATTGTCTTCTGCCTTGGCTATGACAGCTTCAGCCAGAGCCTTGCTGTCTTCATTGGCGAATCCGATAGCGATATGGAAGGTATGCTTCCTACGCGAGCGAAGTTTGAATTCATCTACTGATGCCTTCAGCTGTCCGTCATTGACAACAAGGAAAGCCTTATCGCAATAAAGGAAGACAGACTGGGGAGCAAATTCATCGACCGCCCTGGCCGTCGGTGTAGCAAACTGAATGAATTTCTGCTGTACCGGTCTGAAGGAAGCCGTAATACAACGGAACGAGATCTCGGTATCGATATGATATCGCAGAGGCCTCTCCTTCTCCGGAATGAGCTGATATGAAGCCGGAACGAAACAAGGTGAGAAGGCCTCGTCGTATGAGATTCTCTTTGTTCCGGAGCCGGTATTATGGAATGTTACGGTGACAAGAAACACAGGATTACCGTCATTTACTTTCTCGGAAGGCATCACGGAGATCATTCTGGAGCATTTCACACCATTTCCGAGATCATAGTCATAACGGACAAAACCGACACCGGCATAGACCTCGCATTTTCCGTTCCTGGTCGCAAGGGAGCCGGCTCCAACCAATTGAGTCTCCCTGTTATCGACTACAGCCACAGCCTTGTTGCGTCCATATCCCGGTCTGGCAGGATCGGCATTGAAGCGGGCCCAGCATCTCTCACCGGACATAAGTTCATATATGCCGTCACTATGAGTATTGACCTTGATCCTGTAATTGCCAAGAAGAAAGGCCGCATCATCCGTGCTCTGGACCTTGCAATATGGCATTCCGTCCGGAGCAGTATCCCATTTTACATCAGCTGCAGAAGCGGATGCAGCCAGCAGTCCCGTAACAAGGACTGCAAACACAAACATAAATCTATATTTCATAGCACTCGATTATTCAACGTATAGAAGGAGACCCTTGAGATATTCTCCTTCCGGATGATAAATGTTCACAGAATGGTCGCAAGGCTGGTTGAAACGGTCAAGGATCCTCACCCTTCTTCCAGCCTGCGCTGCAGCTGAAAAGACTGCGAGTGCAAATGCCTCCTTGTCAACAACCTGCGAACAGCTGTATGTAAAGACAAATCCGCCTGAAGCAACTTTTGAAATGGCGGCAGCATTAAGTCTCTGATATGCTCTAAGAGCGTTCTTCAACGCTCCGCGATGCTTTGCGAATGCAGGCGGATCCACGATCATCAAGTCATACTTCCCTTCCGGAACGCCTTTAAGATAATCTATGGCATCACAGCAGAGGCTGGTGTGAAGAGACTGGTCAAAACCGTTCAGTTCAACATTCCTGTCAACCATCATCATTGCCTTACGCGAGCTGTCAACTGAGTCAACGTGCACAGCTCCAGCAGCTAAAGCATAGATTGAGAAGCCACCGGTGTAACAGAAGAGGTTCAGCACATTACGTCCTTTGGCAAGACTTCCGACCAAAGCTCTGTTTTCCCTCTGGTCAAGGAAAAATCCGGTCTTCTGACCTTCAGTCCAGTTCACGATGAACTTATGTCCGTTTTCCTGTACGATCTGCTCGTCGTCTGAAAAAACCTCGCTTCTGTACATATATCCGTCCACCAGTTCAAGGCCTGCCTTATATGGAGCCGTACCGGAACTCTTATCATAGACAGCCTTGAGAGAATTTCCATATATCTTCTTGAGAGCCTCGGTTATCTGCTTCTTGGCACGGAACATTCCCACAGAATGAGCCTGCATAACGCAGACTCCCCCATAATAGTCAATGATAAGCCCCGGAAGATTGTCTCCTTCTCCGTGAACAAGCCTGTAGCAATCCGTAGCCTCATTGCCGTGAAGTCCACAGGCAAGCCTTACATTCAAAGCTTTGGAGAGCATAACTTCCCAGAAGTCCGGACGTACCGCGCTGTCATCAAAACTGAGCACACGTACCGCTATGGAACCTATCTGATAATGTCCGTAAGCCAGAAAACTGCCGTCAGAAGCATATATGGCCACTACATCACCTTCTGAAGGATCGCCTTGGATCTCTGCCACAGCCCCCGAAAACACCCAGGGATGAAAACGACGCAGAGACTCTTCCCTGCCCTTTCTCAATATAATCTTTATCATAACTTTTCTTCTTCAACAAGCGGATTCTTCTCCGATTTCATAAGTTTAAGATACATTTCCCTGCACACCCAGGCATCTGTAGCGGCATATTTGCACTGCGATTCCGAGAGCGTCTCTGCCTCCCAGTTCGACAGCTGCTGGGTCTTGGAGATACGGAATCCCAGTATGATGGCCGTCATCTTCTTCACGCTCTTGTCCCTGATGCCATATTCCCATACAATCTTCTGCAGATCGACAAAATTGCCCGGCGTGAACTCCTTGAGCTTCTGCAGGCCTCTGATGTCATCGTGTATCGCCGCACCGACCTTGACAATCCTCTTGTCTGAGAGAAGATTGCACAAACGCCTGTGCATTCCCATATTCTTAACCCTGAACAGAAAGGCCTTTTCCGGACCGGAGAGCTGCAGGAGCGACACTCCATACCTCGGCTGGTTCGGGCCAAAGCAAGGACGCGTCTCCGTATCGAAGCCTATGACCTTCTGCGACCTGAGATAGAGTATCGCTCTGTTGAACTCAGCACCGACACTATCTATCACAGATATCTTTCCCGGGAAAGAAGCATATTCAAGTTTCTCGATCCCTTCAGGACTTATACTTTCAATATACATAATCTACTATAATTCGCTTAGAGTCAACCATTAAAAGAACAGCAACTCCCTATATTTAGGCAAAGGCCACATTTCGTTGTCTATCAACATTTCAAGGTTGTCCGCACTCTCACGGACCTTATCCATCATATCCTTCACACTATGCGAATAGACCTTGGCTCTCTCTGCGATATCCTCGATTCTGTTCGCCTTCTTGCGAGCCTCGACCAGAAGTTCGACATCAGCAGAAATATCGTTGATGAACTGCGATATCTTCTTCAAGGTCTCCAATTCAGAAGAGCAGTATCTTACATAATCGTCAGCAAAGATTTCCTTTATGCCTTTTACATTTTCAATCAATATGTTCTGATACCTCACAGCTGCCGGTATGACGTGGCTGAGGCAAATATCACCGATGATGCGGGCCTCAATCTGCAGTTTCTTGACGTATGTCTCATTCAGAATCTCGAACCTCGCCTTCACCTCGTTAGGTGCCAGAACGCCGAGCTTGGCGAACATTTCCACTGTAGAAGGCTCATTATAAACCTCGTATGCATCCGGAACATTCTTCACCGCCCTCAGTCCGCGAGCCTCAGCTTCAGCTTCCCATTCCTTGCTGTAGCCGTTGCCTTCGAACATAATGTCACGTGACTCGGTTATGAATCTCCTGACCACCGCCATAACCGCCGAAGAACGGTCTTCACCAGCAGCTTCCAGCGCATCTACGTATGCACGGAACTCCCTTAGGCTCTCTGCCACTATCGAATTGACCACACAGACTGCTGTAGCCACATTCTGCGAAGATCCCACAGCCCTGAACTCGAACCTGTTGCCGGTAAAGGCGAAAGGAGAGGTACGGTTCCTGTCGGTATTGTCAGGGAAGATTTCCGGAATGGAATTGACTATCTTTATGGACTCTTGCCTTGAATCAACGGATTCCTTGACGTCCTTCATATTCATAATAGTCTGGAAAACACCATAAAGTGTTGATCCTGAGAACACTGACATCACAGCAGGAGGAGCTTCATTGCCACCGAGACGATATGAGTTGCTCAGTGTGGCCACCGACGCCATCAGAAGATAATGATGTCTGTGAACCGCCCTGAGAACCGATGAATAGAAAGAAAGGAACTGCAGGTTCTTGGTCGGAGTCTTGCCCGGCGAAAGAAGGTTCACACCTGTATCGGTCGTAATAGACCAATTGCAATGCTTGCCGGAGCCGTTCACTCCATCGAAAGGCTTCTCGTGAAAGATCACCTTCAGATGATGCTTCTCAGCGACCTTCTGCATAATGATCATAAGCATCATATTCTGATCAATGGCCTTAGTAGCTTCACAGAATACCGGAGCACACTCGAACTGATTGGGAGCCACCTCGTTATGTCGTGTCTGGAGGAGGATTCCGAGCTTGTATGCCTCTGTCTCGAAGTCCTTCATAAAAGAGCTTACACGCGACGGTATAGCTCCGAAATAATGGTCTTCAAGCTGCTGGTCTTTTGCAGAAGTATGTCCTATCACCGTCCTTCCTGTCATCATAAGGTCAGGACGTGCGTTATAAAGTGACTCGTCAACGAGGAAGTATTCCTGCTCTACTCCAAGATTTACTTTTACTGACTTGACATTCTCATCGAAAAGGGAGGCTACAGAAGTCGCGGCCTCACTCAGGGCGTGCAATGACTTCAGATTAGGCGCCTTGGTATCGAGTGCTTCACCGGTATATGATACGAAAACCGATGGAATACAGAGAGTTCCATCCATAACGAATACGGGAGAAGACGGATCCCAGGCAGAATAACCTCGAGCCTCGAATGTATTGCGGAGACCGCCGTTCGGAAAACTTGACGCATCAGGCTCCTGCTGGACAAGCGCGCTACCGTTGAATTTCTCGAAAGCCTTGCCGTCCTTGAAGGATATGAAGGCCTCGTGCTTCTCGGCTGTCGAGTCCGTAAGAGGCTGGAACAGATGGGTATAATGCGTAGCACCCATCTCGATGGCCCAGGCCTTCATTCCGGAAGCAATCTCATTGGAAACGCTTCGGTCGAGCTTAGCACCGTATTTCACTGACGCAAGAACCGCTTCGTATGCCTGCTGGGACATATACCCCCTCATCTTGTCGAGGTCAAGCACATTACGTCCGAAGTAGTTTGAAACCGGGCCTTCTTCCGCATAATAACGTCCGTTTCCGTGCATTGCAGCTACGTCCAATGCTCTTTGTCTGAATGTCGCCATAATTTTTATTTACAAAGTAAGTTGCAAAGATAGTAAAATCAATTGAGAGTTTTTTAAAAATCCTTATCTTTGCCGCCCGGAAATCAAATAGACAAACATTATTTGGAATATATGGCTAAAATTTCAGAAAAGGCGGTCCAGATGCCCGCATCAGCGATCAGAAAGCTGGTTCCATTTGCAGATGCTGCAAAGAAACAAGGAGTAAAGGTATATCACCTCAATCTCGGCCAGCCAGACATCAAATCACCGGTATGCGCCCTCGATGCTGTAAGAAATTACTCTCTCGAAAATGTTTCTTATTCCCATTCGGCAGGACTTATGGAGCTGAGAAAAGGTCTCGTAGAGAAATATTACAGGAAAATCGGTATAGACCTCACCGTTGACGAACTCATCGTCACAGTAGCGGGAAGCGAAAGTGTCAACCTTGCCCTTGAGATCACCTGCAACCCTGGTGACGAGGTAATCGTTCTCGAGCCATTCTACACAAATTACAATACGTTCGCATTTATGAACGGCCTTACACTGAAGGCTATTCCTACAGACATCAGAAACGGCTTCCAGATTCCTCCGATAGAAGAATTCGAGAAAGCCATAACTGATAAGACAAAGGCTATTCTGGTCTGCAATCCCGGCAATCCGACCGGCACACAGTATTCAAAAGAAAGTATGCTCGCCCTCGGAGAGATCGCAAGAAAGCACGACCTTTTCCTCCTGTCCGATGAAGTCTATAGGGAGTTCTGCTACACAGACGAGCCTCATTTCTCGGCAATGAACATCCCTGGACTTGAACAGAATGTAGTTCTTATCGATTCGGTATCAAAGCGATACAATCTTTGCGGCGCGAGGGTAGGATGCATAATCTCACATAACAAGGATGTGATGACGGCAGCTATGAAATTCGCTCAGGCACGCCTGTGTCCTCCAGTGCTCGGTCAGATGGCTGCGATCGGTGCCCTCGACACTCCGGACGAATATTTCGAAGCTGTCAAGGAAGAGTATATCAAGCGCAGAGATTTTATGATCAACGGCCTTAACAGGATAGAAGGAGTATTCACCCCGCTGCCTATGGGAGCATTCTACACCATAGCCGAACTCCCGGTTGACGACACAGAAGCATTTGCGAAGTGGATGCTTGAGAGTTTCAGGATAGACAATGAGACGACTATGGTAACTCCGGCCGCTTCATTCTACAAGACACCTGGAAAAGGAAAGAACCACGCCCGTATCGCATACGTTCTCGAAGTGGATGAGATGAAGAAGGCGCTTCACATTCTGGAAGAAGGACTCAAGGCATATCCTGGCAGGACAATATAGCCCGCGAGCCATCAAAATACAGCAGAATCACAATAAAACATAAATGTTACCGCTATTAACATTTATGTTTTATTGCTTTATATTCAGCATATTATATATCTCCGGAAGGACTTTATCATAAATATGTTCTTCTTCGGCAAAATGTGTCCCTTCATACATCATAAAACTGTCGCCATAGTATTTTTTCCAGGTAGAGACACTGACTATTCCCGTCCGTCTGTAATGATCACGGGTGCCGAAAAAAGCATAGAACTGATCAGAACTGCCGGAACGGACGGAATTCAGCAATGCAGCTCTTCCGTGAGCCAGATATTTCTTTAGGGTCGAATATTTGAAATGCAGTTTCTGCCTGTCCCCATCTTTTGGCCTGTATATCCTGTCAAAAATAGAGGTTACGCCTGGAATCAGAGCCATCCAGGACAGATAGCCAAGAAAGAAAGGAGCATTGAGCGAAGGAGAAATCAGCAGATGCGGCACTCCCTTGATACGGAGTGCGTGAACAGCTCCCAAGGACTCACCGATGACAAGATAAGGTGACAGTTCAGCCACCCATCCATTTATCTGATTATGTGCAATGACAGGATCGAAATCGTATGTACGTACGACTACATTCACCCCTTCAGGACGTAGAGCGTCATTCAGTATGGACGGAATGCGTGAATCTCCCCCGCCTCCCATTCCGTGTATATAAAGTACATTGATCATATTAGACAAAGTTAGTTATTTTTATTATCTTTGCAGAATACGTGCGTATTATTATTTAAAATCAGATATTATGAACTTGAAATCAATCCTCTCAGCTGCAGCTTGCGGACTTATCGCTATCTCAGCATCTGCACAGGGACCTAAGGCTCCTGAGTATGAATTCACAGTTATCAAGGAGAATCCTGTAACTTCCATCAAGAACCAGTACCGTTCAGGTACCTGCTGGTGCTATTCGGCCCTTTCTTTCATCGAATCTGAAATCCTCAGGACCAAGGGTCAGGAAGTGGATCTTTCTGAAATGTTCGTTGTCGGCAGATCTTATCACGACAGGGCTGTTAAATATGTAAGACTTGACGGACATCTCAATTTTGCAGCCGGAAGTTCATTCGGAGACGTTCTCCACGTTATCAATGACTACGGAATCATCCCTCAGGGAGTTTATTCCGGATTCAATTACGGAACTGAAATGCCTGAACAGAATGAGCTTGACGCTGTGCTCAAGGGTTATGTTGACGCAGCTAGGACAAATCCTAACCGCAAGCTTACAACAGCTTGGGTGAACGGACTTGACGGCATTCTCGACGCTTATTTCGGAGAGGCTCCTGAGACATTTACCGTAGAGGGTGTAGAATATACTCCAGAGTCTTACAGAGACTATCTCGGAATCAACTATGACGATTACGTAAACATCACTTCTTTCACACATCATCCGTTCTACGAGCCGTTCATCATCGAGGTTTGCGACAACTGGAGATGGGATTCTGCATACAACCTTCCTATGGAGGAGATGATGGAAGTTATGTACAATGCCATTGAGAATGGCTATACAATCGCTTGGGGATCAGACGTCAGCGAGAAGGGCTTCACCCGTGACGGCCTTGCAATTATGCCTGTAGAAGAGAAGAAGGCAGGTGCAGGTTCGGATCAGGAGCGTTGGGTAGGAAAGGCTGCAGACCAGCCTAAGGAAGAGGTCAAGGCTGAGCTTCCTGAGGAAATGACCATCACACAGGAAATGCGTCAGGAGGGATATGACCGCAAGACCACAACCGACGACCACGGTATGCATATCTATGGTATGGCTCAGGATCAGAACGGAACAAAATACTTCATCGTAAAGAATTCCTGGGGTGAAACCGGCAAGTACAAGGGTGTATGGTATGCTTCCGATGCTTTCGTAAGGTATAAGACACTCAATATCGTCGTGCATAAGGACGCTCTTCCAAAGCACATAGCCAAGAAGCTTGGTATCAAATAATTGAACGAAGTCATCTAAACTGATTCAGCACGTGAATCCAGTCAAACACATACCGAATACGATCACATCTATGAACCTGCTCTGCGGTGTTCTGGGTGTGATCTGTACATTTGACGGCAGATTCGACATTGCATTTTATATGATGCTTGCTGCTGCCGTATGCGACTTCTGTGACGGTTTGTCTGCGAGACTGCTCAACGCATATTCACCTGTCGGCAAGGAGTTGGACTCGCTTGCAGATATGGTCAGTTTCGGAGTCCTTCCGGCACTGATGATAAACAGGCTTATGGTGGAGATACAGGGCGAATCATTCCTTGCATATATCCCTCTGCTTATAGCTATATTCTCAGCATTGAGACTGGCCAAGTTCAATATTGACGAACGGCAGACAGACAATTTCATCGGACTGGCTACTCCTGCCTGTGCTATGATCTGCGGTTCTTTTGCATATTATATATGTAAGGATCCTGCAAGCGTTCTGAACGGATGGGCCGGCACCAGATTCTTCATACCGGTGGCTTCTCTTATATTATGTGGCCTGCTGGTGAGCGAAATCCCTATGTTTTCGATGAAGTTCAAGAAGAACATAAAGGCTGGCACGCCTATACACAAGCAACGCATCGGATTTGCAGGAGTCATCGTCGTGATCTGCGTCCTGACTCTTCTTTTAGGATTGAACTGGTCGTTCATAGTCCTGATGACCTTTGTCGCATACATCATTATGAATATAGGCATTGCGCTGTTATTCAGAAAGAAATAAAACAGAAGGCGCGGTTCCCTCACATAAGGAACCGCGCCTTTTTCATCATCTTGATCTATCCTGTTAATAATTGGTCGGATGAATCATAAAGTAGCTCTTTGCGTGCTTGCATACAGGGCAGATCTCCGGAGCCTTCTTGCCGATCACGATATGACCGCAGTTCGAGCACTCCCACATCATATCCTCGTCACGTGAGAATACGAGACCACCTTCTACATTTGCAAGAAGCTTGCGATAACGCTCCTCGTGCATCTTCTCGATAGCAGCCACTTTCTCAAAGAGTACGGCGATCTCATCGAAACCTTCCTCACGAGCCTCTACTGCAAAACCTGCATACATATCAGTCCACTCATAGTACTCTCCCTCGGCAGCATCAAGAAGATTAGCTGCAGTGTCAGGCATTTCACCACCGTGAAGAAGCTTGAACCAGATCTTTGCGTGCTCCTTCTCGTTGTTTGCAGTTTCCTCAAAGAGCTTGCCTATCTGAACGTATCCGTCCTTCTTTGCCTTTGAAGCATAATATGTGTATTTGTTGCGGGCCATAGATTCGCCTGCAAATGCTGTCTGAAGATTAGCTTCAGTCTTTGTTCCTTTCAAATCTTTCATAATTGTCATTTATTTAGCTGGTGTTATCATTACAAATTCAGACCAAAAAAGTTATCTTCTACAAAAATAATAAACTATTTCGATTTTCTGACAATTTTATAGCCTATTGTTGCAATAAATACCGACATAAGAGGCGATAGAATATTAAAGAAACAGTATGGAAGATACTCCAATGTAGCAACCTTCAGGACTGTCGCCTGCGTCATTCCGCAGGAGTTCCAAGGAATCAGTACAGACACCACTGTCGCCGAGTCTTCAACAGAGCGGCTCAGAAGTTTGCTTTCATACCCCCTTTTCTCATACAGATCCTTATAAAGACGGCTGGTAAGGATGATGGAGAGATATTGGTCTCCTGTGATCATATTGGCGAAAATTCCTGTACCTACAGTAGATGCGACCATTGCCACACGACGTCTGATGAATCTTGTAAGCATTTCCGTGAGGCTCTGCAGCATTCCGCTTCCCACCAGAGTACCGCCGAATGTACCGGCTGCGATGATAAGGAATACTGTACCGAGCATACCGGTCATACCACGGGTCGCGACAAGATCATTAAGAGCCGCATTGCCTGTGTCTATCGCAGTATTGCCATAATATGATATAAAAAGCCCTTTGAAACCTTCAAGGAATGAAAGATCTGCGGATGCATCCGGCGCAATGCCATTGGCAACAGCATAGATTATGTGTGGCTGAAAGATAAGAGCAGTAATTCCCGCAATCACAGCGGCAATGAAGAGAGTCACGATAGCAGATACCTTCTTCACGATAAGCAGTGCGGTTATGACCGGAACCAGCAGCAGCCAAGGTGTGATATTGAACGTAACCTTCAGACCATTCGATATGTCAGCGACCTGAGCAGCGCTCGGGACATCGTGCAAAAGGCTGACAATCAAGAATATGATCAATGTTATGACGAAAGACGGCACGGTCGTGACCATCATAAAGCGGATATGAGTAAACAGAGGTGTACCGGCAGACGAGGAAGCAAGTACAGTCGTATCCGACAACGGTGAGACCTTGTCACCGAAATATGCTCCTGATATAATGGCTCCTGCAATCCAGCCCGGCTCATATCCCTGTGCCGTACCGATTCCCACCAGGGCTACTCCTACCGTCGCAATGGTGGTCCAGGAACTTCCGGTCATCACGGCTATCAATGCGCATATCACGCAGGTAGCGAAGAGGAAGATTTCCGGGAAAATCACCTTCATACCATAATATATCATTGTCGGCACGACTCCACTTATCATCCAGGAACCAGAAACGGCTCCGATAAGCAAGAGTATCAGTATTGAAGTACCTACGGCTGTTATATTGTCCAGAATGGAGTCCTCAAAGACTTTCCAAGGAATCTTATAGAATATCAGAGATATTGCGACAACAACTCCGGCTCCAAAGAGCAATGCGACCTGACTGGCTCCGGCAAGCGCATCAGTTCCAAAGACCTTTATCACCAATCCCAATGCAGCTATCAGAAGTATGAATGGGATCAGGGACACCTGCCAGGATGGCCTCTCCCCTTTTAATTGAATCTTCATATTACACTACGACTAAAAAACTTGCGAAATTACTAAATATTGTCTGCAAATACACTAATTTTGTCATCTATATGGCTAAAAAAGTACAAAACACAGTTCAAAGAAAGAAGTCCCGTCCAAGAAAAGGCAAGGGCAGAAAGAAGAAGGAGATAAAAATCACCATCTGGACGATCATTATCATTTGCATTGTCCTTGGACTGTGTATCATATTGCCATACATTTCAGAGAGACATATCCCTGACAAAGGGGCATCTGTGCCGGAGGGTTCATATATCTACGGTATCGACATTTCACATTACCAGACCGATGTCGTTTGGGATTCACTGATGGTATTGACCGATGCATCCGGAAGGACAATAAAATCAATGCTGAATGCCAGGGATATAAAGCCTGTATCATTTGTATTCATAAAGGCCACTGAAGGCAGTACAATGAAAGACAAGCATTTCAGAAAGCACTGGAAAAACGCCGGGGCCAATGCAATCAGACGGGGAGCATACCACTTCTTCCGGTCATCAAAAGATGCGGAAATGCAGGCAAAGAATTTCATAAAGACAGTCGGAGAGCTTGAGCCCACTGACCTGCCTCCCGTCCTGGATATAGAGACGATACACCAGGGATGTTCACACAAGGCCCTGAATGACAAGGCTTTGCTCTGGCTGGAAACTGTAGAGGAGCACTATGGGCGCAAGCCGATAGTATATTCTTCCGCCTCGTTCATTGAGGACATACTATGCAGCGAGATAAAGCACAATTACCCCATCTGGGTGGCTCACTACAGGACAGACAGGCCCAGATGTGCAGAATGGAAACTATGGCAGTTTACCGACCAGGCCGTTGTATATGGAGTCGGAGGATATGTTGACTTGAACGTATGCTCATCAGATTTCCTGAAAGGCATATAAAAACCGCTCCCCTGTAAAGGAGAGCGGCCATTATTTCTGAACAGGTTCAGATTACTTCGCGATAACGCGAGCCATCTCGAGAACCTTGTTTGAGTAACCCCACTCGTTGTCATACCAAGAAACAACCTTTGCGAAGTTAGCGTCAAGGCTGATACCTGCCTTAGCATCGAAGATAGATGTGTTAGAGCAGCCACGGAAGTCAGTTGAAACAACTGCGTCCTCAGTGTAACCGAGAATACCCTTGAGTTCGCCCTCTGAAGCCTCCTTCATAGCAGCGCAGATCTCTGCCATTGTAGCCTCCTTCTCGAGAACTACAGTAAGGTCAACAACTGAAACGTCAGAAGTAGGAACGCGGAATGCCATACCTGTAAGCTTACCGTTAAGAACAGGAAGAACCTTACCTACTGCCTTAGCAGCACCTGTAGATGAAGGGATGATGTTCTCGAGGATACCACGGCCACCTCTCCAGTCCTTGCGTGAAGGACCGTCAACAGTCTTCTGAGTAGCTGTTGCAGCGTGAACAGTAGTCATAAGACCCTTTACGATACCGAACTTGTCGTTGAGCACCTTAGCGATAGGAGCAAGACAGTTAGTTGTGCAAGATGCGTTAGAGATGATGTCCTGACCAGCGTAAGTCTCGTGGTTAACACCGTAAACGAACATTGGAGTAGCGTCCTTTGAAGGAGCAGACAT